>NZ_CP150918.1:3860000-4550521 GCF_039908635.1 Pseudomonas purpurea
CCTCAGTGTCAGTATCAGTCCAGGTGGTCGCCTTCGCCACTGGTGTTCCTTCCTATATCTACGCATTTCACCGCTACACAGGAAATTCCACCACCCTCTACCATACTCTAGCTCGACAGTTTTGAATGCAGTTCCCAGGTTGAGCCCGGGGATTTCACATCCAACTTAACGAACCACCTACGCGCGCTTTACGCCCAGTAATTCCGATTAACGCTTGCACCCTCTGTATTACCGCGGCTGCTGGCACAGAGTTAGCCGGTGCTTATTCTGTCGGTAACGTCAAAACAATTACGTATTAGGTAACTGCCCTTCCTCCCAACTTAAAGTGCTTTACAATCCGAAGACCTTCTTCACACACGCGGCATGGCTGGATCAGGCTTTCGCCCATTGTCCAATATTCCCCACTGCTGCCTCCCGTAGGAGTCTGGACCGTGTCTCAGTTCCAGTGTGACTGATCATCCTCTCAGACCAGTTACGGATCGTCGCCTTGGTGAGCCATTACCTCACCAACTAGCTAATCCGACCTAGGCTCATCTGATAGCGCAAGGCCCGAAGGTCCCCTGCTTTCTCCCGTAGGACGTATGCGGTATTAGCGTCCGTTTCCGAGCGTTATCCCCCACTACCAGGCAGATTCCTAGGCATTACTCACCCGTCCGCCGCTCGCCACCAAGTACAAGTACCCGTGCTGCCGCTCGACTTGCATGTGTTAGGCCTGCCGCCAGCGTTCAATCTGAGCCATGATCAAACTCTTCAGTTCAAACATCTTTGGGTTTTTAAGAAACCCTAAACTTGGCTCAGCAATCGTTGGTTACATCTTTGATTTCTCGCGGAGTAACTTGTGATGCTGATAATCTTGTTGACTATCAGTCTGACTGCACAAGCACCCACACGAATTGCTTGATTCAGTTGTTAAAGAGCGGTTGGTTAAGACCTTTCGTCTCAACCGAGGCGCGCATTCTACAGCAGCCTCTGTTGCTGTCAAGTGATTATTTTCAGAAGCTTTCGAAGAATTCTTCAACAACTTCAACCACTTGCGCTTCCGATCTCTCGTCAGCGGGAGGCGAATTCTACAGCGTTACTAGCTGTTGTCAACCCCTCTTTTTCTCCGCTTTCGATCGAGAAGACCGAACCGTTAAAAGAGCCAAACTACACCGCTCTTTCAACTCCTTCCAGGCTTCGATGAACTGAAGCAACCCGCCGCCGAAAACTGCGTAACTCTTTGTTTACCAAGGAGTTTTCCGTTTCGACTGCGCCGGAAGTGGGGCGAATTATAGACTTCCAGAATCTGCCGTCAACTCCTAATTTAGTTTTTCTATCAGAAACCTTAAATGCCAGCCAAATCACCGCTATATATAGCTGCGCGCTGACAGAATGAGCAGTATATTGCTCAGCACTAGATAATCCGCATTCCCTCGCGCTTGCATGCCTTCCTGCCCGACACCTTGGACGACGCCTCACAATGATTGACCAGCCCCGCAGTCTCGCCTCGACCCTGTTTCCAGTCGGCCTGCTATTAATAGCAATGGCCTCCATCCAATCGGGGGCGTCCCTGGCCAAAAGCATGTTCCCCATTGTCGGCGCACAGGGGACCACGACATTAAGACTGATATTCGCCAGCGTCATCATGTTGCTGCTTCTACGTCCCTGGCGGGCAAAGCTTACCGCCAAGTCCTTACGCACAGTTATTGTCTACGGTATGGCATTAGGCGGGATGAACTTCCTCTTCTATATGTCCCTGAGGACAGTGCCCCTGGGAATCGCAGTCGCCCTGGAGTTTACTGGCCCCTTGGCGGTGGCCATCTATGCCTCGCGCCGGGCGATTGATTTCCTGTGGATTGGCCTCGCGATCATTGGCTTGCTGCTGCTTATACCAACGGGAGCTACCAGCGCCGGGATCGACCTTGTTGGCGCTGGATATGCGTTGGGCGCCGGTGTTTGCTGGGCCCTGTACATTCTGTTCGGACAAAAAGCCGGGGCAGACAACGGGGTGACGACTGCAGCACTGGGCGTGATGATTGCGGCTCTGTTCGTTGCACCTATCGGCATCGTGCACGCCGGCGCAGCCCTGTTGACGCCGTCATTGATTCCCGTCGCAATTGGCGTGGCTATTTTGTCCACCGCGCTCCCCTACACCCTCGAGATGGTCGCCCTCACCCGAATGCCCGCCCGCACCTTTGGCACGCTGATGAGCATCGAGCCCGCATTCGGCGCGCTCTCGGGCTTATTGTTCCTGCATGAATACCTGTCGCTGGCGCAGTGGCTGGCCATCAGTTGCATCATTCTGGCCTCGGTCGGTGCCACCCTGACCATGCGCGGAGCCCCCAAGCCTATCGTTGCTTCCGATTGAAAACTGATTTGACGTAGGTCTGGCATTTGCCGCTCAATTAGGCCATGTTTGACCCGCAACTCAATGTAAGGCATGGACTTTTCCGGACAGGAAATCCAGACACCACACGCGAGCGCCAATGCAGTCTTACCCGAGCACCAGACTCGGGCCGCTATAAAGGACGGGAATGAAACGATTTTTGGTATTGATAGCCGTACTCGCCATCGCAGGCTGCGCCGCGACGTCGAAAACCGAAGTCAAACGTGGAAAGAAAGGTCTGCATATCAACTGTTCGGGATTGTCGTCTTCCTGGGAAAAGTGCAATACGCGCGCAGCCAACTCGTGTGGCCCGAAGGGCTACAAGGTGATCGCCAAGTCTGGAGACGCCGTGGAGGATCCTGGTGACTATCCGTTTGGCCTGAACCCTGCCGGCTATACCAGCCGAAGCATGATCGTCATCTGCAAATAGTCTGATGCCGCTTTACTCAGTGTTCTGACCTGCGATCTGGCGGCCTATTTCTTTGGCACTAGCGGTCAGTACACTGCGCTGGACGTCCGGACTGACAAGCATGCGCGCGACCACCAATGCACCCACACATTGCGACAGGATCGCCCAGGCCAGGCTTTCGCTTTCCAGGATGCACGCCCAATTCTGTTGCAGTCGGCAGATCCAATGCTCGGCGTGCTCGCGCACCTGATCACTGGAGCGGGCTATTTCAGCCCCCAAGGCCGGCAATGCGCAGCCCGACTCGGGATGCTCGACATGCGCCATGCTCAGGTAATGCTGTAGACAGCGCTCAAGCCGCGCACGGTTCTGCTCCCCTTCACCACTCAAGCGCTCCAGGCTCTGGCTCAGTTCTCGCTCGACGATCGAACTGAACAATTCGTCCTTGGATGAGAAATGGCTATAGAAAGCCCCGCCACTCAGGCCAATCGCTTTCATCAATGCGTCGACGCCCACAGTGGAAAACCCCTGGGTCTTGGCCGACACCGCACTGCTTTGCAGCAACTTCTCTTTGGTTTCCAACTTGTGACTGGCTGAGTAACGCATCGCTTCCCCCCTGTAAATCCATCACCTTGACGCATCGTGGATCGTAGCATAACGTTCGTTTACTTAACGAACGTTTAGCAAAGGACAATATCCATGACCACAGCTACTCATAACAACAAAGTCGTGCTGGTTGTCGGCGCAGGCGATGCCACTGGCGGGGCCATCGCCAAGCGTTTTGCTCAAGAAGGTTTCATTGCCTGCGTCACACGCCGTAGCGCAGACAAGCTCCAGCCACTGGTAGACGCGATCAAGGCATCCGGTGGGCAAGCCCATGGTTTCGCCTGTGATGCGCGCAAAGAAGAAGAGGTGGAGGCGCTGGTAGAGCAGATCGAAAGCCAGATCGGCCCCATCGAAGCATTCGTCTTCAACATCGGCGCCAATGTGCCCTGCAGCATTCTTGAGGAAACCGCACGCAAGTACTTCAAGATCTGGGAGATGGCCTGCTTCTCGGGTTTTCTCAATGCACGCGAAGTGGCCAAGCGCATGGCGATACGCCAACGTGGCACTATCCTGTTCACTGGCGCTACCGCCGGCATGCGTGGCGCAGCCGGATTCGCGGCCTTTGCCGGCGCCAAGCACGGGATTCGGGCGCTGGCCCAAAGCATGGCCCGCGAACTCGGCCCGATGAACATCCATGTCGCCCATGTTGTGGTCGACGGCGCCATCGATACCGATTTTATCCGTGACAACTTTCCGGAAAAATACGCTCAAAAGGATCAGGACGGCATCCTCAACCCGGCACACATCGCCGAGAACTACTGGTACCTGCACAGCCAGCCACGGGACGCCTGGACGTTCGAGCTGGACCTGCGCCCCTGGAGCGAACGCTGGTAAGCCCTCCCCCCTAGTCCAACAATAAGCAGAGCGCATCGACCATGAGCAAACGCGTAGAGTTTTTCTTCGACCTCGGCAGCCCCACCACTTACCTGGCATACACCCAACTGCCGAACATTTGCGAGCAAACCGGCAGTGAGTTGATCTATCAGCCGATGCTGCTGGGCGGGGTCTTCAAAGCCACTGGCAACGCCTCACCCGTGACCATTCCGGCCAAGGGGCGCTACATGTTCCAGGACCTGAATCGCTACGCAAAACGCTACGGCGTTCCGTTCAAGCTCAACCCGCACTTCCCGATCAACACGCTGATGCTCATGCGCGCCGTCACCGGCATGCAATTGCGTCACCCCGAACGCTTTCTGGCGTTTGTCGATTGTCTGTTTCGCGCACTTTGGGTCGACGGTCAAAACCTGAACGACCCGGCGACCGTTGCGCAGGTACTGACGCAAGAAGGCTTTGACCCTAATGAGGTGTTGGCACTGACGGGCGATGAAACCGTGAAAAACGCCCTCAAGGAAAAAACCGAGCAAGCCATACAACGTGGCGTATTTGGCGCACCTAGCATGTTTGTCGATGAACAGTTGTACTTCGGCCAGGATCGGCTGGAGTTTGTCGTGGAAGCATTGAGCTAGCCTCCAGCGCTGTTGCACGTGTGCGCCGCCAGCCAACGCTGACGGCGCACCGTGACTCAGATAGCGGCAGTTCGGGTGTGCAACCACTCAAGCGCCGCGCCCTCAAGCAGTGGACTCAGCCGTGCACGCACCTCGGCGTGATAACCGTTGAACCACTCACGTTCGTCCTGGGTCAGCAACGACGGTTCGAGGCAGCGGGTATCGATCGGGCACAGCGTCAAGGTTTCAAACTTGAGGAACTCGCCAAACTCGCTACTGCCCGCCTCGCGGTTCAACACCAGGTTCTCGATCCGCACACCCCAGCGCCCCGGGCGATAAGTGCCGGGCTCGATGGAGGTGATCATCCCCGGCTGCATGGCGGTTTGCGGCGCAGCTGCTGCCTGATAGGCAATGACCTGCGGGCCTTCGTGGACGTTCAGGAAATACCCCACACCGTGACCGGTGCCATGACCATAATCGACGCTTTCTGCCCAAATCGGTGCCCGTGCGATGGCATCCAGCAAAGGCGACAGAATGCCCTTCGGAAACTGCGCCCGCGACAGCGCAATCACACCCTTGAGCACCCGCGTGCAGTCACGCTTCTGCTCTGCAGTCGGCGTGCCCACCGGCACCATCCGCGTGATATCGGTCGTACCGCCCAGGTACTGACCACCGGAGTCGATCAGCAGCAGACCGTCGCCTTCGATGACCGCATGCTCTTCTTCAGTGGCGTGATAGTGCGGCATCGCCCCGTTGGCGTTGAACGCGGCGATGGTATTGAAGCTCAGCGAAACATAACCTGGGCGACGAGTCCGCGCAGCCGTCAGGTGTTCGTCAATGGTCAGTTCGGTGACACGTTCACGACCCAGGGCCGTTTCCAGCCAGGCGAAGAACTCGCACAACGCGGCGCCGTCCTGCTCCATGGCCTGACGAATGTGTTCGGCGTCGGCCAGGCTTTTCTGCGACTTGGCCAGGGTGGTCGGGTTCAAGCCTTCAACCCGTTTCACCCCGCTTCCCACGTTATCGAGCAAACCGGCCGTAACGCGCGCCGGGTCGATTTGCAGGCTCGCGCCGTTGGGTATGGCAGCCAGTGCAGCGGCGACTTCGCTGTAGTCGCGCAAGGTCACGCCGTCCTGCTCAAGCGTCGCACGCAGCTGCGCATTAACCTTGCTCAGCGCAACGAACAACGTGGCCTGTTGCTGACTGATCAGGGCAAATGAGACGAACACCGGGTTGAACGAGACATCGCCACCACGCAGATTGAACAGCCAGGCGATGTCGTCCAGGGTTGCGATGAAGTGCCAATCGGCGCCACGTGCCTTGAGCGTTTCGCGCAGCTTGGCCAGTTTCTCGCCACGGCTGACGGTGGCTTGCGGCGGCAAGTGCGGGTAAATCGGTTGATCCGGCAGGCTTGGGCGGTCCTTCCAGACGTCATCCAACACATCGATGTCGGTCCGCAGGCGTGCGCCACGTTCCTCCAACTTGCTGCCCAGGGTCCGAGCCGAGGCCACCGCCATTACCGCGCCATCAACCGCGACCACGCCACCTTCCGGCGTTTGCTCGGCCAGCCACTCCAGTGGGCCGGGCTGCCCAGGTTGCAGCTTGACCAGTTCGATACCGCTGCCTTTGAGTTCCTTGGTTGCCTGTTCCCAGTAACGACTGTCAGCCCAGACACCGGCGAAATCCCGGGTCACGATCAACGTGCCGACCGAACCGTGAAAACCCGACAGCCATTGACGCCCTTGCCAGTAACCCGGCAGGTATTCCGACAGGTGCGGGTCGGCCGATGGCACCAACAAGGCATGAATGCCTTCGCGGCTCATCCGTTCACGGGTTTGCGCCAGGCGCTGGGGGACCATTCCATTGGTCGAAGGCTGCGTACTCATCGAATCTCCTGCTAACCAGTCATCATTGTTATTGGGTGCTGATGTCACTCAGCGTTTTAAGACGGTGTTGTTGCCCAGAACGCCGGAGCGCTGGCGCATGTTGCCTTGATCAATTGTGCGGCCTGATCGATGTCCTGCTCGGTGGTAAAACGCCCCAGGCTCAGTCGAATCGTTCGACTCGCACTGCGCGCATCATGCCCCAGCGCCAGCAGTACATGGGACGGCGCATTGCTCGCAGAGTTACAGGCCGACGTGGCCGAGAACGCGATAGACGCACTCAAGGCCGACGAATTGAACTCGCCCTCGCTGAAGGTCAGGCTCAAGGTGTGAGGAATGCGTCGGGTTACGCTGCCGTTCAACCTGAGGCCTGCAATACCCTGGAGCTGCTGGAGCAAACGCTCGCGCAAATGCAGGATGGTGGCAGCCTCTTCATCAAAATGTTCCGCCGCCAGCGCAAACGCGGCGCCCATGGCGGCAATCTGGTGCGTCGCCAGGGTGCCTGAGCGCAACCCGCCTTCATGACCCCCGCCATGAATCTGCGCCTGCACGTGCTGCCGGGCACGCGGCCCGACGTACAGCGCGCCGATGCCTTTGGGGCCATAGATTTTGTGTGCGGAAAAGGACATCAGGTCGACCGGCCATTGCGCCAGGTCTATCGCTACTTTGCCTGCGCCTTGCGCGGCGTCGACGTGGAACAGTGCGCCATGTTCACGCACCCGCTGGCCGATGGCCGGGATGTCGTTGACGGTGCCCAGTTCGTTGTTGACCAGCATCAGCGACACCAGGAACGTATCCTCACGCAACGCTTCGCTGACGGCTTGCGGGCTGATCAGGCCTTCGGCATCCGGCACCAGCCAGGTCACGGCAACGCCCGCGTCCTGCAATTGCTTGGCGGTATCCAGGATCGCCTTGTGCTCGATCTGACTGGTGATGATGTGCCCGCCCGTCACGCCGCGTGCCTGGGCGACCCCCTTGAGGGCAAGGTTGTTGGATTCGGTGGCGCCAGAGGTCCAGACGATTTGCTCGGCTTGCGCACCGACCAGGCCCTGCAACCTGCTGGCGGGCCTGCTCGACCGAAAGCCTGGCCTGCTGGCCGAAAGCGTGGGAGCTGGAAGCCGGGTTGCCGAAGTTACCGTCAAACCCCAGACAATCGACCATCACCTGGATGACCCGCTCATCCACCGGCGTGGTGGCGGCGTAGTCGAAATACAAAGGACGTTTATTCATAAAAAACCCGCAGAGCTTGTTCCGGGATCAGGTACGCACCATAAACCCACTGGGCAACGCCGTCTTACGGACAGCGCGCCAACAGCGCAGGTCAGCAATACCTGATCGGATGCCGTTAAAGAAGTACCACTTCATTAAAAGTGCGTAGGAACGCTCCTGGAAGTGAGCTTAACAGGCATCGGGCGCCGGGTTGAAGCCGGTCAGCTGAAGCTTTCGTGCAGCATCGGATACATCGAAGCCACCAACAGCAGCGCCATGCCCCAGTTGAACACCCGCAACCAGCGCCGATCCCGCAGGACATTGCGCAACAGGCTGCCGCAAACCACCCACACGCTGACGCTCGGCAGGTTGATCACGGCAAAGACTGCGGCGATGACGATCACATTGGTGAAGTAGCCCTGCAAGGGTGTGTAGGTACTGATGGCGCCGATGGCCATGATCCAGGCCTTGGGGTTGACCCATTGGAACGCCGCGGCACCCAGATAGCTGATGGGTTTGGCCTGGCCTTGCTCAGATTCCGAGACAGGGCCGGAGTGGGCGATTTTCCACGCCAGGTACAGCAAGTACGCCGCACCGACATAACGCAACGCGGTGTAGAGCAACGGATAGGCTTGAAACACCGCGCCCAGGCCAAACCCGACCGCAACCACCAGGACGAAGAAGCCGCAGGTGATGCCCAGCATATGGGGGATGGAGCGGTTAAAACCAAAGTTCACGCCGGAGGCCAGCAACATGGTGTTATTCGGGCCCGGTGTGATCGAGGTGACAAGAGCAAACAGGGCAAAGCCCAACAGCAAATCCAGCGAGAGGGTCATGGGCGTTTTCCATCAGGGTCGGTCAGGTGTTGACCCTATCCCAGCGCCTCGACGAAACCCACGGACAGTTGGGTGAAACTTCGAGCAGTACAGTCGCTTAACTGGAGTGGCCGTGCTGGATCAGCCCACGCTCGGCGTTCATTTCGCCGTGCTGGTCGAACGCGAAGGCTTTCTGTGGCTGGCCGAGCAATTCGGCCTTTTTCTGTTGGTACTCATCGAACGAAAGGCCACGACGACTCAATGCCTCCAGCGCCAGCTCCCTGGATTCCTCAGCGGTGTAGGGACGCAATTCGGGCGATGGCTGGTTCGCGCAACCGGCCAGCACCGAGGCGACCAACAGCAGTGAAGTGACGAGCAAGTGATTCATGGGAAACTCCCGCAGTCCTGAGCTTGGGCAATGGACACAGGCTACGCGCGCCCCTCAAGTGACAAAAATCATCGCTCTCGATAGTGGCTATCGACCTTGGCAACAACCGACCGTCATTGCCGACTCTTAGCTCACCAGGGCGCACTGCAACGCGTTGTCATGGCTGCGTTCGATGCTGCGCAGCACCTGGAAGGAACCGAACGTGACGCCTTTGGCCTGATAGGCGCGGATCAGCGTCCAGAAGTCCTCCTTGCCGTTCTCGAAATCCCGGAACGCCGCCTCCCCCGCTTCCCGTGTTTGCCATTGCAGGTAGTTGAGGACGCGTCGGCCATCATCACTGGCCTGCACACTGGCGCTGAGAAAACCGCTGTAGCCTTGGGCCAGGCGTTCGGTCTGCGCGGATAACGCCGACACCAGCCCCTGCTGCTGATGGGGTTCGATCTCGAATTCGATCAATTGGGTGAAGCTGCGATTTTTCTCGTCCGACTGCATGAAAAACTCCCCTCATGTGTAAGTCGCGTCTTGCGATCCGAAGGTGTGCAGGGTAAAACCTCGAGTTAACTTAAGGTCAAGCGATAATTTCCATGATCGATCAAGAGCAGGTCACCAAAGAACTGACCGTCGGCCAACTCGCTCAGCGCAGCGGTGTGGCCGTCACTGCCCTGCACTTCTATGAGTCCAAGGGGCTGATCAAAAGCAATCGCAACCAGGGCAACCAACGGCGTTACCCGCGAGAAGTCCTGCGGCGGGTGGCATTGATCAAGGTGGCTCAGCGGCTGGGTGTTCCACTGGCGGAGATCGGCGAGGCGCTCAAGTCGTTGCCGGATCATCGCGCGCCGACCGCCGCGGACTGGAAGCACCTGTCTGCGCAATGGAGTCGGGACCTGGATGAGCGGATCAATCAGTTGACCCGGCTGCGCGACAAACTCAACGGCTGCATTGGTTGCGGGTGTTTGTCGATGCAAGCCTGCCCGTTGCGCAATTATGGCGATGTGCTCGGTGAGCAAGGCCCGGGGCCGCAGTTACTGGAGCCGCATTCAGCTCAGCCCTGAGCCTTGGCCGGCCGGGGCGGGTTCACAGCAAACGTGCTTCCCGTCGGCACTTCAAGCGGTTTTGACTCCGTGACCTATAGTGTACCGACCGCCAATCGGCGCAGGATTCGCGTTTTTCCCCACCCAAAACAAGGAGCACGGTCATGAGCGTCAAGCCCATCCCCGAGGGTTATCACAGCATCACGCCTTACCTGGGCATCCAGAAAGCCGCCGAGGCCATCGAGTTTTACAAAAAAGCCTTTGGCGCCACTGAAACCATGCGTCTGGCGATGCCCGACGGCAGCATCGGCCACGCCGAACTGCGGATCGGCGACTGCGCCATCATGCTGGGCACGCCGTGTGATCAAGGCCCGTTGAGCAATCCGGACAAATCACCTGCCGTCGGCCTGCACCTGTATGTGAAAGATGTCGACGCGCAATACGCCCAGGCGATCAAGGCTGGCGCCAGCGTGGTCTCCGAACCCAAGGATCAGTTCTACGGCGACCGCTCGGGCACCTTGAAAGATCCGTACGGTCATGTGTGGTTCCTGGCCAGCCGCAAGGAGGACCTGACCCAGGAGCAGATCGAAAAACGCGCCCGGGAGATGACCCACGAGGGATAAACCGTTGAAGGTGAGCGGGCGCCGTGTCCACGGGCTCGCTTCACGCCGCTAATACGCACCCGCTCGCACCCTCCCCAGCCTGTTCTGGCTGCAATGACTTGCCCGCAGAAACATTTACTTTCATATCGACATTCGGGATTTACGATTCTCATTCGTCTTAATTAGATGCAGCAGGCCGCGTAGGCAAAAGCCACGGCCGGCTTTTTATCGATCACGACGCGGCACTCCCCGTCCTGGCGCTTCATTCCTTGAGTTCAAGACCTTTATCCATGTCGAAGAAATCCCGTTCAAAGCTCTGGTTTCTGGTCCACAGTTGGTTGGCATTGCCCATTTGGTTCTTTGTGCTGATTGTGTGCGTCACCGGCACACTGGCGGTGGTCAGCCAGGAGATCGTCTGGCTGGCCAACCCCGAAATACGGGCGAGCAAACCGTCGGACGAGGCTCAACTGCTCAGTTATGACCAAGTGGTGGCTGCCATCAAGCAGGCACAACCGCAGCTCATCGTCGAGCAGATCGTACGTCCCGATGAATCGCACTTTGCCCTGGATGTCGACGTCGCCTATCCCGACGGGCGCTCGGTCACGGTCTACGTCAACCCGTACACCGGGGCGATTCAGGGGATCAGCCCGGCGTTCAACTTCCAGGCGTTCACCCGCGCCCTGCATGGCTGGTGGCTGGTGCCCTTCACCAATGGCTACAGTTGGGGTTGGTATTTGGTGTCGTTCCTCGGTTTGCCGTTGCTCGCCTCCCTGGTCACGGGGCTGGTGGTCTACAAGCGCTTCTGGAAAGGATTTCTCAAGCCGACCCTGCGTTTCAAGCACGGCGCACGCATTTTCTGGGGCGACTTCCATCGCCTGAGCGGCATCTGGTCGATCTGGTTCATCGCGGTGATTTCAGTCACCGGCACCTGGTTTTTGATCGAGGCCACGCTGTCGGATAACCAGATCACCATTTCCACCGCCCCTATCCTGCCGGTGGTTGCCCGCGAAAATGTGCCGGTGACTGCAGACGCCACCCCGGCGCCAATGATCGGCCTGGACGAAGCGGTGAAGATCGCGTCCCAGAAAATCCCCGGTTTCGACGCCAGTTTCGTCAGCCTGCCGAGTAACGCCTACAGCCACTTGGGCATTGGCGGGCGGGGCTGGTATCCATTGATGTACCAGACTGCCGACATCAACCCGTACAACGGCGACATCGCCGCCTCGCGCCTGCTGGCCGACCGTTCGGCGCTGGAGTTTGTGACCGAATCCATGCGTCCGCTGCACACCGGCGACTTCGGTGGATTGTGGATCAAGCTGATCTGGTTCTTCTTCGGGTTGCTGCTGAGCATGATGGTCCTCAGCGGCCTGCTGATCTGGACCAAGCGCACCGCACTGGCCACGGCCAATGCCCTCAAGCGCAGCCATAAACCCGCACGCCCTGTCGCCGCCCCTGCACCGGCGGCGGTATTGCAGTCTGAAGCTTCGGAGGGTTCGCGATGAGCCAGGCCGCCGTCACACCTTCGCCGCTAAGCCGCTTTTGGCATAAATGGCGCTTCCACCTGAACATTCTGTTGCTGCTGATTCCGCTGGGGTTCATGCCCAAGTATTTCGCCGACGCCGCGCTGTTCCGTGGCGACAGCGGCCTGGGCGAGCGGGAGATCGGCGAGATTCAGGTCGGCCCCTGGAGCCTGCGCCTGGCCGAGTTACGTAACGAAGCACCGCGCCGCGACGGCCCGGCCGGCCACATGAAAAGCTTCAACGCCGCGCTGTGCGAGGCCTGCATCGGCCAGGTCAAGGCCACGTACCTGCGCATCGGCAAACCCCGCAGCCTGCGCGCCGCCGGGGTGATTTTCTTCGGCACGCCGTATCGCATGGGCGCCACCCTGCCGATTCCGGAAAAGACCAAGGACGACGCCGAACTGTGGATCACCATGGAAGGCTGGGACGGCGCCATGCATCAGGCCGCCATTCCCCTGAGCAGCGCATCCCCCGCCACCCTCGCCTGGCTGCATAAACAAGGAGGCAAACCATGACCGTTGCCCACCGCTTTACCCGTGTGCGCCTGAGCGGCGCGCTCCTTGGCCTGACCCTGTGCGCAGGGTTCAGCGCCCCCGCACTCGCCCACAACCCGATGTGCGAGTGCAAAGCCATCGATGCCGAGCAAATCCGTTGCACCGGCGGTTTCTCCGATGGCAGCGGCGCACCGGGCGTGACCCTGGACGTGATCGGTTACGACGAGACCATTCTGGTGCCGGGCAAGCTCGGCGCCGATTCGACACTGACCTTCAAAAAGCCCGGTGCCGAGTTCTATGTGCTGTTCGACGCAGGCCCAGGTCACGTGGTCGAGATCGACCAAGCGGATATCGAGGCCCCATGAGCACGCCTACCACTCAGGTTGTCCGCCCGGCAGGCGCCGGTCATGAAACCCTCTACGTGCTGCTGTTGTGCCTGGCCATTCTCGCGGTGGCCGGCTCTGTCGTCGCCTGGCGCGGCGAGCCCAAGGAAGTCGCCAGCGTGCAGAGCCATCAACTGGATGCGCGACGGGACCTCAGCGCTGCCGAACAAGGCATCTACGCCGACCTGCGGGTGACGCTGGACGAGATTCACCTGCTGCGCGTGGAACAACAGGCCCTGCCTGCCCCGCAAACCCTGGCTGATGAAGGCTTTGCGCCGTTCGCCCAGGACGCCAGCTCCGTCAGCCGCGGCGGTCATGCCTGGCAATTGCTGACAGCAGCGGCCTACTTCGGCCACAGCCAGGTGCCGAGTGTCGCCGGCTCGTTTCTGATGCGCCTGGGTGCAGAAGACGACAGCGCCCCGGACATCTGGCTCAACCGCAGCGCCGCGCTCGCCGCGCCGACCGACCTGAGTGACGCCGCATTGACCGGTGCCGGCTGGCAGCAAGTCATCGCGCAATTCGATGCCGGGGTGACCCGCCAGCATCGGCACTGAACCTTCGCATTCCTCTGAGAGAAGACCGCTTGCCCATGCCTATTTCATCTCAACGCCGGCCCTTCCTGCGGCTGCTGCTCATCGGCCTGCTGACCACCCTCCTCGCGCCAATGGCCAGCGCCGATCAGGCCAAGCGCCTGCGCATCGGCATCACCCTGCACCCGTATTACAGCTATGTGGCGAACATCGTCGGCGACAAGGCCGAGGTGGTG
Source organism: Pseudomonas purpurea (assembly GCF_039908635.1). Classification (NCBI taxonomy): domain Bacteria; kingdom Pseudomonadati; phylum Pseudomonadota; class Gammaproteobacteria; order Pseudomonadales; family Pseudomonadaceae; genus Pseudomonas; species Pseudomonas purpurea. The sequence continues at coordinate 3,873,914 of NZ_CP150918.1, forward strand.
CCACTGATCCCGGCCGGCTTCAACCCGCACGCCTACGAGCCACGCGCCGAAGACATCAAGCGCATTGGCGGGCTGGACGTGATCGTGCTCAACGGCGTCGGCCATGACGATTTCGCCGACCGCATGATCGCTGCCAGCGAGACCCCGAACATCAAGGTCATCGAAGCCAACGAGAACGTGCCACTGCTGGCCGCCACCGGTGTCGCGGCGCGCGGCGCCGGTAAAGTGGTGAACCCGCACACATTCCTGTCCATCAGCGCTTCCATCGCCCAGGTCAATAACATCGCCCGGGAACTGGGCAAGCTCGACCCGGACAACGCCAAAACCTACACCCAGAACGCCCGCACCTACGGCAAACGCCTGCGGCAGATGCGTGCCGATGCGCTGGCCAAACTGACCAGCGCGCCGAATGCCGACCTGCGAGTGGCCACTGTCCATGCCGCGTATGACTACCTGCTGCGCGAGTTCGGCCTGGAAGTCACGGCCGTGGTCGAACCGGCCCACGGCATCGAGCCGAGCCCGAGCCAGTTGAAGAAAACCATCGATCAGTTGCGTGAACTGGACGTGAAAGTGATCTTCTCGGAGATGGACTTTCCCTCGACCTACGTCGAAACCATCCAGCGTGAGTCAGGGGTAAAACTCTACCCGCTGTCGCACATTTCCTACGGCGACTACAGCGCCGAAAAGTACGAAAAGGAAATGACCGGCAACCTGAACACCGTGGTCCGGGCCATTCAGGAGGCGGGAGCATGACGGCCCACGAATCCCTGACGGTGAAACCTTGCGGCCCGACCCTCGATTTCACCGAGGTCAGCCTGACGCTGGGGCGCACGACGATTCTCGACACGGTGACGTTCCAGGTCCAACCCGGCAGCGTGCACGCATTGGTTGGCCCCAACGGTGGCGGCAAAAGCTCGTTGATCAAGACCCTGCTCGGGCAAATGCCCCATCAGGGGCGCCTGAGCCTGCAATGGCCGGGCGAGCCCGGAACCATCGGCTACGTGCCGCAAGCTCTGGAATTCGACCGTGGGTTGCCGATGACCGTCGACGATTTCATGGCCGCGATGTGTCAGCGTCGCCCGGCGTTTCTCGGCCTGAGCCGGCACTACGCTGCGGCGATTGGCGAGGCGCTGGAGCGCGTCGGCATGCAGGACAAACGCAAGCGACGCATGGGCGCGTTGTCCGGTGGTGAGCGCCAGCGGGTGCTGCTGGCCCAAGGGCTGATCCCCGCGCCGCAATTGCTGGTGCTCGATGAACCGATGTCGGCCCTCGACGAGGCTGGCATTCAGGTTTTCGAACGCCTGCTGGGTGACTGGCGTACCGCCGGAATCACCGTGCTGTGGATCGAGCACGATCTGGAAGCCGTCGGCCGTCTCGCAGACCGCGTCACCGGCCTCAATCGCCGGGTGTTGTTTGACGCCACACCGAAACAGGCCCTGACCCCGGAGCGCTTGCTGACGCTGTTCTCCACTCACCCTCGGGCCAACGGGAGTGCCGCTTGATGAGTTACGAAGCCTTTCGTTTGATGATTCAGGGCTGGGCATCCTCGGGTTACCTGCCCGAAGCACTGGCCTACGGTTTTGTGGTCAACGCGCTGCTGGCCGGGTTGTTGATCGGCCCGGTACTGGGCGGTTTGGGCACACTGGTGGTGGTCAAGCGCTTCGCGTTTTTCTCCGAAGCGGTCGGCCACGCCGCCCTGACCGGGGTCGCCATCGGCATTCTGCTCGGCGAGCCCTACACCGGCCCTTACGGCAGCTTGTTCGGCTACTGTTTGCTGTTCGGCATCCTGCTCAATTACCTGCGTAACCGCACAGGTCTGGCGCCGGACACCCTGATCGGCGTGTTCCTCTCGGTGTCGCTGGCCCTGGGCGCCAGCCTGCTGTTGATTCTGGCGGGCAAGATCAACGTGCACATCCTGGAAAACGTGCTGTTCGGCTCGGTATTGACCGTCAACGGCAATGACCTGCTGGTACTGGCCATCGTCGGATCGCTGGTGATGGGCCTGAGCCTGCCGCTGTACAACCGCATCATGCTGGCCAGTTTCAACCCGCAACTGGCAGCGGTACGCGGGGTCGCGGTGAAAACCCTCGACTACCTGTTCGTGGTGCTGGTGACATTGATCACCGTGGCCGCCGTCAAAGTTATCGGCGCGATTCTGGTCGGGGCCTTGCTGGTGATTCCAGCGGCGGCGGCGCGCTTGTTGAGCCAGTCGCTGAAGGGTTTTTTCTGGATCTCGGTGTTGATCGCCACGGTCAGCACTCTGTGCGGGATCCTCGCGCCCATCGTCTTCGACCTGCCCATCCCCTCCGGTGCGGCGATCATCCTGGTGGCCGGCATGGCCTTCGCCCTGGCCGCCATCGCGCGCGGTATCGTCCCCAGCCTGAAAGGGAATCTCGGATAAATGTCTCCTTCCTTGCGTCAACTGACCCTCGCCCTGGCCCTGTGTGGCCTCGGCACCCCGACAGCGTTTGCCACCGACCGCTTCGAGCCGATGCGGCTGGTGGCCAATAACGGCGTCGGCAATACCGCGCTGTTCGCCGCCAAGTCCCAGCCAGCGTTGCGCGTGCTGACCGCGCTGCCGATTACCTATGGCCTGGCCCGGATTCTGCTCGACGGCACGTCGATCACGCTTGAGCGCGCCGCACCGGCCAACCTGCCCGGCTCGCGCCAGACCGCTTACTTCACCGGTCGCGGCGCCGAGGCGCTGCAAAAACTCGCCCTCGACGCAGACGCCGTGATCGGCCTGCGCTCGCTGTGGCCAGACGATCCGCTGTACCCGGTGGCCCGTCGCAGCAACATCCGCATCATCGAAGTCGACGCCGCACGCCCGGTGGACGGCGCCCTGCCCGGCATCGCCACTCAGCCGGGCAAGGTCGATGGCCTCAACAGCCAGCCGTGGATGGCCAGCAACAACATGGGGCGCATGGCCGACGTGATGGCCGCCGACCTCGCGCGCCTGGCCCCTGCGGACAAACCGAAAATCGACGCCAACCTGGCCGCGCTCAAACAGCGTCTGCTCAAGCTCACCGCCAGCAGCGAAGCGCGGCTGGCCGAGGCCGACAACCTCAGCGTGGTCAGCCTGAGCGATCACTTCGCGTATCTGGTCAGCGGCCTCAACCTGGAGCTGGTCGGTCTCGACGCCCGCGCCGACAACGAGTGGACGCCCGAGGCGCTGAAGCAGTTGGGTCAGACCCTCAAAAGTAACGATGTGGCGCTGGTGCTGCATCATCGCCAGCCATCGGAGGCGCTCAAAGCCGTGATTGCCGAGTCGGGCAGCCAGTTGATTGTATTGAGCACCGACGCTGCCGACCCGGTGGCCGAGCTTGAGGGGAACGTCGATCAGGTGCTCAAGGCGTTGCCGGGTGCGTAAGGTCAGGTAATCCGCGTCATCGTTCATCGCGAGCGAGCTCGCTCCCACAGTGGCTATGCGGCGTATCCAAATCCATTGTGGGAGGTAGCCCGCTCGCGATGGCAATCTGACAGGCAACACAAACGCCAGACCCAAAAAGAAACCCGCTGACCGTTACCGGTTCAGCGGGTTTCTTTTTGGACGGTGGCTTAGTGAGCCACTGTCGCTTGTTCTTCCATCTTCTGACGCAGGCTCAACGGACGCATGTCCGTCCAGGTTTCTTCGATGTAGGCCAGGCAGTCTTTCTTCAAACCGCTTTTGCCGACGGTGCGCCAGCCTTGCGGCACAGCTTTGTAGTCGGGCCAGATCGAGTACTGTTCTTCGTGGTTGACCACGACCTGAAAGAGGATGTCCTCGCGGTCGAATACTGAAGTCATGGTGTCTCTCCGTCGCTATAAGGTCAGGCTGCGCTGCACGCACAGCCGTTGTGTAGAAGGAACGTACCAGCGCCTGAAAAAATTAAACGCTGGCGACGGCAGCGGCCAGCGCCCTGCCGAAAATTTCGGCAACACGGTCAATCTCGGCGGCGGTAATCACCAGCGGTGGCAGGAAGCGCACCACACAACCGTGACGCCCGCCCAGTTCCAGAATCAACCCACGCTTGAGGCATTCGCGCTGCACCAGCGGCGCCAGTTTGCCAAAGGCCGGTGGATGACCCTGCACGTCCGGCGTACCGGCCGGGTCGACCAGTTCGACGCCCAGCATCAGCCCGCGACCCCGGATATCGCCCAACTGCGGGAAATCACGCTGCAGGATTCGCAGGTGTTCGCCCAGGCGCTCGCCCATGGCGGCGGCGTGTTCGGGCACGTTGTGCTCCACCAGGTAACGCATCACGGCGGAACCTGCGGCCATGGCCATCTGGTTGCCACGGAAGGTGCCGGCGTGAGCCCCCGGCAGCCAGCTGTCGAGCCAGTCACGGTAAACCACCACCGCCAACGGCAGGCTGCCGCCGATGGCTTTGGACAACACCACCACGTCAGGGATGATGCCAGCGTGTTCAAAGGCAAACATCTTGCCCGTGCGGCCAAATCCGCTCTGGATTTCGTCGACGATCAACGCCACGCCCGCCTTTTCGGTGATGCGACGCAACCCGCGCAACCAGTCGAGATCGGCCGGGATCACTCCGCCTTCGCCCTGAACCACCTCGACGATCACCGCCGCTGGCAATTGCACGCCCGCTTCCGGATCGTTGAGCAGGTTTTCCAGGTAATGCAGGTTGACCTTCACGCCTTCGGCGCCACCCAGCCCGAACGGGCAACGGTAGTCGTACGGGTATGGCATGAACTGCACACCGCTGCTAAGCAGCGCGCCCAAGGGTTTTTTCGGTCCCAGGCTGCCCATCAGGCTCAACGCGCCCTGGCTCATGCCGTGGTAACCGCCCTGGAACGACAGCACCGTGCTGCGCCCCGTGGCCGTGCGCACCAGTTTCAACGCGGCTTCGACCGCGTCGGTGCCGGTCGGGCCGCAGAACTGGATTTTCGCTTCGCTGGCCAAGGCCGGTGGCAGCAGACCGAACAGGTCCTGGACGAACTGATCCTTGACCGGCGTGGTCAGGTCCAGGGTGTGCAGCGGCAGCTCATCAATAAGCACCTGCTGAATCGCCTCGATCACCACCGGATGGTTATGCCCCAGGGCCAATGTGCCAGCACCGGCCAGGCAGTCAATGAAACTGCGACCTTCGACATCCTCGACGTGAATCCCGCGTGCACGCTTGAGTGCCAGGGGAATACGTCGCGGATAGCTGCGGGCGTTGGATTCCTGGCTGCTCTGGCGGGCCAGCAGCGGCGATTCGTTGAACTGATAAAGCGTTTCCGCAGGTGCGGGGCTGCCCCGAACTGCCTGATCTTCGACAAGACTGCTAGCAACTGACATCTCTCGACCCCTCAATACGCTGAAAATATTGACCAAAACTGCACACCGGGCAGGTGCGCATTCCGGTTACGGCGCGCACATGCAGGTTTTCCTGTTCTGGAAACGCACCAGCGGGGCAAGGATTTACACCCAGGCGCGGCTTTCTAAGGGGCAAGGGTCAGCGATTTGTTCATGGGGATAGCCGTAAGCCCGGCCACGCTGAAAGTTTCAGCGCATCGCAGATACCCCAGGCGCTGGAAAAAATCTTCGCTGGTCCCGGTGCTGTTGAGTTGTGAATGGTTCAAGCCCTGACCTTTCAACCAGGCTTCAAGGTCGCGAACCAGTGCCTGCCCGGCACCGCGACGAAACCATTCCGGCTGGACGTAGCAAAAGGCAATCTTGCCCGTCGTCGCCGCCATGGCAACGCCCACCGGTTTGTCGTGCAATAACGCCAGGTTCAGGTAGAAGCGTGAATCCGACAGCCAGGGCTGTACATGATCAACGGTTTTATTGTGGGTCCAGGCGGTGACGACTGTCGGATTATTGCGGTGTTCGGCCGCACAACCGAGCCTGATCGAACGCTCGACGATCCGGCTGATAATCCCGGCGTCCGCCGGCACGGCCTTGCAGGTGTGTATCGATGAGTCCATTGCGCTATCACCTCAATCCATTGAGTCAGCCCGCACGGACAATAGCGTCCTGCGGGCGGCGATAGCCAATGAAGAGACGTTACATTTAGTGTGCAGCACGCAACGGTGCGCCGGTTTAAACCGACTGCAACGGCATGCTCAACTCCACCCGCAAGCCATCGGCCCGACTGTCGAAGTGCAGTGCGCAACCGCAACGCTGAACAATCGCCTGCACAATCGCCAGGCCCAAACCACAACCGGTGCTGGAGCCATTGCGCCAGAAACGCTGGGTCAGGTGTTGCAGGTCACTTTCGGGAATCCCCGGCCCGTGGTCGCGAACCTCGAAACGCACCCGGTTGCCGACGGTTTCCAGCGTCAATTCGACCGCCGCATCCGCTGGCGTATGGCGCAGGGCGTTGTCCAGCAGGTTGCGCAACGCGGCAATCGACAACACGGCAGGCATCTGCACCGGTGCCTGGGAAACATTCGCCGGCAGGTGCAACTTGATCCGCTGGCGGTCGCCACTGGCGGCATCCTGAATCGCCAGCCGCGCCACTTGCTCAGCGCTGCATTGCACACCGTCGTCGAACGACAGGCTGCCCTCTACCCGCGCCAGCAACAGCAATTGCTCCAGTGTGCGGTGCATGCGGTCGGCGCCCTCCTCGGCCCGCGCCAGCGACTGATCGCGGGCCGCGCCGTCGGTCATGCGGGCCACTTGTAAATGGGTCTTGATCGCCGTCAAGGGGCTGCGCAGCTCATGGGCGGCATCACCGGTCAGGCGCCGTTCGCGTTCAAGGGTCCGGCCAATGCGCTGGAGCAGTTGATTCTGGGTTTCCAGCAACGGCTTCAACTCACTCGGCAGCGGCTGGATCTGAAGCGGCTCAAGGGAGTCGGCGCTGCGGCGCATCAAGGCGTCACGCATGCGATTGAGCGGCGCCAGCCCCTGGCCGATGCCCAGCCACAACAGCCACAGGCAACCGAGCAGCGCCACACCCACCGGCACCGAGGCGGCCAGTAACACCGACATGTTCAAGGCTTCACGCTCCACTTGCCGGTCGGCGGTGGTAATGCGCAGATCGCCACGCGCCAGGGTGAAACTGCGCCAGCGCGCGCCGTCGATCATCTGGTCGTGGAAGCCCATTTTTTCGGCTTCCAGGGTTTGCTCTGGCGTGCTGTGGCTACGCGCCAGAATCTCGCCACGCAAGGAACTGACCTGACAGGCCATACCCCCTGGAATGTTCAGTTGTTCGGCACTGAAATGCGTGCCCTCGCCCTTGCTCGGCAACGCTGGCAATTGCTCCAGCAACCCGGCGACCATCCGTGCCGATGCCACCAACCGCTGGTCGAGGGAAAACATCATTTGATTGCGCAAGTCGCTGAGCATCCAGGCCGCCGCCAGCGCCCAGATCAGCGCAAACGCGGCGCCCAGCGTCAGGCTCAGGCGCAAACGCAAACTCATCACTTCGAGTGTTCTCCATCGTCAGCCGGCCCGAGACGGTAACCCAGGCCGCGCACCGTTTCGACGATGCCGTTGCCGAGTTTGCGCCGCAAGTGATGGATGTGGACGTTGAGGGCGTTGCTCTCCAGTTCATCGTTGAAACCGTAGACGCTGTCCTTGAGTTGTTCGGTCGACAGCACCCGACCACGGTTATGCAGCAACGCCTGCAACAGTGATTGCTCACGCCGCGACAGATCGACCGGCTGGCCACCGAGCAACGTTTCCCGGCTGCTGGGATCGTAGGTCAGCGCGCCGTGTTCGATCAGGTTCACGCTGCGCCCCGCGACCCGTCGCAACAGCGTATGCAGGCGCGCCGCGAGTTCACGCAGGTCGAAGGGCTTGAGCAGGTAATCGTCGGCGCCGGATTGCAGGCCGTCGACCCGGTCAGTCACCGAGTCCCGCGCCGTGAGGATCAGCACTGGAATCTCCAGGCCATGATGGCGCAACTGCTGAAGCAGCTTCAGACCGTCCTCGTCGGGCAACCCCAGGTCGAGCACCATCACATCGAATTCGGCAACCTTGAGCATCGCCCGTGCAGCCGACGCCGTGGCGACATGTTCCACCGTCAGGCCCTGGGCCGTGAGACCGGCAACGATACCGCTGGCGATCAGTTCATCGTCTTCGCAAACCAGTACGTGCATGGGGGACCTTCGCAAAAATGTGAATTAAACCGATCCCTGATTAACACAGGATTATTCCCTGCGCGAGTATTTGCGTCCATGTACATATGCACCGCACAGCGCTCCGCGCGCCTCCCTACTCTGTGTGTGCACCCTCAATTTATCCACTCACACAAATCTTGACCATTCAGCACGCTGAAAGCCCTGATGACGCAAGTCGAACAACACACACCTGACGCTCGGACAACACCCATTAAGCCAAAAGGAATTAGCTAATGCCTGCAATGAACAATTTTGTCGCCGTCGACTGGCGCTCAAGCAAAGACCGTTTGTATTTTTTCTTCAAAGACTCCAACAGATTTTCCCGCTTCAACATCAGTGACAATGAGGTTCCCGCGGGATATCCGACCGCTGTAACCAATAGCAACTGGAAAAGCTTTCACGAGCATGCAAAAAACCTGCGCTTTGGGTTCACCACGACTGGCATGGGCATAGATGGAAATTCTGACTTTGAACTGGATATTCTTTGGCTGTTCTATGACAAGGACGGCACACCCTTTGTTTGCGCGTACGACCAAGATAATGACAAGCCGATCTCATACACCTCCGTTGAGAGTTCGATATGGAAATCAATAGCGCCATACTACGACCGCATCATCGCGGGAACATGGCGGGAAGACCTGTCCGACAAGCGATTCAGCTTTATCTTGAATGATGGAAAATTACTTGACCTACAGTGGAAAACGATGCATGTCGAGTCAGGCCAGCAAAGTGTAAGAGTATATACCGGAGACACAAAAACACGGATCGAACCCATTACAGAGGCTACCTGGCCGGGCATGACGCCTTACAAAAACCGAATAATCACGGCCGTGCAAAACGATCGAATCTTGAATGATAACTACTGGTACATTTTCCTCACCGACAACGAATACATCACCTACAACCTCCCGGAGAAACGGATCGAATACGGTCCATTAAAAATCAACAACACCACTTGGCCTGGATTGTTGCGAGACTAAGCATTCGTGGGTGCCCGTCTCTGAAGAGCCGGGTCAAAAACGCTCAATCGTATAGCCAGGCGGCGGTTAATCATCGGTTAATCGCCGCCCGCCATTGTGCACCTCACTTGTACCGGGATAAGGCTCCCCCCCATGCGTCGACTGTTTCTGCTGTTTGTATTTTTCATCGCCAGCGCGGCCCAGGCGGGGTCCAATCCGTTCGAATCCAAACCCGAGTTTCTGCCGGTCGGCAAAGCGTTCGTGTTGACGTCCGAACGCCTGGCGTCAGGTGAACACCAGCTCTTCTGGCAGATCGCCGACGGTTACTACCTGTACCAGCAACGGCTGAGATTCGACGGCCTGAGCCAGCCTCACACTCCGCCGTTGCCTGACGGCGAAGCCCACAGTGACGAGTTTTTCGGTGAACAGCAGGTTTATCGCCAGGGCCTGGAACTGAAGATTCCCGCAGGTGCCAACGGTCAGATCAAGGTGGGGTTTCAAGGCTGTGCCGACGCCGGTTTGTGTTACCCGCCGCAAACCCAAGTCATCGATCTGGGGGGCATAACGGCAGCGTCCAACCCCGATGAAGCACCCGATCAGGCATTGGCCAGTGGCTTGCAACAACGGGCGCTGGGCTGGAGCCTGCTGGTGTTCTTTGGCCTGGGGCTGTTGCTGGCCTTCGCTCCCTGCTCCTTGCCCATGCTGCCGATTCTCGGTGGCTTGATCGTCGGCAGCGGTGCCAGCGCAAGACGTGGTTTTGCCCTGGCCGGCAGCTATGTGGTGAGTATGGCGCTGGTGTATGCGGCGCTGGGCGTACTGGCCGCGCTGCTCGGGGCCAACCTGGCGGCGTTGCTGCAAAACGCCTGGCTGCTCGGCAGCTTCGCCCTGGTGTTTGTGCTGTTGTCGTTGCCGATGTTCGGTTTCTTCGAAATGCAATTGCCGGTCGCGCTACGTGATCGGCTGGAAAACGTCAGCCGCCAGCAGCGCGGTGGCAGCCTGCTGGGGGCCGGCGCACTCGGGGCCTTGTCCGGGTTGCTGGTCGGCCCGTGCATGACCGCCCCGCTCGCCGGCGCTTTGCTCTACATCGCCCAAAGCGGCAATGCGCTGCACGGCGGCTTGATCCTGTTCGCCATGGGCATCGGTATCGGCTTGCCCTTGTTGCTGCTGGTGACTGTCGGCAATCGTTTCCTGCCCAAACCGGGAACGTGGATGAACCTGCTCAAGGGCGTGTTCGGTTTCCTCTTCCTCGGCACGGCACTGGTGATGGTGCGGCCGGTGCTCGACGAATCGTTGTGGGTCGGCTTATGGGGCGCGCTGTTGCTGATCATCGCCTACAGCGCCTGGCGCCAGACCGCCGGTTTCGGCCGCTCGGCCCATCTGTTCGGCGCCACGGCGTTGCTATCCGGACTGTGGGGCAGCCTGTTGGTCATCGGCGCAGCGGGGGGCAGCGATGACCTGCTCAAACCGTTGCAGGTGTACCGCGCAACCGGTTCGATGAATACCGCCGCCCCGACCGCTCACGATGCCTTCATCACCGTCAAGGACCCGGCCGCGCTGCAACGTGAGCTCGACACCGCCCGCGCCCAGGGCCAGTGGGTGTTGCTGGACTACTACGCCGACTGGTGCGTGTCGTGCAAGATCATGGAGAAACAGGTGTTCGGCAACGCTCAGGTTTTGGCGGCATTAAGCGATGTACGCTTGCTGCGCCTGGACGTCACCGCCGACAATGCCGCCAGCCGTGAGCTGCTCGGGCGCTATCAAGTGCCGGGGCCACCGAGTCTGTTGTGGATTGGTGGCGACGGCATCGAGCGCCGCAGTCAACGCATCACCGGCGAGGTGGATGCCAAGACTTTCCTCCAACGCTGGACCGTCACCCGGGATGCCCGTTAATGCTGACCTTTACCCTCGGCACCTTTGCCATCGCCTTGAATCACTTGCTGCTGATCAGTGCGCTGGCGTTGGCGACGTTCGTCGGCTGGCGGGTCGCCAAGCGCGGTGGCGAGAACCCCGAGTCGGTGCTGTTCGGCCTGTTCCTGCTGGGCATGCTCGCCGCACGGGTCGGTTTTGTATTCGCCTACTGGACCCACTACCGCGATGACCCATGGCAAATCATCGACCTGCGCGACGGCGGTTTCCTGCCGTGGGCCGGGGTCATCGTGTTGCTGCTCGGCACCGTGCTCTGGGGCTGGCGCCGCCCGGCGGTGCGCAAGCCGCTGGGGTTCGGGGTCGCCAGCGGTTTGCTGTTCTGGCTGCTGGCCAGCCTGTCGTTGAGCGTCTATGAAAGAGGTACGCGCCTGCCGGAGATTGCCCTGCGCAATGCGGCCGGCGAAACCGTGCAACTGGCCGATTATCAGGGCGGGCCGTTGGTCATCAACCTGTGGGCCACCTGGTGCCCGCCGTGCCGACGGGAAATGCCGGTGCTGGAAAACGCCCAGCAAGAACGCCCGGACCTGACCTTCCTGTTCGTCAACCAGGCCGAAAGCATGCAAAGCGTCAGCACGTTCCTCGCCACCCAGGGCCTGAGCCTTTCCAACGTGCTGTTCGATGGCGGCGGCCGATTGGGTCAGGCTGTCGGCTCCATGGCATTACCGACTACGCTGTTCTACAGCGCCGAGGGTCGTCTGCTCGGCAGCCACTTGGGCGAGTTGTCGGAAGCCAGCCTGGCCCGCGCCCTGGAAAACTTTGATTCCCCGACCTCGGCCACGCAGGCCGCCCCTTCAAGGAAACTGCCATGCCCTTCATCCGCCACCTGCTGAGCCTTGCGCTCGGCGCTGCGCTGCTGCAAATCCCCGTGGTGCAGGCCGAAGAACTGCCTGCCGCGATCCGCAAGATAGAAGCCAAGGGCGCGAAAATCGTCGGCAGTTTCGACGCCCCGGATGGTCTGCGCGGTTATGCGGCGCAGTACCAGAACCGAGGCATGACCCTGTACCTGACGCCCGACGGCAAGCATGTGCTGCTCGGCAGCCTGTACGACGCCGAGGGCAAGGACCTGAGCGCCGCACCGTTGCAAAAACTGGTGTACGCACCGATGGCCAAGGCAGTCTGGTCGAAGATGGAAGCGAGCAACTGGATCGCAGACGGCAATAAAGACGCGCCACGGGTGGTGTACCTGTTCAGCGACCCGAACTGCCCTTACTGCAACATGTTCTGGGAACAGGCGCGGCCGTGGGTCAAGGCTGGCAAAGTGCAGTTGCGGCACATCATGGTCGGCATCATCCGTGAAGACAGCCCCGGCAAATCGGCGGCCCTGCTGGCCAGCAAAGACCCGCAAAAGGCTCTTCAGGAACACGAGCAGGCCGGCAAGGGCAGCTCGCTCAAGCCCCTGAAAACCATTCCCGCCGACATCAAGGCCAAACTCGACGCCAACATGAAGTTGATGGAAGAACTCGAGTTGTCCGCCACCCCGGCGATTTTCTACATGGACGACAAAGGTGAGCTGCAACAGCAGCAAGGTGCGCCGTCGCCCCAAGCCCTGACGAAGATTCTCGGGCCGGCCTGACCCTCAGCCCGATGCTCCCGCGCAGGTGCGTGGGAGTGCTCAGCACTCACACGGCTGACAGCGCTCGAGGATGTCTTGCAGATCGTCCGTTGCCCCCTGCTCGTGCAAGAACCGGGTGACTTCGTCGCGCCACTCGCGGTCCGACGCAATGCCGGCCCAGGTGTGGGTGCCGGCCCAGTGATACGGGCGATCATCGAAGGTGTTGATCAGCGCCTGATTCAGCACCTTCACATCAAAGTTCGGGTTCTTGTCGCTTTGCACCATCAATGAGCTGAACACCTTCTGCTGCGCATCGCCGTTGCGCCGCACCTGCTGGGCCTTGGTGGAACTCAAGACAATAAACGACGGCTGGACGTTCTCGGCCATGGCGGCCTGCAACCGGTAGTGCCCGTCGATAATCACGCAGGAACACAACCCACCGACGTACCACAGCAGGATCGGCGGCAAGCTGCCTTCGCGCGCTTTCTTGCGCCACCACTTCAGGCGCCCGGCGAGCGGGTCTACCGAATGCAGGCCGATCACCGGCCCCAGGCTCCAATCGAGCCACTGCACCGGTTGCGGCTGCACGTTATCAAGAATGCCTTCGCTGTACAGCGACCACTGCGGCAAATGACTGGAGATTTCCTCCTGCGTCGAGAAATACCAACCGCTCACGCCCTCGTCACGTTTCCAGCGTGTCGCGGTAGACAGCATCGGCCGCGCCACCCAGTACCCGGGATAGAGGAAATCCGGCTGGTGGTCCATCAACTGCTGGATGAAGTAGCGGCTCCAGGCCTTGATGCGCTGCTCGGGCGGCAAGCTGGCGTGGTGTTCGACATCCGCTGAGCCAATCGCTGGCACCGGCAGAAAATCCCGTTGCGCAGGCTGATGGTTTCGCACCAGCCAGGCACCGTAATACGAGGTGGCGATGGTCCCCCAGAGTAACGGGACGTCATTGAGCATCAACTTCAGCCGGCTGTTGTTGCCGGTCAGCAAATGCAGCGGCGGCTTGCCCTGCCTCGGGCGGCTGACGTCAATGCCCAGCCCGCCCCACTGTCCCTGTCGATCTTCAAGATCGCGCCAGAAGAATTGTTCCACGATAGTCCCTTGATTCATGCCGTAAACCGCGAGGCCCGACAACGCGTGTCAACCGCGTTGTCGGGCCTCGGTTAATCCGGCGCGACTATACCAGAGGCATTCTGGGCAGCAGACTGCCCGGCGCCCTGCTCAGAAGCCCTCCAGCTCGGCCATCAAGTCATTCAGGCGGTCGACTTTTTCCTCCGTGAGGTCGGTGGCCGCCAGACCCTCGATGTACTCGGCCAGTTCTTCCACGGTGCTGCACTCAAACATCGCCCGCAGCGGCACGTTGCGTTGCAGGGCTTTTTGCACCCGCGAGGCAATTTGCGTGGCCAGCAGCGAGTGACCGCCCAGTTCGAAGAAGTTATCGCGGATACCGACCTTCTCGACCTTCAGCACCTCGGCCCAGATGTCGGCCAGGGTTTGCTCAAGCGCCGAACGTGGCGCCTGATAGTCCTGGCTCTGCAACTGCCCGATCTCCAGCGCCGGCAACGCTTTGCGATCGAGTTTGCCGTTGGCGTTGAGCGGCATCCGTTCCAGCCACAACCAGTGCAGCGGCACCATGTATTCCGGCAGTTCGGCACGCAGGCGCTGCTTGATCAGCTCCAATGCCTCGCCCGGGTTCAGCGCCGGGTCACTGGCCACCAGATACCCGACCAGATGCTTGCCATTGACGCCCTCCTGCACCCCGACCGCCGCGTCGCGGATCTGCGGTTGTTCGTGCAAGCGTGCTTCGATTTCACCCAGTTCGATCCGGTAACCACGGATTTTCACCTGATGATCGATCCGGCCGACGTATTCCAGCACGCCGTCACTGCGCCGACGCGCCAGGTCGCCAGTGCGATACAAACGATCACCCGGAGCACCGAACGGATTCGGCACAAACACCTGGGCGGTGCGCAACGGATCGCTGACATAACCACGACCCACACCGGTCCCAGCCACGCACAACTCACCCACCGCACCCAGCGGCACCAGTTCCAGCGCGCCGTCGAGCAGGTACAAACGATTGTTGTCGGTCGGCGTGCCAATCGGCAGGTAACTGCCACGGGTCGACGCCAGGTCGACACGGAAGAACGCCACATCGTCGGAACACTCGGCCGGGCCATAGGCATTCACCAGGCCGATGTCCGGGTAACGCAGCAACCATTGCTGAGCCAGTTCCGGCGGCATGGCTTCACCGGTCGGCAGCATCCAGCGCAAACCGTCCAGACCGATGCGTTCCTGGGCAAGCATGCCCTGAATCAGCGACGGCACACTCTCTAGCACCGTGATGCCCTGCGCCTGAACGTGTTCAAGCAAGCCTTGCGGATCGTGGGCAATGGTGTTCGGCACGATGTCCACCCGCGCCCCGAACAGCGGTGCGGTGAGGAACTGCCAGACCGAAATATCAAAGCTTTGCGAAGCCGTTTGCGCGATTACATCGGTGTCGCCGAGGCTCAGGTACGGCACCTTGCTCAACTGGTTATTGAGCATGCCGCGCTGCTCGACCATCACGCCCTTCGGCAAACCGGTGGAGCCCGAGGTGTAGATCACGTAGGCGAGGTTATCGGGGGCGCTGTAAATCCCCGGATTCTCAACCGACGCCGCGCTGGCCTGAACGTCCTCCCACACCAGCAATCGAGGGCGATTGGCACAAGCAAACTCATCGAGCAACGCCAGCGCCTGATCGCGACTGGCCTCGCTGCACACCAGCAATGGCGTGCGACTCAGGTCGATGATCCGGCTCAGGCGCTGGCTCGGCAGGCCAGGGTCCAGCGGCAGGTAACCGGCGCCGGCCTTGAAGCTGCCGATGATCATCCCGAGCAAGTCCAGGTTGCGCTCGGCCAACAGCGCCACCGGCTGATCCAGCCCGACACCGGCCGCAATCAACGCATGCCCGAGACGGTTACTGCGCTGGTTCAACTCGGCATAGCTGTGCTGCTGATCGAGGCAACTGGCGGCGATCCGCTGCGGATGCGCCGCGACCTGGGCTTCGAACAGCGAAACGTAGCTCTGCTCCAGCGGATAATCGCGCTCGCTCTGGTTGCAGCCGTGGATCAGGAAGTCCTGCTCCGGCTCACCGAGCAGCGGCAGGTCCGCCATGTTGCCGTGGAAGCCATCGACCAGCGCCAGCAACAGGCGCTTGAACTCGGCGAGCATGCGCTCCACCGTCGACTCGTCGAAATAACGCTGGTCATAGGACAGGTGCAAACCGAGGTCATCGCCCGGATAGCAGACCGCCGTCAGCGGGAAGTTGGTGTGGGTACGGCCCGAGTCCGACGTGGCATTGAGGCTTTGCGCGCGGTCCAGCACCGAGACTTCCACCGGGGCGTTTTCGAACACGAACAGGCTGTCGAACAACGGCTGGCCTTTGGGCAGTTCGCTGTTTTCCTGGATCGTCACCAGCGGCAGGTATTCGTACTCGCGCAGTTGCATGTTGCTGTCCAGCAGCTCGCTGAGCCACTGGCGCACGCTGCACGGCTGATCGTCTTCCGGCAGTTTCACCCGCAAGGCGATGCTGTTGATGAACAGCCCCACCGTGCGCTGCATCTCGGGCATTTCCACCGGACGCCCGGCCACGGTGACACCGAACAATACATCGCGATCACCGCTCAAACGGCGCAGTACCAGCGCCCACGCCGCCTGGGCGAAGGTGTTGATGGTCAGTTGATGGGCCTGCGCCAGTTCACGCAAGTGCGCACCGTCGCGAGCATCGAGGCGGGTATAACGGTCGCCCACGATCATCCCGCCGCTGGCACCGGCGTGTTCACGCAGGAACGGACGGTCGCTTGGGATCGGCGTGGTCCGCTCGAAGCCTTGCAGGTTGTTTTTCCACCACTGGCGCGCCTCGGTCAGGCTCTGGCGTTGCAGCCAGCCGATGTAGTCGCGATAGCGGCTCGGCACCGCCAGTTGCGCCTCGCGACCTTCACCGAGGGCGGTGTAGATTTCGAAGAAATCGTTCATCAGCAACGAACGGCACCAGGCATCGATCAGGATGTGGTGGTTGCTCATCATGAACCAGTAACGCGCCGCGCCAACGCGGATCAGGCGCAGGTGGAACGGTGCCTGATTCAGCAGATCGAACCCGGCCTCGCGCTCGCTTTTGAGCAACGCTTGCAGCTTGGGTTCTTGCTCGGGCTCGGCCACCGCGCTCCAGTCGAGAAACTCGATGGGCGTGCTGCCCGGCTTGTGAATGATTTGCAGCATGTCTTCGCCGACGTTCCAGCAGAACGAGGCGCGCAGGGCTTCGTGACGAGCCACCACCGCTTGCCAGGCCTGGGCGAAACGCTGCGGGTCGAGTTCGCTGTTGATGCGGTAGCGGTCCTGCATGTAATACAGGCCGGTGCCCGGTTCCAGCAGGGTATGCAGCAACATGCCCTCTTGCATCGGCGTCAGCGCAAACACGTCTTCGATAGCCGCCGCTGGCACCGGCAGCGCGTCGAGCTGAGGTTGCGTCAAGCGTGCCAACGGGAAGTCCGACGGCGTCAGGCCACCGGCCTCGTCACGCAGGCAGTGCGCGATCAGGCTCTGCAATTCACCGAGGTAGGCATCCGCCAGTTCGGCGATGGTCTGCGGGTCATGGCGTTCGCGGCTGAACGTCCAGCGCAACACCAGCTCACCGCCGTAGACCCGACTGTCGACGCTCAGCTCATTGGGCAGCGGCGCGTCAGGGTCGTGGGCCGCGCCCACCGGCTCGTCCAGTGGACGGAACAGCGCCTGCGCGCCGAAGCTCTGGTCGAACTGCCCCAGGTAGTTGAAGGTGATCGGCGCCACCGGCAAGGCGGCCATGCGCTGACGACTCAGGTCGTCGGCCAGGTAGCGCAGCACGCCGTAGCCCAGACCTTTGTGAGGCACGCCGCGCAGTTGTTCCTTGATTGCCTTGATCGAGGCGCCCTGCCCGGCAGCTTCCTCGATGTGCAGCGGGGTCAGGCGCAGCGGGTAAGCGCTGGTGAACCAGCCGACGGTGCGGGTCAGGTCGATCTCGTCGAACAGGGTTTCGCGACCGTGGCCTTCGAGCTGAATCAACGCGGATTCGTGACCGCTCCAGCGGCACAACACACGGGCCAATGCCGTCAGCAACAGGTCGTTGACCTGGGTGCGATAAGCGCTCGGTGCCTGTTGCAGCAGTTGGCGGGTGTGTTCGGCGTTGAGGCGCACGCTGACGGTTTCGGCATGCCGATTCTGCTGCCCGCCCTGCGGATGCTCGCACGGCAGATCGCCGCTCGGACCGGCCAGTTGGGTCTGCCACCAGCTCAGTTCTTCGCGCAGGGACTCGCTGCCGGCATAGGCCTGCAAGCGCGCCGCCCAGTCGCGGAACGCACTGGTTTTCGCCGGCAGGCGCACGGCCTGCTCCGCGTCGAGTTGACGGTAAACGGTTTGCAGATCATCCAGCAGTACGCGCCACGACACACCATCGACCACCAGGTGGTGAATGGCGATAAACAGCCGTTGCTGACCCTGCGGGCCGTCGACCAACAAGGCGCGCATCAGCGGCCCCTGACGCAGGTCGAGGCTGCGCTGGGCATCGGCGAACAACGCGGTGCAGGCGTCCATCGACGGCACGCGCACTTGCCAGAGCAATGCCACCTCCGACACCGGCAAGTGCTCGGCGCGCCACTGGCAATCGTGCATCGTGAAGTTCAAGCGCAGGGCGTCGTGCTGCTCCATGACTGCCAGCAAGGCCTGCTCCAGACGATGGGGCTCCAGGGTCATGGTCGGTTCCAGCAACAACGCCTGGTTCCAGTGCTGACGCTCAGGAATCTCGGTGTCGAAGAACCAGTGCTGAATCGGCGTCAGGGCCGACTCACCCGTGAGCAAGCCTTGTTCGGCCGTGATCTGTTCCGTGCGCGTGGCCACAGTGGCCAGGGTCTGTACGGTCTGGTGCTGGAACAGGTCCCGCGGGCTGAAGTGAATGCCTTGCTGCCGGGCGCGGCTGACCACCTGGATCGACAGAATCGAGTCACCGCCCAGTTCGAAGAAATTGTCGTTGAGGCCGACCTGCGCAACGTTCAACACCTCGCACCAGATACCGGCCAAGGCCAGTTCCAGTTCATTGCGCGGGGCGATGTACTGCTGGCGATTGAGCTCGGGGTCCGGCGCCGGCAGTGCGCGGCGGTCGAGTTTGCCGTTGGCGGTCAGCGGCATGCTTGCCAGCAGGATCAAGTGCGTCGGCACCATGTAGTCCGGCAGTTGGGTTTTCAGGTGAGCCTTGAGTGCTTCGCGCAGGGCCGCTTGTTGGGCGTCATCCTGCTCGGCCACGTCGCTGGCGAGGTACGCCGCCAGTTGCTTGCCGCCCGGCATATCGAGCGCCAGCACCACCGCTTCGCGCACCGACGGGTGTTCCAGCAGGCGGGTTTCGATTTCACCGAGTTCGATGCGGAATCCGCGAATTTTCACCTGATGGTCGATCCGGCCCAGGTATTCCACCAGGCCATCGGCGCGTTGGCGCACCAGGTCGCCGGTGCGGTACAAGCGCCCGCCGTGAGTGGCGAACGGGTCCGCGACAAACCGTTCGGCGGTCATGCCCGGACGTTGATGGTAACCCTGGGCCAGGCCCGCGCCGCCGACGTACAGCTCACCGGTCGCGCCTTGTGGCACCAGCGCCAGATCGGCGTCGAGGATGTAGGCCACGCGAGCACCGATCACACGGCCGATCGGCACGCTGCCGGCACCCTCTTCCAGAGACTCCGGAGCAAGACTCGCCAACGGCATGACCACGGTTTCGGTCGGGCCATAAGCGTTGAAGAACAGGCTCGGGGTGAACGCTGCGCGAATCCGTTGCAGGTGTTCGCCGGTCAACGCTTCGCCACCGGTGATACACATGCGCACCGGCAAGGTTTCACCCTGGGTCGCCAGCCACTGCGCCAACTGGCTGCCGTAGCTGGGTGTGAACCCGAGAATGTTGATCCGGTGCTGACGAATCAGTTGGCAGATCTCTTCAGCGTCCCACTGGCCCTGAGCACGCAACACGACCTGCGCACCGCAGAGCAACGGCACCAGCAGACGCTCGGTGGCGGCGTCGAAGTTGATGGAATAGAAGTGCAGTTCACAGTCATCGGGGCGCATGCCAAACCGCTCGATCACTGCGCGGCAGTGCATGGCGATTTCACCGTGGGACACCACCACGCCTTTCGGCTTGCCGGTGGAGCCCGAGGTGTAAATCAGGTACGCCTGATGCTGGGGCAGACTGATGAATGGCAACTCGACCGCTGGATAATGGGCCATTGCAGCGGCGTCATCCTCCAGGCACCAGCGGGCCACGTTGGCGGGCAACTCACCCAGCGCCTCAAACATCGCCGCGTCACTGAGCAGCAAACCGATGGCGCTGTCTTCGATCATGTAGTGCAAACGGTCCAGCGGGTATTCCGGGTCCAGCGGCACGTAGGCGCCACCGGCCTTGAGGATCGCCAGCAGGCCGACGACCATTTCCAACGAGCGCTCCAGCGCCAGGCCGACCCGCACCTGCGGGCCAACCCCACGTTCACGGAGCATCCAGGCCAGGCGATTGGCGCGGCTGTCGAGTTCGGCGTAGGTCAACGTCTGGCCAGCAAAGGTCAGGGCTGGCGCATCAGGGCGGGCCAACGCCTGTTCGCTGAACAGGTGATGAATGCACTGGTCGAGGCGATGCTCGCCAGGCTCGACGCCCAGACTGTCGAGCAGGGTTTGCTGCTCGAGGGTGTCCAGCAGCGGCAATTCGCTCAAGCGTTGTTGCGGGTCAGCGAGCAAGGCTTGCAGCAAGTTGCGCCAGTGACCGGCCATGCGTGCAATGCGCGGTTCGTCGAACAGGTCGGTGCTGTAGGTCAGGCAGCAACCCAGTCGGTGATCGAGGTCGGTGACTTCCAGGTTCAGGTCGAACTTGGTGGCGCGTGCATCGTTGGCCAGGTACTCGACGGTCATGCCGGCCAGTTCACGGCTTTGCTGGAACTCCCAGCGCTGGACGTTGCACATCACCTGGAACAATGGGTTGTAAGCCGCGCTGCGCGGTGGCTGCAAGGCTTCCACCAAGTGATCGAACGGCAGGTCCTGATGAGACTGGCCCTCGATCACGGTATGGCGCACCTGTTCGAACAGTTCGCCCACGCTCATCTGCCCATCGAGCTGGCAACGCAGCACCTGGGTGTTGAGGAACGCCCCGATCAGCCCTTCGCTTTCCGGGCGAATCCGGTTGGCCACCGGTGCGCCGATGCGCAGGTCGGTCTGGCCGCTGTAGCGGTAAAGCAGCACGGCCAGCGCAGCAGTCATGGTCATGAACAGGGTCAGACCGTGTTGCGCGTTGAAGGCACGCACCTGTGCGGCGAGCTCATCGCTCAGGTCAAACCGGAACAACTCGCCCTGATGGCTCTGCACCGACGGCCGTGGACGGTCGCCCGGCAGCTCCAGCAACGGATGTTCGCGGCCCAGTTGCGCGGTCCAGTAGTCGAGCTGGCGCTGACGCTCGCCGGACTCCAGCCATTGGCGCTGCCAGACGCTGTAATCCAGGTACTGCACCGGCAGCGGTTCAAGCGGCGATTCGCGGTCGTCGAGAAAGGCTTCGTACAACGCGCCCAATTCACGGGCAAAGATGTCCATCGCCCAGCCTTCGGTGACGATGTGGTGCAGGGTCAGCACCAGGTAGTGTTCGTGTTCAGCCGTCTTGACCAGACACGCCCGCAGCAATGGACCCGTTTCCAGGTCGAATGGCGTGTGGGCTTCGCTGTCGGCCAGTTGCTGAACCCGTTGTTCACGGACGTCAGCACTCAGCGCAGAAAAATCTTTCCAGGCCATGCGCAGGCCTGTTTCCGGGTGAACCTGTTGCCGGGCCACGCCGTCGACGCTCGGGAACGTGGTGCGCAACGTCTCGTGGCGCAGGATCAGCGCTTGCAGCGCCGCTTCAAAACGCCCGACATCCAGCAAGCCGCGCAACCGCGCCATGCCGCCCACGTTGTAGGCCGGGCTGTCCGGTTCCATCTGCCAGAGGAACCACATGCGCTGCTGGGAATAAGACAACGGCACCGGTTGGCGGCGGTCGACCTTCTCGATCGGCGGCTGCTTGTTGGTGTTGCCGCTGACCTGAATCAGCCGTACTTGCTCGGCGAACGCGCCCAACTCGCTGGCCTCGAACAACGCGCGCAGCGGCAGTTCGACGTCGCAGGCCTGACGGGTGCGGGAGATGATTTGAGTGGCCAGCAACGAGTGTCCGCCGAGGGCGAAAAAGTCATCGCGCAGACCGATACGAGACTGGCCCAGCACTTCGCGCCAGATGCCGGCGATCTGCTGCTCCAGCGCGGTGACCGGCTCGACGTGTTCACGCACCTGCCAGTGCGGCTCGGGCAAGGCGCGGCGGTCGAGTTTGCCGCTTGGGCTCAGGGGCATTTCGTCCAGGCGCATCAACTGCGCCGGGACCATGTACTCCGGCAGTTCAGCTGCCAGCGCGGTGTTCAGGCGTGCGGTCTGGGCGCCTTCGTCTTCATCGGTTTGGGTGGCGGTGTAGTAGCCGATCAACTGCGCACCGGCCGCCGTCTCGCGCACCAGCACCACCGCTTGGGCAACGCCGTCCTGCGCCAGCAGGCGCGCTTCGATTTCCTCGGGTTCGACCCGAAAGCCGCGCAACTTCACCTGCTGATCGAGGCGCCCGAGATACTCCAGCACGCCGTCGGCGGTCCAGCGAACGCGGTCGCCGGTGCGGTACAACCGCGCACCGTTTTCACCCAGCGGGTCGACGACAAAACGCTCGGCTGTCAGCGCCGGACGCCCGAGGTAGCCACGGGCCAGGCCGATACCACTGATGCACAATTCACCCGGCACGCCGGCCGGCAGCGGATTCAGCTCGCTGTCCAGCACCCGGCAAACCACGTTACCCAAGGGTCGGCCAATCGGCGAACGTTCGCCATCACCGAGGCTGCACTGCCAGTGGGTCACGTTGATCGCGGTTTCGGTCGGGCCATAACGGTTATGCAGTTGCACCGCCGGCAGCTGTTCCAGCACGCGGCTGCGTAGTTCGGCGGGCAAGGCTTCACCACCGGAGAACAGGCGGCGCAGGCTGGTGCATTCGGCCGCCAACGGTTCGTCGATAAACAAGTGCAGCAGCGGCGGCACGAAGTGCAGCGTGGTCACCCCAAACGCTTGCACCAGTTGAGCGATGCGATGGGGATCACGGTGCTCGCCGGGGCCTGCGATCAACAACCGGCAACCGATGATCAGCGGCCAGAAACACTCCCAGACCGACACGTCAAAACTGATCGGCGCCTTCTGCATCAACACATCGCTTTCGTCGAGACAATAGGTCGCCTGCATCCATTGCAGGCGCTCGCTTAACGCGGCGTGGGTGTTGCCGACGCCTTTGGGCTGGCCGGTGGAGCCGGAGGTGTAAATCACATATGCAAGGTTGTCGCCGTGCAGGTGCAGGCCCCGGCGCATGGCTCGACCAACTGTCGAGGTTGAGGGTGTCCATGGCAATGGCGCTGACGCCCTCGGCCGCCGGCAATCGCTCCAGCAAATGGCTCTGGGTCAGCAGCAGTTCGACGCCGCTGTCGCTCAGCATGTAAGCCAGGCGATCGGCCGGGTAATCCGGGTCCAGCGGCACGTAGGCACCGCCAGCCTTGATGATTGCCAACAGACCGATCAGCAATTGCGGCGAACGCTCGGCGGCAATCGCCACGCACACGTCCGGGCCGACGCCTTTGTCACGCAGGTAATGCGCCAAACGGTTGGCCTGGGCGTGCAGTTCGGCGTAGTCGAGTTGGCCACCCTCCCAGATCAGCGCGGTGCGCTCCGGGGTCAGGCAGGCTTGCCGGTCAAGCTGTTCCGGCAACCATTGGCTGGCCGCCACGCACGGTGCAACGCTCCATGCCTGCTGCGCGTCCTGCTCGTTGACGCTGAGCAGCGGCAGGTCCGCGATGGCGTGCTGCGGGCGCTCGCAAATGCCCCGCAGCAGGTTGACAAAATGTCCCGCCAGACGCTCGACAGTGGCCACGTCGAACAGCTCATCGGCGTAGTCGAACGACAGGCTCAGGCGACCGTTACGGTCTTCTTCGCTGTGCAATTGCAGGTCGAACTTGGCCTCGCGGCTGTGCCACGGCAGTTCCTCGGCGAGCAGCCCCGGCAGGCGACGCAAGGCACTGAGGTCGCGTTGCTGGTGGTTGAACATGACCTGGAACAGACCCTGTTCACGCGCTTGCGGGAAAGCTTCCAGCAGTTGCTCGAACGGCAGGTCCTGATGGGCCTGGGCGCCCAATGCCGCTTCGCGGGTGTGGGCCAGCAACTCAACGAAGGACTGGCGCGAGTCGACTTGCGCACGCAACACTTGGGTGTTGATGAAGAAGCCTATCAGCCCTTGGGTTTCCAGGCGCGGACGGTTGGCGTTGGGCACGCCGATGCGGATGTCGCGCTGACCGCTGTAGCGATGCAACAGGCATTGGAACGCCGCCAGCAACAGCATGAACGTGGTCGCGTCATGGGCCTGGGCGGTCTGGCGAATCGCATCGCTCAGGCTCGCTTCCAGCCGCAGGGTATGCCGGGCCGCGCTGCGCTGTTGTTGCGCCGAACGCGGGTGGTCGGTCGCCAGTTCCAGGCTTGGGTGCTCGTCACCCAAGCGATCTTTCCAGTACGCCAGTTGCCGCTCACTTTCACCCTGCGCCAGCCATTGGCGCTGCCAGCTGCCGTAGTCGGCGTATTGCAATGCCAGCGGCGGCAACGCAGCGACTTGCCCCTGGGACGCCGCCGCGTACAGCCGCGAAAACTCGTCGATCAACACATTCAGCGACCAGCCGTCAGCGATGATGTGGTGCATAGTCACCAGCAGTTGATGGTCTTCATCATCCAGACGCACCAGCGTCACCCACAGCAGCGGACCTTTCTCGAGGTCGAACTGGGTGCGCGCTTCGTCTTCGCGAATCTGCACCGCACGGGCTTCACGCTCGGCCAGCGGCAGGTCGCTGATGTCGATCAATTGCAGGTTGAATTCGCCTGCTTTGTCGACCTGTTGCAGGGCCTGACCGTCGCGTTCGAAGAACCGCGTGCGCAGGGATTCATGGCGTTCGATCAGTTGCTGGAAACTGGCGCGCAAGGCGTCTTGATCCAGCTCACCGCGCAGGCGCAACGCACCGGGAATGGTGTAGGCGCTGCTGTGCGGGTCCAGTTGCCAGGTGATCCACAAACGGTTTTGCGCCAGCGACTGCGGCAATGCTTCGCTGCGTGACAAGGTGCTGATCGCGCCCTGGGCCAGGCCGCCGTCCTGTTGTTGCAGGGCCACCGCAGCGGCGAATGCACCAAGGGTCGGCGCTTCGAACAACAGCCGCAGATTCAACTCCAGGCCCAGTGTTTCGCGCAGGCGCGCCACCACTTGGGTGGCCGCAATGGAGTTACCGCCCAGCAGGAAGAAGTGATCGTGTGCCGCCACTTGCTTGACCTCAAGCAGCTCGCACCAGACGCCTGCGATCAGCCCCTCAAGCTCGGAAGCTGATGCTGCGCTGTCTTGCGACGATTCAGTCTGGCTCGGGAACATCGCGTAGCTGTCGAGGCTGCCGTCGGCCAGCCGATTGCGGCACGCCGAGCGCTGCAATTTGCCGCTGGACGTCTTCGGCAACGCGCCGGGGTTGAGCAACACCACCACGCACGGCGCTTCCTGACAGGCCTCGGCCACCGCTTGGCGAATGGCTTTGATCAGCGCTTCGGGCGGGAGGATTTTCTGCACGCTACGGCTGATTTCCGCCGCGATGCCAATGCCTTCCTGGCCCTGATCGGTCACCGCGAAAGCCGCCACCCGCCCCTTGCGCACCACTTCCACTTCGCGTTCGATGGTTTGCTCGATGTCCTGCGGGTAGAGGTTGTGCCCGCGCACGATCAGCATGTCTTTCAGGCGCCCGGTGATGAACAGTTCACCGTTGCGCACAAAGCCCAGATCGCCGGTGCGCAACCAGGTACGGCCAGCGTGTTCGACGAAGGTTTTGGCCGTGGCTTCGGGGTTGCGCCAGTAGCCGTGGGCGATGCTCGGCCCGGCCGCCCAGACTTCGCCGACCTGATTGTCGGCCACGGGCATGAGTGTCTGCGGGTCGACCATCAGCACCGCGTGTTCCGGCTGGCTGATGCCGCAGCTCATGATCGAACTGCCCTCGCCCGGCTCGGCGCGGTTTTGCATCAACGCCTGTTCGTCCAGTTGCAAGGCCGGGATGCCCTGACCACGCGGGGTGCCCGCAACAAAAAGTGTGGCCTCGGCCAGGCCATAGGACGCCATGTAACTGCTCGCGCTGAAACCGCAACTCGCAAACTTGTCGGCAAAGCGCTCCAGGGTATCGAGACGAATCGGCTCGGAACCGGAATACGCCACGCGCCAGCCGCTCAGGTCGAGGCGCTCCATGGCGGTCTCGCTCACGCGTTCACTGCACAGGCGATAGGCAAAATCCGGCCCGCCGCTGATGGTGCCGCCGTATTCACTGATCGCTTCCAGCCAGCGCAATGGCCGGCCGAGGAAGTACGCCGGCGACATCAGCACGCACGGCACGCCACTGAAAATCGGTTGCAGCAGGCCGCCGATCAGGCCCATGTCGTGGTACAGCGGCAGCCAGCTGACGATCACGTCGTCGGGGTTGAGGTCGATGCCAAAGCCGCGACGGATCAGCAGTTCATTGGCCACCAGGTTGCCGTGGCTGACTTGCACGCCTTTGGGCAACGCGGTGGAACCGGAGGTGTACTGCAGAAATGCGATGTCGTCGTCACGCAGATCGGGCGCGACCCAACGCTGGGCGATGGCGCTGTCCAGGTTGTCGACGCAGAGCAGTTGCGGGGCGTGTTCGGCGTTGAGTTCGTTCATTTGCAGCAGCGCGTCGCGCAGGCCGGCACTGGTCAGCAGCAGCCGTGGCTCGGCGTCGGCAATGATCGACAACAGCCGCTCCTGGTGATGCCGACGGGTCGACTCTGGCGGGTAGGGCCGGCACCGCAATGACGCCCGCATACAGGCAACCAAAAAACGCCGCGACGTAATCCGGGCCACTGGGAAACAGCAACACCGCGCGATCACCCAGACCCGCCTCGGCCTGCAAAGCTGCGGCGATGGTGCGTGCTCGAAGGTCCAGATCGCGATAACTCAGCACGCAACCCTGTTCCCGGGTTTCGGCAAGAAAGCGCAAGGCGACCCGATCCGGCGTCAGGGCCGCGCGGCGCTGGAGGGCTTGGACCAGGGTGCTGGGGAGTTCGAACGCGTCGATCATGAGGTTTCCTGCCTGAGTTCGGCTTGCAAATGGAATCGGTTTTTCAAACGTCACACGCGTCACGCCGCGTGCTGGGCACGGTCTTGGCCGACCGCGCAAGGCGTTGGGAATGCTGGGTTGGCGGGGGCTGTCAGCCGCTACCATTCACCAATGAGAACGGATGACGTCTTGAAATAATTAGTCTTCTGCCGCCCCGCTCCGCAGCCACGCTAGGCGCCCGGTGTGGCACCGCTCGCAAAGTGCACTTTTTTGGATCATTAATTCTCTTTCTCAATTGACAATCATTATCATTCAACATAATTTGTCGCTCGATAGGTAGGACGGCTCCGAACCACTTGTCGTCCGACTAACTTTTAGTAGCAAGGTGATTTCCATGACGGAACAAGTATCCACAAGCAGGTGCGACTCACCGTTACTCCAGGCCTTCGTCGACAACCGGCTGATTCTGGTCAAGATTGCCGCACGCATCACCGGTTGCCGGTCGCGCGCCGAAGACGTGGTTCAGGATGCGTTCTTCCGGCTGCAATCGGCGCCGCAGATCACGTCCTCGTTCAAGGCTCAACTCAGTTATCTGTTCCAGATCGTGCGCAACCTGGCGATCGACCACTACCGCAAGCAGGCGCTGGAACAAAAGTACTCGGGCACCGAAGAGGAGGGTTTGAACGTGGTTATCCACGGTGCTTCCCCGGAAACCTCGCATATCAACTTCTCGACGCTGGAAAACATCGCCGACGCGTTGACCGAGCTGCCGAGCCGGACACGTTATGCGTTCGAGATGTACCGCCTGCACGGCGTCCCGCAAAAGGACATCGCCAAGGAACTCGGCGTCTCGCCAACCCTGGTGAACTTCATGATTCGCGATGCCCTGATTCACTGCCGCAAAGTCTCGGGCAGCCGCAGCGATACCTTCGCCCGCCGCTGACCCTCGACGTATCGAGCCGGCAGGCCAGGGGATCACCCCGCCCTGCCCGATATCTCCCTCTCAAGCCAGGGTGCAATGATCGAAAAAGCGCTCGCGCCCCAGGATCATCAAAGCCGCCCGCTTGTGGGGAAAATCAAACTCTTTCTCGCAGTGGAAACACTGGTTGTGCAGGTGGCCGATCATCTTCGCGTTATCGGCACGCGGCTCCACCACCACCCGCTGGGTACGCGGATCGTCGAGAAACAGGTAATGCACCAGCGCCGATAACCAACTGGCAACCTTGTGCGGGCCGCGATGGTCTTCCTCGCCCACCAGCATGTGAATCCCGCGGTCGTAGTCGCCCGCCTCGCAGAACGGTGCGATGCGGTCTTCCTTGGCCCAATAGGCTTCGAAATACGCGAACGGCTGATCATTGAAACAGCCGATCAGCGTCAGGGTGTGGGGGTCGGTTTCAAGGGTATTCAAGTACGCGCGATGCTTTTCGAGGCTGCCGCTCTCTTCCCAGAAATTCGCCACGCGCGGGCTGTTTTGCCAGCGATGAAAACGCTCAAGGTCATGATCGATTTCAACCGTGCGCAATGAAATCCACGCCCCAAGACGTGCATCAAATCGCCGATAGACTTCGCCGCGAGGTTTGATCGGGCGCCGTGGATGACGCTTGCCGGCGCTGATGATCATTTGCTGCGGGTAGACGTTACCGACAGATTCGCCCAACCAGGGTTGCGGCTGCTGCCAGAACAACGTGCGTTCGCAAACGTACTGCCCCGCCACCTCCGTCGCCACCAGTAAGCCGCTGAGCAAGGCTTCGGTCGGCGATTCGTCGAGCTGCCAGGTCAGGCGCTGGCATTGGGTGTCTCGCGCAAACAGCCAGTAACACGCCGCCCATAGCGCCGGACCGACGGGACGACGGTGAAACGCCTCCACTTGCAGACGTAGCGCCGGCTCACGCGTCAAGCGCAGGCGAATCAGCGGTTGGCCTTCCAGGCTCAGGCTCAGGTAACGCTCGGTTTCATCGCCTGCAAGCAGGCGTCCCTGCGGTAACGCGAGGGAAGACAGGTCATTCAGATGGGACATGGGTCGGGCTCACGTAATCGTCGACAGTTCAACGATGTGACGTGAGCCGGGGCGGGAAATTTAGGCGCCGTATTGAAATCAGGGGCGGATCAGCCGATTTCAGCCTTTGGGCACCGGCACGATGGCAATTTTGTACGGGTCGAAGATCTTCAGCATCTGGCCATTGTCCCGCAGGCCTTGCAGCAATTTGCCGAATGCCTCGCCGCTGATGGGCGCTTGCGGGCGGATCAATGCGTAATGGTGATAGACCTGATCGATGCGCTGGGACACCAGCAACTGCTCCCCGATCTTGTCATTGCGCAGCAGGTAATCGCTCAAGTAGGAGCGGGTCACCAGGGCAATGTCCGCACGGTCGCGCAGCACCATCAGGATATTGCTGTCGTGGGAATACGTAAGCGTGGCGTTGTAGTTATCGGCGAGGAATTTCGGGTCGGCGTTGAAGTTGGCAAACTCATAGTGGTAACCGCTGTACAGCGCCAGGCGTTTGCCTTTCAAATCGGCGAAATAGCTTTGCTGGCGATCGGGCTTGCTCTGCGCGACAAAGATCTCTGCGTCTTCCAGGCCCATGTCGACAGAGGTGTGCGCAATGTCCTTCCAGCCCCACTCCGGGTTCTCGAAGATCGCCATGTCGACCCGGCCTTCCTTGAAGTCACCGAAACGCCGAGGTAGCGAAGTCGGCACCAGGACAAATTCATACTCGGTCTGGAGCTTATTCAGCGCCTCGACCAACTGCGGCAGCAGCCCGGTGTCGGCACCGGATTCCGGGCGGACGGTGTAGGGTGGGAAATGCGCGGCTCCGACCTGTACCCGTTGCGCGGCCGACACGGGTAAAACGAACAACGCTCCCAGCGCTATCAGCCATACCCGCGAAATCGTCCGAATTGGCGAACCCATTAGCAAAACCCACCCCTGCAAAGACATTCATTACTTCTAAGCTAGGCGGTTTCGCCCACTTAGACAACTTGGTACTGGCTATTTAATCCATCGCGCCGCCCGCGCTATTTTTCTTCGAGGACCAATATCAAGGCCTCATCCGCCAATTGGTCCAGGCTCAGGCTGCCTTCGGCACGAAACCAGGTGGTGGTCCAGGACAAGGCGCCCGTCAGGAAACGTCGGGTGATAAACACATCGCCGCGGATAAACCCGGCCTCCTTGGCTTCACCCAAAACCTGCAACCAGATCTGCTCATAGACATCGCGCAGGGCCAGTACCTGAACCTGCCCTTCCACCGACAGCGAACGCCATTCGTAAACCAGCACCGCCATCGCCTCGCCGCTGCCGCCCATGATCGATTGCAATTCGCAACGAATCAGCGCCAGCACGCGTTCGCGCACATCGTGGGCGTCCGCCAGTGCAGCGCGCATCAGCGCAGTGTTGTAGTGAATGGTTTCCTCCATGACCGCCCGGAGGATTTCATCCTTGCTCTTGAAGTGATGAAAAATGCTCCCGGACTGGATCCCCACCGCACTGGCCAGGTCACGCACCGTGGTGCGCTCGTAACCCTTGTTACGAAACAGGTGAGCGGCCATTTGCAGCAACTTGCCACGGGCGCTGTCGGGGTCGGTGATACGCCCGCTGTCCACCAACTCGCGCATCACTTGCAGGGCTTTTTGCTCGTCCACG
The DNA here is from genome assembly GCF_039908635.1 of Pseudomonas purpurea. Lineage (NCBI taxonomy): Bacteria > Pseudomonadati > Pseudomonadota > Gammaproteobacteria > Pseudomonadales > Pseudomonadaceae > Pseudomonas > Pseudomonas purpurea. The sequence goes on from NZ_CP150918.1 coordinate 3,904,262, forward strand.
CCGCTCTCCTTCACTTGCCTGAAACGATTACCGTCTGGCGCCCGGCAACCGGGTGCTTGCGCGCGCAATTTATGCTGGTGAGGTGAACCAAGCAAGCGCTTGGACGGAAGTATTTGCAGCGTTTACAAACCAAGCGCTTGCTTGGTAGTCTCGCCGCAGTGCTTTCAGGAGAAAGGCCCGCCATGAACACAACCCTGCGCATCGGTTGCGCCAGTGCATTCTGGGGCGACACCTCGACCGCCGCCGCGCAGTTGGTAGACGGCGCACGTCTGGATTACCTGGTGTTCGACTACCTGGCCGAAATCACCATGTCCCTGCTGGCCGGCGCCCGCATGAAGGACCCTCAGGCCGGTTACGCCACCGATTTCGTTGAAACCCTCAGCCCGCTGCTGGGGAAAATCGCCGAACAACGAATACGCGTTATCAGCAACGCGGGCGGCATCAACCCGCTGGCCTGCGCTGCCGCCCTGCAAGCGGCCTGCGATAAAGCCGCCCTGCCGTTGAAAATCGCCGTACTGCTGGGCGATGACCTGCAACCGCGATTCAAGGAACTGAGCAGCGCGGGCGTGACCGAAATGTTCAGCGGCGCGCCATTACCGCCCCTGTGCGTGTCGACCAACGCCTACCTGGGCGCACCGGGCATCGTCGAAGCCCTGCGCCTGGGCGCCGACATCGTCATCACCGGGCGAGTGGTCGACAGTGCGGTGGTCAGCGCGGCACTGGTGCATGAATTCGGCTGGTCCTGGCAGGACTACGACAAACTGGCCCAGGCTGCACTGGCCGGGCACATCATTGAATGCGGCGCCCAGTGCACCGGCGGCAACTTCACCGATTGGCGCGACGTGCCGGACTATGAACACATCGGCTTCCCGATCGTCGAAGTCAGTGCCGACGGCCAGTTCATCGTCACCAAGCCGCCAGGCAGCGGCGGGCTGGTCACGCCGTTGACGGTCGGCGAACAACTGCTCTATGAAATCGGCGACCCGCGCGCGTACCTGTTGCCCGACGTGGTTTGCGATTTCAGTCAGGTCAAACTCCAGCAACAGGGCAAAAATGCGGTGCGGGTCCATGGCGCCAAAGGCCTGCCGCCCACCGACCACTACAAGGTCAGCGCCACTTACCCGGACGGTTTTCGCTGCACCGCCAGTTGCCTGATCGCCGGCATCGACGCCGTGGCCAAGGCCCGGCGCGTCAGCCAGGCGATCATCGACAAAACCTCGGAAATGTTCGGCCAGCGCGGCTGGGCGCCTTACAGCGAAGTGAACATCGAACTGCTGGGCAGCGAGGCCACGTATGGCCCTCACGGTCAGCGCCAGGACAGCCGTGAAGTGGTGATCAAACTGGCGGTGCGTCATCCGGACAAACGCGCGCTGATTCTGTTCTCCCGTGAAATCGCCCAGGCCGCCACCGGCATGGCGCCGGGGCCTGACCGGCATCGTCGGCGGACGCCCGACGGTGTACCCATTGATCCGGCTGTTTTCGTTCCTGATCGACAAGGCGACCTGCACCCTGGACATCGACCTGCTCGGCCAGCGCCACCGCTGCACCCTGCCGGCCCTCGACCGTCTCGACAGCGCCACCCTGCCCCGTCCTCATGACCTGCCCAAACCCCACGGCCGCGCCGACGCCAGTGTGGCGCTGGTGAAACTGGCAGTGGCGCGCTCCGGCGACAAGGGCAATCACAGCAACATCGGCGTCATGGCCCGCGCGCCCGAGTACCTGCCGTGGATCGCCGAAGCCTTGACGCCCGAGGTCATCGTCGACTGGATGAGCCACGTCCTGGACCCGATTCATGGGCGCGTCGAGCGTTGGTATCTACCGGGCAGCCACAGCCTGAACTTTCTGCTGGAGAATGCTCTGGGGGGCGGCGGCGTTGCGAGCCTGCGGATCGACCCGCAAGGCAAGGCGTTCGCCCAGCAGTTGCTGGAGATCCAGATCCCGGTGCCGCAAGGCATCGCCGACCACGTCAACTAGAGGAGTATCGCCATGGCCTATGACTCCATTTTCAAGCCTGACCTGTTCGCCGGCCAGACCATCATTGTCACCGGTGGCGGCAGCGGTATCGGCCGCTGCACCGCCCACGAACTCGCCGCCCTTGGCGCCCACGTCCTGTTGGTCGGACGCCGGGTCGACAAACTCAAAACCGTCACGGCGGAAATCCGTCAGGACGGCGGCACCGCCAGCTACCAGACCTGCGACATCCGCGACGAAGATGCGGTGACCACGCTGATCCGGCAACTGATCAGCCAACACGGCCCCATCCACGGACTGGTCAACAATGCCGGTGGCCAGTACCCGTCACCGCTGTCGGCGATCAATCAGAAGGGATTTGAAACCGTGCTGCGGACCAACCTGGTCGGCGGTTTCCTGATGGCCCGGGAAGTGTTCAACCAGTCCATGAGCCAACATGGCGGGGCCATCGTCAACATGCTCGCCGACATGTGGGGCGGGATGCCGGGCATGGGTCACTCCGGCGCCGCACGCTCGGGCATGGACAACTTCACCAAGACCGCCGCCTTCGAATGGGGTTATGCCGGTGTGCGGGTCAACGCGGTGGCGCCAGGCTGGATCGCCTCCAGCGGCATGGACACTTACGAAGGTGCGTTCAAAGCCGTGATCCCGACCCTGCGCGAGCATGTGCCACTCAAGCGTATCGGCACCGAGTCGGAAGTCAGCGCGGCCATTGTTTTTCTGCTCAGCCCGGCAGCAGCCTTCATCAGCGGCAGCACCTTGCGCATCGACGGCGCGGCCAGCCTCGGCGGGCGCGCATGGCCGATCCACAAGGCGCAACGCAGCGAACCCTTCAACGGATTCCACCGCGCTTACCTGCCGGACGTGCTCAAGGACAAGGAGTAACCCATGCCAGTGATTGAATCCGAGCTCGACCCGCACCACCCGCAGTTTGCCCTGAACCGCGAGGCGATGCTCGCGTCAGTCGAACACCTGAGCCAGTTGGAGCAGCAACTGTTGGCCAAGGCTGCGGAGGCCAAAGCCAAATTCGAGCAACGCGGGCAGTTGTTGCCGCGCGAACGCCTGAACCTGCTGCTCGACCCCGGCGCGCCGTTTCTCGAACTGGCGAGCCTGGCCGGCTACAAACTGCACGACGACAAGGACGGCAGTCAGGCCGGTGGCGGCCTGATTGCCGGCATTGGCTACGTGTCCGGCGTGCGGGTGCTGGTGGTGGCCAACAACAGCGCGATCAAGGGCGGGACCATTTCCCCCAGCGGCCTGAAAAAATCCCTGCGCCTGCAACAGATCGCCATGGAAAACAAACTGCCGGTGATCACCCTCGCCGAAAGCGGTGGAGCCAACCTCAACTACGCGGCGGAGATTTTCATCGAGGGTGCCCGCAGCTTTGCCAATCAGGCACGGATGTCGGCCATGGGCCTGCCGCAAATCACCGTGGTCCACGGTTCGGCCACGGCGGGCGGCGCCTATCAGCCAGGGCTGTCGGATTACGTGGTGGTGGTGCGCGGCAAAGCCAAGCTGTTTCTGGCCGGCCCGCCGCTGCTCAAGGCGGCTACCGGCGAAGTCGCCACGGATGAACAACTCGGTGGCGCGCAAATGCACGCGCAAGTTGCCGGCACCGCCGAGTACCTGGCCGAGAACGATGCCGACGGTGTGCGGCTGGTGCGCGAGATCGTCAGCCTGTTGCCGTGGAATGCACGGTTACCGCTGCGCACGGCGCCACATTGGGACGAGCCGCTGTACCCCATCGACGAACTGCTGGGGCTGATCCCCGCTGACCCCAAAAAGCCCTACGACGTGCGCGAAATCATTGCCCACATCGCCGATGGCTCACGTTTTCTTGAGTTCAAGGGCGAGTTCGATCAACAAACGATCTGCGGCCATCTGCATCTCCAGGGTCAGCCCTGCGGATTCATCGGCAACAACGGCCCGATCACCCCGCAAGGCGCAAGCAAGGCTGCGCAGTTCATCCAGCTCTGCGATCAGAGCCAAACCCCGCTGCTGTTTTTCCACAACACCACCGGTTTCATGGTGGGCACCGAAGCCGAACAGCACGGGGTGATCAAACACGGCGCGAAGATGATCCAGGGCCGTGGCCAATGCGCGGGTGCCGAAGCTGACCATCGTGGTCGGTGGTTCCTACGGGGCCGGTAACTACGCGATGTGCGGGCGGGGCCTGGACCCGCGTTTCATCTTCGCCTGGCCCAACAGCCACACGGCCGTGATGGGCGGCGCCCAGGCCGGCAAAGTGCTGCGTATCGTCACCGAAGCCAAGCAGCTCAAGGACGGCCTGGTGCCCGACCCGAAAATGCTCGACATGCTTGAACAGGTCACCGCACAAAAACTCGACAGCCAGTCCACCGCGCTGTACGGCAGCGCCAACCTGTGGGACGACGGGCTGATCGACCCACGGGATACCCGCACGCTACTCGGTTATTTGCTGGACATTTGTCGCGAGGCCGAGGTTCGTCAGCTACAACCCAACAGTTTTGGGGTCGCACGTTTTTGAGGCTCTGATTACCACCAGGTTTAGGGAGAACAATAAAAATGATCTTCACCCAGGAACACGAAGAACTGCGCCGTACCATCCGTAATTTTGTCGACCGCGAAATCAATCCGTACGTCGATGAATGGGAAAAGGCCGGGCGCTTTCCCATTCACGAGATCTTCCGCAAGGCCGGCGAGCTGGGCCTGCTGGGCATCTCCAAACCGGAAAAGTTCGGCGGCATGGGCCTCGACTACAGCTATTCGATTGTCGCCGCCGAAGAGTTCGGCACCATCCATTGCGGCGGCATCCCGATGTCGATCGGTGTCCAGACCGACATGTGCACCCCGGCGCTGGCGCGATTCGGTTCCGATGAGCTGCGTGAAGAGTTCTTGCGCCCGGCGATCAGCGGTGAATGGGTCGGCTGCATCGGCGTCTCGGAGGTCGGCGCGGGGTCTGACGTCGCCGGGCTGAAAACCACGGCGCGCAAGGACGGCGACGACTACGTAATCAACGGCAGCAAGATGTGGATCACCAACTCGCCAAGCGCCGACTTCATCTGCCTGCTGGCCAACACTTCGGACGACAAGGCGCACATCAACAAGTCGCTGATCATCGTGCCGATGAACAGCCCCGGCATCAGCCTCGGCTCGCACCTGGACAAGCTCGGCATGCGCAGCTCGGAAACCGCCCAGGTGTTTTTCGACAACGTGCGCGTGCCACAGCGCAACCGCATCGGCCATGAAGGCGCCGGCTTCATGATGCAAATGCTGCAATTTCAGGAAGAGCGGCTGTTCGGCGCGGCGAACATGATCAAGGGCCTTGAGTACTGCGTCGACAGCACCATCGAGTACTGCAAGGAACGCCAGACCTTCGGCAACGCGTTGATCGACAATCAGGTGATCCACTTCCGCCTCGCTGAACTGTCCACCGAGATCGAATGCCTGCGGGCGCTGGTCTACCAGGCGACCGAGCAATACGTCAAAGGCCAGGACGTCACGCGCCTGGCGTCCATGGCCAAACTCAAGGCCGGACGGCTGGGCCGGGAAGTCAGCGACAGTTGCCTGCAATATTGGGGCGGCATGGGTTTCATGTGGGACAACCCGGTAGCCCGCGCTTACCGCGATGTGCGACTGGTGTCGATTGGCGGCGGCGCCGACGAAATCATGCTGGGGATCATCTGCAAACTGATGGGCATCCTGCCGGGGAAAAAGAAATGAACAGCCTGCCTGCTTGCGAAACCCTGTTGCTGGAAACCCACAACGGCGTTCTGCACATCACCCTGAACCGCCCGGACAGCCGCAACGCCATGAGCTTGCAGATGGTTGCCGAGTTACGCGCCGTGTTGGCGGCGGTGCGCGATGACCGAAGCATCCGGGCATTGGTGCTCGGCGGTGCCGGTGGGCATTTTTGCGCGGGCGGCGATGTGAAAGACATGGCCAATGCCCGGGCTCAAGGACCCGAGGCTTACCGCGAACTGAACCGCACCTTCGGCGCCCTGCTCGAAGAAGCCCAACATGCGCCGCAAGTACTGATCACGGTGCTGCAAGGCGCGGTGCTCGGTGGCGGATTCGGCTTGGCCTGTGTCAGCGATATCGCCCTGGCAGAACACAACGCTCAGTTCGGTTTGCCGGAAACCAGCCTCGGCGTGTTGCCGGCGCAAATCGCGCCGTTCGTGGTCCAGCGCATTGGCCTGACTCAGGCCCGGCGCCTGGCCCTGACCGCAGCGCGTTTTGACGGGCATGAAGCGCGGCGCCTGGGGCTGGTGCATTTTGTCGAACACGACCCACAGGCCCTGGCCGAACGCCTGGATGGAGTGCTCGCCCATGTTATGTGTTGCGCGCCCGGCGCCAATGCCGCGACCAAAGCCTTGTTGCTGGCCAGTGCCGAACAGCCTCTGGGACCGCTGCTGGACCAGGCAGCCGAGTGGTTCAGCGAAGCGGTGACAGGCGCGGAAGGCGTCGAAGGGACGATGGCGTTTGTGCAAAAACGCAAACCGGGGTGGGCGCCTTAAAAGCATCGCGAGCAATCGAGCGTCGACCGGCCCTCCCCCACAGTTGAAATGCAATCCAATGTGGGAGCGGGCTTGCTCGCGAAGAGGCCCTCAAAAACACCGCACAACACCAAGGATCACATCATGCCCACCCTGCGCAAAATCCTCATCGCCAACCGCGGTGAAATCGCCTGCCGCATCCAGCGCACGGCTCAGGCCCTGGGCTACCGCACCGTGGCGGTGTTCAGCGACGCCGACGTCGGTGCCCTGCATGTGCGCATGGCCGATGAGGCAGTCAACATCGGCCCCGCTGCGGTTCAACAGTCCTACCTCAACAGCGCCGCGATCATTGACGCGGCGCTACGCACCGGGGCCGATGCCATCCATCCCGGCTACGGCTTTCTCTCGGAAAACGCCGAGTTCGCCACGGCCTGCGCCCGGGCCGGCCTGACCTTCATCGGCCCAAGCCCCGAAGCCATTGAACTGATGGGCAGCAAACGCCTGTCGAAAATCGCCATGCTTGCCGCCGGTGTGCCGTGCATTGGTGGCTACCAGGGCGCCGAACAGGACGATGCCACCCTGAGCCGCGAGGCCGAACGCCTCGGCTATCCGCTGATGATCAAGGCCAGCGCCGGTGGCGGTGGACGCGGCATGCGGCTCGTGCACTCCGCCAGCGAGCTGCCTGAACAGCTCCGTACCGCCCGCTCCGAAGCCTTGCACGCCTTTGGCAGCGACGAGCTGATTCTCGAGCAAGCGCTGATCGACCCGCGCCACGTCGAAATCCAGCTGTTCGGCGACCAGCACGGGCACCTGATCTACCTCGGCGAGCGCGACTGTTCGATCCAGCGCCGCCACCAGAAAGTCATCGAAGAAGCGCCCTGCCCGGTCATGACGGCCCAATTGCGCCAAGCCATGGGCGAAGCGGCGTTGAAGGCCGGCCGCGCAGTCAACTATGTGGGCGCGGGGACCGTGGAGTTCCTGCTCGATTCACGGGGGCAGTTCTACTTTCTGGAGATGAACACCCGCTTGCAGGTCGAGCACCCGGTCACCGAACTGATCACCGGCCTGGACCTGGTGGCCTGGCAACTGGACGTCGCGGCCGGGTTGCCATTGCCGCTGCGCCAGGACCAGGTCCAGCTCAACGGGCATGCCATCGAAGTGCGTTTGTACGCCGAGGACCCAGCGCAAGGCTTTTTGCCCCAGACCGGCCGCGTGACTTGCTGGGAACCGGCCTTGCAGGACGGTGTGCGGATCGACCACGGGTTACTGGAAGGCCAATCGGTCAGCCCGTTTTACGACCCAATGCTCGGCAAAATCATTGCCCACGGCGCCACGCGTGAAGAGGCCCGGCGCAAGTTGCTGCGCGCCGTCGAAGACAGCGTGTTGCTGGGTTTGCAGAGCAATCAGCGGCTGCTGGCAGGCCTGCTTGAGCACCCGCAATTCATCGCCGGGGATTTCAGCACCGGGTTCATTGCCCGGTACTTTGCCGATCACCCCAGCCTGCACCCGCAAATACCCACGCCTACTGAACTGGCCATTGCCGCCGCCCTCTTCTATCAGCAGGCAGCCCAGGCCCACCCAACGGCACTGGCCGGTTGGCGCAACAACGCCAGCGTGCCGCTGCGCCAGCACCTTGGCCGTGGCGATGATCGCTGGAGCAGCGAATTGACCGCCCACCCCGATGGGCACCTGCGAATTGAAGTGGCCGGGCAAACCCTGCAACTCAAGTCGCTGCAACTGGACGACCGCCACGCCACGCTGGAGATCAACGGTATCTGCCGACGTTACGCCTACCACCTCGACGCCGGGCAGCTATGGTTGTTCACCCGTCCCGGCGGTCTGCTGCTGGAAGACCAGACCCAGGCGCCGGTCGCCGCCCAGGCCAGCCTGCACGGCGGCACCCTCAAAGCGCCGATGGATGGCGCCATCGTCCAGGTGCTGGTCCGCGAAGGCAGCCAGGTCAGCAAAGGCCAACTGCTGGTGGTACTCGAAGCGATGAAAATGGAGCATCCGCTCAAGGCCGGTATTGACGGTGTGATCAAACGCTTGCAGGTCGGCGCAGGCGATCAGGTGAAAAACCGCCAGATTCTCCTGGAGGTTGAATAAGCCGCTAGGCGGATTCGCCGGGTTTGGCTACGCTCAGCCTCATTGAGAGGTGCAAATCAGGAAAGCGGCGATGCCCCACTGGCTGGTAATTGATCTGGAAGCCACAACCGATGAAGGCGGCTGGCCAGTGGCCGAGATGGAAATCATCGAAATCGGCGCCACACTGGTCAACCGTGAAGGCCGCGAGCAGGACCACTTTCAGCGCTTCGTTCGCCCCCTGCGACGACCGCTGTTGACACCGTTTTGCCGAGAACTGACGCGCATCACCCAGGCCAGCATCGACACGGCCCAGCCGTTGACCGACGTCTGGGCGTCGTTCGAGCGCTGGCTCGCGCAACATCAGCCACGCCTTGAAGGCTGGGCCAGTTGGGGAGATTACGACCGCAAGCAACTGGAACAGGAATGGCAACGCCATGCCCTGCACAGTGCCTTGAACCACGTCCCGCACATGAACCTCAAGCAACGATTCGCCAAGGCCCGCAGGCTAGAGCGGCCGCTGGGGCTCAATGGCGCGCTGCAATTGGCCGGCATGCAATTCAACGGTCAGCAGCACCGGGCTCTTGAAGATGCCCGTAATACAGCGCGCCTGTTGCCGCTGATTCTTCCGGTTCACAGAGGTGACGACTGAAAGCCCCTTGTGCATACTGGCCGGCCTTTTTAGCCCATTTCGAGGAATCGCCCATGTTTAAAGTCAACGAGTACTTCGACGGCACCGTCAAATCGATTGCCTTCGGCACCGCTGAAGGTCCGGCCACGATTGGTGTCATGGCACCGGGCGAATACGAATTCGGCACCAGCCAGCGTGAAATCATGCACGTGGTCTCCGGCGCCCTGACCGTCAAACTGCCTGACAGCAGCGACTGGGAAACCTTCGCCGCCGGCAGCCAGTTCAATGTGCCTGCCAACAGCAAGTTCCAGCTCAAGGTTGCCGTCGATACCGCTTACCTGTGCGAATACCGCGGCTAAGGGTTTCACCGATGCAAAAAAATGCCCGTGTCCATGGACACGGGCATTTTTCGTTCAGGCATACGCCTGGTTCATTCGAGAATCGTCACCGGCATGCCGACTTCGAGGCGGCCATTGCTGTCGTTCACCAGGTTCTGGCCAAACATCGCGCCATCCTCTTGCGCCCGGTACTGCTGCAACGTGGCCAGGGGTTCGCGGTCTTCACTGCGCTCGCCAGTCTGCGGGTCGATGGTGGTCAGGATACAGCGTGAGCAGGGTTTGACGACACGGAACTCGACATCGCCAATCCGCACCCGCTTCCAGCCATCCTCGGCAAACGCGGTGCTGCCTTCAATGACCAGATTGGGCCGAAACCGCAACATTTCCAACGGCCGACCCACTCGCTGCGACAAGTCCTCAAGGGACGCCTGACCGATCAGCAACAATGGAAAACCGTCGGCAAACGCCACTTTATCGTCGTCTTTGCCATAACCGGCCTGAGTGGTTCGGGCCAGCGCCTCGGGCACTTGCACCAGACGCGTCGGTTTGCCAATGAACTGGCTGACCCACGCCCCTGCCGCGTCACCCGCGTCGGGTACGCGCAAGGTGTCACGCCAGATGGTCACGCCGCGCAGTTGCGCATCGGCGGCGGGCAACGCCACGTCAATCGGCCCGTGGCCCGGCGCGCTGAGCGTCAGGCCGCCTGCGGCGTTCCACAGCGCCGACAACTGACTCATCTGCGCCACCGCACGTTGCGTCAGGAAACGCCCGCTGGCCTCATCCACCAGCATCCAGCGTCGATCCCCGTCCAGCCCCAACCGGTCAAGATTGACCTGCTGCAAGGTTTCACCCTTGCCCGACTTCAACGGGTATCGATACAGCGCACTCAGACGCAACATGGCCAGCTCCCTGGTGGGCAAAAAACGCCACGATATACGAGCCGGCCGACGAATCAAAGAAGCACCTGATGGGCAAGTCTGATACCGGCCTCAGGCGTCCCGTCAGGCCGGGACTTCGTCGAGCATCAAACGCTGGCGCACCACATCGACCAGTTTGTCCGGCTGGAATTTGGAGAGGAAGTTGTCGCAGCCGACCTTCTTCACCATCGAGTCGTTGAAGCTGCCGGACAGCGAAGTGTGCAGCACCACGTAGAGTCCGCGCAGGCGTGGGTCGTTGCGAATTTCGGTGGTCAGGCGATAGCCGTCCATTTCCGGCATTTCCGCGTCGGTGAAGATCATCAGCAGCTTGTCGGTCATGACCACGCCGGTATCGGCCCAGGCCTTGAGCATGTTCAGCGCTTTCAGACCGTCGCTGGCGATGTGCATTTTCACCCCGAGCTGACCCAGGGTGTCGCGCAGTTGGGACAGGGCCACATTGGAGTCGTCCACCAGCAGCACTTCGCGACCACGGGCGCGTTCCAGCACCGGATCGTCGAGTTTGTCGCGGGACACCTTGGCGTTGTACGGAACGATCTCGGCCAGGACCTTCTCGACGTCGATGATTTCCACCAGTTGATCGTCGACCTTGCTGATGGCCGTCAGGTAATGCTGGCGACCGGCGCTGGTCGGTGGCGGCAGAATCGCTTCCCAGTTCATGTTGACGATGCGGTCGACACCGCCCACCAGAAACGCCTGCACCGACCGGTTGTACTCGGTCACGATGATGGTGCTGGTAGGGCTGGGCACCAGCGGACGCATGCCGATGGCCTGGGACAGGTCGATCACCGGCAAGGTCTGGCCGCGCAGGTTCACCACGCCGCACACGAACGGGTGACGCTGCGGCATCAGGGTCAACTTTGGCAGTTGCAGGACTTCCTGCACCTTGAAGACGTTGATCGCGAACAGCTGCCGTCCCGCCAGGCGAAACATGAGAATTTCCAGGCGATTCTCACCCACCAGCTGCGTGCGTTGATCTACCGTGTCGAGAATGCCGGCCATTAATGACTCCTGGGCTTGTTCTGATGAATTCACTAATAGAAGTTATCGGCGGTGATCGCCGGACCTTGACCCTCATACAAAATGCCACGCAAAGGCATTGATGTCACATTAACATCATGGTTTACTGGCCACGTCATTTCATCAGCTGCATCCCCTCGTTGCGCGACCTCTGTCGCAGCACAAGGTTCCTCTGTGTAAGGGATTCCCCTACCCACAATCAGGTCCAACCTGATGTTCGCAATATCCAATAGCCATTAATGTGACGCCATTCTCATTGCATGAATGGAGTCAGGCTTTTGTTTGTACTCGCAGGATCGTGGCCAGGCGCCTTCCCAAGCCTACCAGCCTCCGCAATTCAAGCCTTGCGGCTGGCCATTCACGGCTTGCTCGATACAGGCTGCGCACACTCGCTCGCCACTTCCGGCCCTGCGCGCACTGCAAACAAACTGCATCACGCCTCTTTGACCCTCGCGAACTCCCGCGAAACCATCCGGTCAACCCTCGGCGCTGCCTCAGGGTCACTCGCCACACGCGACATTCCCTCACCCGACATGACGTTGCGGAGAAAAGCATGCTGAAAGACGGTAATGACTGGCAGCACAGACTTCCCGGGTTCCTGCTCGAGGCCGAAACATTACTGGCCAAATCCGAAGAGTGCCTGTGTCATCTGCAACTCATCAGCAACGACAAGGACGCCGTCGATTGCCTGCTGAGTACGTTACTCAAGCTTGCCAGCAAGGCAGATGCACTGGCATTGCGGGCCGTATCCGAATTCTCGCGGCATATTCATGGCCTGCTGAGCCATGCGCCGCCCCAGATGGACCTGCATGAAGAGGCACTGGGTGCCTTGAAGGACTGCTTCACACTGATGGCCTGGCAACTTGAGCTGATTGACCCAAACACAGGCCAACTGAGCCTGGACGAAAGCGAGCAAACCTCGCTGATCGAAGCCTTTGCTTCTCAGGTCGGGCTGAACCAGCCCCGGTTGCCGTCCCCCTCGCGATCATTCACCCGGCATAGCTTTTCACTGCGACAAGCCTGAGTTGTGCAACTCGACAGCCAAGATCGAATGCGATCTCAGGACAATGGGCCTTGCGTTGAACCGGTCGTAATTGAATACCTCATATCCAATAGCGACAGCTTTGAATTAACTGGTAACTAATAATTTCCCCTCAGTATCCGGCAAATTATGCATTGCAAAAACAGGGACATTTTCCAAAAACACTTTGCTCATGATGACGATAAACATAGAAACCGAAAAACTGGAACCCGCGTCCAAACTGCTACTCATTTCCTGACTCTTAGGACATATATACCGAGCGCGACCAACGGTATCTTAAGTGGTAGTATGCCGCCTGTTAGTTGATGCACTTAGTGGCACCGTGATTTCAGATTGCACATCCCAAGCATTCGATTCCGGTAAAAATCTGCACGTGACTCAGGCCAACTATTCAAATCACCGTTTTCCAGACAGAGACCTGTCAGTTGCCAGACCGGTCTACCCGCAGCGAACACCCATTGGCTCCATCCGCTATGTACGCCAGCCTCAAGTCCTTCGCCACCTGGCCACCCTCCCGAAAAAAAGCACGTCAGTTCACGCTGTTGCTGTGCACCCTTTCGGCACTCGGTTGCTTGCTGGCCTATTGCATGACCCGCCAATTACCATTGGTGCTTGTGCTGGTGAATCTGGCGGCAATGATCTGCGTCTGGATTCAATATTTACGCTCGGGTAAATCCATCAAGTTCCAGCCTCAGGAACTGGCCGATCGCTTGCTTGAAGTCCAGGAGAACGAACGTCATCGCCTCAGCCGCGAGCTGCACGACGACATCGGTCAACTGCTGACCGCCGCCAAACTTCAAAGCGAATGGCTGAAACGACGCCTGCCCGACGACTTGCAGGGCCAGTGTTCCGTTCTGTGCGAAATCCTCGAAGAAACACTCACCAAAGTTCGCGATGTGTCGGCCATTCTCAATCCCCGACAGTTGGCGAGCCTGGGGCTTGAAGCCAGTTTGCGCGCGCACATGCTCAAGACGCTGGCCAATACGCCAGTGCACTGGAGCCTGGAATGCAAGCAGCGGCTGGCCGGGATTCCCGAAGAGATGGCCGTGGCGGCATTTCGTATCACGCAAGAAGCCATCACCAACATCCTTCGCCATGCCCAGGCTCAAAACCTGCTGGTCCAACTCCAGCGCCTGCCTCAAGGGTTGACGTTGTTCATCAGCGACGACGGCCAGGGGTTTTTCCCGGCGGCCAATCCCGGCCAGGAAGGTCAGCGGGGCATGGCAGGTATGTCAGAACGGATCGATCAACTGGGCGGGACCTTGACCGTGACCAGCGAACCCGGCAAAGGTACACAAATCGAAGCACTCTTCCCCTGGGCGCCCCGGGCTCGCGAACGAGCCAGTACGAATAAGGTTTTACATTGACTTGTAATTTGCTTCTGGTGGATGACCACTCCCTCATCAGGGCTGGCGTACGTGCGCTGGTCATGGACATTCCAGGCTATGCCGTGATCGGTGAGGCCAATGACGGCTCCCAACTGCTAGGCATGGTCGAAGCGCTCAGCCCGGACATTGTGCTGCTGGATATTTCCATGAAGGAAACCAGCGGCCTGCAGGCGCTGGAAAAACTCAAAGCCGTCCACCCGCAGAGCAAGGTGCTGATCTTGTCGATGCATACGGACCCGGCGCTGATCATGCAGGCCCTCGAGTCCGGCGCTCATGGCTATCTGCTCAAGGACACCACGGCCACCGAGCTTGAACACGCGCTCGAAGCCTTGCGCAACAATGAGCGTTACCTGAGCCCGGCCATTGCCCACACGGTGATCAACCAGGCGTTGACCCGCACTCAGAAAAACCAGCCGGAACAAGCAGACACCCACAACCTGACAGCCCGTCAGCTGGAAATACTGCGCCTGATCGTACGCGGCAAATCCACGCGGGAAATTGCCAACGGCCTGGGCTTGAGCATCAAGACCGTTGAAACCCATCGTTCACAGATCATGAAGCGCTTGCAGATCTACGACGTCGCGGGGCCTGGTGTTGTTTGCCGTGCGCGAACAGATCATCAGCCTGGATGACTGAGTTTCATCGAGCCTCTCAGCAAGGGTGAGTCCCCCGGAAGGTGCACCCGCAGCGCCGCCGGGCGGATGGAGAAACGCAAGTTTTCACCTTGCATCGGCTCGCCATCCAGGTTGATGTACAGACCTTCCGACACCTTGATTTCAACCCACGGCAGGCGCGCTCGCACAAACATATTGTCGATGCCCCAACCATCGGCCAACAGGTCCCTCAACGTCCCTGCCAGCTCCTGCGGCGCGGGCAAAATGCTGATGTCCAGCAAGCCGTCATCCGCCAGGGCCTGCGGGCACAATACGTGCCCTCCTCCAGCTTGCCGACCATTGCCAATACCCAGCGCGAGCAGTTCACCACGCCAATGAAAGTCCGGCCCCTGCAACTCGCCATACGCGGCGTGCAGTTCGTTGAAACGTGACAACCCGGTAAACAGGTACGCCGCACCGCCGAGCACTTTCTTCAAGTCTTCGCTGGTGTTGGCCGTCACCTGGCTACCAAACCCGCCCGTGGCCATGTTCAAGAACATATGGCCGTCAACTTCCCCAAGATCAATCGCATGAGCCGCAGTGTCCAGCAGCTCTAACGCCTCTGCCACCATCAGCGGTATGCCTGCGGCACGGGAAAAGTCGTTGGCCGTGCCCAACGGTAACAGCACCAGACTGGCCTCGGTGGCGTGCTGCGCCATGGCCTCGGCGACGTCACGCAACGTGCCGTCGCCACCTCCGGCAATCAGTTGCGTATAACCCGCCGCCAGCGCTTCACCCACCAGGCGCCGGGCATCGCCCGCCTCCCATGTCAGTCGAACCGCCAACTCCCAACCTTGCTCACGCCGACTCTCGACAGCCGCCCGGACGTCTTCGTTGAGTGCTTGCTTGCCGTGCAAAATCAACAGTGCCTTGCGCTCGCTCATGGTGTCACTCCATCCAATTGAATGCCTGTGGGGTATGTGACCTCACACCCACCGGAAAGAGCCAAACAGAGGAGAACTCATTAGCAACAAGCACCACTCAGCCAGGGGCCATAGATCCTACAAGCGATTTGCGCACGGCTACTTTTCTTACAAATGAAGACGAATCCCCTCAATTGACGGGCATGGGTGATTCGTAGACCTTTGTGAACGCGGTCACCACACACACCACAAGGAAGTGCAAACCCATGTATGGAAACACCTGGACGGCCTCAGCACGAACGATCAGCACCGGGGCGCCATTGTCCACCACCTTCAAAAATCGAAGCGGTGTGCATCATGCCCAGCCCTGAGTTCAAGCTGTCATCCGCCCTACCCGCGCGACTGGTTCGCGATGACGCCCCTCATCAGGCTGAACGTACCCCACGGGAAAAGCCCTGTGGGGCACCAGGTATCGAGCATCGCATCTCGGAACTGGAAACCCACCTCAAGCACCTGCGAAGCGACATGGATGAAGTGTGCAGTGACCTCAAGTCCATCAAACACAGGAACGCCTACTCAACAGGCGCGGCGGTGGTGATCATCGGGGTGGCTGGCTGGATCGCCAACAGTCGGTTCGACCAACTGGTGCAGCTACTGACTCGCTGAATACAATCGGCGAACGCGCAAGCCCGACGGTAACGCCGGGCCTGGCACATCCGTGAACGGGCCCTAACCCAGGACCTCGCTCAACGGAATGAAGTTCACCGGGTCACCCTCGCTCAGCGTGCGCTCCTCCATCACCTCAACCAGCCCCTCGGCCCAAGCGGCGCTGCGCAGCACGCCTGAACTCTGGTTCTTGTAGATAACTGCCCGCCCCTGATCCAGACGCCCACGCAAGTACTCCCGGCGATTGCCCGCCTTGGACCAGACAAATCCCGCAGGCACCTGGAATTTCAGCGGCTCGACGTCTTTCACACCTTGGCGCCGCAGCAGATAAGGGCGCGCCAGCAACGCGAACGTCACCAGCGTCGACGCAGGATTGCCCGGCAAACCGATCACCGGCATACCGCGAAAATGCCCAAACGTCAGCGGTTTTCCGGGTTTGATGGCCAGTTTCCAGAGCGCAAGCTCACCTTCTTCACGCAAGGCGATACCGAGAAAATCCGCCTCACCGACCGATACTCCGCCCGAGGACAGGATCAGATCCACATCCCCCAGGGCTGCGAGACGGCTACGCGTCGTCGGTAAATCATCCGGCAGGATTCCCGCATCAATGACTTCGCACCCCAGACGCTGTAACCAGCTGCACAGCAGGACCCGATTGCTGTTGTAGATTTGGCCCGGGCCCAGCGCCTGACCCGGCTCGATCAACTCGTCGCCAGTCGACAGCACCGCCACCCGCACCCTGCGCACCACCGTCAGGTCTGCGCAGCCAAGAGACGCCGCCAACCCTTGTTCTATGGGCCCCAGGCGCGTACCGGCCGGCAATACCGTCTCACCGATGGTCGTTTCCTGGCCTTGAGGGCGTATATTCTGCCCAGCGCGCATCACTTGGGTGAAACGCACTCGCTGATCGGCCTGCAAATCCGCGTTTTCTTGCATTTCGACACAGTCGGCACCCGCAGGCACCGGGGCGCCAGTGAAGATCCTGGCGCAGGTGCCAGGCACCAGCGGCTCGGGCGCTTGCCCGGCGAAGATTTTCTGACTGACCACTAACGGCTCACCGGTCCAGTCAGCCACGCACAGCGCATAACCGTCCATCGCACTGTTGGGCCAGGGGGGTAGATCCAGGGTTGATACCAGGTCCTCGGCCAGTACGCGACCGGCTGTCGCAGCCAGCGGCAAGCGTTCGCGCTCGACAATCGGCGTGGCCTCGGCCAGTTCCAGCAGCCGTTGCAGGGCTACCTCAACCGGCATCAGCCCACCCGATTTTCCTGGCTTACCCGCGGGATTCACAAGGTGCCGCCTGTTTCAGATGGGCCACGAAATTGCACGGGCGATGCCGTGAGTCCAGTTGTTCGGCCAGAATCCCGTCCCAACCGGTGCGTACGGCATTGGTCGAACCCGGCAGGCAGCAGACCAGCGTGCCATTGGCCAACCCGGCCAAGGCCCTGGATTGCACGGTGGAGGTCCCGATATCCGCGACTGAAATCTGCCTGAACAACTCGCCAAAACCATCGACCTGTTTGTCCAGCAGGCAACTGACCGCTTCAGGTGTGCTGTCCCTGCCGGTAAACCCTGTGCCACCTGTAATCAACACAACCTGCACGATATCATCGGCAATCCAGGTCGCGACTTGCGCACGGATTTTGTAGAGATCATCTTTAAGCAGCACCCGAGCTGCCAGGTTATG
The DNA here is from genome assembly GCF_039908635.1 of Pseudomonas purpurea. Lineage (NCBI taxonomy): Bacteria > Pseudomonadati > Pseudomonadota > Gammaproteobacteria > Pseudomonadales > Pseudomonadaceae > Pseudomonas > Pseudomonas purpurea. Next base: position 3,922,013 of record NZ_CP150918.1, read on the forward strand.
GCCAGCAGCGCTCAAGCGGTCAACGAACACCTGCCCCGAGGTATCGGTTTCCAGCGTGCGCGTGTCGCTGACCGTCAGAACCGCAATGTTGAGCGGTGCGAAAGGTACATCAGCCTTGGCTTTCATAGGCTCGTCCAGTTGTAGGGGAAACAGCCCGGTGTTATATCACAGCGCCCCCTTTTTTAGCCGCCCTCCGGGAGAAGCCCAATGACCTGTGACACCGTTCTTGCACCGTGCTCCATTCTGCTTCTGGCTGGCGGGCGCGGCCAACGCATGGGCGGTCAGGATAAAGGCCTGCTGGAGTGGCAAGGCCAGCCGCTGATTGCACACCTGCATCGGCTGACTCGCGGCTTGACCAACGACCTGATCATCTCCTGCAACCGCAATCCGGAACGCTATGCGCCCTATGCCGACCAGTTGGTCCACGATGATGACGGTGACTTCCCGGGCCCTTTGGCCGGTATCCGCGCTGGCCTGGCAGCCGCCCGGCATGGGCATCTGCTGGTACTCCCCTGCGACGTGCCACGCATAGATGCCGATCTGCTCAGCGCCATGCGCGAGACCGCTGACCGGCAACCGGAAAAACCCCTGATGCTGCGTCACGGCGAACACTGGGAGCCTTTGCTCTGTGTCATCCCTGTTGCACTGGCCAGTGCCTTTGAGAAAGCCTGGGCCGAGGGCGAGCGCAGCCCTGGGCGGGTCATGCGAAACCTTGGAGCTAGTGCCCTGCAATGCCCCGAAAATGATCCCCGACTGGCCAATCTGAACACCCCGGAGCTGTTACACCTGCATAACAGCGTGTCAGATTGACACTAGCCAAGGAACTTGCACGCGATGTATACGTCTCAAGGTCAGTAACCAAAAGTAATCATTTTCGGAGACACACCATGACTCAACGGACCCTCGCCACTTTCATGCTTGCCCTGGGCCTCGCCACCCTCGCCGGTTGCGCTTCGCCAACGGTGATCACTCTGAATGACGGTCGCGAAATCCAGTCTGTCGACACCCCAAAATTCGATTCCGAGTCGGGTTTCTATGAATTCGAACAGTTGGATGGCAAGCAAACCCGCATCAACAAAGATCAGGTTCGCACCGTTAAAGATATGTAAGCCTGGGCTACACACATAAAGCCCGCCTCGTGCGGGCTTTATCGTTTACATCACCACTGCAAAGTGATTTCACTCTCGAATTCGCGTTCCTGCCCGGTGACCGGGTCAACAAAACGCAGACCCTGAGCCAGTAGTTTCAGGGGATTGGCGTAATCATCCTCGGCATCCTTCACAACCTCGGGATAAAACGGGTCATTGCAGATACTCGCTCCCAATGCCGTCATGTGCACCCGCAACTGATGCTTCTTCCCGGTCACGGGGTACAACCCGTAGCGCCACAAGTCGCCGCTCTTCTCCCTGACCTCGACAGCCGTCTCGGTATTGCTGACACCAGGACCTTCCTGCATGCGAAAAAACGGTTCGCCATCGATCAATCGGCTTTTGTGCACCAGAGGAAAGGACAACTGCGGCAAGGCGCGGGCGATGGCTTCATAGCGCTTTTCGATTTGTCGGGTCGGGAACAGTGACTGATAGGCCCGAACGGCTTTGCGGGTTGGCGGAGAACAACACAAGCCCTGCCGTGTGCCGGTCAATACGGTGCAAAGGCACCAGATGCGGGTTGTCCAGGCGCCGGATCAGGCGACGCAGTAACGTCTGCTCCACGTACTCACCGGCAGGTGTGACGGGCAGAAAATGGGGTTTGTCCGCCACCACCAGATGCTCATCGGCGTACAGGATCGTCTCGAGCACGGGAATGGCTTTTTCGTCGGGCACTTCACGAAAGTAGTGAATGCGCAGCCCTTCCTTGTAAGGCAGATCAACCGCTATGGCATGGCCTTGACCATCAAGAACGCGTCCCCTGGCGATACGGTCCAGCCATTGCGCACGGCTGATGGCACTGAAGTGTGCGCACAGGCAATCGAGCACGGTCGACCACGCCCCGGGCGGTAGGTAAAGCGTACTGGCCTGGTTCTGTGCGGCAGAAAAAGGGGAAGAAGACATTCGAAAACTCTGACGAAAAAAGCAGGCCCGCATTATCCCGCATGGGGCGAAGTGAACCTAGGAGAGATTCTCCCGAGTCATGCCGTCACCAATGCCCGTTGCGAGGCCGCCTCGGTAAATTCCTTCAGCCAGCGCAGCACATCGACAGCCTCCCAGCGGCCCGGATCATAAAGCGCGTAGAGCAAGCCCTGATAACCCACCACGTCCAGTTGCCGGTGATAGCCTGCGCGCTGGAACAACGCTTCGATTTCGGCAAAGCAGGTATTGAAATGCACTTTGTTGAAGGGCGTTTTCCCCTCCGTGACCAGACCATCGAGACGTAATTCGAGGACCGCCTCACGCACCACCTCGATAGACATCCGGTTCACACTATTTTTCAGTTGTTCGACATTGACCATGCTGCATCCCTCTCGTTTTATCGTCCGTTTGATGCCTTTCAGCTGTACCCGCCTTGTCCGACGTCCAGATCGCCTCGACTCACGCCCATTGTCGGCATGAGTAAAGCAGATGGACATCCAGCCCTGAAAAGCAGCCCTCCGTTCAGGGCCAGGCAAACGCACGCAATCGCTGTATATGCGTACAGTAAACGAATAATCGAAATCACGCCAACGCAGAACGAGGGAAACACGACGGGCGGGACGGCAGCCCTCAGCGCAAGAACGCCACGACCTGCTCGGTATCGAACGGCCAGCCCAGCTCCGCCCCGGTATCGACACGGCGCAAGACCGGAATGCGCAGGCCATAGGCCTCAAACATAGCTTCACTGTCCGCAATGTCGACCAGTTCCACCAACAAACCATGCTCGACCAGCGGCATGACTTCCGCTTCGGCAAGTTCACAGAGGTGGCAACCAAGGGTGCCGAACAATTGGCATTCAGGAGGCATGACAATCAAACCAGTAAAGAGAGGGTGATTATTCTAGGCCCGTCATGAAAAGCCGTCGAGCCAAAGGCCCTGAGGCCCTGGGCAAAGGACGATTCCAACCCGATACGCAAAACCCTGACGTACATCATTCTGCACCCGAGCCATTTGAGCGATGCTCGCGGCTTTTTTTGCCTCTACGCTTGCGTGTCTCAAACCCCGAAATGGAGTGTTCCGTGTTTGCCAATCTGTTGATCATCCTTGCCTCATCCCTGGTGGTGATTGCGCTGTTTCGGCGCCTCAAGTTACCCCCTGTGCTGGGCTACCTGTGTGTCGGCCTGCTGGTGGGGCCGACCGCGTTCGATTGGGTGAACGACAGCGAAGGCTTGCCGGACCTCGCCGAACTGGGCGTGGTGTTCCTGCTGTTTTCACTGGGCCTGGAATTCTCCCTGTCGAAGATGCTCGCGTTACGCCGTGTCGTGTTCGGTCTCGGCAGCCTGCAAGTGCTGTGCTCCAGTGTGTTGCTGGGCGGCCTGCTGATGGCGTTTGGCATGCCGATCACAGCAGCGTTGCTGCTCGGGGCGGGGTTGGCGTTGTCGTCCACGGCGATTGTCAGCAAGGAGTTGACCAGCCTTGGCGAGATTTTCAGCAGCCACGGTCAGAACGCGATTGGCGTGTTGCTGTTCCAGGACGTCATTGCCGTGTTGCTGCTGACCCTGGTGCCGGTGTTCGCCGGTAACAGCGACCAGGGCCCTGGTACTGGGCATTGCCGATTACCCTGGCCAAAACCCTGGTGCTGTTCGCCGGTTTGCTGCTGGCCAGTCGCTGGTTGTTGCCGCGACTGTTCCATGAAGTCGCCGCCTCCCACTCCGCCGAGTTGTTTGTCCTGCTGGCGCTGGTGATTGTCCTGCTGACCGCGTGGCTGACCCACCTGCTCGGGCTCTCCCCTGCCCTCGGCGCGTTCCTGGCGGGCATGTTGTTGGGAGAAAGCCATTACCGGCATCAGATCGAAGCCGATATCCGCCCGTTTCGCGACATTCTGCTCGGGCTGTTCTTCGTCAGCATCGGCATGTTGATCGACCTGCAATTGTTTGCCAGCCACGGCCTGCTGATCCTCGGCCTGACGCTGACACTGCTGCTGATCAAGGGCTGCGTGGTGGCGGCGCTGGTCAAATGGCGGGGCAGCGATGGCGAAACCGCCTGGCGCAGCGGCCTCGCACTGGCCCAGGGCGGGGAATTCTGCTTCGCGCTGATGGCCCAGATGCAGCAGAGCCAGTTGATGCCCACCGAATTGAGCGGCCTGCTGCTGGCCGCAACGTTCTGCTCGATGCTGGTGACGCCGTTGTTGCTGCGCGCTGCGCCACGCATTGCCGCCCACCTGCATCGCAAACCCAACGAAGAGGCGAAACTCGACGAAATCACTGCACAAAATGCCGAGTTGCAGGGGCATGTGGTGATCTGTGGCTATGGCCGGGTGGGTCAGTCCATCGGGCGTTTTCTGCGCCGCGAAGCACAAGGTTTCATTGCGCTGGACGACGACCCGGTGCGGGTCCAGGAGGCGGCCGCGGGCGAAAGCTGCGTGCACTATGGTGATTCCCGGCGCGGTGAACTGCTCGCGGCCGTGGGCCTTGAGCGCGCGCGGCTGCTGGTCATCGCCGTGGACAAGACCGACATCGCCATGATCGTGCTCAAGGAGGCGCGGCGGATCAATCCCCACGTGCCGATTCTGGTGCGCACCCGCGACGACAGCCAATTGGCCGAACTCAAAGCGGCCGGGGCCAATGAAGTGGTGCCCGAGTTGCTGGAGTCGAGCCTGATGCTCGCCTCCCATGCGCTGATCATGCTTGGCCTGCCTGAACCGCAGGTTCAGGAGCGCGTCAACGAAGTCCGGCACAATCGCTATCGCCTGCTGCATGGTTTTTATCACGGAGCTCAAGCCAATTTGCTGGACAACCGGGGGCAGCCAAAAGTGCTGATGCACGCCGTCAACCTGGCGGCAGACGCCCATGCTTGTGGCCTGCACCTCAGTGAGCTGGGACTGGAACAACTGGGTGGCGACGTCCAGTCGATTCAACGCAACGGCACCGACCTGCCGATGGACAAGCCCGGCCTGTTGCAAGTCGGCGACAAGGTACTGATGTCCGGCACCCTGTCCGCCATCGAGGCCTGCGAGGCACGGCTGCTGGCCGGGCAATAACCCCATCGCGACCGCCGGCCCCATGGCGATATCTCTTGGGGGCTGCGGTCGCCGATCATCAATCCTGACTGACCGCTCCGATCTTGTGAATGGACAAGTCGGCACCGTAATACTCCTCTTCCTGGCTCAGCCGCAGGCCATGGAGGTGCTTGATCGCGCCATACACCCCGAATCCGCCAGCCAGGGCCACGACGACACCCAGCGCCGTGCCAATCAACTGGCTGATCAGGCTGACGCCACCGAGCCCGCCCAATGCACTCTGGCCGAAAATCCCGCAGGCAATTCCGCCCCACACACCGCAAATGCCGTGCAACGGCCAGACACCCAGCACGTCGTCGATCTTCCATTGGCTCTGGGCGGCAATAAAACACCACACGAACAAGGCACCGGCAATCGCCCCCGTCACCAGCGCGCCGACCGGATGCATCAGATCGGAACCCGCGCAGATCGCCACCAACCCGGCCAGCGGCCCGTTATGCAGAAAACCCGGATCGTTGCGACCGACAATCAACGCCGCCACCGTGCCACCCACCATCGCCATCAACGAGTTGACCGCCACCAATCCGCTGACGCCTTGCAGCGTTTGCGCGCTCATCACGTTGAAGCCGAACCAGCCGACGATCAGGATCCATGAACCCAGCGCCAGAAACGGAATGCTCGAAGGCGCGAACGCCACCAGCCGCCCCTCGCGATAACGACCATTGCGCGGGCCGAGCAACAGCACCGCCGCCAACGCCAGCCAACCGCCCATGGCATGCACCACCACAGAACCCGCAAAATCATGGAACCCGGCGCCAAAACGCGCTTGCAGCCAGGCTTGCAAGCCGAAGTTGCCGTTCCAGATCATGCCTTCGAAAAACGGGTAGATGAACGCCACGATCAACACCGTTGCGCACAACTGAGGCACAAAGCGGGCGCGCTCGGCGATGCCACCGGAAATGATGGCCGGAATGGCCGCGGCAAAGGTCAGCAGGAAGAAGAACTTGACCAGCCCATAACCATGGTCCGCGCTGATGACCGCCGCCGGTTGCAGAAAGCTCACCCCATAGGAAATCCAATAGCCTATAAAGAAATAGGCCAGGGTCGAAACAGCGAAGTCGCTGAGGATTTTCGACAAGGCGTTGACCTGATTTTTTTGTCGGACGGTTCCCACCTCCAGAAAGGCAAAACCGGCATGCATGGCCAACACCATGACGGCACCGATGAGGATGAACAGGGTGTTGGAACCATGAACCAGTGTGTCCACAGCACTTTGCAAATTTTCCATGGAGAGGGCAGCCCTTATGGCAATAAAAAGCACCAAAGCAGTTCGCAGGCCTTATGGGCGCACCAGCTTGGCGCCCGCCGCATCAACGGCATGCCTGTCGATGAACCGCTTTGGCGCAGAACCCGTTGCGAGGCAAATAACCGCACGCAGAATTCCGCAGGTTTGAGGGTTTTGGGTTAAGGTTTCGCGCTACACGCCCGACTTCAGCGCAACCACATTCACTGGCGCACCACGGCGTAGCAAAAGCTGTACCAGTCATTTCCACTGAACCTTCGCGCAAGGCTCATACTCGAACGTTTCACCCAGCCAATACGGAGATCACCATGGCCAGCAAAACGGCAAAGACTGCTCAAGAAATCCTGATGGAAGATTTTCAGACACTGGTCAGTGACACCGAACGGCTGTTGGAACACACCGCCACACTGGCGGGTGATCAGGCCGATGAACTGCGCAGCCAGATCCACGAAAGCCTGGTGCGTGCCCGCGAAACCCTGCAACTGACCGAAGACTCCTTGCGTGAACGCGGCAAGGCGGCCGTCACCGCCACCGAAGACTATGTACAGGCCAATCCTTGGCAGTCTGTCGGGATCGCGGCCGGTGTCGGCTTCCTGATCGGCCTGCTGGCGACGCGGCGCTGATATGGCAATCGGTGAATCCGGAACCGGCGGCTCAAGCGAATCGGCGCGGCGCCTGGGTGCTGCGTTCCTGGGCTTGCTGCACAGCCATGTGGAATTGTTCGGCATCGAGCTGCAAGAACAAAAGGCCCGCACCGTAAGCCTGCTGCTGTTTGCAGGCCTGGCGCTGGTGTTTGCCCTGCTGTTGCTGGTGGGTTTGTCGGCACTGGTGTTGATTCTGCTGTGGGACACCTATCGACTGACGGGCATTATCGGCTTGTGCGTCTTCTATGCCCTGGCCGCGTTGTTCTGCGCCCTGCGCTTGAAAGCGGCGATCTTCGATGAGTCATCGCCCTTCCATGGCACCCTGGAAGAGCTGGCCAACGATCGGGAGCGCCTGCTGCCATGAACCTGCCCGAGATCCCCCAAAACAGCTCCCGACGGGACATGCGCAAGGCTCTGATTCGCTTGCGCATGGAGATGCACCGTCAGGAAATCCGTCATGAATCCCGGCAATTGCTGCAACCGCTGGAACGCCTGCGCGGCCTTGGCCAAAGTTGGCAGGAAGGTTTCGGCATCAAGCACGCTCCGCTCTGGGGTGTCGCCGCAGTGACCTTGCTGGGTTTTCTCACCGGCAAGGGCACCAAGGGTGGCGGCATCAGCGGTCTTGCTCGCCTGATTCGCCTGGGCACCAGCCTGTTGCCGCTGATCAAACTGGCGATGCAAGGTGCGTCACGCAAAAAAGACTAGCCGACGTCGGTCTGGCTACAGGCTTGCGAAACCCCAAGGTACGAACCTCTTTGATCGAGGGGTTCGCTCCTGTCCGCCACCCTCAACCCGTATTGCCTGACGGTCGGGCAGTTGAACCTGCTGCCGATCGATATTGATGCGCCAGGGTCGTGGTGAAGCTTGCAGCCGGTGGCGCGAACCGGGAAGCTAGGGCATCAGTCACCTGACGGAGAGGAACCAGCCTTGGATTGGCAAACCCTGCTTACTCGCGAACGCCTTGGAAAAGCGCTGCACAGCCCACAAGAACTTGGCCGCAGCCCTTTCCACAAAGATCATGACCGCATCATTTTTTCCGGTGCCTTCCGCCGCCTGGGGCGTAAAACCCAAGTGCATCCGGTCACCAGCAACGACCATATCCACACCCGGCTGACTCACTCGCTGGAAGTCAGCTGCGTGGGCCGCTCGCTGGGCATGCGCGTGGGCGAAACCATTCGCAACGCCCTGCCCGACTGGTGCGAACCGAGCGATCTGGGCATGGTCGTGCAATCGGCCTGCCTGGCCCACGACATCGGTAACCCGCCGTTTGGCCACTCGGGTGAAGACGCCATTCGCCATTGGTTCCAGCAAGCTGCCGGGCGCGGCTGGCTGGACGGGATGAGTGATGTCGAGCGTCACGATTTTCTGAACTTCGAAGGTAACGCGCAGGGTTTCCGAGTCCTCACGCAACTGGAATATCACCAGTTCGACGGCGGCACCCGCCTGACCTACGCGACCCTCGGCACGTATTTGAAGTACCCGTGGACAGCACGCCACGCGGACTCGCTGGGTTACAAAAAGCACAAGTTCGGCTGCTATCAAAGCGAGCTGCCGCTGCTGGAGCAGATCGCTCACAAACTGGGTCTTCCCCAGCTTGAGGAACAGCGCTGGGCGCGTCATCCGCTGGTCTATCTGATGGAAGCCGCCGACGACATCTGCTACGCGCTGATCGACCTCGAAGATGGCCTGGAAATGGACCTGCTCGACTACGCCGAAGTGGAATCGTTGTTGCTCGGGCTGGTGGGCGATGACCTCCCGGAAACCTACCGCTTGCTGGGCCCAGGTGATTCGCGGCGACGCAAACTGGCGATCCTGCGGGGTAAAGCCATCGAGCATCTGACCAACGCCGCGGCCCGTGCCTTCGTCGAACAGCAGGACGCACTGCTGGCCGGAACCCTGCAAGGCGACTTGGTCGAGCATATGCACGGTCCGGCCAAGCGCTGCGTGCTGAACGCCAAGGACATTGCCCGCAAGAAAATCTTTCAGGACAAGCGCAAGACGCTGCATGAAATCGGCGCCTATACCACCCTGGAAATCCTGCTGAATGCCTTCTGCGGCGCGGCACTGGAGCAACACGGCGGTGCAACGCCATCGTTCAAGAACCGACGTATCCTGGACCTGTTGGGCAACAACGCACCCGACCCACAAGGTTCGTTACACAACTCGTTTCTACGGATGATCGACTTCATCGCCGGCATGACCGACAGCTATGCCAGTGAAATGGCGCTGGAATTGACCGGGCGCTCCAGCCGATAGCAAAAACAGACCCGCCACAGCAATGTGTTCTGCTGTGGCGGGCCGAAAAAACCTCTAGGCTTGGGGCTGTTTAACGCTTGGAGAATCCCCCTACATCCCTCACAGAGCAGACTGATCGCCAGCACTGCAATCACACGAAATAATCCAGGGCTGGACACCCGCGCTCGTTAACAGCATGTGGGTACAACGTCGTTAAACCAACACCTGCTTTTACTTTCCGTGGAGGCGAGCGTTTTGCATGGAAGGCCCTATGCTCGAACACGATCTACGCATTTTATTGGTGGAGGACCACCCTTTCCAGTTGATAGCCACGCAATACCTGCTTGAGAGCTTTGGGTTCGGCCAACTGACAACCACAAACAATGCTGAAAACGCGCTGCAGCTGATGATTCAGGCGCGGCGACCTTTCGATATTTTATTGTGTGATCAATGCCTGCCTGATCTACGCGGCCTTGAGTTGATCGGGCTCGCCGCCCAGCGCGGGCTCATCAAGCAAGCCATTATATTGAGTAGCCTGACAACGGTCGAACTGGACACTTTGAAAGTGGCTGCAAGCAAACTTCGATTACCCCTACTGGGTTATCTGGCCAAGCCCCTGAAACAACCGGAACTTAAAAACCTGTTGACCACTTATCAAAAAGCCACTCTCCAGACGGACCAGTAGCACGCATACAACAAAATATTTTAAACAGTCACCCACCTAGAAACCCCAACGACAAACAAACAGAAAAACATAAACTTCCCACCCGAAAATTACGCCCCCAACCCACTAACTTTCTTTACACAAACCTGATTCAAACGTAATCCACTGCCTTTTTAATTGTAGGAACAATCCTATATTGCAGCTATCGCCCGGTCAGTCCATGCCCACCTCACTTAACTGAGCTAAGGTGCGCGCTTTATTTGCGCTCGTATGGGATTTGATTATGAACTCAGTTTTTATTGTCGACGATCACCCCGTCATCCGCCTGGCAGTCCGCATGTTGTTAGAGCATGAAGGGTATAAAGTTGTTGGCGAAACCGATAACGGGGTCGATGCAATGCAGATGGTCCGTGAATGCATGCCCGACCTGATCATCCTCGACATCAGCATTCCCAAACTGGACGGCCTGGAAGTTCTCGCCCGTTTCAACGCCATGAACGTCCCGCTCAAAACACTGGTATTAACCGCTCAGTGCCCGACACTGTTTGGTATTCGCTGCATGCAGTCCGGCGCCTCGGGGTATGTCTGCAAACAGGAAGACCTCAGCGAGTTGATCAGCGCCATTAAAGCCGTACTGTCTGGTTACAACTATTTCCCGAGCGAAGCATTGAACCCGGTACGCGGTGACGATGAACGCTCTATTGAACTGGACCTGTTCAAGTCGGTCAATGACCGAGAACTGATGGTACTGCAACTATTTGCCCAGGGCCGCACCAATAAGGAAATTGCCAAAGGCATGTTTCTGAGCAACAAGACCGTGAGCACCTACAAAAAAAGACTCATGCAGAAACTCAAGGCCCAATCCCTGGTAGAACTTATCGAGATGGCCAAACGCAACGCGCTAGTGTGAGAGACAGGATGCCCAGGCGTTTAAAGGACTATCTGATTATTTTGAGCGCAGGTTTATGCCTGAGCACCGCCCTGAACGCAGCAGAATCCGGAATCGAGAACTACTCCCTGCTTAGCCGTTCCGCCCCAGGCCCCATGGACACTCACCTGGACCCGAGTCAGCAACAATGGGTGGATACCCAACAGGTGTTGAAACTGGGCACCTCCGCCCCCGACTATCCACCGTTCGACTTGACCCTCAGCGGTCGGGACTACGAAGGGTTGACCGCTGATTACGCAGGCATCCTCGCGCGAATGGTCGGCCTGCCGATCAAGGTCCAGCGCTTTGCGAACCGTGATGCAGCCATTCAGGCGCTGGAAAACGGCGATGTGGACCTGCTGGGGACCGCCAACGGTTTTGAAGCACGCAACCCGCACATTCTGCTTTCCACGCCTTATGCGGTAGACCAGCCGGTTCTGGTCACGCGTGAAGGAGAAACCCGGTCCCTGAGCGACGGGCTCGCGGGGCTGCGCCTGAGCATGGTGTATCACTACTTGCCGCTGGATGAAGTCAAGACGCTTTACCCCAAGGCAATCATCACGTCCTACCCGTCCTATCAAAACGCGCTCAACGCGGTGGCCTTCGATCAGGCCGATGTGTTCCTCGGCGATACCATTTCCACCCACTACATGATCAACAAGGGTTACCTGAACAACGTGCGCATGGCCAACTTTGGCAAGCATGAAGCCTACGGATTCAGCTTCGCGGTCAACAAGAACAACCCGCAGTTGCTGGACATCATCAATGCCACCCTGAAACGGGTGACCAGCCTCGAAAAGGAAAAGATTGCCAAGCGCTGGAGTGCCGGCAGCGACATCCTGCTCACCGATCACAAACTGCAATTGAGCACGCGCGAAGAACGCTGGCTGGCACAACACCCCGTGGTACGCGTGATCGTCAACGAAGCCTATGCACCACTGACATTTTTCGATGCCGATGACAACTTCCGAGGCATTACTGCCGATTTGCTGGAGCTGATCCGTCTGCGCACGGGCTTGCGCTTCGAGATCCAGCGCAGCCGCAGCGACAGCAAGATGATTGATCAGGTAACGCAACACCAGGCCGATATCATCGCCGCGATGCTGCCCAGTACGGAGCGTGAAGCTCAACTGAACTTCAGTCGCCCCTACCTTGAGAACTCCTACGTCCTGCTGACGCGCAAATCCCCGGCCAGCGCGACCAGCCTTGAACAGCTTAAGGACCAACGCCTCGCGATAGCCCAAGGCAATCCGCTGGTGCCGTTCTTGCGCACCGAGTTTCCAGGGATTCGCCTGATTGAAACCGCCGATACATTCAGTGCGGTGGAACTCCTGGCCCAAGGCGAAGCAGAAGGGGCGGTCAACTCACTGGTGATCGCCAACTACTTCACGGCCTCTCAAGTGTTCCGGGACAAGTTGCAGATCAGCGCGACCATCGGCACCCGCCAGGCCGCGTTTTCCCTGGCCACCTCCCGCAGTGCCACGGAGTTGAACTCGATCCTCGACAAGGCGCTGTTAAGCATTGCGCCGGACGAACTGGGCATTATCAATAGCCGCTGGCGAGGCTACAGCGCCGTTTCCGACAGCCCGTGGCGCAACTACCGCCGCCTGATTTACCAGATCGTGATCGGCGCGACGCTCATATTGGCGGTGTTGCTGAGCTGGAACACCTACATGCGTCGGCAGATCAAGCAGCGCCAGATGGCCGAACGTGCGCTGAACGATCAGTTCGAATTCATGCGTGCGCTGGTCAATGGCACCCCTCACCCCATTTACGTGCGAAACCGTGCGGGGTTGCTGCAAAGCTGCAACGACAGCTACCTGCAAGCCTTCTCGGCCAAACGCGAAGAAGTCATTGGCAAGACTGTCGTGCAAGGCGCCATGAACAATGCATCCGAGGCCCTGGATTATCAGGCCGATTATCAACGCGTGATGGCAGAAGGTACGCCACTGATTGTGGATCGGCCGCTGCACATTGCCGGCAAGGCACTGACGATCTACCACTGGATCCTCCCCTACCGGGACTCCACCGGCGAGGTGCAAGGCATCATCGGCGGGTGGATCGATATCAGCGAACGACGACGACTGTTCGATGACCTGCGAACGGCCAAGGAACGGGCCGACGATGCCAACCGCGCCAAGAGTACGTTCCTGGCCACCATGAGCCATGAAATCCGCACGCCCATGAACGCGGTGATCGGCATGCTTGAGCTGTCGCTCATCGGTGCCGACCAGGGGCTTCTGGATCGCCCTGCCATCGAAGTCGCGTATCACTCGGCCAAGGACATGCTGGGGCTGATTGGTGACATCCTAGACATTGCCCGGATCGAGTCCGGCCACATGAGCCTGGCCCCTGAGCGCGTCAATCTGCGCGAAACCTTGCAGACCGTGGTTCGCGTCTTCGAGGGGCTGGCCCGGCAAAAAAACCTCGACCTGACGCTCGAGTTCAGCCCTGACAGCCCGCACACCGACGTACTGACGGACCCGCTGCGCTTCAAACAGATCTTCTCGAACCTGATCAGCAATGCCATCAAGTTCACCGAGCATGGCCAAATCTGCATCAAGGCCCGCCTGACCCCGATGGACGAACCCAACAAGTTGCGGATGGAAGTCCAGGTCCATGACAGCGGGGTCGGCATCAGTGAGGTGGATTTGCAACGGCTGTTCCAGCCCTTTGCGCAAGCCGACAACTCAGGGCAACTGGCCAGAAGTGGCGCAGGGCTGGGGCTGGTCATCAGCCGCAACCTGTGTGAAATGATGGGCGGCACGCTCACGCTCAGCAGCACGCCTGGGGTCGGCACTCAGGTCAACGTGTCCTTATCGATCCCCTCCCTCCCGCAGGCCCCGACCACCGGCAACGCAGAGACCACGCCGCCCGTGGCATCGGTGCGTTTGAATGTATTGATCGTCGACGATCACCCCGCCAACCGCATGCTGATGTGCCAACAACTGAGTTATCTCGGGCACCAGTTTGTCACCGCCAACCACGGCGAAGAAGGCTTGAAGGTCTGGAAAAGCAATCCGTTCGACGTGGTGCTCGCCGACTGCAACATGCCGGTCATGAATGGCTACGAACTGACCCGTGCGATCCGCGACCATGAGCAACTGGCACAACTGGCGCCCTGCACGATCATCGGGTTTACCGCCAATGCTCAACCCGAAGAGAAGACGCGGTGCAAACAGGCAGGCATGGACGATTGCCTGTTCAAACCCCTCAGCCTCGGTGCGTTGAATCAACGCCTGGAGGCCTTGGTGCCCACACCTCGCAATGCGGCCTTCAACCTGGAGGGCCTGGAGTTGTTGACAGGCGGCGACCCGCTGTTGATCCAGCGCTTGTACACGCAGTTGCTGAGCAGCAATCGGCTGGACCGCCAGGAACTGCTCGCCCTGTCCCACGCCCACGGACGCCAGGCGTTTATCGACGTTGCACACAAGATCAAGGGCGCGGCCCGAATCGCTCAGGCATCCCGGCTGATTGAAGGTTGTGAAGCCCTTGAGCGCGCGAGTCACGAAGGCTTTGCCAAGGAAGACATCGAGGCCTGTTGCCTGGAAATCGAGAGCGCCCTGCTCGAACTGGAACAGGCGCTGAGCCAATACGTGATCGATCCGCAGCTCACGACCTCGGGGGCATGACACGACCGACAGATAACATTCACATAAACCTGGCTGACACCTTCACATCAAAGGGCCATCATTGGCCAACACAAAAACAATGCGACCCCTTTGAAGGTCAATCCGCACGTCGCCCGATCACGCCTTGACTATGCTTGATCGCCGAGCAGTGCGTAGCAACCAAGGAGTGACCTGCCATGCCCAGCCCACTGCGCCAGGACAAACGCCGGTTTGCGCTGCACGTCCATATCAGCGTGGTGTTTACCTTTTTGCTGCTGCTGACTGGCGTGGTGCTGGGCATTTTCAATTATCGGCAAACCACTCAGATCATTATCTCCAGCAGCGAAAAACTGTTCGAACGGGTCGATCAGGACGTACGGCTCGACTTGCACACCACCTATGAACCGATACGACACCTACTTAACCTGTTGGTGGACAACCCGGCCACCCAGGCACCTGACCTTGAACATCGACTGGCGTTGCTCAAACCCTTCAGCCAGTCGCTTCAAGACAACCCCGACCTCGCCTCGCTGTACCTGGGCTACCCCGACGGTGATTTCTTCATGGTCCGGCCGTTGCGCACCGCGGCCCTGAAACACGCCCTCGGTGCCCCTGACAACGCGGCCTATCAGGTCTGGAGCATTGAACGCGACAGCAACACCCTGCAAGCGCATGCCCAATCACTGTTTTATGACCCGACCCTGACGCTCATCGGCCACGCGGACATCACCAGCGAGGCCTACGATCCACGCACGCGCCCCTGGTACCAAGCCGCTCGCAACGATGCGGACCCGATCACCACAGAACCCTACATCTTCTTCTCCACCCACAACGTCGGCACCACACTGGCGCGACGCAGCAGCCATGACGCCATCATCGGAGCCGACCTGACCTTGGCCGAGTTGTCCGCAACCCTGGCCAAACACCTTGTTACGCCCAGCACCGAAATTGCACTGGTGGATGGCGACGGCAATGCGGTGGCCTACCCTGACAGCAGCCGGCTGATCGTCGACGACCAGACCGCCCGCCTGATCAAGGCCAGGGACTTGAGCCCCGCCCTCGATGCCCTGCTCAAACGCCCCTCGGGTGGCAATCGCCTGCAAGTCGGCAACCGCCAGTGGATCGTCGCCCAGAGCACTATTCAGGAAGGTGGCCCACGGGGTTTGCAGTTGGCGCTGCTGGTGCCTGAAGACGAGTTGTTGGTGGATGCCTATCGAATGCGCTGGCAGGGCGCGCTGATCACCTTGACTACACTGTTGCTGTGCTTGCCCCTTGGCTGGCTGACCTCGCGCATGCTGGTCAGGCCTTTGCGCGCGCTGGTGCAGGAAGCCGATGCGATACGCAGCTTCGACTTCAACCACCCGGTGACGCGCCGCTCCCCGGTGCTGGAAGTCGACCAGTTAAGCGTCTCCATGGCACGCATGAAAGACACCCTGGCAAGCTTTTTCAAGATCACCGCCAGCCTCTCTGCCGAGACCCGATTCGAACCCTTGCTGCAGCGTGTGCTGTTCGAAACCGTAAAAATCGGCCAGGCCGAGGCCGGGCTGATTTACCTGCGAGACACCGACAGCAGCCCCCTCAAACCCCACGGACTGATCATCAACGGTCAATCGCAAACCCTGTCGTCCTTCCACGTTCAGACCCATGACCCCAAAGACGCCCAAAGCCCGCCATGGCTTCAACAACTGGCAAACAGCGACAGCGTCGTAACCACCTTGGGTTTCGAACAAACGGCAGACCTGCAAAGCGTGTTGCTGGCGCTGAAATGCCCCAGCGTGCACCTGATCGGCATTCGCCTGCGCAATCGCCACAACGAAACCGTCGGCATCCTCGCCCTGCTGCTGGCCGACAGTGGCCACCTGGCCGACCTTGAAAAACTGCGGCCCGACCGGGTCGCCTTCATCCAGGCTATTTGCGACGCGGCGGTGCCGGGCATCGAAAGCCAGCGCCCGCAAGCCAGGCAAAAACACCTGATGGGCCCATGACCGGCCGCAGACACGAAATCCGTCCCTGCTTCGAAGTGCTCAAACGCTTATGCAGCATTGTCCAGCGAACCTCGACCCGGCGCAGATCAACGCAATGGGCCCTGACACCCGACTTGAAACATCCGGATTGTGGGACTGATCAGCACGCGGTCAAACGCAGGAAAATCGCCGCCAACTGTTCGATCCCTGCCTGGTCCTCAGCGCTAAAACGCGCCAGCGACGGGCTGTCCAGGTCCAGCACGCCAATCAATCGGCCGTCCTTGATCAAGGGCACCACCAGTTCACTGTTGGAAGCACTGTCGCAGGCGATATGCCCGGCGAACGCATGCACGTCCTCGACCCGTTGGGTTTGCCGGCTCGCCGCCGCCGCACCGCACACGCCGCGCCCGAACGGAATTCGCACACAGGCGATCTGCCCCTGGAACGGCCCAAGGACCAGCTCCTCATTACGATTGAGGTAAAAACCCGCCCAGTTCAGGTCGTCCAACTGGTTGAACAGAAAGGCTGAAAACTGCGCCGCGTTGGCGATGAAGTCACGCTCATCGGCCAGCAGCGACTCCAGTTGCGCACAGAGCAAACCGTAACCGTCCAGCCCTGCACCGCTGATTTTCAAATCGATCATGCCTTGTGCTCCAGCAATTTAAGCCCTACCCAATAGCGGGCGAATTGATACGCGCAACGGCCGTTGCGGTTCCCGCGTCCGGTGGCCCAGCGTACTGCCTGGATCTCCAGCGCTTCGTCACGCTGCCATGCCAAACCGGCCTTGCCTGCGAGCTCGCCCACCCAATGCTCGACCACATCGAGAAAATGCTCCTGGGTGAACGGATAGAACGACAGCCACAACCCGAAGCGGTCCGACAGCGCGATCTTGTCTTCCACCGCCTCGCTGGGATGAAGTTCGCCGTCGACCCGTTTCCAGTTTTCGTTGTCGCTCTCTTTTTCCGGGACCAGATGACGCCGGTTGGAGGTCGCGTACAGCAGCACGTTGTCCGGTGCCTGTTCCAGCGAGCCGTCGAGCACGCTTTTGAGCACCCGGTAATCGCCCTCGCCCGCCTCGAACGACAGGTCATCGCAGAACAGCACAAAGCGCTGCGGCAACTTCGCGATCTGTTCGACGACGCGTGGCAGGTCCGCGAGGTGATCGCGCTCGATCTCGATCAGTCGCAAGCCATGACTGGCATGCTCGGCCAGCAACGCCCGCACCAGCGATGACTTGCCGGTACCGCGCGAACCCCAGAGCAAGGCATGGTTGGCCGGCATGCCGTCCAGAAACTGCCGGGTGTTGCGGCCCAGTTGCTCAAGCTGCCGGTCGACCCCGATCAGGTCGCTCAGGCGCATGCCGAGGTTGACCTCCAGCGGCAGGAGAAAACCGCTGCGCCCCTCACGCTGCCAGCGTGCCGCCAGGCATTGCGTCCAGTCGATAACCTGGCGCGGGGCCGGCAACAGCGGCTCGATACGCGCCAGAACAGCATCGGCACGTTCAAGAAAAGCATTCAATCGAGAATCCACGACTTCTCCTCAGGCAGGTTCACGGTAATGATGGGAGGGTAAACGACAAAACGCAGGACGCTACACTCGGTGATCCCACCCCGGGACGGCCACCAGAGCGTGCCGAAATCCACTCATGTTCAGCTATGCTTCGCCGGGAAGGGAAACGGAAGTGGTTCAGCACCTCATGGATATCAAGTTCACCAATCGCCTGTCTTACAAACAAGCCAGGCTTACTGTGCTGGTCGGTTTCATTCTGGGAACCCTGCTCAGCCTCCTGCAAATCGGCATCGATTATGCCAGCGAAGACGCCTCCATCAACCGGGAAATACTCTCGCTGCTGGAAATCAGCCACAACCCGGCTTCACGCATCGCCTATAACATCGATGCCGAACTCGCCCAGGAACTGACGCTCGGCCTGCTGCGTTCACCCGTCGTGATCAGCGCCCAACTGATCGACAACAACAATACGGTCCTGGCCAGCGTCAAGCGCCCGGAGCTGCAAAGCGGTTACCGGGTCATCAGCGACTTCCTGTTTGGCTCCAACCGCCAGTTCAAGGACCGGCTCTACCTCGACCACCTGCCCGAAGAGTCCCTCGGGACCCTGATACTGGATGTCGACACCTATGCGTTCGGCAGCCGTTTCCTGCGCCGGTCCGAAGTCACGCTGCTCAACGGCTTCGCTCGCAGCCTGATTCTGACCGGGATTCTGCTGGCACTGTTTTACGTGATGCTGACCAAGCCGCTGGTGCGGGTGATCCGCGAACTCAGCAGCCGCGACCCACGCAGCGCTGAGCAGGCGCCCCTGGAGTTTCCTGCCGGGCATGAACACGACGAAATCGGCGTACTGGTGAAGGTCGCCAACCAGCAATTCGAAAACATGGCCACCGAAATCCAGCAGCGACGCAATGCCGAAAACCGCCTGACCGACTACCTCGAACAACTGGAAAACATCGTTTCGGCCCGCACCGCCGAACTCAAGGCGATCAACAACCGCCTGACCCAATCCAACGAAGAGCTGGAAGTTGCCCGTCAGACCGCCCTCGACATGGCCCAGGCGCGGTCGGTGTTCCTGGCCAACATGAGCCATGAGATCCGCACCCCGCTCAACGGCTTGCTGGGGATGATCGCGCTGTCGCTGGACGGCCCGCTGAACGCCGAACAGCAGCAACAACTGTCGATCGCCCATGACTCGGGCAAGGTGCTGGTGGAACTGCTCAACGATATTCTCGACCTGTCGAAGTTCGACGCCGGCCAGTTGGAGCTCGAACGCATTCCCTTTGATCTCGGTTCACTGATCGAAGACACCGCCAACCTGCTGTCGCAGAACGCCGCGCCGAGCGTTGAACTGGCCTGCCTGATCGATCCCAAGTTCCCGGCACTGGTGCTGGGCGATCCGACACGGGTCCGGCAGATTGTCAGCAACTTGCTGTCCAACGCGCTCAAATTCACCCGTTTCGGGCGTGTCGACGTTCGCCTGCGCACCCACGAGGACGGAGTCAGAATCGAAGTCTGCGACACCGGCATCGGCATCGCTCAGGACGCCCAGGTCAAGATCTTCCAGCCATTCACCCAGGCAGGGGCCGGTATTACCCGTCAGTTCGGTGGCACCGGGCTGGGCCTGGCCTTGACCTACAACCTCTGCGAAGCCATGCAAGGGCGCCTGACCATCAGCTCCGAGGCCGGTTTTGGCAGCCAGTTCTGCGCCGATCTGCCGCTGCCGTGTCACACGCCCGCCATTACCCCGGCACCGCTGCGCGGCAAGGTCCTGGCGATCACCGGTGCCAGCAGCGGTCTGGCCGAACTCTTGAGCGGCGTATTGCCTGGCTGGGGGCTGGATTATCAACAGCGAAGCGTCGATGAGTCGTTGCTCGGCCTCAATCCCGATGTGCTGATCACTGACTGTCCGGAGTGCCTGTTTGCTCTGCGCCCGACGCTGGACGCACCGATTCTGCTGGTCACCGCTTACGGCAGCTTCATGCCCAGCGAGCAAGCCAGCGCCCTGGCACCGTTGCAGCAACAGGCACGCCCGCTGGCCCGCAACGCGCTGTACCAGACCTTGCGCCGCGCCTTGCAGGCGGAAGTCACCACGATCAACAACGCCCAACTGGAAAGCATCGCGCCAGTGCGTCGCGGGCGGATCCTGCTGGTCGAGGACAATCCGGTCAACCAACTGGTGGCCAAAGGCATGCTCGGTAAACTGGGGTGTGACGTGCGGGTGGCGTCTCATGGTGGCGAGGCGCTGGATCAGCTGGAACACAGCACCTTCGACCTGGTGTTGATGGACTGCAACATGCCGGTCATGGATGGCTACGAAGCGAGCCGGCAAATCCGCCGCAGCGGCCGTTGGCCAGACTTGCCCATCGTCGCCCTGACCGCTAATGCCATGCCCGAAGAGCGCGAACGTTGCCGTGCCGCGGGCATGAGCGATTACCTGGCCAAGCCGTTTCGCCGCGAAGAGCTGGCCGCCCTGCTGGACCAGTGGGTGCCGACTACAACTGCGCTTTGATCTGTCCGAGCAATTGATCAAGCCCCTGACGCAGGACATCCAGGCGATCCAGATCGACACCGCTGTCGCATAACAGGCTCGCCTTGAGCGGCACCACGCGTTCGCGCAGTGCCAACCCGGCCGGAGAAACGCACAGGTGCACCTCTCGCTCGTCACGTATCGAGCGTTGGCGCTGCACCAACTGCATCTGCTCCAGACGCTTGAGCAGCGGCGTAAGCGTCCCGGAGTCCAGCGACAACCGTTCACCCAGCGCTTTGACGGTGGGCTGCTCAGGCAAGCAGTCCTGCCACTCCCACAACACCAGCATGGCCAAGTATTGCGGGTAAGTCAGGCCCAACTGATCGAGCATCGGCTTGTAGGCGCGGATCACCGCCCGGGAGGTGGCGTACAGCTTGAAGCAGAGCTGACTGTCGAGCCTCAGGGAATCGGCTGACAGCAACGTCATTTCAGCAACGCTTCGATCTCACGGGTCAAGTCTTGCGGCTTGGTCGCGGGTGCAAAGCGCTTGACCACTTTGCCGTCCTGGCCGATCAGGAATTTGGTGAAGTTCCACTTGATGCCCTGGGAGCCCAGCACACCCGGTGCGCGCTTTTTCAGCTGCACAAACAGCGGATGGGCATCACTGCCATTCACCTCGATTTTCTTGAACAGCGGGAAGCTGACACCGAAATTCAACTCGCAGAACTCGGAAATGGCCCCTTCGTCGCCTGGCTCCTGCTTGCCGAACTGGTTGCAGGGAAAGCCCAGCACCACCAGTCCCCGATCCTTGTAGCTCTGCCACAGTTCCTCAAGCCCCTTGTACTGCGGGGTGAAGCCGCACTTGCTCGCGGTATTGACCACCAGCACCGCTTTACCGGCGAAGTCGGCCAAGGTCTTTTGCTCACCCTTGATGGTGGTGCAAGGAATGCTCAGCAGTTTATCGGTCATGGGACGAACTCCATTCGAAGGATCGGGAATGACTAGGCTCTGTACGAAAACTGCCTGCGTGTCGATCATGCTGCGTTAAAAACAGGCTCGGAATGCTCATTTACAACCCGTAAACTCCGCTTCCTCGCCTGTTTTTGCCTTGCCTGATCGCCACTCGGCGACTTTTCGTACAGACCCTAAACATAGTGCGCAATTGAATTGCACGCAATTTAACAACCTCAAAAAAAGCGACCTGTCAGCAGGTCGCTCATTCGTTGTTCAGCCGCGCGGCACCAGGTCCAGGCACACCGAGTTGATGCAATAACGCAAGCCAGTGGGTGGCGGACCGTCCGGGAACACGTGGCCCAGGTGCGCGTCGCACTTGGCGCAAACCACTTCGGTGCGAATCATGCCGTGGCTGACATCGCGGATCTCGACCATCGCGCTCTCGCCAATCGGCGCGTAGAAGCTCGGCCAGCCGCAACCGGAATCAAATTTGGCCCTGGAGTCGAACAACGGCTCGTTGCAGCAGATGCAGTGATAGACGCCATCGGTCTTGGTGCCGTTGTACTTGCCCGAGAACGGCCGCTCGGTGCCCTTCAGACGGCAAACGTTGTACTGCTCCGGGTCGAGCATGGCCCGCCATTCTTCCAGGGTTTTTTCCAACTTTTCCATCGTCATACCTCTGCAACTGAAAAAGCCCGATCTGTACCTTTTCCACGGATCAGGCGGCACGTATGATTGCGCCTCGTTAGACGCCAGTCTGGCAGCCGCGTTACACGCATTCAAACGGATTTTCAGCGCTGTAACCCAGGTTTCAGGCCGACGCGAGGACGCAGGATTCCCAGTACGGTAGTTCATGCGCCGTCTGGATCGTTCATTTTCGGGAACACATCGCCATGCAGGTCAGCAAATCGAACAAGCTCGCCAACGTCTGCTACGACATTCGCGGCCCAGTGCTCAAGCACGCCAAACGCCTGGAAGAGGAAGGTCATCGCATCCTCAAGCTGAACATCGGCAACCCGGCACCGTTTGGTTTCGAGGCACCCGATGAAATCCTCCAGGACGTCATCCGCAACCTGCCGACCGCGCAAGGTTACAGCGACTCCAAAGGCCTGTTCAGCGCCCGCAAGGCCGTGATGCAGTACTACCAGCAGAAACAGGTCGAAGGCGTCGGCATCGAGGACATCTACCTGGGCAACGGCGTCTCCGAGCTGATCGTGATGTCGATGCAGGCCCTGCTCAACAATAACGATGAAGTGCTGGTCCCGGCCCCTGACTATCCGCTGTGGACCGCCGCCGTCAGCCTGGCCGGCGGCAATCCGGTGCATTACCTGTGCGACGAGCAAGCCAACTGGTTCCCGGACCTGGCCGACATCAAGGCCAAGATCACCCCGAACACCAAGGCCCTGGTGATCATCAACCCGAACAACCCGACCGGTGCGGTGTATTCGCGTGAAGTGCTGCTGGGCATGCTCGAACTGGCGCGCCAGCACAACCTGGTGGTGTTCTCCGACGAGATCTACGACAAGATTCTGTACGACGATGCCGTGCACATTTGCACCGCCTCGCTGGCGCCGGACCTGCTGTGCCTGACCTTCAACGGCCTGTCCAAGTCCTACCGCGTGGCGGGTTTCCGTTCCGGCTGGATCGCCATTTCCGGTCCCAAGCATCACGCCCAGAGCTACATCGAAGGCATCGACATGCTGGCCAACATGCGCCTGTGCGCCAACGTGCCAAGCCAGCACGCGATCCAGACCGCACTCGGTGGCTACCAGAGCATCAATGACCTGGTGCTGCCGCAAGGTCGCCTGCTGGAACAGCGCAACCGCACCTGGGAACTGCTCAACGACATCCCCGGCGTCAGCTGCGTCAAACCGATGGGCGCGCTGTACGCCTTCCCGAAGATCGACCCGAAAGTCTGCCCGATCCACAACGATGAGAAGTTCGTGCTCGACCTGCTGCTCTCGGAAAAACTGCTGGTGGTACAAGGCACAGCCTTCAACTGGCCATGGCCTGACCATTTCCGTGTCGTGACGCTGCCGCGTGTCGACGAACTGGACATGGCAATCGGCCGCATCGGTAACTTCCTGAAATCCTATCGGCAGTAAGCCCCAAGCCCTGTGGGATTCGCAAAGAATCCCACAGCGATCAATTCAGCAACACATCTTCTCCCCTCACCTGCACTGATGCGCTCCGCGCTCATTTCCATGGGGCATTGGTCGGTTCAGCCCATGTTCGCGGGACCCGCATGCTGCCGAGCCTGTCCAGAATCAGCCTGACGGTTGTCGGAAACCCCCTGCAAGCACCTGAAAACCCGCTGTAGGACACAGTTTGAAATAGTCACCCGGTTGAATAGCCCGGTGCCGCACCTTATATACCCCGCAGTACGCTACATATTTAGCTTGAGGAGACTTCTACCACCATGATGCGCATCCTGCTGTTTTTGGCCACTAACCTGGCGGTCGTGCTGATTGCCAGCATCACCCTGAGCCTTTTTGGCGTCGACGGGTTCATGGCGGCCAACGGGGTTGACCTTGACCTCCAGCAGCTGCTGATCTTCTGTGCGGTGTTCGGTTTCGTCGGCTCGCTGTTCTCGCTGTTCATCTCCAAGTGGATGGCGAAGATGAGCACCGGCACCCAGATCATCAGCCAGCCACGCACTCGCCATGAACAATGGTTGATGCAGACCGTCGAGCAACTGTCCCGCGAAGCCGGGATCAAAATGCCTGAAGTCGGGATCTTCCCGGCGTACGAGGCCAACGCGTTTGCCACCGGCTGGAACAAGAACGACGCATTGGTTGCGGTCAGCCAGGGCTTGCTCGAACGCTTTTCGCCCGATGAAGTCAAAGCCGTGCTCGCTCACGAAATCGGCCACGTGGCCAATGGCGACATGGTCACCCTGGCCCTGGTACAGGGCGTGGTGAACACCTTCGTGATGTTCTTTGCACGGATCATCGGCAACTTCGTCGACAAGGTGATCTTCAAGAACGAAGAAGGCCGGGGCATCGCCTACTACGTGGCGACCATTTTCGCGGAACTGGTACTGGGCTTCCTGGCCAGCGCGATCGTCATGTGGTTCTCGCGCAAACGCGAATTCCGTGCCGACGAGGCCGGCGCACGCCTGGCGGGCAGCAGCGCAATGATTGGCGCCCTGCAACGCCTGCGCTCGGAGCAGGGCTTGCCGGTGCACATGCCGAGCACGCTGAGCGCCTTCGGCATCAACGGTGGCATGAAACAAGGGCTGGCTCGCCTGTTCATGAGCCACCCACCGCTGGAAGAACGTATCGATGCACTGCGCCGCCTCGGCCAGTAACACTCGATGAAACACCCAAAAAGGGCGACGCAAGTCGCCCTTTTTGCATCCGCAAGAAAATCGATCAGTGCTTGCGCAGACGGTACACACGCTCATCAAGCCGCGTGACGCCGCCCTGAAGAAACTTCCAGCTTTCACCCAGGATATCCCGCGCCTCCTGGACTTCCAGCTGCCAGCGAGCCCCCAGTAGCGCCTGGACTTGATCGTCCGGCACGGCAAACGGTGGCCCCGGCAACTGCGACTGATCGTAGTCCATGGTAATCAGCAATCCCTCACACGGCTCGGGCAGGATCTGAAGCAGGTGTGCGGCATACTGCTCGCGCATCGAGGGCGGCAAGGCAATCAACGCTGCTCGATCATAGAGCGCCACGCAATCGACGACGTCCGCGGTGCTCAAGGCAAAGAAATCACCGCACCACAACTCGATCGGGCCTGCCTGATAGACCTTGAAGGCCCCTCGCACGCTGATGTGCGGCGTAAGTTGTTGCTCATGGAAAAAGTCCTCCACGGCTTTCTCGGACAGCTCAACGCCCAGCACCCGATGCCCCTGCCCGGCCAGCCATACGAGGTCCAGGCTTTTGCCGCACAACGGCACCAGCACCCGCGAGCCTTGCGCAAAGCCCAGTGCGGGCCAGTATCGCAGCAGATAAGGGTTCACCTGCGGCTGATGAAACCCGATCTGGTTAAGCGCCCAACGTTTTTCCCAAAATTCCGGCTGCATGATTCACCCTGAAAATTCGATCAATATGGGCTAAAACTTATATTAGATTTAGATCATTGATCTGACTGAAGATGGGGCCATCTTAACGCTCAGGACCTTCCTCATGCTCCCTAGCCTGTTCATTTCTCACGGTTCACCCATGCTCGCGCTGGAACCCGGTGCCAGTGGACCGGCGCTGGCGCGCCTGGCCTCCGAACTGCCAACACCCAAAGCCATTGTCGTGGTGTCGGCGCACTGGGAAAACCAGGAACTACTGGTCACCGGCAACGCCCACCCCGAAACCTGGCATGACTTCGGCGGCTTCCCGAAGGCACTGTTCGCCGTGCAATACCCGGCCCCCGGTGATCCCCAGTTGGCGGCCAAGGTCGTCGGGTTACTGCAAGCCGATGACCTGACCGCACGCATCGATGACCAACGGCCATTCGATCACGGCGTCTGGGTGCCCTTGTCGTTGATGTACCCGCAAGCCAACATTCCGGTGGTTCAGGTTTCGCTGCCCAGCCGCTTCGGCCCGGCGCTGCAAACCCGTGTCGGCCAGGCCTTGAGCAGCCTGCGTGAACAAGGTGTGTTGCTGATCGGTTCCGGCAGCATCACCCACAACCTGCGCGAACTGGACTGGCATGCCGGCCCGGAAAGCGTCGAGCCCTGGGCCAAGGCGTTTCGCGACTGGATGATCGAGAAACTCGCCGCAAACGACGAAGCCGCCCTGCACGACTACCGCCAGCAAGCGCCGAACGCCGTGCGCAGCCATCCCAGCGATGAGCATTTGCTGCCGTTGTACTTTGCGCGTGGTGCCGGGGGTGAGTTCAGCATCGCCCATCAGGGCTTCACCATGGGCGCGCTGGGGATGGACATCTATCGGTTTGGCTGACAGATAGACCGAGTTGCCCCCATCGCGAGCAAGCTCGCTCCCACAGGGGAAACGCATTCCAGTGCGGGAGCGGGCTTGCTCGCGAAGGGCGCGACACCGATCTCCAGCCAGACACAAAACAGCAGGCCAAAAAAATCCCCGAACCAGTCGGGGATTTTTTATGTGCGATCAATCAGCCCAAGGGCGGATCAATCTTCGCGATAGCGACGCAGTTTCAACTGCTTACCGGCAACGCGAGTGTCCTTCAGTTTGGTCAGCAGTTTCTCAAGACCATCTTCCGGCAACTCGACCAGGCTGAAGCTGTCACGCACCTGGATGCGACCGATGGCTTCACGCGCCAGGCCACCCTCATTGAGGATAGCGCCCAGCAGGTTCTTGGCAGCGATACCATCACGCGCACCCAGCGCGGTACGGCAACGAGCACGACCTTCGGCCAATGGGATCGGCGCACGACGCTCACGATCACCACGGTCCGGACGATCACCGGAACGCTCTGGACGATCACCGCGCGGAGCGTTGTTCGGTACCAGTGGACGTTCTTTCTCGATCGCAGCCAGGGTCAGTGCTTGAGCGTTGGTTGCTTTGCGCAGCAGCGCAGCAGCCAGTGCACGCGGGGTGCAACCGATGTCGGCAGTCAGGCGGTCCAGCAGATCACCGTGAGTCGACTCGGCATCAGCCACCAGCGGCGACAGGCTGTTGGTCAGTTTCTTGATGCGCGCATCGAGAACGGCTTGAGCGTCCGGCAGGCGAACTTCAGCCACTTTCTGACCGGTTACACGCTCGATCACTTGCAGCATGCGGCGCTCACGCGGAGTCACCAGCAGCAGTGCACGACCTTCGCGACCGGCACGGCCAGTACGGCCGATACGGTGAACGTAGGATTCCGGATCGTACGGCATGTCAACGTTGAACACGTGAGTGATGCGCGGAACGTCCAGGCCACGAGCAGCAACGTCGGTCGCCACAACGATGTCCAGACGGCCATCCTTGAGGGAGTCGATCACGCGCTCACGTTGGTTCTGGGCAATGTCACCGTTCAGCGCAGCAGCTTTGTAGCCTTTGGCTTCCAGGGCACTGGCCAGGTCCAGGGTCGCTTGCTTGGTGCGCACGAACATGATCAGGGCGTCGAAATCTTCAACTTCCAGCAGGCTCAATACAGCCGAGGTCTTCTGGTCAGCGTGAACCAACAGGTGAGCCTGTTCGATCGCGGTAACGGTCTGAGTCTTGGTCTGGATCTTCACGTGTTGCGGATCGCGCAGATGGCGCTCGGCAATGGCACGGATCGACTGCGGCAGGGTCGCCGAGAACAATACGGTCTGACGGGTTGCTGGCAAGGCCTTGAAGATAACTTCCAGGTCGTCCATGAAGCCCAGCTTGAGCATTTCGTCAGCTTCGTCGAGAACCAGGTGGTTCACGGTCGCCAGTACTTTTTCGTCACGACGCAGGTGGTCGCACAGACGGCCCGGAGTGGCAACAACGATCTGTGCGCCATTACGGATTGCTTTCAGTTGTGGGCCCATAGGCGCGCCGCCGTAAACGGCCACAACGGTAACGCCCGGCATTTGCTTGGCGTAGGTTTCGAAAGCGGTTGCTACTTGCAGCGCCAACTCACGGGTTGGCGCCAGGATCAGGGCTTGCGGCTCGCGCTTAGCAGGATCGATGCGATGCAGGATCGGCAGGGCGAACGCAGCGGTTTTACCCGTACCGGTTTGCGCCTGACCAATCATGTCGTGACCGGCCATAATGATCGGGATCGATTGCTGCTGAATAGCCGAAGGCTCTTCGTAGCCAGTCGCGATGACGGCTGCAAGAATATTCGGATTAAGATTAAAAGCGGCGAAGCCGCCGGTTTCCTGGGTCATGGGTCTGCCTCTAAGTGCATCCGCAAAGACCCATGCTCCAAAGCTGCGCAT
Organism: Pseudomonas purpurea; assembly: GCF_039908635.1. Classification (NCBI taxonomy): domain Bacteria; kingdom Pseudomonadati; phylum Pseudomonadota; class Gammaproteobacteria; order Pseudomonadales; family Pseudomonadaceae; genus Pseudomonas; species Pseudomonas purpurea. The sequence goes on from NZ_CP150918.1 coordinate 3,950,195, forward strand.
GCCGTGTAAGACTCAAGAGTCGCCCTGGCTGCTTTGTCGGCGGGGATTTGCGAAAACGAATGAATGAAAAGAATCGTCTAGGAAGAGCCCGCTGTGCGGACGTGCAGCCGAAGCTGACTTCGGGGAATTGCGCTACCTGAACGCGGCCTGGCTAAAGACCGGCGCGCACTATACCGGAATTCGCCAAAAAAGGGAGCTTTTTTTATCTAAGAAAGCCTGTGTACACCGGAGTGTCACAGGCTTTGCGGATAATCGTGCAGCCGTCTATTTTTTAAAAGCCCGGCCCTGTTGGTCATCAGGCTTAAACGGTTCACCTTTCAGGCGCCGACCTTCGGTCCGAGACTTCCTTTACCCACGAGGAAATGCCCCATGAATCAGCCAGATTCAAGCCGTGTCAGCCGCGAACGGCGCGGGCACATCCTGTTGATAGGCCTTGATCGGGTGGCCAAGCGCAACGCATTCGACCTCGACCTGCTCGATCAACTGAGCCTGGCGTATGGCGAATTCGAAGCCGACAGCGAAGCTCGTGTGGCCGTGGTATTCGGTCACGGTGAGCATTTCACCGCTGGGCTGGACCTGATGAACGTGAGTGCCGCACTGGCCAAGGGCTGGAAAGCTCCGATTGGCGGTTGCGATCCGTGGGGCGTTTTCGCCGGCCCCAGGGTCAGTAAACCGGTGATCGTCGCGGTTCAGGGCTACTGCCTGACCATTGGCATCGAACTGATGCTCGCCGCCGACATTAACCTGTGTGCCAGCAACACCCGCTTCGCCCAGATGGAAGTCCAGCGTGGGATCTTTCCTTTCGGCGGCGCCACCCTGCGTCTGCATCAGATTGCCGGCTGGGGCAATGCCATGCGCTGGTTGCTGACCGGTGACGAGTTCGACGCCCATGAAGCCTTGCACCTGGGGCTGGTGCAGGAAGTGATGGCCAGCGAAGACCTGCTGCCGCGAGCGATTGAGCTGGCCGAGCGAATCGCCCGGCAAGCGCCACTGGGGGTTCAGGCAACGTTACAGTCCGCACGCCAGGCGCGCCTTGAAGGTGAGACGGTGGCGGCGCAGGGGTTACCGCCGTTGGTGAAGAAGCTTTTGGCCAGTGAAGATGCCAAGGAAGGCGTGCGGTCGATGATCGAAAAACGCCCCGGAATCTTCAAAGGCTGCTGACATTACCTTTGTGGCGAGGGCGCTTGCTCCCGCAGGGCTGCGCAGCGGCCCCCAAAATCCAGGCAATCCATGCAGATTTTGTGAGTGTTGCGCACTCAAGCGGGAGCAAGCGCTCCTCGCCACAGAAGCTCGCCAGACTTCAAGTCGCCGGGCGAATCGCCTTGATCAACGCTTGCAACGAATAGCCCAGGCGCGGCGCCAATGCTTCGGCTCGTTCGGTCAACGCCTGCATGTCCAGTTCCTGGTCGAGTTCGCAGGGCACGATCAGAATCACGTTGCCCTCCTTCACCGGCAGTTCCCAATAATGCCTATGAAAAAGCCCCCGCAACAATGCTGCGCCCAGTGGCTTGCCGTCATCGGTCGCCCACTGGTTGATCACCAGCCAGCCACCCGAATTCAGGCGCTTCTGACAGTTTTCCAGGAACCCCCAGGCCAGATGCCCGACACCCGGCCCCACATCGGTATAGAGGTCGACAAAAATCAGGTCCGCGGGCTCGGCCGTCTCCAGTAACTCCAGGGCATCGCCGACGCGGATGTACAAACGCGGATCATCGTCCAGCCCCAGGTACTCGATGGCCAGGCGCGGAACGTCCGGGCGCAGCTCGATGGCTTCGACGTCTTCCAGTGGCAGGAACTTGAGGCACGCCTGGGTCAGGGTGCCGGCACCCAGCCCGAGGAACAGCGCACTTTCGGGCTGCTCATGGCACAACGCGCCAATCAGCATGGCCCGGGTGTAGTCGTACTCCAGCCAGCTCGGGTCGGCGGTGAACACGCAACTTTGCTCGATAGCGTCACCAAATTCGAGAAAGCGGTAATCCGCCACTTCAAACACCCGAATCATGCCGAATTCATCGTGCACCTCGGCGAGCAGATGCTCGACGCGCTCCTCAGTCATTTCGTCTCCTGGTCGTTGCCGGGACGATCCCCGACAACGCAATCATTCGTTGCGCTCAGTGCAGCAAAGGCGCGATTGTCCGCGAAGCGACGGGAACAGGTCACGCATTAATTACTGCTAACATGCCTACCCGACCGTTAAACACTAGAGTCCATGATGAGCCAACCCTGGAGCCCTGACAGCTGGCGCGCCCTGCCGATCCAGCAACAACCCCACTACCCTGACGCGGCGCATCTGCACGCCGTCGAGCAAAGCCTGGCCAGTTATCCGCCACTGGTGTTTGCCGGCGAAGCCCGGGAGTTGCGTCGTCAGTTTTCCGAGGTGACTCAGGGCCGGGCGTTTTTGCTTCAGGGCGGCGATTGCGCAGAAAGCTTCGCCGAGTTCTCGGCAGCGAAAATCCGCGACACCTTCAAGGTGCTGCTGCAAATGGCAATCGTGATGACCTTCGCCGCCGCCTGCCCGGTGGTCAAAGTCGGGCGCATGGCCGGGCAATTCGCCAAGCCGCGCTCGTCCAATGACGAAACCATCAACGGTGTGACGCTGCCGGCCCTACCGTGGCGACATCGTCAACGGCATCGGCTTCGACGAAAAGAGCCGCGTACCGGACCCGGAACGCCTGCTCCAGTCCTATCACCAGTCCACCGCCACCCTGAACCTGTTACGCGCCTTTGCCCAGGGCGGTTTTGCCGACCTGCACCAAGTGCACAAGTGGAACCTGGACTTCATCGCCAACTCGGCCCTGGCCGAGAAATACAGCCACCTGGCCAACCGTATCGATGAAACCCTGGCGTTCATGCGTGCCTGCGGCATGGACAGTTCGCCGCAATTGCGCGAAACCACCTTCTTTACCGCCCACGAAGCACTGTTGCTCAATTACGAAGAAGCCTTCGTGCGCCGCGACAGCCTGACCAACGATTACTACGATTGCTCGGCCCACATGCTGTGGATCGGCGACCGCACCCGTCAGTTGGACGGGGCTCACGTCGAATTCCTGCGCGGGGTGAACAACCCGATCGGGGTCAAGGTCGGCCCGACCATGAACCCCGACGACCTGATCCGCCTGATCGATGTGCTCAACCCGGACAACGACCCGGGCCGCCTGAACCTGATCGCGCGCATGGGCGCCAACAAGGTCGGCGACCATTTGCCGCAACTGATCCGCGCCGTGGAGCGCGAGGGCAAGAAGGTGCTCTGGAGTTCCGACCCGATGCACGGCAACACCATCAAGGCCAGCAGCGGTTACAAGACCCGCGACTTTGCACAGATCCTCGGCGAGGTGAAGCAGTTCTTCCAGGTCCACGAAGCCGAAGGCACGTATGCCGGCGGTATCCACATCGAGATGACCGGGCAGAACGTCACCGAATGCATCGGCGGTGCACGGCCGATTACCGAAGACGGTTTGTCGGATCGTTATCACACCCATTGCGACCCACGGATGAATGCCGATCAGTCCCTGGAATTGGCGTTTTTGATCGCTGAAACCCTGAAGCAAGTCCGCCGTTAAATCGCGGCGCTCCCTTCGCGAGCAAGCCCGCTTCCACATTAGACCGCGTCCGTTTGGACAGCTCGGTCAACTGTGGGAGCGGGCTTGCTCGCGAAGGCGCCAGCTCAATCACTATCAATCTGAGTCAATGCCACCCGCAACCGCGCCGCACTGGCCCTTGGGCAATTGAGCTGAATCTGTTCCAGCCCCAGCCAGTCCGCCATCTGCCGTAAATTGACCGCCAACGCCATCATTCCCCCATCATCCAGCCCCGACTCCTCTTCGTGCACCGCATGCACCGCCAACCGCCCCAACGCCCGCTCCGCCCGCAGATCGACCCGTGCGGCAATCCGCTCATGGTGCAAAAACGGCAGCACGTAATAGCCGTACACCCGCTTGTCCGGCGGCGTGTAGATTTCCAGCCGATAGCGAAAATCAAACAAGCGCTCGGTCCGACTGCGTTCCCAGATCAACGAATCGAATGGTGACAGCAACGCACTGGCCTCGACCTTGCGCGGCACCTTCGGGTCCGGCAGGCAGTAAGCAAGCGACTTCCAGCCCTGCACCTCACATGTCAGCAACTGGCCATTTTCTACCAGCTCGGCCAGTCCGTTACGGCACTCGGTCAGGCTCAAACGAAAGTAGTCGCGCAGGTCCTTTTCGGTAGCAACGCCCAGCGCACCGGCCGCATGCAACAGCAAACCGCGTTGCGCCTCAGCTTCGCCGAGCAGCGGTTGCTGGAGAATCGACTCGGGAATCACCCGTTCCGGCAAGTCATACAGACGCTCGAAACCGCGCCGCCCCGCCACTGTCACTTCACCCGCGGCGAACAACCATTCCAACGCATGCTTTTCCGCGCTCCAGTCCCACCAAGGGCCGGCACGCTCCTGGCGAGTCGACAAACTACCGGCGCCCAGCGCACCCAGTTCCTCGACCGATGACAATACGCGGCGGATCGTGTCCTGCTGCTCACGACCGAAGCGTGCCTGTTGCTGATAAATCCCGTTGCCCTGCGCCGCTTGCTGCATGCGCCAGCGCATCAACGGGTACATCGACAACGGCAACAGCGACGCCTCATGCCCCCAGTATTCGAACAACGTACGCCGCCGCCCCGAACTCCAGGCAGCCTGGTCGAGCAGCTCAGCAGAGTAATGACCCAGGCGAGAGAACAGCGGAAGGTAGTGCGAACGCACCAGAGCGTTGACCGAGTCGATTTGCAGAATGCCCAGGCGCTCAATCAAGCGGTTGAGCTGAGCGGGCTTGATCGTCCCTGGCGGCTGGCGCCCGGAAAAACCCTGGGCTGCCAGCGCCAGACGCCGAGCCTGTTTGAGGGATAAGGACAGTTGTGCGGGCATGGGCTTCTCCTTGTCTGCTCGCAAACTACCTCAATGTGAAGCGTCTTGTGTAGCGGCTCGGTACTCATTTGTGCATCGGGTCATCCCAGAAGGGGCGCACGACTTCATGCTCGACATCGGCACGGCTCAGCCCCATATCCTTCAGGGCTTCGTCGCTCAGACTGGCCAGCAGCTCACGTTCGCGATGGACCTCGTACCAGCCGCTGACTTTCTCCCACACGTGACGCAGCGAGAAACCATGGAACGAGAACCGGTGCGCCAATACATAACCTGTTTGACCTTTCATCGTCTTGCCCTCCGTTGTGGATGGCTCAAGTCTCGCGTCGAGGCTAAGATCAATCCAACGAATGTTTCTTATGCAACACATCTCGGAGATTGATGAATTGAGCAGCTACCCGAGTATCGATACCGAAGTGCTGCGTACCTTCGTCGCTATCGCAGACCAGGGCGGGTTCACCCGCGCAGGCGAACTGGTGAACCGCACACAGTCGGCGGTGAGCATGCAGATGAAGCGGCTGGAAGAAGACGTGCTGCAACGCCAGCTGTTTCAGCGAGACGGTCGCCAGGTTCGGTTGACCGCCGAGGGCCAGGTGCTGCTCGGTTACGCCCGGCGAATCCTGAAACTGCACAGCGAGGTGTTCAACACCCTGCGCGAGCCACACATGGTCGGCATCGTGCGCATCGGCACGCCGGATGATTACGTGATGCGCTTCCTGCCGGGCATCCTCTCGCGCTTCGCCCAGGCTTATCCGCTGATCCAGATCGAGGTGCATTGCGAGCCATCAAAACAACTGCTGCTGCGCCGTGACCTGGACCTGTCCATCGTCACCCGGGAACCCGGCAGCGAGGTCGGCCAGTTGTTGCGCAAGGAACGTTTTGTCTGGGGCCCAGGCCCAGTGCTTCAACCCGGTTGAACAATCGCCGGTGCCTCTGGCGATGTTCAACGGCGATTGTTTCTGCCGGATCTGGGCCTGCAACGCCTTGGACACCTTGGGCCGCGATTACCGCATTGCCTACAACAGTTCGAGCCTGTCGGCACTGATGGCCGTGGTCAGCGCCGGGCTGGCCGTCACCGCACAGCTGGAAAGCCTGATCCCGGCGGACATGCGTATTCTGGGCGAGGCCGAGGGCCTGCCACTGCTGCCCGAAGCCAGCATCATGCTGGTGCGTAACCTGAACAACCCTTCGCCGATCACCGAATGCCTGGCCGAGCACATCGTCGACGGCTTCAAACTTTAAACGCGAGCATTACCGCGCACAGCACCAGAAAACCACAGAACAACCCGCGCAGCACACGCTCCGGCAGGGCATGGGCAACCTTCACACCCCAACTGATACTCAGCAGCCCACCCAGTGCCATGGGCAGTGCAATGCCCCAGCTCACTTGCTGGTGCACTGCGTAAGTCACCAGGGTGACGCCAGTACTTGGCAGCGCCAGCGCCAGCGACAACCCTTGGGCGACCACCTGCGTGGTGCCGAACAGGCTGGTCAGCACCGGTGTTGCGACCACCGCGCCGCCGACACCAAACAGTCCACCCATGGCGCCCGACGCCGCGCCGAGCACGCCCAGCCAAGGCCATGAGTAACGCATCTGCGCTGAAGCAGGCGCACTGGCCATGAACATCCGCACCAGATTGTAGGCCGACAGGGCGATCAAAAATGCCACGAAGCCGATGCGCATCACCTGTGCATCAATGCCCACCGCCCAGATCGAACCGATCCACGCAAAACAGAACCCCATCGACGCCAGCGGCAATGCGTGTCGCAGCTCGATGCGGTTGCGCTGGTGATAACGCCACAGCGCCAGCATCACGTTCGGCACCACCATCACCAACGCAGTGCCTTGGGCGATTTGCTGATCCAGACCGAACAACACGCCGAGCACGGGAATGGCGACCAAGCCGCCGCCGATTCCGAACAACCCACCAACGGTGCCTAACGCGGCGCCCAGCGCCAGATACATGACTAACTCAATCACAGACATTTCCTCATCAGCCAAGCCCCGTATCCTACGCAGTCGACGCTGGCGGGGAAACGCACAGCACCGCACAATGGCTGTGCGTTTTTCGCATAAGCAGACACTCATGAATCCAAACGTACTCACTGATCAGTTGGGGCTGTTCCTCGATGTCCTGGAAACCGGCAGTTTCTCGGCGGCCTCCCGCCGCCATCCACTGACGCCCTCAGCCGTTGCCCGGCGCATCGACAGCCTGGAAGGTGCCGTCGGCAGCCAGTTGTTCATCCGCAGCACTCACGCGGTGCGCGCCACGCCGGCCGGTCTGGCATTTGCCGAACGGGCGCAGCGCATCGTCGCCGAGTTGCGTCTGGCCCGTGCCGAAGCGGTGTCCTTGAGCAGCGCCCCGGAAGGTCTGATCCGCATCGACGCCCCCGCCGCGTTTGGCCGACGGCATCTGGCGCCGGTGATTGCCGATTTCCTGGTGGCCTATCCGGGGCTGGACGTGCAATTGCACCTGATCGACAGTTTTGTCGACATGCAGGGGTCGAACCTGGGCAAGGTCGACCTGGTACTGCGCGCCGGGCAAATGGCCGACACCCGGCTGGTGGCCACGCCGCTGGCCAGCATGGTGCGCATTGCGTGTGCCAGCCCCGCGTACCTCAAGCACCGAGGCGTGCCGAGCCAGCCGAGCGAACTGAGCCAACACGACGGCCTCGACTGGGATGGCCTGGCGCCGCCCTTCGCCTGGCGTTTCGAGCTGGACGGCCAGATGCAGTTGCATCGCCCCCAACGGATCCGCCTCAGCGCCAACAATGCCGAAGCCTTGCTCTACGGCGCCCTCGCCGGCCTGGGCATCGCCCACCTGCCGACCTGGCTGTGCAGCGAATACTTGCTGCGCGGCGAGTTGCTGCCATTGTTTTGCGACAACGGCCTGCCCCAACCGGAAACCACCGGCATCTACGCCCTGCGCCTCGAACAACAGATCAACTCGCGCAGCCGTTTGCTGCTGGAATACCTCAAGAGCCGCTTCAGCCCGATACCGCCCTGGGACCTGGCGCTGCAAAGCGACCTGGGCCGGCAATAACCGAAAATTATCTGGCGCATTAAACACTCGCCCGCTAGGGTCTGTACGAAAAGTCGCCGAGTGGCGATCAGGCAAGGCAAAAACAGGCGAGGAAACGGAGTTTACGGGTTGTAAATGAGCATTCCGAGCCTGTTTTTAACGCAGCATGATCGACACGCAGGCAGTTTTCGTACAGAACCTAGATTCATGACGATCACCGTTCAAGGCCCGAATATGACCACCGAAAGCACTACCCCGGACACCTGCGACCACCTGCTGCTGGACAATCAGGTGTGCTTTGCCCTGCACTCCACCTCGCTGCTGATGACCAAGGTCTATAAACCGCTGTTGCAAGCGCTGGGCCTGACATATCCGCAGTACCTGGCGATGATGGTGTTGTGGGAGCGGGACGGGTTGACCGTCGGTGAAATCAGCACGCGCCTGCTGACCGATCCCGGCTCTCTGACGCCGCTGCTCAAACGCCTGGAAGCCGAAGGCCTGCTAAGTCGCACCCGCAGCCGTGAAGACGAACGCGTGGTCATCGTCGAACTCACCGAACAGGGCCGCGCCCTGCGTGACCAGGCCCGCGACATTCCGCAGTGCATCCTTGGCGCCAGCGGTCAGACCCTGGAGCAACTGCAAAAGCTGCAAGCCGATCTGCTGGTGTTGCGCAGCCACCTGCAAGACAGCCTCTGATCTTCCAACCCGCAGAAATCCCCTGCAGGAAGGGCCGGGCGACGTTCACTTGCTCGCGAACGTCAGCTCCAACATCCATGTTGACTGACACACCGCCTTCGTCGGATCGCCGCCCAGCGCAGCCCGCTTCCACACCGGTTGCTGATGAACCCACCGCGACAGCGCCAGATCAACATTTACAGCCACATGCATTCGCCTGCCAACAGGCCTTCGGCATACCCTTTTCAAAATTTATATTGCGCACAATATATTAGCGAGCTACATTTATTTCGCAGCTACTTAGCGCGCAAGCTTTTAGCGCAAAACAAATCGCGAATGAGGCTCACACCATGCAAACTCTCTACACCGCTGTTGCAACCGCCACCGGTGGCCGTGATGGTCGCGCCGTTTCCAGCGACAACATCCTCGATGTCAAACTCGCCACCCCCAAAGAACTGGGCGGTGCGGGCGGCGCAGCGACCAATCCCGAGCAATTGTTCGCAGCCGGTTATTCGGCCTGCTTCATCGGCGCACTGAAATTCGTCGCCAGCCAGACCAAGCGCAAAATTCCGGATGACGCCGCGATCACCGCCCATGTCGGCATCGGTCAGATTCCTGGCGGTTTCGGTCTGGACATCGACCTGCACGTCAGCCTGCCAGGGCCTGGAGCAGGTCGATGCACAAACCCTGGTCGACGCCGCGCACCAGGTCTGCCCGTACTCCAACGCCACACGCGGCAATGTGGACGTGCGCCTGCACGTCACCGTCTGAGCACCCGCACTTTCCAGACGCGCATAAAAAAGCCCGACTCAAAGGTCGGGCTTTTTCTTTCCTGCAAAAACTGCGCTTATTTAGCACGGCCTTTGTAAGAACCGCCTTCGCGGGTATCGATCTCGATCATGTCGCCGATTTCGATGAAGTCAGCAACCGACAGCTCGGTACCGTTCTTCAGTTTGGCAGGCTTCATCACCTTGCCGGAAGTGTCACCGCGAGCGGAACCTTCGGTGTAGTCAACCTGACGCACGATAGTGGTCGGCAGCTCTACGGAAACCAGACGCTCTTCGAAGAAGATCGCTTCGCAAACATCGGTCATGCCTTCTTCAACGAAAGGCAGAACAGACTCGATGTCTTCAGCGTTCAGCTCGTACATGGTGTAGTCAGTGGTGTCCATGAACGTGTAGGTGTCGCCGCTGATGAAGGACAGGGTCGCTTCTTTGCGGTCGAGGATTACGTCGTCCAGTTTGTCGTCGGCGCTGTAAACGATCTCGGTCTTGTAACCGGTCAGCAGGTTTTTCAGCTTGGTCTTCATGATCGCGCTGTTACGACCGGACTTGGTGAATTCAGCTTTCTGAACCAGCCAAGGGTCGTTTTCGAGACGGATCACCGTACCGGGTTTCAGTTCTTTACCAGTTTTCATTGCGAATATCCGAATTTGGATGGGATTTACAAAAATCTAGGCCGCGTATCATATCCAATTTAGGTAAAACTGCACCAGCGCTGCGGCAAGATCCGCCTGCAAGGCTTGTTCCAGACACCATGCCTGGGCGTGTTTTTGCAGTTCCGGCCAGTGTTCCTGCGCCGCCAGCCAGTGTTCGGCCATCTCGCCGCCGGTATTCCACGCTCGCGACAGACCGCACAACGCCTCGCTGGCCGCCGCTGAAAGCCCTTGGGTGTAGAGCGCGAGAAAGGCGTCGAGCTTCTCCAGATGGACGTCATCGTCCTGCTGATAAATATGCCACAGCAAGGGCCGAGCGGCCCATTGCGCCCGGACGAACGAGTCTTCGCCGCGTACCGCGTTGAAATCGCAGCACCACAACAAGCGGTCGTACTGGTCTTGCCGGACGAATGGCAGCACTTGCACGGTCAGATTGTTACGCACATGCACAGTGCCGACGGTCAAGGGTCCGGACCCGAGCCAGGCCTGGACATCGCCCAGCACCCTGCCCTCCGGCACCAGCAAATGCGTGGGCCGCACGTCAGCGGCCAGCACCTCCAGCCAACTGGCCAGCCCGGCATTCTCGTAGGCAAACAGCGAGATCAGCCGCGCACCCGCAGCCGGGATAATCCCCAACCCTTGCAGGAACGCCTGCTGCTGCTTCGCGCTGCGCTGAAATGCCTCACGCTGTTCCAGCAATCCGCCCTCACGCAACAAACCGCCGGTGCCGGCCTGAAAGCCCGGGAAGAAGAAGTACTTCTGGACCTGCTTGTACTTCACCGAGGGCAAGCCATGACAGCCGACGATCCAGTCTTCGGCGCTCAGGTAGTCAAGGTTCAGCCACAGCGGAACGCTTGGGCGTTCGGCCATGGCCTCCATGTAGGCGGCGGGCAATTGGCAGGCGAACGCTGCAATCACCACATCGGCCGCAGGCGTTGGCTGCCAGTCGGCCGGCCATTGACGCACTTCGACGTCCTGCTGCCATTGCTGGCTGGCCGCGATGTCGATTTCCGGGCACATACGTTCGAACGCCCGCAAATCGTCGACCCACAACCGAACCGCGTACGGGTGCTCGGCCACCAATTGCCGGGCCAGGCGCCACGTCACGCCGATGTCGCCATAGTTATCGACAACCGTGCAGAAAATATCCCAGGTGACTTTCATTCCGGGCTCCATGAGACAAAGGCTGCAATTGTCCGCATAAATCGTTGCGTGCAGAAGGGCCGACGCCGATTAATCTTCATGCGACAATCGCCGCTTGCCCACATTCCAGCAGGATGCCGCCATGCCGTACCGCTCGACTCCCCGCCGCCCGTTGCGTATCAACGTCAATGCCATCCAGTTGACCGTCAGCATTGCCTTGGGTTTATGGTTGGGTTTCCTGGCCATCGCCCTGACCTGCTGGCTGGCTGCCCGCTTTGTGTTCGCCCCGCAACTGGCGCCCGTGGCCGAAGCCGTTCAGCAGTTGGCCAAGCCACCGGTCGTGGAGCCCGTCGCGCCCAACCCGATGTTCGAGCAGTACCAGGAAAACCTGCGCAAGAACGAACAGCAGCAAACCCTCGATCAGGCTCGTAGCAACCCACGCAATCTGTCCAATGCCAAGTGCCAGTTCTGGCTGCAACAGGACCAGACCGCCCCCAGCGAAAAATCCCGCGCCAACGTCCTGCAATTTTGCGATTGATCATGAACAAGCACAGCGTCCACCAACTGATTCTCGAAAAACTCCAGGCCGATCTGGAGGTCGCTCAGCGAGCGGCCCAAACCGCTTACGAAACCGCGACCCACGAAGAAAACATCGCCGAAAACAAGTACGACACCCTGGGCCTGGAAGCCTCGTACCTGGCGGCCGGCCAGGCCAAACGCGTGGAAGAAATCAGGCAGTCGCTGGTGCTTTGCCAGAACCTCACCCTGCGGCCTTACGACGAGCAACAGGGCATTCAGGTCGGCACGCTGCTGGGCCTGGAAGACGATGAAGGTCGTCAGCAATGGCTGTTTCTGGGGCCGGATGCGGCCGGGCTGAAGGTGTATCTGGTGGGGCAGTTGATTACCGTCATCACCCCTCGCTCGCCGCTGGGCAAAAGCCTGCTGGGCAAGTTCGAGGGGGACGAGGTGGAGATTGTCGTGGCGGGCACCCGGCAACAGTTCGCTGTCACCGAGGTGGTTTAGTGAACCGGTAGTTCAACGCCGTCGAACAGTTCTTCCAGCTCCTGCTTGTTGTGGCACTGGATGGCTTTGGCCATGACTTCGCGAGTCAGGTGCGGCGCAAATTTCTCGATGAAGTCGCACATGAAGCCGCGCAGGAAAGTGCCGCGACGGAAACCGATCTTGGTCACACTGGACTCGAACAGTTCGCTGGCATCGAGCACCACCAGGTCGTTATCGAGCTTGGTGTCCACCGCCATTTTCGCAACGATGCCCACGCCCAGGCCCAGGCGCACGTAAGTCTTGATGACGTCGGCGTCGGCGGCGGTGAACACCACTTTCGGGGTCAGGCCACGGTGGCTGAACGCTTCGTCGAGTTTCGAACGGCCGGTAAAACCGAACACGTACGTCACGATCGGGTATTCCGCGAGCGCTTCGAGGGTCAGTTTCGGCAGCTTGGTCAGCGGGTGGCCCTGAGGCACGACCACGCAGCGGTTCCAGCGATAGCACGGCATCATCACCAGGTCGCCAAACAGTTCCAGCGCTTCAGTGGCGATGGCGAAATCGACGGTGCCGTCGGCGGCCATTTCGGCGATCTGCATCGGCGAGCCCTGATGCATGTGCAGGGCAACGTCCGGGTATTGCTTGATGAAGCTGCTGATGACTGGCGGCAACGCATAACGTGCCTGGGTGTGCGTGGTGGCAATCGACAGGGTGCCTTTTTTCTCGTTGGAGAACTCCTGAGCGATCTGCTTGATACTTTCGACCTTGCGCAGAATCTCGCCAGCGGTGGTGATGATGCGCTCACCGGCCGGGGTAACCCGGGTCAGGTGCTTGCCGCTGCGCGCAAAAACCTCGACCCCCAATTCGTCTTCCAGCAGACGGATCTGCTTGCTGATGCCCGGCTGCGAGGTGTACAGGCTTTGGGCAGTAGCCGAAACGTTGAGGTCGTGGTGCGCCACTTCCCAGATGTAGCGCAATTGTTGAAGCTTCATATGAATCCCTCAAAGCAGATAGACGCCACGGGCATCAGCGACGGTATATAACTATATTAATGGTTTGAATAATAAATCTAGAACTTTTTTGTCAAAAGGCCAGTATTCATGCATCAACTGTCTCCGTAACGCCGACGCTGCACCAACGGCACCAGATAGACCGGCACCTGGGCCAATTGCAGCACCCGCGATGCGGTACGCCCCAACGGGGTTTCCCCACCCGCCCCATGGCTGTGACTCCCTACGATCAACAAATCCACCGAGAGTTTCTGCGCCTGTTCAAGAATCACTTGCGACGGATCGCCCTGGAACACCCTCACCGACTGGATCAGCGCCAGGTCCTGCTGCCCCTCCCCCAACTCTTCACGAAAACTGTCGAGCACCCGCTGCTCGATATTGGCCATCACGGTGTTCAGCCCCTCGCTGTGAAACTCGCTCAAGGCTTGTTCGTCGAGGTAGCTTTGCAGCACCGACTCGGCAAACAACCCCATGGGTTCGACGGCGTGCACCACATACAAATCGGCTTTGAATGTTCGCGCCAATGCCAAGGCATGCTGCATCACATAAGGCGCGTACAGGCCGAGGTCAGTGGCGTACAACATCGAACGAATCATGTGACCTCCTCGGGTGCCAAGATGGCGGAGATTGATTCAGCTTAGCAGTGCCGCGACGAGTTCGGCGTCCCGTGCCACGGGGCTTAAACCTTCAGTTCATTGCTGATGCCATGAGGAACGTGACCGGTCGCGACCACCTCGCGAGCGAGCTCGCAGTGCCCGGTCTGATCGTCGAAAAACACGTCCGCCGCGAAGGCTTCGAGGAACGCCGACTTCTGCAGGCCGCCCAGGAACAGAGACTCGTCAAGACGAATATCCCACTCGCGCAATGTGCGAATGACCCGCTCATGCGCTGGCGCCGAACGGGCCGTCACCAAGGCCGTGCGGATGGGGCAGGCATCCTCGGGGAACTCGCGCTGCAACAAATTGAGCGCTTCCAGAAAGCCCCTGAACGGCCCGCCGCGCAACGGCTCGCGGGCCGACTCACGTTCGCTGGCCTGAAAAGCCTCAAGGCCTCCCGACTGATAAATGCGCTCCGATTCATCGGAGAACAGCACCGCGTCACCGTCGAACGCAATGCGCAATTCTTCACTGGCCGCACGGCTCGCGCCCCCCGACAAAATGGTCGCGGCTGCAAACCCAGCGTCCAGTGCACTGCGCACATCGTCGGCGTGGGTGGAGAGAAACAGGTCGCAATCGAAGGCTTTCAAATACGGATACGGACTGCGCCCACCGACAAATGCCGCGCGGGAAATGGCCAGCCCGTAAGAGTGAATCGAGTTGAAAACCCGCAGGCCGGTGTCGGCGCTGTTGCGCGAAACCAGCACCACTTCGACCCTCGCTCGTCCGAGGCTGGCGTTCAAGTTCAAGAGTTTTTGCACCAAAGGAAACGCGTCCCCCGGCGCAAGAACCTCGTCCTCGTGTTCGATCTGATACTGCCGATAGGCTTCGACACCGCTCGCCAGATACACCTTGTGGCTCTCGCTCAAGTCAAACAGAGCCCGCGAAGAAATCGCCAGCACCAGTTTGTCAGTCAACGCCTTTGCCATTTCATTCTCCCTCGACAGATCGACTCAGGCGTTGCGCCGATCAATAAAGCGCAACGCCTGATACAACGCTTCAATTCTTGGTAACTCGCAACCGTGGGCCTTGGCCGCGGCCAAGGGGCGGGCGTAGATCGCCGCCAGTTCCAACGGTCGCTTGTGCACGAAATCGTGGTACATGCTCGGCCAGTAATCGGGCATGCGTTCAGTCACCTTGAACAGGTGCTCGGCGTACCCGACGGGCAACTCATAACCACAGGCCTGAGCGCCCTGTACCACTTCAGCCATCAGCGCCTGAATCAACGCGCGGCTGTCGGTATCGGCCATCAACGGCGTGGTGCTCGCACCGAGCAACACCGACAACCCGTTGTAGGGAACATTCCAGACCAGTTTTTGCCAACGCGCCTGTTGCAGGTTGGCCATGGCCTGGGACTCCAGACCAGCGGTGCGAAACAACTGCGCACCCTCCTCGACAATCGCCTGACGCGCCGCCTCGTCAAGCTGAGCCGGACCGCTGTGATAACCGATGTTCACCGCCCCCAGTGCTTGATGCTCGATCACGCCGGGACCGGCGCGATGCACGCAGATAAAACACAAGCCGCCCAGCAGATGCAGCGAGTCGGGGAGCAAGGTACGCAGGCTGTCTTCGACGTCCAGGCCGTTTTGCAGCACCAGCACTTTGGCGCCCGAGGCTGCGGCCTGAATGATGGCTGGGGCCAGTTCGGTGTTGCTGGTGGTTTTGGCGCCCACCAGCAGCCAATCGCAGGGCGGCATGTCCTGGGCCGACGCATAGGCCCCTGCACCGGGTTCAGATTCAACGAGCCGTGCACGGCACTTTCGAGTTTCAGGCCGCGCTCGGCGACCGCAGAAAACTCGCTGCGCAACAGAAAGTGCACATCGAACCCGGCACGCGCCAACATCACACCGTAGAAACCACCAATGGCTCCGGTGCCGATCATGCCAATAGTGGGTCTGGAAACAGCGGCATCCTTCATGGCAATTCCTCTGCGGGTCGGGCAAGCGCCTGCGCGACGGCTTCATTGAGTCGGGATTGAGTCAGGCGTGTTTGCAAGGCACCATAAAACTCACCGTCGCGTACCACGAACAGCGCCGGCAAGTGGAACACTTCATAACGCGCAACCACGCCACCGTTGTGCCCGACATCGATCCAGCACAAACGATCGACTGCCAGGGCCAGCCCCGGCAAGTGCCGGTGCGCCCAACGACAACTGGCGCAACCATCGCCGGTGAAAATCACCAGTGACACACCGCTCATCGCCAGCAGCCGTTGATCGGCGTCGAAATCGGTCAGTTGCATTTCGGCCACTATACTGGGGGAAACAATGTCGATTGACCGACACCCGGAGTCCGCATTCATGGGACGTTTTCTTCCTCATCCTGACGATGTGCCTGTCGAGTTAACGCTGCTCAAGCATCAATGCATTTCTCGACAGCGGCTGCACACTATCAGCCTCGGCGGCGTGGCATGCAATTACCACCGCGCCTGGCGAAAAGGCACGGCACTGGAAGTGCGCATACCGACCCTCAGCGAAACGGTGTGTTATCTAGGCTATGTGGCCTGGTGCCTGCGACGAAAGCACAGCTATCTGGTCGGCATCGCATTCATCGATGAGCAGACCCTGTTCAGCGCCCGGATGGGCGAGCAAGTCTGCCAGATCGAACGTTACTGCCGCCTGCACGAGCCCCAGGCTGAACAGCAGAATGCCCAGGTCCTGGCCCTTGAATGGGTGCAGCAACACGCCGACGAGTTCTCCCACGACACGCTTCGCAAGGCGTTTACGCAGCCGGCGCTGGATTAAACCCGCGCCTGCCCATTGTCGAGCAACCGGTTAACGCGCTAAGGTTCGGCTCCCCGCTGCGCTTAAATCATGCTGTGCTCCGCCGCGCGGGGATCGCTGGCGGCCGGCACCCGTGACCTGACGAGTAACACGATGGCTGATTTACCGATCAATGACCTAAACGTCGCCTCCAACGAAACCCTGATCACTCCCGATCAGCTCAAGCGTGATATTCCCCTGAGCGATGCCGCCCTGCGCACCGTGACCAAGGGTCGCGAAGTGATTCGCAATATTCTGGACGGCACCGACCACCGCCTGTTCGTCGTCATCGGGCCCTGCTCGATCCACGACATCAAGGCTGCACACGAATATGCCGAGCGCCTCAAGGCCCTCGCCGCAGAAGTGTCCGACACCTTGTACCTGGTCATGCGGGTGTATTTCGAGAAGCCGCGTACCACCGTCGGCTGGAAAGGCCTGATCAACGACCCGTACCTGGACGACTCGTTCAAGATCCAGGACGGTCTGCACATCGGTCGTCAGTTGCTGCTGGACCTGGCTGAAATGGGCCTGCCGACCGCCACCGAAGCGCTCGATCCGATCTCCCCGCAATACCTGCAGGACCTGATCAGCTGGTCGGCCATTGGCGCCCGCACCACCGAATCCCAGACGCACCGTGAAATGGCTTCGGGCCTGTCCTCGGCCGTCGGCTTCAAGAACGGCACCGACGGTGGCCTGACCGTTGCCATCAACGCCCTGCAATCGGTCTCCAGCCCTCACCGCTTCCTGGGCATCAACCAGGAAGGTGGCGTCTCGATCGTCACCACCAAGGGCAACGCCTACGGTCACGTGGTGCTGCGCGGCGGCAACGGCAAGCCGAACTACGATTCGGTCAGCGTCGCGCTGTGCGAACAAGCGCTGAACAAGGCCAAGATCAAGCCCAACATCATGGTCGATTGCAGCCACGCCAACTCCAACAAAGACCCGGCACTGCAACCGCTGGTGATGGAGAACGTGGCCAACCAGATCCTCGAAGGCAACCAGTCGATCATCGGCCTGATGGTCGAGAGTCATCTGAACTGGGGCTGCCAGGCCATCCCCAAAGACCTCACCGAATTGCAATACGGCGTGTCGATCACCGACGCCTGCATTGACTGGTCGGCCACTGAAAACACCTTGCGCAGCATGCATGCCAAGCTCAAGGATGTGCTGCCTAAGCGTGATCGCACCTGATCGCATTCAGCGCACACAAAAACGCCGGGCTTAGCCCGGCGTTTTTTTATTGTGTTCGGTGACCCTGATCAGAGCTTGGCAGCGTGGCGCTGATGGCGCTCCATGTAACGCTCCACGTAGGAACACGAAGGGATGACGGTGTAACCCATCTGTTCCGCGTACTCGAGCGCCTGCTCGGTCAACGCAGCGGCGATGCCTCGGCCACGCAACGCGTTGGGCACGAACGTGCGATAGATGTCCAGGGTTTGCTTACCCAGGTCCATATAGGTCAGGTAGGCACGATGACCGTCCACATTGGTCTCGAACTGATGACCAGCCTGGTCATGGTGGATGGACAACGCCTCGCTCATCACTACTCCTCGCGGGTCTTGAATTGACCCCTACCTTACCGATGTTTTTCCGGCGAAGGAACCTCTACGCCACCCCGTGCCTGACTGGACACCGAGAAGAGCCGTACTGATCTCGCGTTACCCGAGCACGTATCAAATAGTAGGCGCCATTGGCGCAAATGCTCAAGACGCGCTCGTCATGCCGATGCAGCCCGGGGTCACACAGAAGCGGCCCGACCGGACTTTCCCCTCGGTCGATTGCCTGAACATTGCCGGATGTTGAGACTTAAGACGAGCGCCCTTTGTTAAAGTCACCTCTACATCGACAAAGATACGTGAAGCGCTACGCAGAATCTGAACAAAAGTGTAGACGAATCAATATAGATCGACTTCAGGCACTACCAGCAACTAGCCTCGGGTATCCGGCAGCCTGCTCAGGACGGGGTTCACAACTGAATATTTTTTATACAGCGCACTGAAAAGTTGCCCGAAAAAGATTCAACGCCTACAATTTTTTTTGCATCTTGCGCTACGTCAGTTTACTTACTACAAGTAATGGGTAGTATGTACGCCGGCTATTTCCTCACTCTGAAGAGATAGCTATTAATAGAAAGTCCTTGAAGGGGAACACGATGAACAACGTTCTGAAATTCTCTGCTCTGGCCTTGGCCGCAGTTCTGGCTACCGGTTGCAGCAGCGCCTCCAAAGAAACCGAAGCTCGTCTGACTGCAACTGAAGACGCAGCAGCTCGCTCCCAGGCTCGTGCAGACGAAGCGTATCGTAAAGCTGATGAAGCTCTGGCTGCTGCTCAAAAAGCACAACAGACTGCTGACGAAGCTAACGAGCGTGCTCTGCGCATGCTGGAAAAAGCTAGCCGCAAGTAATAGTCCCTCGGGATTGTTATCAAGCCGACCCATTACTTGGGTCGGCTTTTTTTTGCCCGGGGTTTCTGTCGGTCATAAAAAAACCCGCCGAAGCAGTCATGCCTCGGCGGGTCGCTTTTGACGGCTTACTACTGCAGCTCTATTGGCGCCGCCGAGACCACTGGCGCCGTACCCGGCACGGCGATTTCTACCGGCAGGCCATCTTCTGCGGCGACCACGTCGCGCACCACATCCCAGTTCATGCGCAAGTTGTTGGTGATGTCTTCGCGCTTGAGCATGGCGTTGATGACAGCGGTGTGTTTGTCGACCACCGACGGGTTGCCCTTGTCGTCCAGCGGTGTATGCGCCTCGAGGTAAACCTTGCCACCGCTGACGCCGAATTTGTACGGGTCGTTGAGAATGCGCACCGACGTGCCCACCGGCACCATGCCCGCCATTTCCAGCACGTTGTTATTGAACATACGGAAGCAGCCATGGCTGGTGCGCATGCCGATGCCGAACTTCTTGTTCGAACCGTGGATCAGGTAACCCGGCGTCCCCAGGGTGAACTTGAACGGCCCCAACGGATTGTCCGGGCCTGCCGGCACAACGTTCGGCAACGGGTCGCCATCGGCGGCGTGCTCGGCCTTGATCGAGGCCGGAGGCGTCCACGTCGGGTTCGGGGTCTTGGCGACGATGCTGGTGTGCGCGATGGGCGACCCCCACCCCTCACGACCGATACCCAGCGGGAAGGTGTACACCACATTCCGGCCCTTGGGGTAGTAATACAAACGATACTCGGCCAGGTTGATCACGATGCCTTCGCGCGGGCCCCGGCGGCAGAATGAAGCGGGTCGGCAACACCACTTCGGTGCCTGCGCCCGGCAGCCACGGATCGATACCGGGGTTGGCCGCGACCATTTCCAGATAACCCAGATCGTAAGTGGTACCCAGGTCAGCGAAGGTGTCTTCGTACTTGGCTTTGATCACTTGCACCTGACCGACAATGTCTTCGCCCGGTGGCGGTAGAGGCAACTCCAGTGCGGCAACGGGACCTGCCACGCACAGGGCGGCAAGAGACAGGCAGCGGGTGACGGCAGGAAAACGCGGCAACATCCGGAAAATCCTTCGCATGATTAACGGGTAAAAAACGCGATTGTACACCGCCGCCTGTGGAATCGGGGAGGCAGCGGATGGACGCGCGCGCCCGCAGTCAAAGCTCGAAGCGCAGTTCCGGCCAGATCGGCGAGGTGCCGCGCTTTTGCGATTCAAGGATCGCCCGACACAGCGAGCACAGGCGCTGGTCCTGAAAGATCGTCCGGTCAACGCTCGACCAGCGCGGCTGAGCCGGCAGCAAGGTGCCACACAACGTACGGTCGGCCGAACCGCCGAGCTCCAGTTGACGCGTCACCAGATGCACCCGGACTTCCTGGCAGGCGAACAGATCCAACTGCTCGTCAGGCTCGATCAGTTGATAGGCAAACAGGGACCAGGCAGAACGCGGCATCGGGGGCTCCAAATCGGGGGGGCGCCACCTTAGCCGAAAGACTGCCGCTAGAAAAGCGTCAAAGCAGCGGTTTTAGTGTCGGCCAGACATTTTCCAGCAACTGGCCCTGAGCGGCGGCGGTCGGGTGCAGCCCGTCGGCCTGCATCAACTCGGGATGACCACCGATGCCCTCAAGAAAAAACGGCACCAACGACACGTTTTTCTGCTCGGCCAGGTTGCTGTAAACCTCGGCAAACGCCTTGGTGTAACGAACCCCGTAGTTGGGCGGCAACTGCATGCCCAGCAACAGCACCTTCGCTCCACTGGCGCGGGAGTTGTCGATCATCGATGCAAGATTTTGTTGCAATTGCGTTGGCAGTTGACCACGCAACCCGTCATTGCCTCCCAGCTCGAGGATAACCAGCGCAGGCTTATGCTCCACGAGCAGCGCCGGCAGCCGCGCCTGACCGCCTGCGCTGGTGTCGCCACTGATGGACGCGTTGACCACCTGATCGGTGAATCCCTCGTGCTTGAGCCGTTGCTCAAGCAGCGACACCCACCCCAACCGGGTATCCAGGCCGAAACCCGCGCTGATACTATCGCCAACGATCAGGACTGTACCCGCCGCTGCGCTCTGGGCCATGCACATCAAGGCCAGGCCAGCACTCAAAAACCACACACGCATCGGACTCTCCATGGGCGCAAGCATTCTCACTGCGCGGAACCTTAGCAAAGTGGTTCCCAGCGCGGAAGGTGAACTGACCATCCTGCACGAACTCAGCCTGGAACTGAACAAGGGCGACAGCCTGGCCATTATTGGCGCGTCCGGTTCCGGAAAATCCACCCTGCTGGGCCTGTTGGCCGGCCTCGACCTGCCGAGCAGCGGCGAAGTCGTCCTCGCGGGCCAGGCCCTGAGCACACTGGATGAAGACCAGCGGGCGCGCATCCGCGCCGAGCATGTCGGCTTTGTCTTTCAGTCTTTTCAATTGCTGGACAGCCTCAATGCGCTGGAAAACGTCATGCTGCCGCTGGAACTCGATGGCCGCAAAGACGCCCGCGAACGTGCCACCGAGTTACTGCGCCGCGTCGGCCTGGGCCAGCGCCTGAGCCATTCACCGCGCCAGCTCTCCGGCGGTGAACAACAGCGGGTCGCAATTGCCCGGGCCTTTGCCGCCGAACCCGATGTGCTGTTTGCCGATGAACCCACCGGCAACCTCGACACCCATACCGGCGAGCACATCAGCGACCTGCTGTTCGAACTCAACCAGGAAAGCGGCACGACCCTGGTGCTGGTCACTCACGATGAACGCCTGGCGCATCGCTGCCGGCGCCTGATCCGCCTTGAAGCCGGCCTGTTGGTCGCCCCCCTGGAGCCTTGATGGCACGGTTGCCGCTGTTGCGTCTTTTCAGTCTTTCCCTGCGCCAATTACTGCGCGACGCCCGCGCCGGTGAGTTGCGAGTGTTGTTCTTCGCCTTGCTGGTGGCGGTAGCGGCAAGCACCGCCATCGGCTACTTCGGCGCCCGCCTCAATGGCGCCATGCTGTTGCGCGCCACCGAGTTCCTGGGCGCCGACCTGCAACTCGAAGGCAGCTCACCCGCGCGCCCGGAACAGATCAGAAGCGGCACCGAGCTGGGGCTTGAACATGCCCGGGTCGTCGAGTTCTCCAGCGTCATTGCCACCGACAACGGTATCCAGTTGTCGAGCATCAAGGCTGCGGACGAGGTGTATCCACTGCGCGGCGAACTGAAAAGCGCCGCTGCACCCTTTGCGCCAGAAGAGTCCGGCGGCGGCCCTCAATCCGGCGAAGCCTGGGCCGAGGCGCGCCTGCTGACGGCGCTGAACCTGAAGATCGGCGACAGCATCGACGTCGGCATGAAAACCCTGAAGCTCTCGCGGGTGCTGACCTATGAACCGGATCGCGCCGGCAACTTCTACAGCCTCACACCCCGCGTACTGATCAACCTGTCAGACCTTTCGGCGACTGGCGTGGTGCAGCCCGGCAGCCGGGTCAGTTATCGCGATCTGTGGCGCGGTGCAGCACCGGCGCTGGAAACCTATCGAGAGCTGATCAAGCCAGGCCTCGCGGCGAACCAGCGGTTGCAGGACTCTCGTGACGGCAACCGGCAGATCGGTGGAGCACTGGGCAAGGCCGAGCGCTACCTGAACATGGCCAGCCTGGTCGCCGTCCTGCTGAGCGGCGTGGCAGTGGCGCTCTCGGCCAACCGCTTTGCAACGCGACGCTTCGACGCCAGTGCCTTGCTGCGCTGCCTGGGTTTGTCCCGCCGCGAAACCATGCTGCTGTTCAGCCTGCAACTGACCGTGCTGGGCCTGATGGCGAGCCTGAGCGGCGCCCTCCTCGGCTGGCTGGCGCAGTTGGGACTGTTTGCCCTGCTCCACGACCTGTTGCCGACGGCCGTGCCACCCGGTGGCCTGTTGCCCGCCATTGCCGGGATCGGCACCGGGCTGGTCGCACTGGCAGGTTTCGCCCTGCCGCCGCTGGCCGCTCTGGGGCGAGTTCCGCCACTGCGGGTTTTGCGCCGTGACATGCTGCCCATCCCGTCCAGCAGTTGGATGATCTATGGCGCCGCATTGGCCGCACTCGGGCTGATCATGTGGCGTTTGAGCCTGGACCTGGTGCTGACCTTCGCCCTGCTCGGCGGTGGCGTGATTGCCGCAGTGGTGCTTGGCGGCCTGTTGCTGCTGGCGCTGCAAAGCCTGCGCCGATTGCTGGCCCGTGCCTCGTTGCCGTGGCGCCTGGGCCTGGGCCAACTGCTGCGCCATCCATTGGCGGCAGCCGGTCAATCGTTGGCGTTCGGTTTGATTCTGTTGTCGATGGCCCTGATTGCCTTGCTGCGCGGCGAGCTGCTCGACACCTGGAAAAACCAGTTACCGAAGGATGCTCCCAATTATTTCGCGCTCAACATCCTGCCGGCCGACAAACAAGCCTTCACCGATCACCTGATCAGCCTCTCCGCCCAATCGGCGCCGTTGTACCCGGTCGTACCGGGACGGCTGGTGAGCGTCAATGGCGAACCGGTGCAAGGTATCGTCAGCAAGGATTCCAGCGGTGATCGCGCGGTCCAGCGCGACTTGAGCCTGACCTGGGCCGCCGACTTGCCGTCCGGCAATACACTCACGGCGGGCTCATGGTGGACGCAACAGCCAAACGGCGACATTCCGGGGGTTTCGGTTGAAGCCAAGGTTGCGCAAAGCCTGAAACTCAAGCTCGGCGATCATCTGGTCTTCACCGTCGGCGGTGCCAACCGTGAAGCACAAGTCACCAGCCTGCGGGACATCAACTGGGACAACTTCCAGCCGAACTTCTTCATGATTTTCCAGCCTGGCACCCTGAAGGACCTGCCGGCGACGTACCTGACCAGCTTCTATCTGGCGGCCGGTCATGACCAACAGATTGTCGAGTTGTCCCGGGCATTCCCGGCGGTGACCATCCTGCAGATCGACGCCTTGCTGGAACAACTGCGCAGCATCCTCGCCCAAGTCACCCTGGCCGTGGAGTACGTGTTGTTGTTTGTTTTGGCGGCCGGCATGGCGGTGTTGTTTTCCGGCTTGCAGGCCACCCTGGACGAGCGGATTCGTCAGGGTGCGCTGCTGCGGGCCCTGGGCGCGGAACGGCGATTGCTGGTGAAAGCACGAAGGATCGAATTCGGTTTGCTGGGCGCCGTCAGCGGCCTGCTCGCGGCCCTGGGAACGGAGCTGATCAGCCTGGTGCTTTACCGCTACGCATTCGACCTGACCTGGCACCCGCACCCATGGTTATTGGTGTTGCCGCTCATCGGTGCGTTGCTGATCGGTGGCGCCGGTGTGTTCGGCACTCGCCGGGCGCTGAATGCCAGCCCACTGACAGTGTTGCGCGAGGGTTGATAGACTCGCGCTCTCTCAACCAGAAGAAGCAGCAATGAGCCGCTATCGCCCTCCCCGCACCGCTGGCACCGCCCTCATCACGCCTGAAGGCGAAGCGCGGATGCGTGCCGAGTTCCATGAACTCTGGCACGTGCGCCGCCCGCAAGTCACACAGTCGGTCAGCGAAGCTGCGGCGCAGGGCGACCGCTCGGAAAACGCCGAGTACACCTATGGCAAAAAGATGCTGCGCGAGATCGACAGCCGCGTGCGGTTCCTGACCAAACGGCTGGAAGCCTTGAAGGTCGTCAGCGAAAAGCCCAGCGACCCGAACAAGGTCTACTTCGGCGCCTGGGTGACGATTGAAGACGAGGATGGCAAAGAGTCACGCTATCGCATCGTCGGCCCGGATGAACTGGACCTCAAGCTGGGCCTGATCAGCATCGACTCACCGCTCGCCCGCGCCCTGATCGGCAAGACGCTGGACGCCGAAGTTCGGGTCCAGACGCCCACCGGCGAACAGTTCGTGTACATCGTCGCGATCGACTATCCCTGAATCTCGCCGTACTTCAGCGGCGGGTAATCAAGCCTTGGCGAGCCACGCGCGTCAGTTGTCGGATGACCTCGACCGCGTCCTCGGCGCTGGGCGCCTGAATGACCGCCAGATCGAAACTGTCGCTGGCAAAACGCGCCAGTGACTCGCCGTCTTCGACAAACTGAATCAGAAACGCTGCGGGGCCGCCGGTGCGGCGTGGCCAGCCATCGAGGTAACGCAAAAGCGTCGGCTGATGTTTACCGCCAAGCAGGATTTTTGGGTTGCGCTGGGTGAGGTGGGCCGTGATCGGCGCCGGGCGTACTGGGGGGCGTAGTGCATTCATTGTGTCGTGTCTCTGCCTCAAAAGTCTGCATGGCAGGTGAGAGGCAACACCGAACCAGCGCTTTAGCGGTATTTCGAAGCCTGTTTCAAGCTTCTATCGGCAACTCAATGAGTCACCTGGCGCCCCGCAAGTAGCTGTTTAAATCGGCGCATGAGCAGCATCCTAGAGAAGCCGGCAGGGCAGTGTCAAGAATCTCGCGCAACGAAAAAGGCCCGCACATGCGGGCCTTTTGCTTGATCCAGAGCGCTTATCCAGCGATGGCACGATCCGCCGACAGTTTGCCGGCACCTTCGATCAACACAGCCACCGTACCGCCGAGCAACGCCAGGGCGAATTCATAACCGTTGTTGGCCATGAACAGACCGTTGCCGATGTGCACCGAGAAGATCGCGACCAGGGAAAGGAAGGCCAAACCCAGCGCTGCAGGGCGCACCAGCAGGCCGATGATCAGGGCCAGGCCACCAAAGAACTCGGTGCCGCCCGCCAGGGCTGCCATCAGATAACCCGGTGCCAGACCGATACTTTCCATGTATTGACCGGTGCCGGCCAACCCGTAACCACCGAACAGACCGAAGAGTTTCTGCGAACCATGGGCCGCGAAGATCAGGCCGACAAAAATCCGCAGAACCGTCAGACCGTAACCTGCGCGAGTGAAAAGTACTTTGTTGATCAGTGTGTTCATGCCGTGTCGTCCGTTGAATGTGTGTGAGGATTGGTCGCTATATTAATCAATAAATATCATGTTTAAAGCGCAAAAAACCCGCCATAACAATCAACTTAATCGATCATTTACGTGAGACAACCTTCGGCGTCGATGGCTCCAACGACTCCCGTTCCCGGTCGAATGCCAAATAGTATTTGTTCACACTATTAACATAGCTGACGGCCCCCATCCCGACCTGCTCCATGGCAATTCGCTCGACCTGGAAGAACCATTGATTGGGGTTCAAGCCACGTCTCCTGGCCTCGGTGCGCATCCCCTGCACCCGTTCGGGCCCCATGTTGTACGCGGCCAGGACAAATGCCATGCGCTCGCGCTCGTTGAGCTTGGGGCTGGCGAAAAACTTGCGGCGGATCAGCGCCAGGTACTTGGCCCCGGCCTGCACATTGCTGTCCAGCGACTGGATGTTGTTGACACCGACCCGTTGCGCCGCCGACGGCGTGATCTGCATCAAGCCACTGGGGCCGGTGCCGCTTCTGGCGGTGGGTTGCAGCGCCGACTCCTTGAACGCCAGCGCCGCCAGGTTCAGCCAGTCCATGCCCTGCTCACGCGCATGCTTTTGCAGGACCGGGCGCAGTTGTTCCAGACGCTGGCGGTCGGCGCGGGCCAAGGGATAGTGGACTTGATAGAGGCGCCGGTAGATGCGCTGGAATGCGACGTCCTGGTCAGACGGCGTCTTGTAGGTTTTCAGGAAGCGGTCGATGCTCGTTCGCAACATCGAGGCGTCGCGGCGAACAAACCAATACTCTTCGCCCGGCTCGCTGATGTTCAGCTGTCGGTCGAAACGCAACTTGGGCAGGATCTTGGCCCAGCGCTCGGCAATCGGTTGCTCGACGATGGTCAGGTGAAAAATCCCGCCCTGGACCATCTCCAGCACATCTTCGACGGCCAGGCTCGGATCGACCCACTCGACCTTGACCGGCGCCAGTTTGTGCAGCGCGAGCTTTTGATTGATCTGATTGACCGCCTCCCCCGCCGCGCTGCCCGTGGCGAGCGCCAGGGTTTTGCCGGCCAGTTGTTCGACGCGGGTGTAACGCCGCTCGCCTTTAATGCCCACCAGCAGCAGCGGTACGTTGCTGGCAATCGGGTCACTGGTGCTGATGGCATGGGCGGACTGCTGATCAAGCAGTTCCCCCGGCGCCACCAGGTCGCCTTCGCCGCGCGCCAGCGCACCGAGCAGTTGATCCTTGGCCCTGGGAATGATCTTCAGGGTGATGGCCTTACCGTCACGGGCCTGGCCGTTGAGGTATTGCTCAAAGGCCCGCAAGCGGTGGTACTCGACGCCAATGGCCTGGCCCTGGACTTCACCGGAGCTGTTGCGACTCTGGTTGACCAACACCCGCAAGACCTGACTGCTGCGGATTTCCGCCAGGTCGCGGACCTTGCCCGACTGCACCGCTTCGACCGGGCCGGGCAAACGTGCAACGGCCGACGTTGGCAGCAGCCACGCCAAACACAGGAGGAGCAAAACCTGGGGTCGGGTCATCCGTTCTCCGGAAAGAATACTGTTGGGCTTCTCGAGTCATTTCGCGAAGCTGATCGACAGAAACAGAGCGCCTGGAGCGCTGAAAAAGTGCGAAAGACTGGCACAGTGGCATGACGTCTGCCAACCGAACCTTTCTCGCGGCATCAAAAGACAGCGTTAACTCATTGTAGTTCTTGGTTTTTCTTATAAATCTACAGCTCTGATATGCTTTCCGGCCTTGGCCTGAGGTAGCACCATGCAACTCATCGATATCGGCGTCAACCTGACAAACCCCAGTTTTGCCGACAAACATCAGGCGGTTCTCGACCGTGCCTATGCCGCCGGCGTTTGTCAGTTGGTGCTGACCGGCACCAGCGTCGAGGGCAGCGAACAGGCGCTGGAACTGTGCCGGCAACTGGACGAAAGTGGCCAGCGGCTGTTCTCCACCGCCGGTATTCACCCACACTCGGCCAGCGACTGGAATGCCGACAGCGCCCGGCGTTTACGTGCATTGCTCAACGAACCGAACGTCTGCGCCGTCGGTGAATGCGGGCTGGATTTCAACCGGGATTTCTCGCCACGCCCCCAGCAGGAAAAAGTCCTCGAAGAGCACTTGGCGATGGCCGCCGAGCTGAAAATGCCGGTTTTTCTCCACGAACGCGATGCCAATCAGCGCTTGCTGGAGATCCTGCGTGACTACCGCGACCACTTGCCCGCCGCAGTGGTGCATTGCTTCACGGGTGAGCAACGCGCCCTGTTCAGTTACCTGGACCTGGACCTGCACATCGGCATCACGGGCTGGATCTGCGACGAACGCCGGGGCACTCACCTGCACCCGCTAGTGCGCGATATTCCCCGTGGCCGCTTGATGCTGGAAAGCGATGCGCCGTACCTGCTGCCTCGCACCCTGCGGCCCAAACCGAAAAACGGCCGCAACGAACCAGCGTATCTGAGCGAAGTGTTGCGTGAAGTGGCCCTGCATCGCGAGGAAAGCCTCGAAGACCTCGCAGCCCACAGCACCGCGTGCGCACGGGCGTTTTACAGCCTGCCCACGATTGCTTGACCCACATCAAGATTCATCCTTCTGAGTAGCGGCACAATGCTGGCACCTTGCCGAAAATGTTTCCGCTATCAGAGAAGACCTCCATGGGTGCCTGGCTTAGCAATATCTCGCTGAAATACAAGTTCTGGGCGGTCAATGCTGTCGCCTTTGTCACGACCCTGCTGTTGGTGTTGTACGCCGTGCAACTCGAACAGCAGGCCCGCAGCCACGCGTCCCAGGAGTCGGCCCAGGCCCAGGGACGATTGCTCGCCGCCTGGCCGACCGGCCAAGCGCTGCCCCACGCCGATAACCTGCTGAGCTTCGGCCATGGCCAGACACCAACGCTGAACGACCGACCGTTGCCAGCATTGAGTGACGCGACCGGTTGGGTTCCGTTCGACTACATGCCGCTGTTCGGCACCAACCCGTTGATGGGGGCCGAGGTCGTCTCCCGTGCCGACGGCCAACAGTTGGCCGTACTCGCATATGGCCCGAGCCTCACCCAGGTGTTCAGTGAGCGTTTTGCTAACTACGCGGTGGCGGTGTTTATCCTGATGCTGGCGATGCTGTGCGCTTCACAGCTGCTGATCCGCTTCCTGCTCAGCCAACTCAACACGCTCAAGGACGTGATGCTTCACGTCGAGAAAACCGGCGACCTCTCGGCCCGCGTGCCTCTGTCCTGCACTGATGAAGTCGGTCAGATGGCCACCGCGTTCAACGCCATGCAGGCCGGTTACCAGCGGGTGGTCAACACCGTGGCCAACACCGCGCGCCAGCTCGATGTCGGCGCAGCACGCCTGGCTTCCAGCATGAACGACGTGCGCCACGGCATGCTCGGCCAGCAAAGCGAAACCGATCAGGCCGCCACGGCCATTAACGAAATGACCGCCACTGTCTATCACATCGCCCAGCATGCGGGCGCTACCCGAGACCTGTCGCAGACCGCCGACACCCTCGCCGGCAGCGGCCAGGAAGTGGTCAGCCGGGTGCAGAAATCGATTGCCGGGTTATCCACGGGCGTCCAGCAAACGGCCGAGATGATCCAGCGGCTGGCCGAAGACAGTCAGAAGATCAACGGTGTGGTCAGCGTGATTCACAGCATTGCCGAGCAAACCAATCTGCTGGCGCTCAATGCCGCGATCGAGGCCGCACGGGCCGGGGAAATGGGGCGCGGGTTTGCCGTGGTCGCCGACGAAGTCCGCAACTTGGCCAAACGCGTGCAGGCCTCCACCGATGAAATCACCACCATGGTTTCGGCGTTGCAGGCCGGCACCCGGGACGCGGTGGACTTCATGCAGGAAAGCTCGTTCAAGGCGGACGATTGCGTGCAGCAGGCCCAGGAAGCCGGTGTCGCGCTGGCGGAGATCACCGGCGCCGTGGCGCAGATGCGTGAAAGCAACACCCAGATTGCCGTGGCAGCCGAGCAACAGAGCCAGGTGGCGGAAGAAATGAACCGCGCCGTGGTGAGCATCCGTGACGTCACCGAAAACACCGTGCAACAAACGGTCGACTCGGCCACCACCAGCAATGAACTGGCCACGCTGGCCGGGGAACTGAGCAAGGCCATCGGGCAGCTCAAACTCTGATGCCGCCATCGCGGGCAAGCCCTGGAGGTTTGCCCGCGACATCCTCCCTATCACATCGATAGCCAGCCTTGATTCGCTGCCGCGCACTGCCCGACCTATTCTTCGGTTATGTGTTTCATACGGATCGAGGATTACCAACATGGGCAAACGTCACCCTAACCTTCCTGCCTGGCAATGGCGGGCGTACCCACAGAACCACAACAACCCGACCAATCTGGTGTTGCACCTGATCGCCGTGCCGCTGTTCATCATCGCGTTCTTGTTGATCGTTTCGGGTGTGTTCAGCCTGAGCATTGCCAGCGTCGCGATTGGCATCGTCGGCCTGCTGGCAGCCCTGGCCTTGCAACGTCACGGTCACACACTGGAGGCCCAAGCCGCCGAGCCGTTCAGTGATCGTAAAGATGCGGTGTCACGCTTGCTGGTCGAGCAGTTCCTGACCTTTCCGCGCTTTGTCCTCAGCGGCGGCTGGTGGCGCGCCTGGCGCCAGCGTCACCACCGCTGAGGGCCTCAGGCGAAGATCGTCACGGTTTGCCGGCTCAGGGCCATCAACTGGCCGTCGGCATTCCACAGCGCGGCGGCCGCGTGACCATAGCCATCGCGGGCATGTTCGATTTCCACGCGGTACTTGCACCAGTCCAGGGTGCTGACGTTCAGTAACGGCTGAACGAATTCGATGGTCCAGGTCAGGGTGCTCCCGGCCGCCGGTTTGCTCAAATGCGGCAACAGGGCCGGCGGCCAGGCGTCCACCAATGCCAGGAGGTGCGCTTCACTCAGCGGCTCGTCCTTGACGTCCCCCCGCAGACGGACCCAGCCGCCCATTTCCCGTGATTTATTACCGGTGAACGGCAACCCGCCAATGCTCCAGCGCATCGCCAGGTGGCGCATGAATTCGGGGGTGATGCCTTTGATATAAGGCAGCTCCTGACAGTCGTCCCAGTGTTTCATGTCGGGGGCCGACGTCGCCGTCACCACGACTTCCGAGCGCCGGGATGCACCGAAGCTGCCCTGAACCAGCGTCACGACCTGACCCTTTTGCATCGCCCGCCCCAACACCTGGCTGACGGCTTTGCCTTCGCGCAGCACGTCGACTTCAAAACTGATCGGCACATCGGGTTCGACCGGGCCGACAAAGGTGATGGCCAGCGAACGCACCGGACGGTCTGCCGGCACTTGGGCGCGCATTGCTTCGTACTGCAAAGCGGCGACCAGGCCACCAAAACTGGCGCGGCCCTGTGCCCACTCCGCCGGAATGGCCAGCTCATGCGGCGAACGGCGCACGGCGTCGAGCAAATCGGAAAAGCGCATGGCAACCTCAAGGCTGGAAAAAGATCGAGTGATCTTAACCAGCCCAAGGGCTCTGTACAGCGCTTATTCCGGCCAAAGAAGCTGACAGATAGGCCGCCGCAGACGCATCAGGATTTGAAGCAAGCGGCGCTGAGCTTGTCGAGAATCCGGTCGGCGCGCCCTTCGGCCTTGGCCATGGTCGTGTGCCACACCGCCACACAAGGCAGCAAATCCGGCTCGTGCTCGGCCCTGGCCAGCCATTGCCAGCAATCGTGCCAATCGCCCAGGGCACCTTGCGCAGCCTTCAACCGAGGCATGGCCGCTTCGGGCAAGCGGTCGAGTTCCGGATAGGACTCGATGGCGTAACGCACGCGCTTGATCAGCAGACGCAAGCGATGACGATCATGGGCCGGGTCGTGCAAGGCTTGATCCAGCGCCTTCCACTGCTTGGCCAGGCGCTTTTCGATGCGCGCACGCAATCCCTTGAGCAACCGCTGACGTTCGGAGGCGCGCAGGAACCGTGGGAATGCATCGAGAATCAGCAGCAACTGCGCCAGTTGCGGGCTCTGCGCCACCGCAGGATAGGCTTCGGCCATTTGTGCGAGGCGACGCGCCGCCGCCTCTGGCTGACCATGCTGGAGCAGGTACGCGGCCAGCACTTCACGGTCACGCATCGGCGTGGTCAGTTGCCCGACCGCAGCGGCGGCCGCCTCCAGTTGCTCGACCCCGGGCAACCCGCGCAACGGTCGCAGCAGGCTGCGCAAGCGCCGGACCGTGGTACGCAGGTCATGCAACGCTTCAGGGTCGGTGTGCGCAATCAGGCGTGCCTGACAGGCCAACACACGAACTTCCAGGCCCAGCACCTGAGCCACCAACCGATCAACCAAGGCCGACATTCTGTCCCTCGCCATTGAATACCGCGTTGCCATGACCCTCACGTTTGCAGCCATGCTGCGGGCAAACCGGCCTGCATGCATTGCGCTGCATCAGCATAGGCTTAACGCCCGGCACGCGACTCACGAATGTAGAAACGCGCCTTCTGGGCCTTGTTGGTGCACCCTTCAAACGCTTCGAACTGCTGCTGGGTCTTGGCCCCGGTCAGCAACGACAACGCCTTGGAGTAACTGACAGTACCCGCAAAACCTTCTGCCTTGGCCAGGTCCAGCTCATGCCAGGCAGCATCCAGCTGAGTACCACAGCTGTCGCGGTACGCGGTCTTTCCAGCACATCCAGCCAATGCCAACGCAATCAACGGCAGACAAATCCAGGCTTTCATTAATGACACCTCAAGGTAGGAAAACAGTCGTGCAGGGTATGACGGTCAAGGGCGCGAAAAGTGCCTTGTGCCCTCCTGAGAAACTATAGCGAGCGGCCGCGAGAATACCCGTGTGCCGTCATTGATTGTCGAAAAAACGACGCACTTTGTGCGCCATTCACCACGACGATTGAAGCCCGACCGGTGTTGGGTGCATTGTTGACCCTGGTTTGACGAAGGATCGAGTGATGAAAAAGCGTGTCGCATTGGTGCTGGGCTCAGGTGGTGCAAGGGGCTACGCCCACATCGGGGTCATCGAGGAAATCGAGAGGCGCGGCTATGACATCGCCTGTATCGCCGGTTGTTCCATGGGCGCGGTGGTCGGCGGGATTTATGCCGCCGGCAAGCTCAACGACTACCGCGACTGGATCGAAAGCCTGGACTATCTGGATGTATTGCGCCTGGTGGACGTGAGTTTTCGCCTTGGGGCGATTCGCGGGGAAAAAGTCTTCGGGCAGATCCGCAAGATCGTCGGCGAGATCAATATCGAAGACCTGCGCATTCCCTATACGGCGGTGGCCACTGACCTGACCAACCAGCAGGAAATCTGGTTTCAGGAAGGCTGCCTGCACCAGGCCATGCGTGCCTCGGCGGCCATCCCGAGCCTGTTCACCCCGGTGATGCAAGGCAATCGCATGCTGGTCGATGGCGGCCTGCTCAACCCGCTGCCCATCGTTCCGGTGGTCTCCAGCCATTGCGACCTGATCATTGCTGTCAACCTCAACTCCACCAATCAGCGCCACTATCAACTGCCGGTGATTCAGCGCCCGCCTGCATTCAAGAGCCGCTTCGACAGCCTGATCAACTCCCTGGGCTCGCACTTGCCGTTTCGCCGCAAACAGGCCGAGCAATTGTTGCTGCTGGAACAGGAAGCCCTGAAGGCCGACGCCGCCGAGATCAACCCGTGGATCGAGTCCGCCGAACCCGAAGCCCAGCAACCGGCCGCCGCCCCCGAATCCGATGGCGCCCCCAGGTCGGCAACCGGCTCGTTCATCATCGACAACGTAGGGCCGGCCTCGCTGCTGGATTTGATCAACCAGAGTTTCGAGGTGATGCAGACGTCACTGGCGCAGTACAAGATTGCGGGATATCCGCCAGACATCCTGATCAACGTGCCCAAAAGGGTGTGCCGGTTCTTCGAGTTCTACAAAGCGCCGGAACTGATCGCGCTGGGACGGGAGATCGCCAGAGATACGCTGGATCGGTATGAAAACGAGCGCGATTATTGAAGGTTCTGGACGCTCGGTGAATGGGCCACCGTCATCGCGGGCAAGTCGGATCGCCATACCGCTCGCACCTACTGGCTCCCCTCACTCAGGAGTCGATACCCCACGCCCGCCTCGGTGAGAATGAACCGGGGGCGGGTCGGGTCGTCGGCCAGTTTCTGACGCAGGTGCCCGACCACGATTCGCAGGTAGTGGCTGTCTTCAACGTGGGTCGGCCCCCAGATGTCCTTGAGCAGTTGCTGCTGGGTGATCACCCGCCCGGCGTGCCGCGCGAGTTGCGCCAGCACCGCGTACTCCTTGCGGGTCAGCGCCACTTCGAGGCCGTCCAGCAGCACCCGACGGTAGGCCAGGTCGACGGTCAGCGGGCCGAATTTCAGCGCCGCTTCCTGGGCTTCCCCCACTGGCGCCTGACGTAGCAAGGCACGCACCCTGGCCAGAAACTCCTGAATACCGAACGGCTTGGTCACGTAGTCGTTCGCGCCGCCGTCCAGGGCTTCGACTTTCTGCCCTTCGCTGGCCCGCACCGACAACACCAGCACCGGCACCGTCGACCACTCGCGAAATTCACGCAGCACTTGCTGGCCGTCCATGTCCGGCAAGCCGAGGTCGAGCACCAGCAGGTCGGGTTTGTTCAGCGCCGCGTGGGCCAGGCCTTCGGTGCCCGTGCCGGCTTCCAGTACTTTGTAGCCTTGGGAAGCGAGGCTGATACGCAGGAACTTGCGGATCTGCGGTTCGTCATCAATGACCAAAATGGTCGCGGTCTGGCTCATGAGTTCCAATCAACAAAAAGAATGGGCAAGAGAGTAGCGCAGGCAGCGTCAGGCTTCACTTTCAAACCCCGGTTGCTCCTGCAATGGCAGGTGAAGAGTGATGCAGGTGCCACGCCCTTCGATGCCGTTTTCCACGCTGATCCGTCCACCGTGGGCGCCGACCATACCCTGGCAGATCGCCAACCCCAGCCCTGTACCCTGCCCGCCCCGATCACCGCGAGCGGCGGTGTAGAACATGTCGAAAATCTTCGGCCGGTCTTCTTCGGGAATCCCGGGTCCCTCGTCACTCACCGAGAAAAAC
Source organism: Pseudomonas purpurea (assembly GCF_039908635.1). Lineage (NCBI taxonomy): Bacteria > Pseudomonadati > Pseudomonadota > Gammaproteobacteria > Pseudomonadales > Pseudomonadaceae > Pseudomonas > Pseudomonas purpurea. The sequence continues at coordinate 3,985,107 of NZ_CP150918.1, forward strand.
AGCTCGTTCTCTCGGACTCCGGCCCGCAGCTGCAAGCGCCCGTGCGGCGGTGAAAACCGTGCGGCGTTTTCCAGTACATTGACCAGCGCCTGCTCGATCAGCGCGGCATGCACGTAAAGCAGCGGCAACTCGCCCGGCACGTCGGTGCTGACCGCAAGCGGCGCCAGCACCGCGCGCAGGCGGTTGAGTGAACTGCCGACGATATCCGCCGGCGACACCCAGTCACGCGCCAGCTTCAAGGCGCCGTGGCCCAGGCGGGTCATGTCCAACAGGTTCTGAATGTAGCGATCGAGGCGCTCGGCTTCATCGCGAGTGCCTTCAAGCAACTCACGACGATCCGCCAGAGGAATCGCCTCGCCCAGCGCCAGCAAACTGTCGATGCTGCCGCGCATCGAGGTCAGCGGCGTGCGTAAATCATGGGACACCGAAGCCAGCAACGCGCTGCGCAACTGTTCGGTTTCGCCGTGCAAACGCGCCGCCTCAAGGTCCTCGGCCAACTGTGCACGGGCCAGGGCCTGGGCCAGCGGCTGACTCAACGCGGTCAACAAGCGACGTCGCTGGCCACTGAGTTGCCGGCCTTCTTTGGCACACACACCGAGCAAGCCCAACGGCCCGTCTTCAACCGACAGCGGCCACCACCACCAACGCCCGAACGGCAGCGTGCCGGTGCCCATGCCCGCCGGTTGATCATGCTGCCAGGCCCAGTCGGCGGCGGCACGCTCGGCTTCGGAGAACTGCAACGGGCCACCGGTTTCGACTTTCCAGCCGCCCTGCCCGTCACGGTTCACCAGGCACAATTGCAAATCGTTCCAACCGACCAGATGCTGCGCAGCGGCGCTGACCACAGCCTGGCGGTCGGTGGCGGCGGTCAGTTTGCGCGACAGATCGAGCAGTTCGCTGGTTTCTTCCTGCGTGTCACGCAGGGCCTGCAACTGCCGACGCTGGCGGGCGGCAAGGTTGCCGGTCAGGGCGGCCATCAGCAGGAAGAACAGCAACGTCAGAACGTCTTCTTCACGCTGAATGGCAAAGGAGAAGTTCGGTGGAATGAACAGAAAGTCATAGGTCAGAAAGGACAACGCCGCGCAGGCCAGCGCCGGGCCGAGGCTGCTGCGCACCGCCACCAGCAACACCGCGGCGAGGAACACCAGTGAGATGTTCGGTAACGGCAAAACGCTGGACACCGCCCACGCCAGCGCACTGGCCAACACGGTCGCCAGCAGCGCCAGGGCGTAGTCGAACCAGACCAGTGAATGGCTCGAACGCTGACGCGGTTGAGGTTGTTTTTCGTCGCTGTCCAGAACGTTGATTTCCAGACCATGGGCATCGCGCAGCAACCGCGAGGCCAGCCCGCCGCCGAACAGCCTGCGCCGCAACCTCGGGCGGGACTGGCCGACCAGCACCAGGCTGGCGCGTCGCTCAGCGGCATGCTGAATCAGGGTTTTCGCCACCTCGCCCGCACGCAACAGCACCACTTCGCCGCCCAACCGCTCGGCCAGTTGCTGGGCACTTTGCAGGCGTAAACGCGACTGCTCGTCGCGCACGCTGCCGTTGTCCACATGCACAAGGCTCCAGGGCAAATGTCGCCGCTGCGCGACCCGACTGGCGTGGCGCACCAGACGCTCGGCCTGGGTATCGCCGTCGACGCCCACCAGCAAGCGACCGCGTACGGCCGGCGCCGCCTGGCCCAACTGGCGATAGCCGCGACTCAGGTCATCGTCGACCTGGGCCGCGGCGGTTTGCATCGCCAGTTCGCGCAATGCCGTGAGGTTGGTTTGGGTAAAGAACGCGTCAATCGCCGCCCGCGCCTGCTCCGGCACATAGACCTTGCCGTCCCGCAGTCGCTCAAGCAATTCGCGGGGTGGCAGGTCGATCAGCAGCAATTCGTAGGCTTCTTGCAGCACCCAGTCAGGCAGGGTTTCGCGCACTTGCACGCCGGTGATGCCGCGCACCTGATCGTTGAGGCTTTCCAGGTGCTGGACGTTGACGGTGGTGAACACGTCGATGCCGGCAGCCAGCAGTTCCTGAATGTCCTGCCAGCGCTTGGCATGACGGCTGCCGGGGGCATTGCTGTGGGCCAGTTCATCGACCAGCACCAGTTTCGGTTTGGCCTTGAGCAAGCCGTCGAGGTCCATTTCCTCGAGCATCACGCCCCGGTATTCGGAGCGCAGCAGCGGTTGCTGCGGCAAGCCGCCGAGCAACGCTTCGGTCTCCGCCCGGCCGTGGGTCTCTACCACGCCGGCGATGACTTTCACGCCTTGGCGCAGTTGGGTGTGAGCGGCTTGCAGCATGGCGTAGGTCTTGCCGACACCGGGGGCGGCACCGAGAAAGACCTTGAGCCGGCCACGACCGTCGCGGGGTAAATCGGCTAACAACGCGTCGGCACGGCCGGAGTCACTCATGCTTGAAGTTCTCTTCTTTCAGGTAGTGATGTGGTAATTGTGCGGCCGCCTTCGCGAGCAGGCTCGCTCCCACATTGGCCTGCATTTTCCTGTGGGAGCGAGCCTGCTCGCGAATGGCGGCGCCACCGATTTACAGTTTTTCCAACGCGATGTTCAGCGCCAGCACGTTAACCACCGGCGGCCCTACCAGGGGCTGCTCGATGTGCGCTTCCATCAACTGCTCGACCGTCGACATCGGCAGGTTGCGTGCAGCTGCAACCCGCGCCAGTTGATAGGCAATTGCCGCTGGAGGCAAGTGTGGATCGAGACCGCTGCCGGAGGTGGTCAACAGGGCCAATGGAACCGGCCCCTGGCCGGGTACCAGCAACTTGTTGGCATCGTCGATCACGCGGGTGGCAAGGGCCGGATTGCTCGGCGCCAGGTTGCTCGCGCTGCTTGAAATCGTCGCGAACGCGCCAGCCGACGGCCGTGGATGAAACCAGGCATCACCGACGAAATCCTGGGCGATCAGCGCCGAACCACGGACCTTGCCATCGGCATCGCGCACCAGGCTGCCATTGGCCTGATCCGGGAAAGCAACCTGGGCAACACCGGTCACCACCAGCGGGTAGGCGACGCCGGTAATCAGGGTCATCAGAACAATCAGGCTCAGGGCCGGACGTAGCATAGTGGACATTTCAAACACCTCGATTCGGAAAACATTCATCATTACGCAGACACACATTGCCTGTGACGAGGGAGCTTGCTCCCGCTCGGCCGCGAAGCAGTCGTCACTTCGGCGAATGTGGTGTACCTGAACAAATTGCGTTGCCTGGGATTGGGGCTCCTTCGCAGCCCAGAGGGAGCAAGCTCCCTCGCCACAGAAAAGCCCCTGAACCCAACGACAACCGTCAAACCAGATGCAATGCCGTCAGCAGCATGTCGATCAACTTGATGCCCACGAATGGCACCACGATGCCGCCCACGCCATAGATCAGCAGGTTGCGCCGCAACAGGTGCGCCGCGCTCGCGGCCTGGACGCGTACACCGCGCAGGGCCAACGGAATCAGCACCACGATGATCAAGGCGTTGAAGACAATCGCCGAGAGAATCGCGCTCTGCGGGCTGCTCAAGTGCATGATGTTCAGCACGCCCAACTGTGGATAAATCGAGGCGAACAGCGCCGGCAGGATCGCGAAGTACTTGGCCACATCGTTGGCGATGGAAAACGTAGTCAACGCACCGCGCGTCACCAGCAGTTCCTTGCCGATTTGCACCACGTCCAGCAGCTTGGTCGGGTCGCTGTCGAGGTCGACCATGTTGGCTGCCTCGCGAGCGGCCTGAGTCCCGTCGTTCATCGCCATGCCAACGTCGGCCTGGGCCAGCGCCGGTGCGTCGTTCGCGCCGTCGCCACACATGGCCACCAGACGACCGTCGTTCTGCTCGTGACGGATACGCGCCAGTTTTTTCTCCGGAGTGGCTTCGGCCAGCACGTCATCGACGCCGGCTTCAGCGGCAATCGCAGCAGCAGTCAGCGGGTTGTCGCCAGTCACCATGACCGTGCGAATCCCCAGTTTGCGCAGCTCGGCGAAACGCTCGCGGATGCCCGGCTTGACCACGTCCTTGAGGTGAATCGCACCGAGCAGCTTGCCCTCGGCACACACCAGCAACGGCGTGCCGCCGCTTTGGGCGATCTTGTCGATTTCCCGCGACATCGGCGGCAGCATGTCGGCGCGTTTCTGCCCCACGAAAGCCAACACCGAATCCACCGCGCCTTTGCGGTAGACGCGTCCTTGGTAGTCCACGCCGGACAGGCGTGTTTCGGCACTGAACGGTACGACAGTCATCACCTCGACGGACGGCTCAGGCTGTGGGTACAGCCCGCGCAGGTACTCGACAATCGACTTGCCTTCGGCGGTTTCATCACCCAGCGACGCAAACAACGCGCCCTCGGCCAGTTCCTTGGCGCTCACACCCGGAGCGGCGTAGATCGCGGTGCAACGACGATTACCGAACGTGATGGTGCCGGTCTTGTCCAGCAACAGCACATGCACGTCACCCGCCGCTTCGACTGCACGGCCGGACTTGGCGATTACGTTCAGGCGCACCAGACGGTCCATGCCGGCAATGCCGATGGCCGAGAGCAAACCGCCAATCGTGGTCGGAATCAGCGTGACCAACAGCGCCACCAGGAACACCAGCGGCAGGTTGCCGTTGGCGAAGTGGGCGAATGGTTGCAGGGTCACGACCACCAACAGAAAGATCAGGGTCAGGCCGATCAGCAGGATGTCCAGCGCCACTTCGTTGGGGGTCTTCTGGCGTTTGGCACCTTCGACCAGGGCAATCATGCGGTCCAGGGTCGACTCGCCGGGGTTGGCGGTGATACGCACCAACAACCAGTCGGACACCAGCCGCGTGTTGCCGGTGACCGCCGAGCGGTCGCCACCGGATTCACGAATCACCGGCGCGGACTCACCGGTAATCGCCGCTTCGTTAACCGCGGCAATACCTTCGATCACCTCACCGTCGCCGGGGATCATCTCTCCCGCTTCAACGCGCACCATATCGCCTTTGCGCAGGCTGGTAGCCGGTACGACCTGGAAGGTCCCGTCGGCTTTCTTGCGGCGTGCGCTCAAGCCTTCGCTGCCGGCCTTGAGGCTGTCGGCACGGGCCTTGCCGCGACCTTCCGCCAACGCTTCGGCGAAGTTCGCAAACAGCACGGTGAACCACAGCCACAGCGCAATTTGCGCGGCGACGAGGGTCGACACCGCCGCGTCAGGAATGAAGCACAACACGGTGGTGAAGATCGCTGTCAGCTCGACCACCAACATCACCGGCGAGCGTTTCAACTGGCGCGGATCGAGTTTGACAAAGGCTTGCACCAACGCCGGCCGCCACAGGGCCGAGATCGCGGTTTTCGGTTGTTCCACCGCCGAGTGTTTGGGTTCGACGCGTGAAGCGCCTGCCACTTTCACAGCGGCTTTTTTTGAGGCAGGTACGGGCATATTCATCATCAAGTCCTCAGAAGCCAAGGCTCAGGTGGTCGGCAATAGGGCCCAGTGCCAGGGTCGGCAGGAACGTCAGGCCACCCACCAGCAAAATGGTCACGGTCAGCAAGGTGACAAACAGCGGGCCATGGGTCGGGAAGCTGTTCTGACCGATCGGCGCGGTTTTCTTCATCGCCAGGCTGCCGGCCAGGGCCAGTACCGGAAGGATGTAGCCGAAGCGCCCGATCAACATGCCCAGGCCCAGCATCAGGTTGTGGAACGCAGTGTTGGCGCCCAGGCCGGCGAAGGCCGAACCGTTGTTGGCACTGGCCGAGGTGTAGGCATACAGCAACTGACTGAAACCATGCGGGCCGGGGTTGCTGATGGCCGACGCGGGGCCAGGCAGGCTGGCCGCGATGGCACCCAGTACCAGCACGCCGACCGGCATCACCAACAGGGTCACGACCAGCAACTGGACTTCCTTGGCTTGCAGTTTCTTGCCGAGGTATTCCGGGGTACGACCGATCATCAAACCGGCAAGGAACACCGCAATCAGAACGTTCAGCAGCATGCCGTAGAGACCGGCACCGACGCCGCCGAAAATCACTTCGCCGACCATCATGTTGACCAGTGCGACCATGCCGCTCAGCGGGTTAAGGCTGTCGTGCATGCCGTTGACCGAGCCGTTGGACGCAGAGGTGGTGGTTACCGACCACAACACCGTAGCGGTGGTGCCGAAGCGCGCTTCCTTGCCTTCCAGCGGCGCGGTCTGTTCTACCGCAACGTTGTTCAGGGTCGGGTTCGGCTGGTATTCAGCCCACAGCGACACCGCACCGCCGATCAGGAACAACGCCAGCATGCAGGTGATGATCGCCCGGCTCTGACGCAGGTCCTTGACGTAGTGGCCGAAGGTAAACACCAGGGCCACCGGGATCAGAATGATCGAGGTCACTTCGAACAGGTTCGACCATGCGGTCGGGTTCTCGAACGGGTGCGCCGAGTTGACGCCGAAGAAGCCGCCACCGTTGGTGCCCAGTTGCTTGATCGCAATCTGGCTGGCGGCCGGGCCCAGCGGAATCACCTGGTCAACGCCCTGCATCGTCAGCGCATTCACATAGTGAGCGAAGGTTTGCGGCACGCCCTGCCAAACCAGAAACAGCGCCAGCAGCAGGCACAACGGCAACAGGCCGTAGAGGGTGGCGCGGGTCATGTCGACCCAGAAGTTGCCCAGGGTCTGCGCCGATTTACGGCTGATGCCGCGGCACAGTGCGACCAGTACGGCCAGGCCGGTGGCGGCGCTGACGAAGTTCTGCACGGTGAGGCCGACCATCTGGCTGAGGTAGCTGAGGGTCGCTTCACCACTGTAGGACTGCCAGTTGGTGTTGGTCATGAAGCTGACGGCAGTGTTGAACGCTTGCGTCCACTCCTGGCCCGGCAGGTTCTGCGGATTGAGGGGCAAGTAGTCCTGGAACAACAGAATCGTGAACAACAGCAAAAAGCCCGCGAGGTTGAACGCGAGCAACGCCAGGGTGTATTTCTGCCAGCTCTGTTCGCTCTGCGGGTCGACCCCGGCCACGCGATAGCAGCCGCGCTCAACCGGGCCCAACACTGGCGTGAGCCAGGTGCGCTGACCTTCCATTACCTTGTAATAGAACCGCCCCAGAAATGGCGCAGGAATCAGCACCACGGCGAAGAAGGCGAGGATCAGCCAATAGTCATAACTGTGCATAGCCGCTCCTAGTTCCGATCCGCGCGCAACAGCGCAGCCAGTAGATAAATGAACAGCCCTACCGCCAACAGCAGGGACACCCCGTCCAGAACGCTCATGGAATTTCTCCGTGTTACGGCGTATTGCCGCTTGTGGAGCCATTGTCCGCAGGGAGGCTGTAAAGGAACGAGAGCGAGGGATGCGACGCAGCATAAAGAAAGCGTAAAGAGTGGCTTTACGCCGGGGTTACAGGCCCCCGCAGACACGATGCACAACGGTCTGTCATCAGCCCGAAGAGGCTATCCACACAGAACAGGCCTAGAATGGAACCCCTGAGAAACCCTTTGACTCAAAGTGGTAAGTGCACGGCCACACGCGAACCCCTTCGCGGCGAGCCTGCCCTAAGGAGAGCCCTATGCCCTGGTATGCCTGGTTGATTCTGGTGGTTGCCATCGGCTCGATCGTCGGCGGCTTGATGATGCTGCGTGACACCGCCAACAAGGTCGAGCTGACCGACGAACAACGCAAGCGAGTCGCTGAGCGCAACGCGGAAATGGACGCCAAGGATGCACAGGATCGCTGACTGAAAAGCCCCGTCATTTACATTGAATGACGGGGCTTTGCTGACTTGATAGAACCTTTGAACAGGGTACGAATCCTCAAGCAGTGGTTCATCGCCTCGGGCAGTCACAGCTCATAGCAACGCCTCTAGTTCCTGGAAAAAGCCCTTCCATGCAGCGAACAAGGAAGGATCTGGTTGCTTTATAGAAGTAAAAGTACAATCACCATCCAATTAACCTTGGTTAAGATGGCGCATTGTTGTGGAGATTCCCCTGATGCGTTATTCGCAAGACCATAAAGCCCAGACTCATCAACGCATCATCAAAGAAGCGTCGGCGCGTTTCCGCCGGGATGGTATTGGCGCTACGGGTCTGCAACCCTTGATGAAAGCGCTGGGCCTGACCCATGGCGGCTTTTATTCGCACTTCAGCTCCAAAGACGAACTGGTGGAAAAAGCCCTGCAAGCCGCCAGTGATGAACTCGACGAGCATTGCGCCATGTTGTTCGCCCAGGAAAAACCGCTGGAGGCGTTCATCGACAGCTACTTGTCCGAGTGGCACCAGACGTCTCCACACCAAGGGTGTCCGCTACCTACAATGTCCTCTGAACTGGGCTTGCGCGGCCAACCCAGCCCAACCACGGACATAGTGCTCAATTCGCGACTCGAACAAGTGCAAGAAGCCTTGGGCGGCGAACGTGCCGACGACGAAAGCATCGTCATCATGTCAACGCTGGTCGGCGCGCTGTTGTTGTCCCGCAGCGTCGAAAACACTGAGTTGGCTCAAAGAATCCTGGATGTCGCCCGTGACTATCTGAAGGCTTCCCACCCGTAGCATTGCACTCGGTATTCGGGATCAGCGTTGAATGCAAGGCAGCCCCGCATGGGCGCTTGAAAACAGGAAGGCCGGTCAATGACCGGCCTCTGGCAACTACCTATTCGAATCAGTTCACTTCAAGCTTGTCACGATTCCTCTCCAGAATCGCCTTGCCGATCCCCTTCACTTCCAACAGTTCATCTACCGAAGCGAACGGTCCATTACCTTCTCTGTATGCAACAATCGCCTTGGCTTTTGCTTCACCCACCCCAGAGAGCTCCCGCTGCAGAGTGGGTGCGTCAGCTGCGTTCAGATTGATTTTTGCGGACTCTTCGGAGGGTGCGGCTTGCACCACCAAGGGTGCTGTTACGTCTACGGGCTTAGCCCCAGGCGCCGCGACAACCGCGATAGAGGCGCTGGTCAACAGGGCGAAAACCAGAGAGTAGAAATAGCCTGTACGCATAAGTGACGCTCCATGACATCGATAAGGAAGAAGCAGCTTTTGCGAAGCTGCCTCTCAAACCTAGGTCATGGTGCAGACATGTCAAAAATGGCTGCATTACAGGATGTGTAACAATCAGGGATCGAGACGACGCTGCTGATAGATCCAGTCGACGATTTCACCGTCCGGGGTATAACCACTGACCGTATCGCGAAGCAATTGTCGGACTCGGGAGTAATCGTCTTGCTCCACGGCACTGAGCAGCTCATTCAGTTTCGTCTTAAGCGTTTCCCACGGCAGATGATCTTCATTGGCACTCATGATCATAGGGTGCTGAGTCGCTGCAACATTGTCACCGATCAGCAACTCTTCATAGAGCTTCTCGCCTGGGCGAAGGCCTGTGAACTCGATAGCGATATCGCCATGAGGGTTTTTTTCGGATCGCACGCTCAAACCGGAAAGGTGGATCATCTTCTCGGCCAACTCGACAATTTTGACTGGCTCTCCCATATCCAGCACAAACACATCGCCCCCCTGCCCCATCGAACCGGCCTGGATAACCAGTTGAGCCGCTTCAGGAATAGTCATGAAGTAACGCGTGATCTTCGGATGAGTGACCGTCAGCGGCCCTCCGGACTTGATCTGCTTGTGAAACAGCGGAATCACCGACCCCGATGACCCCAGGACATTGCCAAATCGCACCATCGTGAACCGGGTTTTATTAACCCTGGACACATTCGCTCTATCACCAAATAGTACCGGTGCAACTTCACGGCTAAGCGCTTGCAGCGTCAACTCGGCAAGCCGCTTGGTACTGCCCATTACATTGGTTGGTCGAACGGCTTTGTCTGTTGAAATCAAAACAAAGTTCGCAACACCGGCCTGCAGTGCTGCCTGCGCGGTGTTCAGCGTTCCCATGACATTGTTCAGCACGCCCTCGGCAATATTGTGCTCCACCATCGGCACATGCTTGTAAGCGGCGGCATGATAGACGGTATTCACTTGCCAGGTTTTCATCACATCCAGCAGTTTGCTCTGGTGACGCACCGAACCCAATATCGGCAAAAGGCGAACTGAAAGTGATTCGCGAGCAATACGCTGTTCAAGTTCAGACAGAATGCTGTAAAGATTGAATTCGCTGTGCTCGAACAGCAGCAGAGTCGTGGGGCGCAAGGCCAGGATTTGCCGGCACAGCTCTGAACCGATAGACCCCCCCGCACCGGTCACCAGTACATTTTGTTCTCGAATGCAGTGCTCAAGCAGTTCACCTTGCGCAGGCACCGAATCCCGCCCTAGAAGGTCGGCAATGTCGACTTCCTGAATATCATCGACCTTGACTCGACCACTGGCCAGATCCATGAACCCCGGGATACTTCGAACGTGTAACGGAAACCCTTCCAGGAAGCTTAAAATTTCACGACGTCGGCCGCGATTGGAAGACGGTATGGCGAGGAGAATCTCCTGTGCCCCCGTGTTCTCGATCATTCGCAGAATATTTTTGGGCTTATAAACCTGCAGTCCGGAAATGACACGGTCGGAAATACCGCTGTCATCATCGATAAAAGCGACAGGGCGCATGACGCGTCCCATACGCAAAGCCGCCACGAGCTGATTGCCTGCGGCCCCGGCACCGTACACGGCAACTTTGGGCAGCCCGTCATCACGATTGGTGAATGGAACATGCTGAGCCGCCGTGAACCAGTCGCCTAAAAAATACTGGCGCATCGCCAGCCGCAGGCCGCCGACCATGATCAAACTCAACCACCAATAGTTGAAAATGATCGAGCGCGGCACAACATTCTGATGATTGCTGTACCAATAGACCACAACGCCTAGAATCAACGATGAGAGGCTCACGGCCTTGACGATCGCTATCAGGGCATCATTGCCAAAGTAACGCATGACAGCACGGTACATGCCAAAGCGTATGAACAGAGGGATAGCGACGAGAGGCGCAGCAATAAACAACCACATGTGAGCGATAAACGGGTTGGTCATTTCGTCGATACCCAGACGAACGACGAAAGCCAGCCACAATGCAGCCCAGACTACGACGACATCAGTAGAAACCTGTATCAGTCGTTTGCGCCGACGTGGTAACCCCAGCAGGAATTCCCGTAACTTATTCATCACCCCTTCGAACACTTAACCTGCTCCCGTATTGGTTCTCGCGTAGGCATTCTACGTCGCTTGTTACACCCTAGGCGTTTAAATCTTCATGCACCTGTGCTGTTGGACGCACTCGTGACTTCGAGTTGGCCTGCATGAAACTTTACTGCCAAGGCTATCAAGGGCAGGTACGCGACGATCAGACCTACGGCTCCATCTAATCCCAGACACACGACGCACAGCGCAACAGGCAATAGCCAAATCAGGTTGATAACACCGACAGCAAGCGTCACCGGCAAATGCCTGCCGAATTGACGGGATGCAAACTGATAAGCGTGACTGCGGTGAGCCTCATATACCTTGTCGCCCCGCACAAGACGGCGAATCAACGTGAACGTTGCATCGACGATAAATACACCCAGCAGGATCAGCCAGGGCCCATAGCAATTGAGAAGACGCCCACGCGGCCTGAAGCGACAGCACACCCAACACCACCCCGAGGAAACCGCTTCCGGCATCGCCCATAAAGATCCGAGCAGGTGGAAAGTTCCAGAACAGAAAACCCGCAACCGCCATGGCAAGAAGCAACGGAAGCCAGACCATCCCTTCATAGCCAGCCAGCCAGTAAAGCAGGCACGCCCCAAGGCAGGCACACATGGCCTCAATGCTGGCAATGCCATCAATACCATCCATGAAGTTGTAAAGGTTGAGCATCCACACGAGATACACAGCGGCGAGTACATGCCCTGCCCAACTTAAATCAACGGTCATACCGAACACATTGAACGCCGGCAAACCACCCAACCAGAACAATGCCCAACCGGCGGCCGTAAAATGTCCAAGCAAACGCCACCGGGCTGCAATGTGACCGTGGTCATCCATAAAACCGACGATAGCCACCAGTACTCCCGCCCCCCCCAACGCCAAGAGCACCGGTACAGGAACAAGCTCAGTCAGCGCCAGAAAAGGCAAAGCAAGCAGGAACGCCAAAACAATCGCAACACCACCACCCCGCGGGGTCGGAACCGAATGGGAACTGCGAGCATTTGGGATATCAATAATACTGCGCGCCAGCGCGTAACGCCGTAAGGCCGCAGTCAGCAGCAATGAAAGAGCAGCAACGCCAGGTATCAACCACCAATAAATCATTGTCTTTCATGTTCCCTATAATTCAACACCGCAACTGTCGAGGCCTGGACAACGGCAATCGATGCGACCAATACCCTTGGAGCTCAACATCCAAATAAAGTGCGCAGCCGCCTGAAATCGACGCTACTTCCTGCTGCGCAGCTTAGCCGTAGCGGCAGAAAACGTGTAACCGGCCCTAGCGTACACCTGCCACTTTCACTTACAAATCCAAGGACCGAACGCGGTATTACTTGGGGGCCGTTCTTCTCAAGGTTCCGTCACGCAAGAGTTGTTCCAACCGCGAAAGAAGCGTTGGTTTAGAGTAGTTATTCAAGTAATACTCGCGCCCCGCCAAGCCCATTGCCTCACGTTGACTCGCTTCAGTAGTTGCCAACCTCAAGGTAATCCGGGCAAGTTCGCTCGCGTTACCTGACGGACAGGCGAAACCCGCCCCTGACTCATCGATTACTCGCGCAGCCTCACCATTGATCATGCCCAAAACCGGTTTTCCAGACGCCAGGTAAGCCTGTACTTTGCCTGGAATGGTTTTATCGAAAACGTCATTAGCCTTCAGCGATACAAGCAAGGCGTCCGCACAGGCGAACAAACCAGGCATCTCGTCAAGCGGATGACGCCCCAACAAAATCACGTTATCCAGGGCTCTGGATTTCACCTGCTCGCCAATCCACTCACTCATACGCCCATCGCCAACGATGACCCAACGTATAGGCACCTGACCCACCAACAATTCAGCTGCGTCGAGAATGGCGGGAAATCCTTGTGCATCGCCCAGATTGCCTGCAAACACTACTGTGAATTGGCTATCATCACGCTCGAGAAGTTTCGACATTACCGGTGTCGAACTGGAAAAATCGTCTTCAGCCCAACTAGGGAAGTAGACCAATCGTTGTGGATCAATCGCCTTGGTGCAGTACTTGCGGACGTTCTCGAAGAAGCCGTGAGATTGCAAAAGCAGATAATCCGCACGGTTGTAAATCCAGGACACGACTCGACCAACCATCCCCAGCAACGTCGGATTACTGATAACTCCTACAGCTCTGAGCGACTCCGGCCACAAGTCAAGAATCCAGATCGAAACGGGGGCTTTCTTCAATCGACCGATGATCAAGGCCGGAATCGCCGACATGATCGGCGAAACCCCATAGACAAACACTGCATCGAACTCTTTACCACGAAGCTTCCATGCTCCGAGGGTCGATGCGCTGGTAAAGAAAGAGAAGTAATTCAACGCCAGAGTGATACTGCGCTTACCTCGAGGGATCAGTGGAACCCTGATCAGCTTTGCACCGGCATACTCCGAAAACCGCACGGGGTCCGCACGGTAGGCATCATAGACACTGCCTTCGGGATAATTTGGCAATCCGGTCAGTACGGTGACATCATGTCCCTTTTCGGTCAAATAGCTGACCAAGTCATTAATACGCATATTTTCAGGCCAAAAATATTGCGTGACGACCAAGACTTTCAATTTATTCTCCGGCATCGAATTGACTCTGATTAGTACCGCTTCCAAACAATACGATTTACATAGTCAGTGTAGCTGTGAACAATCCGAACAATCTTCTCCGATACGTTAGGCATGCTGTAATCAGCCACTAACCGTAAAGAGCGAGACTCTCCGCGACTCTGGTTCTCCAGAACCAGCAGGCCCTGCATCACACGCTCGACTTCAAGCCCCACCATCATGACCGCGGCCTCTTCCATGCCCTCAGGGCGCTCGTGAGCTTCACGAATATTCAGTGCCGGGAAGTTAAGAATCGAGGACTCTTCATTGATTGTGCCACTGTCCGACAGTACCGCCTTAGCACTCAACTGGAGTTTATTGTAGTCCTTGAAACCCAAAGGTTTGAGCAATTGAACGTTCTTGTGAAACGTAACGCCCATCGCATCAACACGCTTCTGGGTACGGGGGTGGGTAGATACGATCACTGGATAATCGTAATGCTCGGCAACCGTATTGAGCGTCTCTACCAGCTTCAGGAAGTTCTTGTCCGAATCAATATTCTCTTCACGGTGTGCGCTGACGACAAAAAACTTGCCGGTTTCAAGAGAAAGACGTTCAAGAACATCTGACGACTCAATACCTTCGCGATAGTGAGTCAACACCTCAAACATCGGACTGCCCGTCTTGATGACCATGTCTGCAGGCAAACCTTCGCGCAGCAGGTAATCTCGAGCGATAGTGCTATAAGTAAGATTGATATCCGCCGTGTGGTCGACAATACGTCGATTAATTTCCTCTGGCACCCGCATATCAAAACAGCGGTTACCCGCTTCCATATGAAATGTTGGGATTTTCCGCCGCTTGGCTGGAATGACCGCCATACAACTATTCGTATCACCCAGTACTAACAGGGCTTCGGGCTGAACCTCGGAGAGAACCCGATCAACAGAGATGATTACATTACCAATCGTCTCGGCACCGCTTGCTCCGGCTGCATTGAGGAAGTGATCCGGCTTACGAATACCCAGATCTTGAAAGAAAATCTCGTTAAGTTCGTAGTCATAGTTCTGCCCCGTGTGAACCAACGTATGGTCACAATATTCGTCGAGCGCACTGATCACTCTGGACAAACGAATAATTTCTGGACGAGTACCAACTACCGTGACAATTTTTAACTTTTTCATTCAAAATCTCTAATTAAAAATGCAATTACGCTTCAGTGCCGACAGGCAGTGCATAAGTATCCGGATGCTCACGATCAAAGATCTCATTGGCCCAGAGCATTACAATCATTTCGTCTTCGCCCACATTGGTAATATCATGAGTCCAACCAGGCACGGTCTCTACAATCTCGGGTTTATCGCCCTGGGTGACCAGCTCATAAAACTCGCCGGAAACAATGTGTCGAAAACGGAAGCATGCCGTTCCCTTGATAACCAGAAATTTTTCGGTCTTCGAGTGATGATAATGGCCACCCCGAGTAATGCCAGGATGAGCAGTAAAATATGAAAACTGACCTGAATCCTTAGTCTTGAGCATCTCAACGAATACGCCCCGAGGATCCCCGTATTTAGGCACTTCATAAGTAAAACGCTCAGGCGGGACGTAACTGAGATAGGTGGAATAGAGCGCTCGCGTCAACCCTGTACCCACCGGCTCGGTGATCAAACTATTACGGCTGTCCCGAAAGGCGTGCAACTGATCAGATAGCTCACCCACCGTAGTCGCATAGCAGGGCTCAACCTCTACAAAAGGAGATCCCGAGAGTTTTCCATCCATCACAGAAATAAAGTGAGCAACAACATCATCGATATAAACCAATGAGATTGGCGCAGCAGGATCATTAATTTGAATAGGCTGTTGACGGGCAATGTTATGGCAAAACGTCGCTACGGCAGAATTATAGTTTGGTCGCGCCCACTTGCCGAATACGTTCGGCAACCGGAACAGGTGCACAGGCACACCGTGCCGAGAGGCCAACTCCAACAATGCCTCCTCAGCTTCACGCTTACTCGTGCCATAGGCATTTGTCAGTTCGGCTTGTATGGAAGAGGTATACAGTACCGGGGTTTTTCGACCACTGGCAGCAACGCCCTCGCAGAGTAACCGCGTCAGATCAGCGTTCCCTTCTTTGAATTCGTCCGGGTTTTGAGGACGGTTGACACCTGCCAGGTGAAAAACAAAATCAGCCTGGGCCAGCAACGACTTCAAATCCGCGAGTTCATCTTTGCGAGAGAACTGTAAAACCTCAATATCCTGACGCTCACGTAAGTGCGCAATAAGGTTTTTCGCTACGAATCCATTAGCGCCAGTGATCAAAATCTTCATACATTACTCCTCAGGAGTGGCATGTTCGCCACGCTGAATCGCGCGCATGAAATCCAGTTTCAACAGCAACGTCTGCATGCCTTCGACGTCCAAACGTTCAGTATTGTGAGAGTTGTAGTCCTCCATTGTGGAGATTCTCTCTTCCCCTTGCTCTACAAACTTACTGTAGTTCAAATCACGCAGATCAGGCGGAACACGGAAGTACTCTCCCATGTCTTCGGCACAAGCCATCTCTTCACGACTCAACAGCGCCTCATACAGTTTCTCGCCATGACGAGTACCGATAACCTGAATAGGGTGCTCAGGCTTACCGACCATCATAGTGAGTGCCCGCGCCAGCGTTTCGACTGTGGCGGCCGGCGCTTTCTGGACAAACAGGTCACCATTGTTACCGTGTTCAAAAGCGTACAACACCAGGTCTACAGCATCCGACAACGTCATCATGAAACGCGTCATATTGGGATCGGTGATAGACAGTGCTTTTCCAGCTCTGATCTGTTCAATAAAGAGGGGAATGACCGAGCCACGAGAAGCCATTACGTTGCCGTAACGCGTTCCGCAAATAACTGTTTTGGTTTCATCGACATTCCGCGACTTGGCAACCATGACCTTTTCCATCATGGCCTTGGAAATACCCATTGCGTTAATTGGGTAAACCGCCTTGTCCGTGCTCAAACAAACAACACGCTTGACCTCATTCTGGATGGCCGCCTCCAGCATGTTATCCGTACCAATGACATTGGTCTTTACCGCTTCCATGGGGTGAAATTCACAGGAAGGCACTTGTTTGAGTGCTGCCGCATGAAAAATATAATCCACGCCACGCGTTGCATTTAAAACGCTCTGATAATCTCGCACATCGCCAATGTAAAACTTCAACTTATCACTGGCGTAACGCTTACGCATGTCGTCTTGCTTTTTTTCATCTCGACTGAAAATGCGGATTTCAGCGATCTCGGAATCCAGGAACCGTTTCAAAACAGCGTTTCCGAACGATCCCGTACCACCAGAGATAAGAAGTTTTTTGCCAACAAACATAGATAATTCCTAAATTAATGGTGACGCCACATTAGTGGTCGGATCGTAAGGCTGAATAAATAATTTCTTCTTTCTGCTGAGCAGTTGGGTAACTGATAAGCACCGCTCTATAAGAACCTTTGAATACAAAAAAGCTTCCTGCCGCAACCCCCACAACACCGCACGCTTCGACGACACTTCGCATATCGTCGAGCGAACCACCACCGCCGAGAATCGTGATGGGAAGGCGTACGGCCTTACGCAGTTCGATCGCGAGGGCCACGTCATATCCCTTCATACGACCGTCATTCTCAATAGAGTTAAGAACGATTTCTCCGGCGCCCAGTTTTTCGAGCTCCTGCGCGACTTCAAGCACATTACGTTTGGTATTGCGAGTACCGTTATGAGTCCATACGTCGCAGACCTTGCTCAGCATTCTGCGCTTGTAGTCCAGGACGACCACCACGCTCTGCCGACCAATTTCCTCGGCAATTTCCGCAATCAAACCCGGGTTGGCGATAGCCGCTGAACTGATAGCAACCTTTTCTACACCCAGCGCAATTATTCGCTTCGCCTGTTCTGCGGTACGAACCCCGCCGCCATAACACAATGGCATTCGACACTCTGCTGCGAGCTTGGCGATTTGCTTATAATTCGGTTCAACACCATGCACAGTGGCGTCAATATCTACAACGATGAGTTCATCAGCCTCCTTTTCGTTGAAAATCTTGACGGCATTGATGGGATCACCGACGTATTTCGGTTCTTTGAACTTGACGGTTTTAACAAGCCCACCATCCTGAATCAATAAACACGGAATAACTCTAGGTCTCAGCATTTCACAGTTCCGCAAAATTTTTCAGAAGTCTGACGCCGAAATGATGACTTTTTTCGGGGTGAAATTGCACACCAAAAACATTATCGTTCCTGACTGCGCAACTAAAGTTCAAACCATACACGGAAGTGGCTGCCGCATCGCTGGCTGCCAGGCACTCAAAGAAAAACGAATGCAGAAAATAGAAGCGCGACTCCTCCTCGAGCCCTGCAAACAACGCCGAGTCAGTAGTCGCCTGCACATCATTCCAACCCATATGTGGCAATGCGAGATTTTCGAGCCCCGGAACTGACTCAAACGACCGGACGGTACCCGAAACCCAGCCCAGACCGGGCAAAACGCCCTCCTCGCTGGAATCAGCAAGAATCTGCATGCCAACACAAATACCCAACACCGGGACCTTTTGCCTGCGCACAAGATCATCCAGCATAGGGCGCATGCCCGACGCCTCCAGACGCTCCATCGCATGGTCAAATGCACCGACGCCCGGCAAGATAATTTTACTGGCGCCCACAAGATCTTCTGCGCACTTGGCTACTTCAACCGGAATATGAAGGCGTCTGTAAACATTGACAAATGCCTGGATATTTCCAAGACCATAATCAACAATCTTGATCATTTAAAGAGCCTTTTCTCGATACCGAGAGCGCTGAGAACGCGAGAGCCTATACCGATCAAAAATCGTTTGTTTTTATAGTCTTGACAGGTTCGGTTCTCGCCTTCAAAAATGGTTTGAAGTTCCGGAACGCTCAAATCAAGCTTATGAGCAACGTACTCAAACTCGGACTTCAGAAATTGCTCATCCAATTCTGGATTAGCGATACGTTCCAAGGCCGCCTCTCGCGTCATCTGCCCTGTCATGATCATGCTTGAAAAGTGTGCTCTACGCTTCTCATAGCCGAATTTGCGTGGCATCCAGTAATCTTCATAAAAGCGAGTAAACCTGGATTCATGATGCTTATGCTGGAATTTTTTCCAACCAAACAGTTTTGCCAGCGTATCTTCAGCCTCGTGCTTTATATAAGGAATCAGATTCAGCGGGCGAATAACCTTCATACCCAAAACATATCGATAGTAAATTTTATACGACAATATATCGACAATCGGAAAACTTTTTAATGGCCGAGAACCAAATTTCTTATAGATATCCCCAATAAGGGTTTTATCAATACCAGGGTAAGCACCCCACTGCTCCGGTTCCTTACAGCATTCCGTAGAGTAGTTCGCCCCTGTCAGAACATATTTAATCTTATGTGCTTTAGCGAACGTATACAGACCAGAAAAGAACGCCGTGTCCTGAGGTATATCCTGATCAGGAACTTGAGCCTTGAGGAAAGCAACCTGAAGGTTTTTCATCTCCTCCCAGTTGATAACCTCAGTATAAAGATCCAACCCTAAGCCATCGACCAATTTCTCGATGTTGCCCACGGCCTGGTCGGTGTTCCAGCCTGCATCCACATGAAAAAGCAGAGGACGCAGTCCCATCTTTTCTTTAGCAACATAGGCGAGATAAGAGCTATCCAGCCCGCCACTCAAGCCGATAACGCAATCGAAATCCTTACCACGACCTTCCTTCTTGATCTTGCTAGCCAAGCGCATGAGTTCGGCTTCGCCCACACCATCAGTATGCCAACTTGGTGCAATAACATCATGAAAGTTATTACAGTACTCGCACCAACCTCGATCATCGAAAGTGATATTCTTATCACTTGTATCCATGATGCAGTTCTTACAGATCTGATAGCTCATTCTTTATCGACTCAATAGAAAATCAAAAAGCTTGAATTCATTATTAATTAGTATTTCTTGCTAACTGATTAGACCAGGTATCTGTCAGATACAACCAAGTCTCCTCAGCGCAACGGGTCCATGAATATTGGCCCGCAAGCGTATAAGCCTTATTCGCCAATTGCTTACGATATGTTTCGCTCTGCAACAACTGAAGCACCGCTCGGGCTACTGATTCAGAGTCTTCGGGATCAAAGTAGACACCCGCGTCTTGAAGAATTTCAGGCATCGGCCCTCTGTTCGAGCACGCAATTGGTAATCCGCTAGCCATTGCTTCGACTAGAGTATTCGGCATATTTTCGCAACTTGATGCAAAAATAAAAATATCGGCTTTGGCGAGGTAGGCAGGAATTTCACTATGCGCAACAGCATCAACCACCTCGACGAACTGCCCCGTCGGATCCGTCTCTTCTATCGCACTATCAAGCAGTGCTTTCGCACGCCCTGCACCACCGCCAACCAAATGCAATGAGAGTGATTGACCCGCATCACGCAACTGTTTGATGGCCTTGACTACGTGCCATTGATGCTTATACAAATCGGCATTGGAAATATAAACGCAACGAATCTCACGGTCTTCAACACCATCCGATGTCAAGGGAGCATGCCTGAATTTTTCACTCAGACCATGGGGGATGATCCGAACGTTCGAAAGTGCACCGGTAAAACTCTGAATGACGTCGGAAGCGTATTTGGTCAAAAACAACGCACCGCTAGCCCTCCGCAAGGAACTAACTTGCACATACCGTAAAAGCAGCAAGCGCAACCGTGCCAGCGAAAAGCCATACCTCTCCATCTCGCCGCGCTCAAATGAAAGCATGTCACGACTCATTGAGATCGCAGGAGAAAAAGGGCAAATCGAACCTGCATCCGTGGTCAGAAGCACATCGCAACCGCTGGCCTTGATTTCCTCTGGGAGACGAAAAAACTGCCACCACAGCTGGCGTAGCAACGACTGCTCAAGCTCGGGGGGATTGTGCTTGACGAGCCACGGATAGTCAGGAAGCGCATCCAAAAGCGACTTATAGGACCAAACGTGAATTGAGTCGATGCCATGATCTCGAGGATCCACCGCTGCAAGAATACCCAAGAGATGAGCCTTGGCTCCTCCTGAGCGATTGCGCGATGCGTCAATGGCGACGACTGGTCGACGCACCTCTGTGCTTGAAGTGTTTACGATCACGCTTGAAACGCCAACATTCATAAAATTACCGTTACTTTAACGAAATTTGTCATCAGCGCGCTCAAGAAACGCTCCGAACGACGGCTGGTAGACTGAAGACTCAAAGCACTGCCGCGCCTTGCCGATACTATGATCGGACATGCCAGGCCAAAGATCCGCGCCAATTATATGCTGGAACGCTTTGATGAGTTGGCTCTCGATCGTTTTTTTGTCGACGACTATCGCATTCTCAAACTCGACGGCCAGTCTACCCAGATCGCCTACGTTGTTGCAGATGATAGGGCAACCGTGCGACCAACTTTCCATCGCCTTGGTCGGAAAGCCTGCATGGGCGTATCGACTGTCCTCGCGTAGCAAAATCGAAAAATGGCTGGCCTTGTATTCGGCAGCTACCCTTTCACGACTGACACGCCCCAAACAGCGCACAAATGGTGCGTACTCCTGCGCCACCAGGCCTTGCTCCTCAATAAGCGATCTCAGAGACTCCCAATCCTGCCCCAGCAACGTGAATATAACTCTGCAGTTCAACTTCTTAGAAATGTTGGGCAGCGCGCGTACAAAGTCCAGAACCTGATCCTTTTTGCCCGCCTCACCGGCATAAATGCACTTAATGCACGACCTCAAAGGATCTCTTGAAACCGCTTCGATAGGCCAGGACACCAAAGGCGGAACTCGAACAACATTGTTTGTAGAAAAATAATTCTCTAGAAAAGCACTAATACAAATTATATTTTTGAAACGAGGATAAACAAGGCGCATACGCACCCAATTTTCCACCGCCGCAATACCGTAGCGCCCTCCCGGCAAGTGAGCACTCTCGTACCATTCAGTACTGTCCAATATAAGCGTGAACTTTCTCTTCCACGCCAAAAACTGAAGCATTAACGCAAAGAGGGCTGGAGGATTGTATGCAACTACAACATCAAACCCTCTATTGGATTTTAACCATCGCAACGTGTTGGCTCCTCGAAAGAGAAAACCAAGCAGACGGTTGACTGCGCCCAGTTTTCTTTCTCGAAACTCGGACTGCGGATAGCATCTGTAACCACGATAGTTATACTCTGCACCCGCCGCAGAACTTTCCCAACCGGCAAAGGAAACAGAATACCCTAAACTATCGAATAGCCCTGCGATTGACTGCACTCGAAAGGCCGCCGCATCACCTTCGGGAAACCGAAAAGCACCGGTATATAAAACTTTTTTCATTGCGTTATCCGTGGATTATTTTTCCGTGCGTACAATGCAAACAATACGAGCACTGGAGTAATCAGCATTACATACCGTACATTCACCGTTGGGTTCATCAGCCACGCCAACAAAAATGCAAACACTGCAATGACCAGTGGCTTGGCTGGCGAGCGCAACCAATAACTATAATTAAACCCCATCGACAATAAAGGCTTAATCAACAGCAAGAGCACCAACAACTGCGGAACCCTTAAAATCTTAGCAACATCAATATCACCAGAGTCCGTCACAAAAGAAAACGAACTATAGGCATCCATGACAAACTGCACCAAACGAATCGGATTGAACAGCACATAGCCAACATAGTAGTTCTGATTAAAGTTCACAACAAATGCACTGAACCCCTCTCCAAGGCTCTCTTCCCCGATAACAGGTGCAATAACCGTCAGTATACCAGCGAGTAAAGAAGTCCCTAGATATGCCAATATCATCCAGGCAAAAGGTCGCCTGACAAGCATTAGAAACACAAAAATCGGGATAAATACCAACAACTGTAATCGTATCAACCCCATTAATGGTAATAGCAGCACGAGCAATAAAAGCCTCTTGTTTAGAGCGCTGTAGACTGCAAGCAGCAAAACACAGACCGTCAACATATCTTTGTTTATAAGCTGTGCAAAATACAAAAAATACGTATTGGCAAAAAAAGACAACTTACCCAGCACCCCCAAACCATAACGATCAGACACAGATGCGTAAAACAAGTAACACCAGAACAGCACAAGACAATTAAAAATAAAAGATATCAACACATAGTCAGGCGCCACTAAAAATGGCATTAAATCGCCTAAGACCGTGTAAATAGCTGCAATACCGAAATCATTATTCAAACCGAACTGAAAGCCAGAATCGTGAATAGACCTCAACGCATCAATATAAATAAAATGGTCATGGGCATTCAAGGCCAACTGAAAGAAGCTCGTTACACCATCATAAGATTCCAAATTTTGCGAAAATACTAAAAAATACCCCACGCACAATGCTAAAAATAGTGGAAATCCAATTATACCAACTAGCCTTGATCGCTTAACCATAAGCTTCATAAATATAAAGACCTATAAAATAAACCGACATCGCCAAATTGAAACACTACCTAATGAGTTCAAAGGCTTGGCACCCAGGCCAAGCCCTAAAGCAACTCCAATGCGTATATCAGACTACGCCCCTGCCATGTCTGGCGCCTTGTATCTTATGCTCAGCCACACAGCAAGCGCCAACAGGGCATTTTGCATAAATGCAATTCCAACCAGTCCTTGCATCATCCCAATAGGGGTAAAACCAGAAAATGTGAACATCAACCATATAGATGAAAGCGTCACCCCATCTACGAACAACTGGTATTTTTGCAAGTGAAGCACTCGACACGCTACTCGAAAAGGAATAGACATCAGAAATACAGCTCCCCACGTCATCCCCCACGGTAACATTTTACTGGCCAAGCCCCACTGCCCGCCCAAAACAAACAAGTAAAGATCCTCAAGCTGAAAGGCAATCAAGCACCCCAGAATTGCAGCCAGAAATATCTTTCTATCTAAAAATAGATAACTCAGGGAATGACTATCGCCGCGACGTGGAGGAACCTTACCAAACTGGTGATAGAGAACCTGGGCAATACTGCTTGTGAGAAGGATCGTAGGCCCCCAAACCAATCGATTCACCATCGCGTACTGCCCACCGATGTCAGCACCCAATGTTGACGTAAATAAAATCAAGGGCGCATAAAAAGCAGCGACAGACGTCAACTCCTGTGTCGTTCCATAAAAAGAAAACGATCGTAGCCGCAGCGTAGTTTCCCAAATGGCTCGTAGGCCCAAATGAATTTTCGAAAATCCAAATGTTGCCTTACGTAGATAAAGTGCCGTTGCCGCTTCACCAATAACCGCCCCCCATAGCAGTCCATCCTGGACCGATAGAGCAGCACATCCGAATTGAACCCCAACAATCAATAGGGCTCTCTTGATGTAGAAGCCAGACAAACGCCCGAAATCTCCGCTAAACACAAGGTAGCTATTGCATGTATTGGATACTGCTACCGCGAGCGTCAGAACAAACGCAAAGATGTATATCTTCCCAAAATAAATAGCGATGGGAAACGTCACCAAGAAAAGAAAAAAACTTAACGACTCAACTATTCGAGCAGTATTGCGCGCTTCATCCACTCCCTTCGTCAGCGGAATAGACAAATGCATCTGTAGAGTAGCAATGACCGCTAATATTGTTGCGATTGACTGAGCTTGCGTCAGTAATGCAAAGTCAGCCGGGTAGTAGATTCGAGATAAAAATACAATCGACCCAAACTGAATAGCCTGCGCCAAACCGTTGCCGAGTAATAGTTTCTTTACGTTATTAAACAAATTAAACCTCTATCAGCAACGGCTAGCAGAGTCGCGCGCCACACAAAACGCGACTCCGAATTGGGTAATTACCCAACACATGAAAAGAGGGTCATACCCGCTTCAAGTCTGCATACCATTGCACCGTTTCTTCCACGCCCTTGGCCAAATCATGAGTCGGCTCATAGCCCAAGAGACTCTGCGCCTTACTAATATCAGCTTGACTATGACGCACATCACCCGCACGAAATTCCCTGTAGACGGGCTCCGAACTTTCCAACACACCAAACTGGATCAAGTTTTTACGAAGCAATGCAAACAGAGCATTCAGTGTCGTTCTACCGCTTACAGCCACATTATAAATCTGGTTTTTAGCAGTCGTATTTTGAGTGGTCGCGGCTAGAAGATTGGCTTGCACTGTATTCTTTATAAAGCAGAAGTCACGGCTGGTTTCACCATCACCATTTATATAAACCGGCTCCCCCTCAAGCAACGACAATACCCATTTTGGAATAACCGCAGCATAGGCACCTCCTGGATTTTGACGCGGGCCAAAAACGTTGAAGTAACGCAATCCGATAGAGTTGAAATCATAACAGCGCGAAAAAACATCGGCATAGAGTTCGTTGACATACTTCGTAACGGCATACGGACTTAAGGGCTTACCAATCGTATGTTCAACTTTTGGCAGCGCCGGATGATCTCCATAAGTGCTGCTACTTGCTGCATACGTAAAACTTTTGACATTCGCGTCACGAGCAGCAACTAGCATGTTAAGAAAACCATCAATGTTCGAGGCATTGGTAGTGATCGGGTCCTGCAAGCTACGCGGAACACTGCCTAGAGCGGCTTGATGCAATACGTAATCAACGCCCTTACAGGCGCGCTCGCAATCTGCAAGCACCCGAATGTCACCCTCGACAAATTCAAAGCAGCCCCACTGCTCGGCGGTAACCAAGCCACGGACTTCATCCAGGTTACTCTGAAAGCCTGTTGAAAAATTATCCAGCCCTACCACTTTCTGATTTAACTTCAGCAGTGTTTCTAACAGATTGCTTCCAATAAAACCCGCGACACCGGTTACTAACCAAGTACGCGAATTTTGTAGCAGATCATTTTGCAGCTTTTGATAAGCAGTCATAACTACTCCATTCATAGCCGGCCGTCGGCTGCACCAAGAGGCAAAATACCTTTGACATCATAAACAACCGCCCCAGATCGCCCGAAAGACTTTAGCCCTTCTTCACCGAGCGCTACAAACTGCGCATGCCCTACCGCAAGCACGATAGCGTCATAGTGCCCTTTAGCCGGAAGACTATCCAAGCACTCCAAACCATACTCGGACTTGGCCTCAGCCACATTTATCCAAGGATCATAAATATCAACATTCGTATTGTAACTCTGAAGCTCCATAATGATATCGACGACCTTGGTATTACGAATATCAGGGCAATTTTCTTTAAATGTCAGACCGAGGACCAATACATTACTGCCCAGAACGGATATATTTTTCCTCAGCATCAACTTCACAAGCTGATCCGCTACATAAGCAGGCATGCTGTCATTAATACGACGCCCTGCCAATATAACTTCCGGGTAGTAACCTACCTGCTGCGCTTTATGCGTCAAATAGTACGGATCGACCCCAATGCAATGCCCACCTACTAACCCTGGACGGAAAGGAAGAAAATTCCACTTAGTCCCGGCCGCCTGAAGCACTTCAAGCGTATCAATACCAAGCTTGTTAAAGATCAGACTAAGTTCATTCATCAAAGCAATGTTAACGTCTCTTTGCGTGTTTTCTATGACCTTGGCCGCTTCTGCAACCTTGATACTACTGGCCATATGGGTGCCAGCGGTTATTATCTGAGCATATAATTGATCAACTGCTATCGCAACGCTCGGCGTACTTCCGCTGGTTACCTTCTTAATACTCGGAAGGCGGTGCTCTTTATCACCCGGATTGATTCGCTCCGGGCTATAACCACAAAAGAAATCAACATTGAATTTCAGGCCTGAGCCTTGTTCAAGTACCGGAACACAAATCTCTTCAGTTGCACCCGGGTAGACAGTAGATTCGTATATTACGACGTCCCCAGACTTAAGAATTTTACTTACCGTTCGACTCGCCATCACTAGCGGTGTAAAATCCGGATGATTCGCAGCATCTACTGGAGTAGGAACTGTAACAATATAAATTTCACACTCTGCGATATCTTCAACTTGATTGCTGAACGTCAAGTTTCCTGCTGCAGCCAACTCATCTGCATCAACTTCAAGCGTCGCATCATGACCACCTTGAAGTTCAACAATTCGTTTGGCATTAATATCAAATCCAACAACCGCACGTTTTCTACCGAACTCAACAGCCAGAGGCAACCCGACATAACCAAGGCCAATAACGGCTATTTTTTTATCGTTCAAATCCAGGAACTCTATTGGCATTTCATTCTTCCAAACATGCTAATAATATCGAATAATTTCATTGGGCCATTTAAAAAACCCAAACTATGAACCTTCTACAAGGTCGTCCATAATTTAAATCGCTTCGGAGTAGCGCTCCCTCGGGGAGGGTTGGCAAGGCTCGCAACCCGACCGCGAAAAACCTGCATGCCAGATCGATCGCTTACTCTGCTCAACCAGTCTCACTGAATAAATGCCTTACTGATATTGATACGCAAATGCATGCTTAAGGCTTCACTCAAAGCGATACTACCTCACGCTCAATGATCAGCGCCCTGAAGGCAGGGAGCAAGAAATCCCCACTCCTCCCTGGCACGACCTGTAATCGAACCAATACAGGTAGGGGCAGTGTGGCTTTCTGCATACAATGGGGCAGATTCACTAGCAACACGACACATCCTCACCAGACTGGACAAAAATCGCCTCAACCCCCAAACAGCTCGTCACAAACACTATCACCCACTTCAATGAGGGTTCCACAGCCGTAGCAGTGCATGACCGTTCGCTCACAACCTGGGATTTACCAGCATTTACCTGCACGTAGTGCCTCCCCTTTGGCGGACCAGACAGCCTGTAAATCTACACCCTGGTGCTCTCTGGGCACGCCGCGCTCACTGCCGCATGTCGGAAGAACACATCACATCCTTGCCGCATGCTGATGTGGCTTGCACAACACAAACTATCAGATCGCTGATTATACGGCGAATACAACATAATACGGAAACCACAAGCACCGCTCCCGTAACGCTCAGAGCATTCCCACCCACAGAGGAGACAAATCCGGGAGAGCTGTCAAGATATGCGGCGAACAGAGTTAACCACGATCTGAGGCCCGACTCAATTTGAGGGCACAACTATAACTGTGGCCTCTTTATTATAAGCACACGCCATAAGACCTACTCTTGACAAAAAGAGATGCAGAACGGACAGAAACCCAGAACTCGAAGAGCGACAGTGCAGAACTGTCAGGAGAGGCAGAACTAAAGAGGTACTGGTTTGCGCAGGGGCCAGATGAACACCTCAATGGGCGGCGTTGATTAGAAGGAGCCCTGATTACATGTAGAACCCCGTCACAAGGGTGCCTTAGATTTACACTTGGCCACTTCAGCCACATCTGAGAGGCGACGCAGCGTTCCATGATCTCATAGAGAGAGAATGCGGAGCCGCTCCGAAGCCCCGCGATGTTGCCGGTCATTCAATCAAAGCCCGAAGCGTTAGCTTAAGAATGAAAATTTTCTATCCACCCTCTTACCAAGGGTGGCACCGAGCCATCCGCTAAAAATCACACATCAAACCATCAATTAATAGAAGCCTGGCTTCTCTTCGCAAGATAAAAATAGCGCCCAAGGGCAAGTAGAACCCCCAAGCCCATACCAAAAATCAGCCCTCCAAAAATAATCAGAGCCTTTCTTGGTTTTATCGGACTGTCCGGCGTTTCTATCGCACCATCCAACCGGTAGACAGAAACCCCCTCCGGTTTTACTTTCAGACTGTTATAGAAACTGTATTTACTCTGCAACAGACGCAACCCACTGATAAAGGGATCATCTGAATCACGAGCCTTCAGGCTTTCTACTTCGGCCTCCAAAGCCTTCGTGCCACGCAAGTAGATTAAACGACCATCCACTGCACCCGACACATCTGCCGGAACGCCTCCAGACACAATCAGTTGTTTTTCCAGGCCAATTTGGCCAGCAACATTCAAGGCTTCCTGAAGCTGAAAAATTGCATCCTCACGATTTTTTAACGCACGCTCACGAAGAGAAGAAATCTGCTGCTCAACGCTTCGAGCATGAACCTCGGCTTCTGAAGAAGTATCTTTAATCAACTCCTGCTTGGCAGAATCACCAGCCCGAGCCACATACAAACGCACCCAATCCGCCGCCAAGACAGGATTCACACCCTGCACGACAATCGAATACCTATCAGGAACATCTTTTCCCGGCATCCCCACCACAAGAGCAGCCGAAAAATTCCGGTAGAGAACATCTTGCGAACTCTTGCTCTCCAACTCACCCAATGATGGCAAATACACATCTCTAAAGAAGCTTCGCCTCAAAGACTCAGACTGCAAGTTCCGTACAAATACTGCATAGACGTCTTTAACCAAATACGGTGCGAGCTCGGACTCTTTAGTACGTCCATAGTTAAAATTTGTAATATCGTTCTGAGTGGGCGGTACGATGTAGGCTCGCGCCTCATAGAGAGGGACAGCCAAATATGCATAGGCCACCGAGAGCAAGGTGACCGCTCCCGTTGCTATCAGGAACAACCATTTATGCAGCCATACGCCACGAAAAATCTCGAGTAAATCAAAATCATCTGAATCTTTAGCCGCCACATGCTGATTCTGCATACAGTAACAATCCTTCAGTTCTTGAATCGCCAAACGCCCCTACTACCACACACAAAACACACTTTAAAGGTGTACGGGCAAAAAACCAAGACAGGAGCACTAAAACAAACACCCTACGCAACAGTTAAGGGTAGTGCTATCAAAGTGCCTCTCAACAGTCATTAAAAATAGACATATTAAAGCCTAGAAAACAGATTGACTTTAGATACACCTCTACGAAATACAATACTCAAAATTAGTGGAGCAACAATCAAACCCAATAAAAATGCAAGAACAACACACAAAGACACGGAGATACTCGGCGTAGACCAGCCTAAAAATGATAAAGCTACAAGCTGCTGATTTTCAAGCATGAAAATCACAACTCCGCCGACAACTAATAAAGCTATCAATACAAGCAGCACCCGCTTAAACCTATGCACAGCACCTCCCGCAACTCCACAAGTCAAACATCATCTTCCTCATCTTCATTCACCCGATCCCTCAACTCTTTACCAGGTTTGAAGTGAGGTACAAATTTACCATCGAGACTGACAGATTGGCCGGTTTTTGGATTCCGGCCGACGCGCGGTGCACGGTAATGCAGTGAGAAGCTGCCGAAACCACGGATCTCTATACGATCCCCCGTGGCCAGGCATTGGGACATTTGTTCAAGCATGGTCTTGATGGCCAACTCCACATCCTTGGATGAGAGCAGCCCTTGATGGGTGACAATTCGTTCGATCAACTCCGACTTCGTCATATTTTTCCCTTCTTTTTCAAGCAGCTAGATAAGCGCTTCAAAGGTTTTAGCATGCCTGACGAAATTTGAACAGCCCACACAATGACTTACTGTTGCAGACACATTAGCGTCATAAAAGAGGCTATACGCTGCGCAGGAAGACGCCCCAAAACGGCGCACCCAAAACGCTACCGACACACGACCAGCATGGTTCGTGTCAGGTAACCAGCAGGATTCCAGCCAAACGGATACTCACCCTCATCGTCTTTTACATCGCTGGATTTCACCACCACCTTGTAACCTAGCGGCTTGCATTCACGTGCAGCACGCTCATAGCATTTCTCCCAACCTGAACCAAGCCCCGAACAGTCAATCTCTACGCCGCTCACTCCGCGCACCACATGGGTTTTGCTGTTGGTCGTACAACCAGCCAACACCAGTACTGCCAATGCCACGATAAGCTTGCTCATCACCATCCTTATGCCTGTTTTTCCAATAACTCACTGTAGCCGTAGCCTAGCCGTGAATTGACCATTTATCCCCCCTTAGGACAGACACTCTATCAGGACTATTGGTTTCACTGCGCCAGCCCCTGCGGCCAGTAACATCACCAAATCGCAGGCACAAAAAAGGGCGACCGAAGTCGCCCTTTTTCATGATCAGACAGAACTTAGTTCTGTTTGGCCATTGCCTGGCGCAGCAGTGCCGCCATGGTGGTGTCAGCTGCCGCTTCGCCTTCTGGAGCCGATTTCAGGCTCTGGATGGCTTCTTTCTCTTCAGCATCATCTTTCGACTTGATGGAGAGTTGGATTACGCGGCTCTTGCGATCAACGCTGATGATCTTGGCTTCTACTTCCTGGCCTTCTTTCAGAACGTTGCGCGCGTCTTCAACGCGGTCACGGCTGATTTCGGAGGCTTTCAGAGTCGCTTCGATATCGTCGGCCAGAACGATGATGGCGCCTTTGGCGTCAACTTCTTTCACAGTGCCTTTAACGATTGCGCCTTTGTCGTTCTCTTGAACGTACTCGGAGAACGGATCGCTTTCCAGCTGCTTGATACCCAGGGAGATGCGCTCGCGCTCTGGGTCAACCGACAGGATAACGGTGTCCAGCTCGTCGCCCTTCTTGAAGCGACGTACGGCTTCTTCGCCCACTTCGTTCCAGGAGATGTCGGACAGGTGAACCAGACCGTCGATGCCGCCGTCCAGACCAATGAAGATACCGAAATCGGTGATCGACTTGATGGTGCCGGAGATTTTATCGCCCTTGTTGAACTGGCCAGAGAAATCTTCCCATGGGTTAGATTTGCACTGCTTGATACCCAGGGAGATACGACGACGCTCTTCGTCGATGTCCAGAACCATAACTTCCACTTCGTCGCCGACTTGTACGACTTTCGAAGGGTGGATGTTCTTGTTGGTCCAGTCCATTTCAGAAACGTGTACCAGACCTTCAACGCCTTCTTCCAGCTCAGCGAAGCAGCCGTAGTCGGTCAGGTTGGTTACACGTGCGGTAACGCGAGTGCTTTCTGGGTAACGGGCTTTGATAGCAACCCATGGATCTTCGCCCAGTTGCTTGAGGCCCAGGGAAACACGATTGCGCTCGCGATCGTACTTCAGAACCTTGACATCGATCTCGTCGCCAACGTTGACGATTTCGGAAGGATGCTTGATACGCTTCCAAGCCATGTCGGTAATGTGCAGCAGGCCATCGACGCCACCCAGATCGACGAATGCGCCGTAATCGGTGAGGTTTTTGACGATACCTTTGACTTGTTGACCTTCCTGCAGGGATTCCAGCAGAGCTTCACGCTCAGCGGAGTTCTCGGCTTCGAGGACGCTACGACGGGAAACGACAACGTTGTTGCGTTTCTGGTCGAGTTTGATGACCTTGAATTCCAGCTCTTTGCCTTCCAGGTGCGTGGTGTCGCGCACAGGACGAACGTCAACCAGAGAACCAGGCAGGAACGCACGGATGCCGTTAACGTCGACAGTGAAGCCGCCTTTAACCTTACCGTTGATAACGCCCTTGACCACTTCTTCGGCTGCGAAGGCTGCTTCCAGAACGATCCAGCATTCAGCGCGCTTGGCTTTTTCACGGGACAGCTTGGTTTCACCAAAGCCGTCTTCAACCGAATCCAGCGCCACGTGAACTTCGTCACCGACATTGATGTTCAGTTCGCCAGCGTCGTTGTAGAACTGCTCAAGCGGGATGAGTGCTTCAGACTTCAGGCCAGCGTGAACGGTTACCCAGCGAGCTTGGTAATCGATATCAACGATAACACCGGTGATGATGGAGCCTGCCTGAAGGTTCAGGGTTTTTAGGCTTTCTTCAAAGAGTTCCGCAAAGCTTTCGCTCATTTTAATTCCTGTTGATAAGGGCGAAGAAAACGCCCATCTGCCACACCCCAGACGGTGTGGGTTACGTTTATATAAAAGAACGACCGCAGGACTATGACTGGTCCCCTGCAGTATTTCTTGGTCACCCGGCGATATCGCGAATGGCGATCTCGCTCATGATGCGTTCCAGCACCTGATCGATGGACAACTCCGTGGAATCCAGCTGTATGGCGTCAACCGCAGGCTTGAGCGGGGCTACCGCTCGCTGGGTGTCACGCTCATCGCGTACACGGATCTCATCTAGCAGACTCGACAGACTAACACCCTCGACTTTGCCCTTCAACTGCAAATAACGACGGCGCGCCCGCTCCTCGGCACTGGCGGTCAGAAAAATCTTCAACGGTGCATCGGGAAACACCACTGTACCCATGTCGCGACCATCGGCCACCAGCCCCGGCGCTTCCTGAAAAGCCCGCTGGCGCTGAAGCAGCGCCTCTCGGACAGCGGGCAGCGCAGCAACCTGGGAAGCTCCGGCCCCGGCACTTTCGGTGCGGATGTCATCGCTGACCTCGTCCCCCTCCAGAATGATTCGCTGTAACTGGCCGTCCGTCGCCGCAATGAATTGCACATCCAGATGAGCGGCAAGTTTCTTCAGCAATTCTTCATTGGTCAGATCAACACCATGATTGCGCGCCGCAAACGCCAGCAAACGGTACAGCGCACCGGAGTCCAGCAGGTTCCAGTTCAGACGCTTGGCAAGCATCCCGGCGATGGTGCCCTTACCTGAACCGCTAGGGCCCATCGATGGTGATGACAGGTGCAATGTTGTTCACGACTGAGCCTCTTGAGCAACTCGGATACCGACTTGCGCGCACAACGCGAGAAAGTTCGGGAAAGACGTCGCAACGTTGGCGCAGTCATGAATGCGAATCGGCGCACTGGCGCGCAGTGACGCAACGCTGAACGCCATCGCGATACGGTGATCACCGTGACCATGGACTTCACCGCCGCCGATCTGGCCGCCGTCGATGATGATGCCATCCGGGGTCGGCTCACACTTGACGCCCAACGCCAGCAAACCATCGGCCATCACCTGGATACGATCCGACTCCTTGACCCGCAACTCTTCGGCGCCACGCAGAATGGTCCGCCCTTCAGCGCAGGCAGCCGCCACGAACAGTACCGGGAATTCGTCGATTGCCAGCGGAACCAGCGCTTCCGGGATCTCGATACCTTTAAGCTTAGCCGCTCGCACGCGCAAATCAGCCACCGGCTCGCCGCCGACTTCACGCTGGTTTTCCAGGGTGATGTCAGCGCCCATCAGACGCAGAATATCGATGACACCGGTACGGGTCGGGTTGATACCGACATGTTCAAGCACCAACTCCGAACCCTCGGCAATCGATGCCGCCACCAGGAAGAACGCCGACGAAGAAATATCGCCCGGCACTTCGATGTGGGTGGCGCTGAGCTTGTGGCCAGACTCGACCGATGCTGTTGCGCCATCAACGGTTACCGGGTAACCGAAACCGCGCAGCATGCGCTCGGTATGGTCACGGGTCGGCGCCGGCTCGGTGACGGTGGTTTTGCCATCAGCGTACAGCCCCGCCAGCAGCAGGCAGGACTTAACCTGAGCACTGGCCATTGGCATGGTGTAAGTCAAACCCTTGAGTGTGTTGCCACCACGAATGGTCATCGGCGGACGACCTTCAGCAGCGGTCTCGATCACCGCCCCCATTTCGCGCAGCGGGTTGGCCACACGATTCATCGGACGCTTGGACAACGATGCATCGCCGGTCAGTGTGCTGTCGAAGCTCTGCGCAGCCAGAAGGCCAGACAGCAGACGCATCGACGTACCCGAGTTGCCCAGATAGATCGGGCCAGGCGCAGGTTTAAGGCCATGCAGGCCAACACCGTGGATGGTCACGCGACCATGGTGCGGACCTTCGATCACCACGCCCATGTCGCGGAATGCCTGCAAGGTCGCCAGGGCGTCTTCGCCCTCCAGGAAGCCTTCGACTTCGGTGACGCCTTCAGCGAGAGAACCGAGCATGATCGAACGGTGGGAAATCGACTTGTCACCCGGTACACGAATCCGCCCACTCAGGCGGCCACCAGGATTTGCCAGGAAAATCAGATCGTTGGAGTTCATAGCGTCCACATAGGCCCGACGGGCCAGGATTTTACTGAAATGCTCGCGGGCAACCCGGGCGCGAGTGAACACGCCCAACAGTTGGTGCCCATCCCCTGCATCGACCGCGTCGCGCAAGGCGTCGAGGTCGCTGCGAAATGTATCGAGTGTGCGCAGGACAGCGTCGCGGTTGGCGAGAAAGATGTCGTGCCACATGACCGGGTCGCTACCGGCGATTCTTGTGAAATCGCGGAAACCGCCCGCAGCGTAACGGAAGATATCAAGGTTTTCATTGCGTTTGGCCAACGAATCAACCAAACCGAACGCCAGCAAGTGCGGCAAGTGGCTGGTGGCCGCCAGCACTTCATCATGACGCTCGACCTGCATATGCTCGACATCGGCACCCAGCTCGCGCCAGAGCCGGTCGACCACCGCCAGCGCGGCAGGATCGGTTTGCTCAAGTGGCGTCAGGATCACCTTGTGCCGACGGAACAGTTGGGCATTGGAAGCCTCTACCCCACTCTGCTCGGAACCCGCGATCGGGTGCCCCGGCACAAAGCGCGCCGGCATACCACCAAAGGCGTCGGTCGCGGCGCGCACAACATTGCCTTTCGCGCTGCCGACATCGGTCAGAATCGCAGAACCCAGCTCCATGCCCGCCAACAGCGCCAGGAGTTTTTCCATGGCCAGGATCGGTACGGCCAACTGAATGACATCCGCACCAAGGCACGCGCGGGCGAGGTCGTCTTCACAGCGATCCACAACGCCCAGCTCTACCGCGAGCTTGCGCGATTGAGGATCGAGATCGACACCCACCACCTCACGGCACAGCCCGCTCTCGCGCAGCCCCTTGGCAAACGAACCGCCGATCAGCCCCAGACCCACCACCACCAGGCGATCAATCATAGGCACGACAGGTTGCACGGCAATGACATCAACCACGAGCCAGAACCTTGGTCAGCGCCTCAAGGAAGCGGCTGTTTTCAGCCGGCAGGCCCACAGTGACGCGCAGATGATTCGGCATGCCGTAGTTGGCCACCGGACGCACGATCACGCCCTCACGGAGCAAGCCCTGGAAAACCGGCGCAGCCACTTGCCCCAGGTCCACGCAAATGAAGTTGCCTTTGGACTCGATCCAGCTCAGCCCCAACTCACGCAAACCCGCTTCCAACTGCTGCATGCCCGACTCGTTCAGCCGACGACTTTGCGCCAGGTACTCTTCATCCTTCAGCGCCGCGCAAGCCGCCGCAAGGGCCAGGCTGTTGACGTTGAATGGCTGGCGCACGCGGTTCAGCACATCGGCCACCACCGCCGTGGACAAGCCGTAACCAACGCGTAGCGCCGCCAGGCCATAGGCCTTGGAGAAGGTCCGGGAAACCAGCAGGTTCGGATAGGCCGCGAGGAAATCCAGACCATCCGGAAGATCACTGCCTTCGGCGTACTCGATGTAAGCCTCGTCCAGTACCACCAGCACGCGCTCAGGCACGTCCTGCAGGAATTCATCCAGCGCTTCGGCGCTGAACCAGGTCCCGGTCGGGTTGTTCGGGTTGGCGATGAAGACCACGCGGGTGTTGCCGTCGATAGCCTCCAGCATGGCCGGCAGGTCATGACCCCAGTTTTTGGCTGGAATCACTCGCGCCTCGGCGCCGACCGCCTGAGTGACAATCGGATACACCGCGAAAGCGTGCTCGCTGAACACCGCATTCAGGCCCGGCGCCAGATAGGCCCGCGCCACCAGCTCAAGAATGTCGTTGGAACCATTGCCCAGCGTCACTTGATTGAGCTCGACCCGGCATTGTTCTGCCAGCAGGGTTTTCAATGCAAAACCGTTGCCGTCCGGATAACGGGTCAGCTCGGCCAACTCTTCGCGAATCGCCGCCAGCGCCTTGGGACTGGCGCCCAGCGGATTTTCGTTGCTCGCCAACTTGACGATTTTTGCCGGATCAAGATCCAGCTCGCGAGCCAGTTCGTCCACGGGCTTGCCCGGAACGTAAGGCGAAAGTTGTTGCACGCCTGGCTGCGCCAGAGCGAGGAAGTCGCCACTCATTGTTAACGCCCTTACAGAACTGCTTTGGGGTAGGAACCCAACACTTTAAGTGCCACTGCTTCCTGACTGATCTTTTCCAGCACGCCCTTGACCAGCGGATCGCGATGATGGCCGACGAAATCGATGAAGAACACGTAGGTCCATTTACCGCTGCGCGACGGACGGGTTTCAATCCGCGTCAGATCGATACCGTTGTCATGGAACGGCACCAGCAATTCATGGAGCGCGCCAGGCTTGTTGCTCATAGAAACGATGATCGAGGTCTTGTCGTCGCCGGTCGGCGGCACTTCCTGGCTGCCAATCATCAGGAACCGCGTGGAGTTATCCGGACGGTCCTCGATTTTTTCGGCCAGACGGGTCAACCCGTACAAACTTGCCGCCATGTCGCCGGCAATCGCCGCCGAATTCCACTCACCCTTGACCCGCTTCGCGGCCTCGGCATTGCTCGACACCGCCACGCGCTCGACGTTCGGGTAATGAGCATCCAGCCACTTGCGGCACTGAGCCAGGGACTGCGCGTGGGAGTAGATGCGGCTGATGCTGTCGGTCTTGGTGTTTTCACCGACCAGCAAGTGGTGGTGAATCCGCAACTCGACTTCGCCACAAATGACCATGTCATGCTCAAGGAAGCTGTCGAGGGTGTGGTTGACCGCGCCTTCAGTGGAATTTTCCACCGGGACCACGCCAAAGTTCACCGCACCCGCCGCCACTTCACGGAACACTTCGTCGATCGCCGCCATCGGCTTGCTGATCACCGCGTGACCGAAGTGCTTCATCGCCGCCGCTTGGGTGAAGGTCCCCTCGGGGCCGAGATAAGCCACTTTCAGCGGCTGCTCGAGTGCCAGGCACGAGGACATGATTTCGCGGAACAACCGCGCCATCTCTTCGTTGCCCAGCGGCCCCTGGTTACGTTCCATCACACGCTTGAGCACCTGAGCTTCACGCTCAGGGCGATAGAACACCGGCACTTCGCCTTCGGCCAGCGAGGCCATCTTTACTCGCGCGACTTCCTGGGCGCAGCGCGCACGCTCACTGATCAGCTCCAGGACTTTTTCGTCCAGGCTATCAATGCGCAGGCGCAGTGCCTTGAGTTCTTGCTCAGACATTAACCGTGTTCCTTCTCGAACTCTGCCATGTACGCCACCAACGCATTGACGGCGTGGATGTCGACGGCGTTGTAGATAGAGGCACGCATGCCGCCTACCGAACGGTGACCCTTGAGGTTCAGCAGGCCGCGTGCGTCAGCACCCGCCAGGAACGGCTTGTCGAGACGGTCGTCAGCCAGACGGAACGGCACGTTCATCCACGAGCGGTCAGCCTTGTTGATCGGGTTGCTGTACAAGCCGCTGGCGTCGATGAAGTCGTACAACGTGCGCTGCTTGACTTCATTGAGCTTGCCAATGGCTTCAACACCACCCTGCTCTTTCAGCCATTCGAACACAAGACCGGACAAGTACCAGGCCAGCGTCGGCGGGGTGTTGTACATCGAGCCGTTGTCGGCTGCGACCTTGTAATCGAGCATGGTCGGGCAGAACGAACGGGCGCGCCCCAGCAAGTCTTCACGGATGATGTTGACGACGATGCCGCTCGGGCCGATGTTTTTCTGCGCGCCGGCGTAGATCATGCCGAAACGCGAGACATCCATCGGACGCGAAAGAATGTCCGAAGACATGTCGGCGACCAGCGGTACATCACCGGTTTCCGGAATCCAGCTGAACTCCAGGCCACCGATGGTTTCGTTCGGCGCGTAGTGCACGTAGGCCGCATCTCGCGACAATTCCCACTCGTTCTGACCGGGAATGGCGAAATAGTCGTAAGGCTTGGCAGTAGCGGCAACGTTGATGTGACCGTAGCGCGAAGCTTCTTCAATGGCTTTCTGCGACCAGATACCGGTGTCGATATAGTCGGCTGTTGCGTTTTCCGGCAACAGGTTCAGCGGGATCTGAGCAAACTGCTGGCTCGCGCCGCCTTGCAGAAACAGCACTTTGTAGTTCGAGGGGATATTGAGCAGATCGCGCAGATCCTGCTCGGCCTTGGTGGCAATGGACACGAACTCATCGCTGCGATGGCTCATTTCCATGACGGACAGGCCTTTGCCGTGCCAGTCGAGAAGTTCACCCTGGGCGCGCTGCAGAACAGCTTCGGGAAGCGCCGCGGGACCGGCACAGAAGTTATAGGCTCTCTTGCTCACATCCAATCTCGCTCTGATTTGGTGGTATCACGTAATAAATCACGATATCAGTCGACACAGATCCCCTGCCGAAGCAGAAAACCTGTGGGAGCGAGCCTGCTCGCGAATGCGTCACCACGATTTTTCAGAGGTACCGCAGCGCCTGCATCGCGAGCAGGCTCGCTCCCACAAGAGATCTCCGCCGATATCGAATTTTTCGTTCGGACAAACAACAAGGGGGCGAATCTTCATCCGCCCCCTTATTTGTCCGCTTATTCCTTCGGCTCTTCGTCGGCAGTTGCGTCGAGTTGCTGATCTTCGACAGCGTCGTCGATCACGACTTCGCCTTCAAGCTCAACACCCTCTTCACCTTCCAGCTCTTCGCCTTCGACTTCCGACGGCTCCTGAACCCGCTCCAGACCGACCAGCGTTTCATCACTGGCCAGCTTGATCAGCGTCACGCCCTGGGTGTTACGACCCAGGCTGGACACTTCATCAACACGAGTACGCACCAGGGTGCCCTGGTCGGAAATCAGCATGATTTCCTCACCGTCGAGCACCTGGACTGCGCCGACCAGACGGCCGTTACGCTCGTTGCTGACCATGGCGATAACGCCCTGACCGCCACGCTTGTACTCAGGGAACTCGGTGATAGCCGTACGTTTGCCGAAACCACGCGCCGAAGCGGTGAGGATCTGGCTGCCTTCTTCCGGGATCAGCATGGAAATCAGCTTCTGGCCTTCCGGCAGACGCATGCCGCGGACACCGCGAGCGGTACGGCCCATGGCACGTACGTCGGACTCTTTGAAGCGCGTCACCTTGCCGCCATCGGAGAACAGCATGACTTCACGCTCGCCATCGGTAATGGCAGCCGAGATCAGTACGTCGCCTTCGTCCAGCTCCAGCGCGATCAAGCCGACGCTGCGCTGACGACTGAAGGATTCCAGCGGGGTCTTCTTCACGGTGCCGTTGGCGGTGGCCATGAAGATGAAGTGACCTTCGGTGTATTCCTCGACCGGCAGCATGGTGGTGATGTATTCACCATCGTCCAGCGGCAGCAGGTTAACCAGCGGACGACCACGGGCAGCGCGGGACGCTTCAGGGATTTCGTAGGTTTTCAGCCAGTAGACCTTGCCCTTGCTGGAGAACAGCAACAGCGTGGTGTGGCTGTTGGCAACCAGCAGGTGAGCGATGTAGT
Organism: Pseudomonas purpurea; assembly: GCF_039908635.1. Lineage (NCBI taxonomy): Bacteria > Pseudomonadati > Pseudomonadota > Gammaproteobacteria > Pseudomonadales > Pseudomonadaceae > Pseudomonas > Pseudomonas purpurea. The sequence goes on from NZ_CP150918.1 coordinate 4,024,856, forward strand.
CCTCATCCTTGACGCCGGTAGCCGATTTACCTTTACCACCACGACGCTGGGCCTGGTACGCAGCCAATGGCTGGGTCTTGGCATAGCCACCGTGGGAAATGGTCACGACGCGCTCTTCTTCCGGGATCATGTCACCCAGGGTCAGGTCCAGACGCGCATCAAGAATCTCAGTGCGGCGCACATCGCCATACTCGGCGCGGATCACTTCCAGCTCTTCGCGGATCACTTCCATCAGGCGCACAGCGCTGTTGAGGATGCGGATCAGCTCGCCGATCTGGTTGAGGATCTCTTGATACTCGGCCAGCAGTTTTTCGTGCTCCAGGGCCGGTCAGACGGTGCAGACGCAGCTCCAGAATGGCTTGCGCCTGTTCTGGCGACAGGAAGTACTTGCCTTCGCGCAGACCGTATTGCGGGTCCAGGGTCTCTGGACGGCAAGAGTCGGCACCGGCACGTTCGACCATCGCGACCACCGCGGAGGATTCCCACGCAGTGCTGATCAGCGCTTCCTTGGCTTCCGACGGGGTTGGCGAAGCCTTGATCAGCGCGATGACCGGGTCGATGTTCGACAGGGCAACGGCCTGACCTTCGAGGATGTGGCCACGCTCGCGGGCTTTACGCAGCTCGAATACGGTACGACGGGTAACGACTTCGCGGCGGTGACGCACGAAGGCTTCCAGCAGGTCCTTGAGGTTCAGGATTCGCGGACGGCCGTCGATCAGCGCAACGATGTTGATACCAAACACCGCTTGCAACTGAGTCTGGGCGTAGAGGTTATTGAGGATTACCTCAGGCACTTCGCCACGACGCAGCTCGATCACGACGCGCATACCGTCCTTGTCGGACTCGTCGCGCAGCTCGGTGATGCCTTCCAGCTTCTTCTCTTTGACCAGCTCGGCGATCTTCTCGATCAGACGCGCCTTGTTCAACTGGTAAGGGAGCTCGGTGATGACGATCTGCTGACGGCCACCGACCTTGTCGATGTCTTCGATCATCGAACGGGCGCGCATGTAAATGCGCCCGCGGCCGGTGCGGTAGGCTTCGATGATGCCAGCACGACCGTTGATGATCGCGGCGGTCGGGAAGTCCGGACCCGGGATGTACTGCATCAGCTCATCGACGGTCAGCTCGGGGTTGTCGATGAGTGCCAGGCAACCGTCGATGACTTCACCGAGGTTGTGCGGCGGGATGTTGGTCGCCATGCCCACGGCGATACCGCTGGAGCCGTTGACCAGCAGGTTGGGAATACGGGTCGGCATGACCGCCGGGATCATTTCGGTGCCGTCGTAGTTCGGCACCCAGTCCACGGTTTCTTTGTGCAGGTCAGCCAGCAGCTCGTGCGCCAGCTTGGTCATGCGCACTTCGGTGTATCGCATTGCCGCAGCGTTGTCGCCGTCGACCGAACCGAAGTTGCCCTGGCCGTCGACCAGCAGGTAGCGCAGCGAGAATGGCTGCGCCATACGAACGATGGTGTCGTACACCGCGGTATCACCGTGCGGGTGATACTTACCGATCACGTCACCGACAACACGGGCAGATTTCTTGTACGGCTTGTTGAAGTCGTTACCCAGCTCGCTCATCGCGAACAGCACACGCCGATGCACGGGCTTCAAGCCATCGCGCGCATCAGGCAGTGCCCGACCGACAATTACGCTCATCGCGTAGTCGAGGTAGGACTGTTTCAGCTCGTCTTCGATATTGACCGGGAGGATTTCTTTGGCCAGTTCGCCCATGAGAAGCCTGATTCCTTTTTCTGGTGAAACTTCGTCACATCCATTTGGGACGAACGAAGCTCGCCGCTACCGGCTGAGTGCCATGCAGCGACTTACGACAAATCAACGAGTTAAGCCATGGATCTGCGCAGTAAAGACAACCCCGCGGGACTGCCTCGGAAAACGCCGGATGTTATCACAAGAGCCGCCACGCACCTATCCCCCAGATGCGCATGGAGCATAGTTAGTTGACCGGTGACAGGCGCAAAGGCGACGAGAGAGGCTCTGAGGCAAATCACAGGTCCAACTCAGGCTGATTTGTTGACCTTGAGGGCCCCATCGCGAGCAAGCTCGCTCCCACAATTGACCGAGTCGGTCACAGATTTTGCGAACGACATTGATCCAATGTGGGAGCGGGCTTGCTCGCGAAGGCGATTTATCAGACGCCAGCGATCATCAATGCAGGCGCTTGCGGCACATCAACTGTGCCATTTTCGCGGCGTCCGGGCGCTCGACGATGCCTTTTTCGGTGACGATGGCGTCGATCAGGTCGGCTGGGGTCACGTCGAACACCGGGTTGAACGCCTCGACATCAGCCCCCACGCGCTTGCCGCCCACCTCCAGCAACTCACTGCCATCACGCTCTTCAATCGGGATGTCTTCGCCACTGGCCAGGTTCATGTCGATGGTCGAACTCGGCGCCACCACCATGAAGCGCACCCCGTGGTGCATGGCGTTGACCGCCAGTTGATAGGTGCCGATCTTGTTCGCCACGTCGCCGTTGGCGGTAATGCGGTCGGCGCCGACGATCACCCAGGTCACGCCCTTGGTCTTCATGATGTGCGCGGCCGCGGAGTCAGCGTTCAGCGTCACCGGGATGCCCTCGTTTGCCAGTTCCCAGGCCGTGAGCCGTGAACCTTGCAGCCAGGGACGGGTTTCGTCGGCATAAACCCGCTCGACCATACCCTCAAGGAACGCCGCACGAATCACCCCCAGCGCAGTGCCGAAGCCGCCCGTGGCCAGTGCACCCGTGTTGCAATGCGTAAGAATGGCCTGGGCATTGCCCTGATGCTTGCGAATCAGATCGACACCCAACTGAGCCATGGTCAGGTTGGCTTCGCGATCGCTTTCGTGAATGGCGATGGCCTCCGCCTCCAGCGCCACCAGAGGGTCTGCATCTTCCTTAAGGCGATCCAGGCGGTCACGCATGCGACTCAAGGCCCAGAACAGATTCACCGCCGTTGGACGGGAATCGGCCAGCAACGCGTAATCCTCTTCCCACGCGGCCTGCCAGTCACCGCCCTCGGCAATTCGGGCGCGAGCTGAAAGCACCATGCCATACGCCGCACTGATGCCGATTGCCGGAGCGCCACGCACCACCATCGAACGAATGGCCTCAGCCACACCGGCGGCGCTGGTGTACGCGATCCAGGTTTCTTCGAACGGCAAAATACGCTGGTCCAGCAAGTACAGGGCGCCATCTCGCCAATCGATGGCCTTGACCTTCTCCGCTGCCAACAGTCGATCGCGCATCCTTCACCCCGCACTCATGAACAAAAGCCGCCGATTATAGCGATCCCCCCGCGAAGACGCTCGGGTATACTTCGCCATCCTTTATAAAAGCACTGGACCGAACCCTCGATGCCGAACCCTGCCGCTGCGCTCGACCTACTCCTGCTGCCGACCTGGTTAGTACCTGTCGAACCCGCTGGCGTGGTCCTTAAAGAGCATGGCCTGGGCATTCGCGACGGTCGCATCGTCTTCATCGGTCCGCGTAGCGAGGCCCTGAAACTCAACGCCACCGAGGTCCGCGAACTGCCGGACATGCTGCTCAGCCCCGGTTTGATCAACGCCCACGGGCATGCGGCGATGACGCTGTTCCGTGGCCTGGCCGATGACTTGCCGCTGATGACCTGGCTGGAACAGCATATCTGGCCCGCCGAGGCCAAGTGGGTCGATGAAGCCTTTGTGCGTGACGGCACCGACCTGGCCATCGCCGAGCAAATCAAAGGGGGCATCACCTGCTTTTCGGACATGTACTTCTTTCCGAAAGTGGCCAGCGAGCGTGTCCACAACAGTGGCATTCGCGCCCAAATCGCCATCCCGATCCTCGATTTTCCGATTCCCGGCGCCAGTGATGCAGATGAAGCCATTCGTCAGGGCGTGGAACTGTTCAGCGACCTCAAGCACCACCCGCGGATCAAAATCACCTTCGGCCCCCATGCACCGTACACCGTCAGCGACGAAAACCTGGAGAAAATCCGGATCATCGCCGAAGAACTGGACGCGGCCATTCACATGCACGTCCACGAAACCGCCTTCGAAGTGCAGCAGTCGGTAGAACAGCGCGGCGAACGCCCGCTGGCCCGACTGGGGCGCCTGGGCTTGCTCGGGCCGCGCTTCCAGGCCGTTCACATGACCCAGATCAGCGATGAAGACCTTGCGTTGCTGGTAGAAAGCAACACCCATGTGATTCATTGCCCCGAGTCGAACCTGAAACTGGCCAGCGGTTTCTGCCCGGTAGAGCGCCTGTGGCAGGCCGGAGTCAATGTGGCAGTGGGCACCGACGGTGCGGCCAGTAACAATGACCTGGACCTGCTCGGCGAAACCCGCACTGCCGCCCTGCTGGCCAAAGCCGTCGCGGGCTCGGCCACCGCGCTGGATGCGCATCGCGCCCTGCGCATGGCCACGCTCAACGGTGCCCGCGCGCTGGGGCTGGAAGCACAAACCGGCTCACTGGAAATCGGCAAGGCTGCTGACCTGGTGGCTTTCGACCTGTCGGGCCTGGCCCAGCAACCGATCTACGACCCGGTGTCGCAGCTTATCTACGCCACAGGCCGGGACTGCGTGAAACACCTTTGGGTCGCGGGCAAACACTTGCTCGACGACCGGCGCCTGACGCGCCTGGATGAACAACAGCTGAGCGCCACCGCCAAGGCGTGGGGCCAGCGCATCAGCGGTCATGCCGAGTAAGGCCGCCGCGAACAGATACAACCTTGGGGCAAGCCTCAAGGCATCAGGATTTTTCAAGTTTAGAGGACAGACCCATGAGCAACGTCGACCACGCTGAAATCGCCAAATTCGAAGCCCTGGCCCACCGCTGGTGGGACCGCGAAAGCGAGTTCAAACCGCTGCACGACATCAACCCGCTGCGGGTCAACTGGATTGACGAGCGCGTCAACCTGGCCGGCAAGAAGGTGCTCGACGTCGGTTGTGGCGGCGGCATTCTCAGCGAAGCCATGGCCCAGCGCGGCGCAACGGTAATGGGCATCGACATGGGCGAAGCGCCGCTCGCGGTTGCCCAATTGCATCAGCTGGAATCCGGCGTCAACGTGGAATACCGCCAGATTACCTCCGAAGCTCTGGCTGAAGAGCTGCCAGAGCAGTTCGACGTGGTCACCTGCCTGGAAATGCTCGAACACGTGCCGGACCCGTCCTCGGTCATCCGCGCCTGCTTCCGCATGGTCAAACCCGGCGGCCAGGTGTTTCTCTCCACCATCAACCGCAACCCCAAGGCCTACCTGTTCGCCATTATCGGCGCCGAGTACATCATGAAGTTGCTGCCGCGCGGCACCCACGACTTCAAGAAGTTCATCCGCCCCTCCGAACTGGGTGCCTGGAGCCGCATGGCCGGCCTGACCGTCAAGGACATCATCGGCTTGACGTACAACCCGCTGACCAAGCACTACAAGCTGGGCAACGACGTTGACGTCAACTACATGATCCAGACCCTGCGCGAGAAATAAGCACATGCGTATCAGAGCAGTCCTTTTCGACATGGACGGCACCCTGCTCGACACCGCGCCGGACTTCATTGCCATCTGCCAGGCGATGCGCGCCGATCGCGGGCTGCCGCCGATGAACGACAAGCACATCCGCGACGAAATTTCCGGCGGCGCCAAGGCGATGGTCGCGGTGACCTTTTCCATGGACCCGGAATCGCCAGGTTTTGAAGAGCTGCGCCAGGAGTTTCTGGAGCGCTACCTCAAAGACTGCGCAGTCCACAGCGCACTCTTCGACGGCATGGGCGAATTGCTGGCCGACATCGAGAGCGCCAACCTGATCTGGGGCGTCGTCACCAACAAACCCCTGCGTTTTGCCGAACCGATCATGCAGCAACTGGGGCTGGCCGAGCGTTCGGCGCTGCTGATCTGCCCGGATCACGTCAAGAACAGCAAGCCGGACCCGGAGCCGCTGATACTGGCATGCAAGATGCTCGATCTGGACCCGGCCAGCGTCCTGTTTGTCGGTGATGACTTGCGCGATATCGAGTCGGGCCGCGATGCCGGTACCAAAACCGCCGCCGTGACCTATGGCTACATTCATCCGGACGACAACCCGCGGCACTGGGGCGCGGACGTTGTGGTCGATCACCCTCTGGAGCTGCGCAAGGTGCTCGATAGCGCTTTGTGCAGCTGCTGAGCCGAACCGCTTTTGTGGCGAGGGAGCTTGCTCCCGCTGGGTCGCAAAGCGGCCCCGCCGTCTATGACCACACTCTGTCAGGCACACCGCATTTGCAGGTTTCACGACTGCTTTCGCAGCCGAGCGGGAGCAAGCTCCCTCGCCACAGATGCGATGCCTGCCTACTGTTGAATTGTTGTGAGGTTTTTTTATGTTTGATTATTCCGCCCGCCCTGAAATGCTCAAGGACCGGGTCATCCTGGTCACCGGCGCTGGCCGCGGTATCGGCGCCGCCGCCGCGAAGACCTACGCCGCTCACGGTGCAACCGTGCTGCTGCTGGGCAAGACCGAAGCCAACCTGACCCAGGTTTATGACGACATCGAGGCGGCCGGCCATCCTCAGCCGGTGGTCATTCCGTTCAACCTGGAAACCGCCCTGCCGCACCAGTACGACGAACTGGCGGCGATGATCGAAACCGAATTCGGCCACCTCGACGGCCTGCTCCACAATGCCTCGATCATTGGTCCGCGCACGCCGCTGGAGCAACTCTCCGGCGAAAACTTCATGCGCGTGATGCACGTCAACGTGAACGCCATGTTCATGCTGACCAGCACCCTGCTGCCGCTGCTCAAGCTGTCCCAGGATGCCTCGGTGATCTTCACCTCCAGCAGCGTCGGCCGCAAAGGCCGTGCTTACTGGGGCGCCTACGGTGTGTCGAAGTTCGCCACCGAAGGCCTGATGCAAACCCTGGCCGACGAAGTCGACACCGTTGCCCCGGTACGCGCCAACAGCATCAACCCGGGCGCCACGCGCACCAGCATGCGCGCGCAGGCATACCCTGGGGAAAACCCGGCCAACAACCCGACACCGGAAGAAATCATGCCGGTGTACCTGTACCTGATGGGCCCGGACAGCACCGGCATCAACGGCCAGGCTTTCGACGCTCAGTAACCCCTCGCTGTAACGCTGACGCCGCGACGACTTCCTGTCGCGGCGCTCGCAGCCCGATGAAAACTCCCCCCGCGCAAGTCAAATAAATGCCGACCCGCCTGACTGTGCACCGCACACCACAACTCAACTCATTGATATGTAACGATTTTTGTCAAAATGAACTGAATGGCACGACTTTCGCTCTAAGTTTGCTCACACACGCAGTGTGGTAGCGAGCGGGCAGCTCCTGAAGCCGGGTTACTTTTGAACGGCAAAGCGGACTAAACTCCCACCAAATGTCCTACGGGACTGATGGACCAGTATGACGCGCAGCCCAAAGCCGCTCTCACCCAGCCTGTAAGACAGCCTTACTGCTTAGGGGCTCACGCCATATGAAATCGCCTACCCAGACCAACGCAATTGACTTTGATAGCGCCAAATTGCAACGCCTGGGCTTTGGTCAGCAGCCACCTCTGCTGGAACGCCCCGTCGGCCTCGCCCAACTGCGCCAGCAAATGGGCCTGCAGTTGCAGACCAGCCTTGAGCCGCAACGCATCCTGGGGCTGTTTTTTCGACAGGTTCAGCGCCTCGTGCCGCTGGACGCCTTGACCTATCAACACAAGGGCAGCGATCTGCGCCTGGAGTTCGGCCAGCGCGGCCACCACTCGGTGAGCTACAGCCTGAGCCATGAAGGCGAGTTTCTGGGCGAACTGGTATTCCGCCGCAATCAGCGGTTCAGCGAGCTGGACCAAGGCAACCTCGAGTCTCTGCTGTCCACCCTGCTTTACCCGATGCGCAATGCGCTGCTGTACCGCGTCGCCACCCAAAGTGCCCTGCGTGATCCGCTGACGGACACGGGTAACCGCATTGCCATGGACCAGACCCTGCAACGCGAAATCGAAATGGCTCGCCGGCATATGCAGCCACTGTCATTGCTGATGCTCGACATCGACCATTTCAAACGCATCAATGACAACTACGGTCACAGTGCCGGTGACCAGGTACTCAAAGCCGTTGCAGCGTCGATCAAAGGCCAGTTGCGCAACGTGGACATGGTGTTTCGGTTTGGCGGTGAAGAGTTTCTGATCCTGCTGTCCAACACCCCCCGCGAAGCAGCAGCGATGGTCGGTGAGCGGCTGCGCAACGCCGCACAAACCCAGGACTATATGGCCGACGAGACACCCATCGCGCTGACCGTCAGCCTTGGCTGCTCGACCCTGCTGCCGGGCGAATCCGCCGAAAGCCTGCTACGCCGCGCCGACAGCGCGCTGTATGTGGCCAAACGTGAAGGCCGCAACCGCCTGGCAATGGCCGGCTGACCCCGACGTGCAACGGCCTGACGGCTTCCGTCAGGCGGCAACGCCCTCAACGGAACGTACCCGGCGCCTTGAACAACACCGCCTGCGGCCTGGAGGGGCGGCACAGCAAGGTGTCACAGGTAAACAACTGCGGACGCTCGACCACATACCCCTGAGCGTAATCCACCCCGATCTCCAGCAGCGCCTGCTCGATCTGCGGTGTTTCCACAAACTCGGCGATGGTGCGTTTGCCCATCACATGACCGATATGGTTGATCACCTCGACCATCGCCCGATTGATCGGGTCGTCAAGCATGTCCTTGACGAAGCTGCCGTCGATCTTCAGAAAGTCCACAGGCAAATGTTTCAAGTACGCGAAAGACGACATCCCGGCGCAAAAGTCGTCCAGGGAAAAGTGGCAGCCCAAGCCTTTCAACTCATTGATAAACCGTATAGCGCTGCCCAAATTGGCAATCGCACTGGTCTCGGTGATTTCGAAACAGATCAATGACGGCGGCACGGAGTATTTGACGAACTCCTCACGCAGGAAGTCCAGAAACTCGTCATCGCCAATGGTGATACCCGAGAGATTGATCGCACACATGGCCATCGGGCCTTCACGCTCTTGCGCCATGCACTGGCCAATGATCTTGAAGACGTTCTCCACCACCCAACGGTCCAGCGACGTCATCAGCCCATAGCGTTCAGCTGCCGGTATAAAGCTGTCGGGCAGAATCATCCGCCCGGCCTCGTCGTGCAGGCGCAGCAGAATCTCGATATGCCCCGACTCGCGGTCCGTCGCCCCCAGCGGCGCAATTTCCTGGGCATACAGACAGAAGCGGTTCTCCTCCAGCGCCATGTGCAGGCGCTGCACCCAAGCCATTTCGCCAAAACGCAGGGACAGCTCAGAGTCGTCGGCGTGGTAGACCTGCACCCGGTTGCGGCCCTTCTCCTTGGCCATGTAGCACGCCATGTCGGCGGCTCGCAGTGACGACTCCAGGGTGGTCGGGCTCTGGGTGATATGCACCAACCCGATGCTGATGGTGGTGACAAACGGCCGGCCCTTCCAGACGAAGTGCAGGTTTTGCACGGTCTGGCGCAAGACTTCGGCTATTTTCTCCGCAGCTTCCGGCGAGCAGTTCTCCAACAGAATGCCAAATTCATCGCCCCCCAACCGCGCCAGGGTGTCACTTTCGCGCAAGCCCGATTGCAGCAGCGCGCAGATGTGGCGCAGCAATTCGTCGCCGGCCGCATGCCCACACGTATCGTTGACCAGTTTGAACTGGTCCAGGTCCAGAAACATCAAGGCATGGCGGGCGGGCTGACGCGCCAGAGCGTGCAAGGCCTGCTCCAGCCGATACTCGAACTCGCGGCGATTGGCCAACCCGGTCAGCGCATCGTGGGTCGCCTGCCAGGAAAGATTGGCAATGTATTGCCGCTCCTGGGTCATGTCATGCAACACCAGCACCGTACCGCTGACCTTGCCACTGTTGTGGATCGGCGCCCCGACCAGGGTCACCGACACGGTACTGCCATCCAGGCGCTGGATCAGTTTTGAATGCTCGCTGCCACCCCGCAGTTCGCCACTCAAAATGTGCTCGATCAGGTTGAAACCATCGTTCTGGGCATTTTCATCCAGCAAATTGAACAATGCAGACAGCGGCAGCCCACCGGCCCTGCTCGGCTTTCCAGTGGGTCAACGCCTCGGCTGCCGGGTTCATATAGGCAATCGAGCCATCGACATCGGTGGTAATGACCCCGTCGCCAATCGATTGCAGCGTGATCTGCGCCCGCTCCTTCTCAAGCTCCAGGGCATTGGCGAACTGGTGGCGCTGCTGCAACAGCTTCTGAGTGCGCCACAGCGCCAGCACGATCAGCCCAAGGGCCGTGGCGAAGTTAACGGCCAGCAAGACCCTCAGGATGAACCGGGAACCTTCGCCCAAGGCATCACTGAATGCTTTTGCGGCCGGTGTCACCGCGTCATTGATAGCCAGGATCTGTGTTTTCCAGCGCTGGATGTCGTTACTGCTGGCCTGACCGCTGGCAATGCCCCGGTGCATTTCCTGGGCAAGTTCATCCAGCTTTACCAGGTAGGCGTCGCCCACCGCCCAGAGGTCGATAGCCTGCTCCATGTAACCGACATGGCGAAAGTTCAGGTACATCCAGATGACGCTTTGCATGTCATCGGGGTGATTACCCGCCTTGTGGACCCCCGCCCGGGCGGCGTCCAGGTCCGGCGGGTCGCGGTCCAGCGCTATGCGCAGGTCGTGACTGCCCTGGGGCCCGCTGATGGCTGTCTGATATTTCAGGAAAAGCGATTCGTCGCGGTTGTCGGCATAGAGGTTGAGGTAGTAGATCGCGTCTTTCTGCCCCTTGGACCACAGGCTTTCGCCGCCCACGTAGCTGCGCACGGCCGACAGCATGTACATGCTGACGCTCCCCAGCAGTGCCTGAAAAATCACCACGGCGATGAAAGGCCAGACGATGCCCAGCAATCGCGGCGTTCCCAGCGTCCGTTTTGGCTTCATGAGGTCCCTTGAATAGGCACTGCCTGATCATCGTCCAGATCCGACCACTCCCGCAAGACTAGGAGGCGTTCCCTCTCCCCGCAAGCACGAGGACATTCTGTATCTGCGAGGCACCGGAACACCGACTGCCCCGAACTCAAGCCTCAAGACATATGTACCACCGCTGATTTCTGATGCCCGGTTAACTACAGACTCTCTTTGCCAGTCACTTTCAGACGTCGCGCAAAGCTCAACCTGATTAACTCCCAGAAGAAATCATTGCTATGCAAACAACGACTTCCGCCCCCGTTACACCACCAGACAACCTACTCGACACAACGCCGAGCTATGCACAGTTGTATCAAGCCCGGCAGGAAGACTATGACCTCCTGTTGTCACTCCTGCGTGACAGCAAAATACCACCCGAGTATTTAGCTGACACCCTCATAAAACCTCGCCCCCTCTCGCCCATGGCACAAGACAACGAACGGGGCCAAATCGCCCTTCAGGCGCTGATCAAAGACGCAGACTACCGTGCACTCTGCAAACAGCTGAACGCGTCTTACAGTTATTTGAAAGTCACTATTGTAGAGGGGCGCGGAGTCTATGAAACACTCCTCCCCGACAGAGCAACGATCCTCCCTCTAGTGCTGACCGGCCAACCAAAATGGAGCGCCTGGATGGCCACTATTGACCAGGCAGCCCAGACACTAGGAGGTCAGATTCGTTTCGATAGCCTCGTCAGCGTGTCCAGAATGGCAAAGTATTACGGCCTCATGCCCTGGGACCCGAAAAATACGACCGAACACCTGGCAACGATCCGCGCCCTGGAAGAGCAACGCGCCAGACACTCTCCCCTGCTTGAGAACGGCATTGATATCGACAGCCTCTACCGGCGCCCGACCTTGAGTGACAGGAACACGTTAAAAACCATTCGCAATGCATTCCCCCCCGATAGAGCAAGGGAGATAACAGCGGAAAGTATCGTTCACCAACTGACTGACAGCGCCTTTATCAAAGTTATCAAGCAGCACTTGCCAGACGCCAAGGTCCATCCGATTGACTACCTCGCCGGCGATATACTTAAAAACCTGACACCCCAGACCCTTCGAGAATCGCCTTCGGTTTATCTGGACAAGATACTGAATACCGACAAGGCTCAGGCACTCGCAAATGCGCTGATCAAAGCGCTGGGCTGGTACGCAAGCAAACCTGACGAAGAAACCTCGCCCGACATTCGAATCAAACTGGTGGCCAAGGCACTCCGCCTCTGGTGCAACAGAGCGTCAGACCAGCCCGACACCATCGTCGGTTATAACCTGAATCAACGCGCAAACTGGGGAAAGAACTACCAAACCCTGCAAACAGAGTTTGAGCAGCACTTGCTTGAGTCGGGACGCGCCTTGTCCATGAATGAAGCGATTCTACTTGGGCGTCTTTTCCTGTCGAAGTTCCCGGTAGAGTTCCAAGTTCAAGACATCCCGACAGACCTCCCCTTTAGAAGCTCGCTGGTATGGGTAAATTTCGTGCACGGCGCCAACGTCGCCCATGCCATTGACCCAGCCTTGCTGCAACTGCTGAAGTTCCAGGATCTGGTCAACTTCCCGATTGATCAAACGGAAACAACCTCTACGCAGGCCCTGAATATCATAACGCTCGCACGACTTCGCCCTACTTTGGAGTGGGCTGTCACAAATGGCGTTATTCGTGAGGCCAGCGACTTCAACTATACACAGGAAGAAATCGAGCGCTCAGTGTCCGCGCTCGACGCACACACACAAACATTGAGCCATGCCATCACTGAACTTGACAAGGAACCTCCCAAACGATTGGAGTTAGCCAAACAAGAGATGACCAAGCTCTTGGGTCGCGATGCATTCATGACGGATGGTTACAGGTTGATACCCGAGCCCTCTCCATGGGCAAGTAGTTTCTTTGATGTACCCACATTAAACAGCGCCCAAAAAGAGTCCTTCAGCTTTCTTGACGTTTATGCATCAGGAATGTTTGATGATGGTAAAAAATGGTACAGGACAACAGATGATGGAAAGCAAAGAAGCCAAGCCTGGATCTACCTTGATGGGGATCGAAAAATACAAATTTACAAAAACCTCATGTTCACCGAAGCATCCAACAGGTTCTCCTTCTACTCCCCTGGCGGTAAATACTTACCTGACATACACAGCGTTTTCCAGGAAAGATTCAACACTTACCTCACTTTACAAAAAACGGCCTATGAACAATTAATCAGGAGCCTGCTTGCACAATTACCCTTACTCGATCGCCAGGCAATAGAGTATGGCACGATAAAAATCTATACCTTAAGGGCGGCCACTTCAGGTGAGGAGGCACAAAACGAGACCGAGACAGTTATAAAGCCGCTCAGAGCCCGCAAAGGTTTTATAGTGGAAGCCACCCACAACAACCAAACGTCATATTACGAATGCGTACCGAGCGCTGGGGTAATTCGCCCCCTCAAATCGTTCAATCAAAACCTCATTGGCGGGGAACGAACAACCGAAAAGTGGAAAGTTTCAACAGGACCTGCCGTCTCAGTGAATGTCATTCGCACCAAGATCCTTCCATTCGATTGGAATGCACACACAACCGGGACCACGCCCCTGCCAGGTGCAAGTTGCGAGGCGATCATAGAGCAGTTGGGAAACACCCTCAGCAGCGCTCAACCCGACCAAGATCCGGACTTCGTGCCACACACACTGTCCTCTTTGCGCTCCCAGCAAATTACGGGGTTGATCATCAGCAATCTATTCTTTGTCGACGAAACACTTCTTCTTGCTTATGCCCGAGGGGAAACCGAATTTGACCGTATACAATCCCAGAAAGATAAAGTCCTCAACGTCATAAAAATGTTCGTGCCCTTCTGGAGTGCTATCGAAGATATCGCCTCAGGTGACAGAAATCGGATCATTCGAGGTGTGTTTGGTTTAATCATAGATGTGGCTGCCTTTGTATACCCTATCGGCAAGTACGTATCGGGCGTAGTAAAGCTGGTATTGACTGCCGGAAAACTTGGCACACGTGCGACTCTGCTGGGTTTTGGCAACCTGACAACAACACTGCTCATTGCAACGGTGCAAAACCTGCTCCCTCTGGACGGCATCCCGTCACTATTGAAATCAGGCTCCAGATTAGTTTTGCGGTACGGCCAGAAAGGCTTGTTCAAGGTGAAGTCACTGGCCGGTCATGCCGGACGATACGACGTTGTCGGGGCTGTTTACATATCGACCACTCCCGGTACCTGGAAGCCCAGGGGCGCAGGCGACCACTTGGCGACAGTGCGCGGCATTGAAGACGTCCCCTTACGCAATACTGGCCTGGCCAGTAAACCGGACTATCACCTGATTGACCCGTTATCGGGCAAGCCTTACGGCCCCAAACTGGGCATCAAGGCAAATGAGATCTCTTTTGGTCGGTCCGAATACACCAGAGTTGCCAAAGTCGACAACAGGGCGGTCTTTGATCTGCCAAAAACGACACGGGTACAGCACATCCCTGAAGTGGACGGGCGCAGCACGTTACTGATCGATGATGTGCCTTATCGACTTGACCGAGGGGCCCTGCGCCGTGTCGATACCATTGATGCCAGTGAAACCCTCAAGCTCCAGGCCCTGCCGGGTTCGACGCGCCCCGGGAAACACTGTTTGTCTCAATACCTATGTCCACCGTGAACTCGCGCCCACACCCGCAGCGGCTAGCTACAACGCGGCTGAAGGCTATAGCCCGTGGTTTGGCGACAAGATCTACACGCCCGCACCGGTAAAACCTGGCCGTGACAGACCTGTTCTGGTGCTGGACGGTCAACTTTATACAGAGTCGGGGGGCGCGTGGACCCGATACGAGGGTGCCTGGAGGGGCCTGGGTCTTCCGAAAAGACTCAAGCCCAAGGCTCGGCTTGAGGGAACCATCGAGTTTCAAGAAGGGATGTACGGTCGAATCAAGGTCTCGGGTGTGTACGATGGCCTTGATGATGATCTCCGCCAAGTCGGCACATTGATCATCCAGTCAAAGACCAATGCTAAATCGGAGTACCTGTTCACCCAGCTCAACGCGACCGACTACTACTTTGCCGAGATAGTGAAAGGACAGAGCCTCGCTGGCCCACATAGGTTGCAACGCATACCCGACGCCAGTCTTCAAACAGATCCGCTCTACAAGGAACTCCATACGGTCTTCATCGGCTCGATACAGGCCAACAATACCGCTCGAATCTACGGGCTCGATACCGTGAAGCGGGCAGCCCGCGCCATGGATGAGATAGCGATACCTCTCGGCGGACCAGCAAATCCACCTGAAAACCTCAAGCATGTAAAGGTCGCAACAACGCCAGGTGAAGCCGTTTTGTTCGACCACAGAACGCGCATGATTGTTTGCGAGTATCCCGTCACTACGAAAACCTGGACACGCACCAAGGCTGCACCAGAAGTACTGCGCCAACAAACCGCAAGGATTTTCAATGACCTGTTTGAAAAGCAGCTGTTCAAACCCGGTGAGTTGAGCGATCTGCACATTGCCAAGACGATGAGAGAGCTTCAGAGCATTGTCAAAAACACCAAGGCTATGAATCGCCCCAGAAACATCGGTTATGCGCAGATAACCCGCACCGACGGCCACACCGAAGTGTATGTCAGCGTATCGGGTGCTGGCGGCGATACGCGGTTTTTACCGCTGTTTGCCAAACATCGCACTCAGGAAGTCACGGTAGGCACCAGCACCTACATTAATGTCGACTTCCACAACAACTTCGACAGAACCTCTCTGAGTGTGACAGCCCAAGGCAGATTCGAATCACTGCCTCGCACGATCGACAACATGTCGACGTACACCCCCGAGCTGACCCTCAGGCCCACCTCGCTGGACAGCGAAAGCAAGCTGATCAAAGTGATTCGTGACAAGTATCCGGATGACGCCACCCGCGGCCCCGTCACAGTTGCCACCACCATGGCACCGTGCGATTCCTGCTCGGTCGTCATGCAACAGTTTGCTCACACCGGCGGCGCAGACGCGCTAAAGGTAATCTGGGACTGATCCGCGCGCCTCTACAATTGCTGCAAATGCCCATAAAGCTTGGCGTACAGCCCACCATCGGCAATCAATTGCTGATGGTCGCCATCTTCGGCGATCCGGCCGCCATCGAAGACCAGCACACGGTCAGCCTGTTTCACCGCCGAGAGGCGGTGAGCAATGATCAGCGTGGTGCGCCCGCGCAGGAAGCGGGCAAGTGCCTGATGCAGGTTGTATTCGGTGGCGGCATCCAGCGCGGAGGTGGCTTCGTCGAGAATCACCACCCGAGGGTCGGCGAGGACCATGCGCGCGATGGCCAGGCGCTGGCGCTGCCCGCCGGAAAGCCGCACGCCGGAGCGCCCGACGATGCTGTCCAGGCCCTGCGCCAAGGCGCGGATCGTAGCGTCGAGCTGAGCGATTTCCAGTGCCTGCCAACAGGCTTCGTCGCTGCGCTCACGGCCCATGGTCAGGTTCGCCCGTACCGTGTCGTTGAACAACGCCGGATGCTGCAGCACCACCGAAACGTTCTCGCGCACGGTTTCCAGGCCGATTTCCTGCTGGGTCGAACCGCCGAAACGAATGCTGCCCGATTGCGGCGTGTACAGCCCCAGCAGCAATTGCACCAGGGTGCTTTTACCGCCGCCGCTGGCGCCGACAATCGCGACCTTTTCGCCAGGAGCAATGGACAGGTTCAGTTGATCGAGCACCAGCTCGTCGCCGTAACCGAAGCTCAGTCCCTGCACCTCGATCCCCACGGTTTCACGGCCCTGAAACGGGTCCACACCACCGGGGTATTGCGGCTCATCGGCGCGTGCGAGCAACTCGTTGATCCGGCTCAGCGCCCCACCGGCCGCGTAATAGGCATATTGCAGGTTGAGCAGTTGTTCGACCGGGCCAATCATGAACCACAAGTAGCTGAACACCGCGAGCATCTGGCCGATGGACAGGTCTGAAAACAGCACCGTGAGCATCGCCGCCGCACGGAAAATATCGATGCCGAACTGGAACAACAAGCCGCTCGCGCGGCTGGACGCATCGCTTTTCCACTGGGAGTTCACGGCGTAGTTGCGTACTTCTTGCGCCCGCAGCCCCAAACGCCCGAGGAAAAAGCCCTGACGGTTACCGGCGCGCACTTCCTGGATCGACTCCAGGGTTTCGGTCAACGCCTGGGTGAAGCGCGAGGTGCTGTCGTTCTCGAGCTTTTTCAGGTGCTTGACCCGCTTGCCCAACTGCACGGTGGCGTAGATCACCAACGGGTTGAACAGCAGAATCAGCAGCGCCAGTTGCCAGTGCATCCACATGAGAATGCCCGCCGTGCCCACCAGCGTGAGCATCGCCACCAGAAAACGGCTGAGGGTTTCGCCGACGAATTTGTCGACCGTGTCCAGGTCGGTGACCAGGTGGGTGGTCACGGTGCCGCTGCCCAGGCTTTCGTACTCACCCAGCGAGATACGCTTGAGCCGTTCGATCAGCCGTACGCGAATGCGATAGACGATGTCCTTGGCCAGCCGGGCAAACAACCGCGCTTGCAGGACGTTGAACAATAACGCGCCGCAACGCAGGGCCAAGGTAGCCAGCAACATCAAACCGATGTAGCCCGCAGCAACTTGCCAGCCCGTCGGCAGTGCGTGGTTCATGACCTTGAGTGCGGCGTCGCCATGCCCCAGCAGCACTTCGTCTACCAGCAACGGCAACAGCAACGGGATCGGCACGCTGCACAAGGTCGCCAGCACGGCGACGCCGTTGGCGATCCACAGGGATTTTTTATGGTGAAGTGCCAGGCGGCGGATTTCCGCCCAGCTCAGCCGGTCGACATGCGCAGAAGGTGCAGCATCAGGCAGGTCAGGCACAGGCAGCGCGCTCCAGCCAGCGACCCAACAACGGCGAGAGCTCGCTGAGCGGCTGGTAGCCATTGGTCAGCAGCGCCAGTTGGCCGTTACGTTCGGCCAGCAGGGTCGGGAACCCGGCAATGCCCAGGTCCTGAACCCAGGTGAAATCCGCGGCTGTCGCCGCATGCTGATCGGCACGGTCGAAGGCTGCGGCGAATTCAATGCGCGGCAACCCCGCCTGCTCAGCCAACTCCACCAGCACGCTGGCGTGGGTGACATCGCGACCTTCGGCATAAAACGCCTGCTGGATCAGCTTGAGCAGTTTCCAGGCGCAGTCCGGCGCCAGGCTGCGCGCCGTCACCAGCGCCCGGCACGCAGGCTCGGTGTCGTAGACAAAACCATCGGGCAACGCGCCTTCGAACTTGAAGGGCTGGCCGGTGGCTTCGGTGACAGCCTGCCAGTGCTCAAGAATGTAGCGCCGGGTCGTCGGTTCCAGAGCCGCGCCGCTGCCGGTGCGTAAACCACCCACCACCAGGTGCAATTCAACACCCGCCGCTTGCGCCTGCTCGACCAGTGCTTCGGCCACCGGAGCGAACCCCCAGCACCAGGAACACATGGGATCCATTACATAGAGCAGGCGCGCGGACATGGTTCAGGCCTCGGTAGACGTTTGCTTGTAGTTGTAACCAATCGGGTGCGGTTGATTGCGAGCCTTGGCCAGTTCGATCTGCTTTTGCCGGTCGATGGCACTGCGGCGGGTCTTCTCGCTCAGCTTATCCCAGCAATGCGGGCAACTGATGCCGGCCACGTAGTGCTCGGATGCACGGTCTTCAACACTCACGGGTGTGCGGCAGGCATGACATTGATCGTAGTCGCCTTCGCTCAGGTCGTGGCGCACGGTGACGCGGTTATCGAACACAAAGCAGTCGCCCTGCCACTTGGTTTCTTCCTGCGGCACTTCTTCGAGGTACTTGAGGATCCCGCCCTTGAGGTGGAAAACCTCATCGAAGCCTTGGCTGAGCATGTAGCTCGAAGCCTTTTCGCAGCGAATGCCACCGGTGCAGAACATCGCGACTTTCTTGTGTTTGGCCGGGTCGAAATTGGCTTTGATGTAGTCCGGGAATTCGCGAAAACTGGTGGTCTTCGGGTCGATGGCGCCTTCGAAGGTGCCAATCGACACTTCGTAGTCGTTGCGGGTATCGATCAGCAGCACTTCAGGGTCGCTGATCAGCGCATTCCAGTTCTGCGGGTCAACGTAGGTGCCGACTTTTTTGTTCGGGTCGACGCCTTCAACGCCTAGGGTGACGATTTCTTTCTTGAGCTTGACCTTGGTGCGGTAGAACGGCTGGTCATCGCAGTACGACTCTTTGTGGTCGATGTCGTCCATGCGCGGGTCGTTCTTGAGCCAGGCCATCAGCCCGTCGATGCCTTCGCGGCTGCCCGAAACGGTGCCGTTGATGCCTTCTTCGGCAATCAGCAAGGTGCCTTTGATGCCGTTGTCGACCATTGCCTGCAACAGGGGCTCGCGCAGGGCAACGTAATCTTCCAGGGTGACGAACTTATACAGTGCCGCCACGACGATGGATTGAGTCATGGGTAATCTCCAGGTGGCTACCCTCGTAAAGGGTGAACCGGATGCGAAAAAAAAACGCGCCGGGTGAGCGGCGCGTTGCGGATTCTAGCAAAAAACCTGTGGTTAATGCTTGCTGCCGCCGGCGCAGGTCGGCGAGGCCGGGGCTGCGCCCACTTTCACCCATTCTTCAGGGGTGTAGGTATGCAGCGCCAACGCATGGAACTCGCTCATCAGGTCACCCAGGGTGGCGTAGACCTTCTGGTGGCGCTTGACGCTGTTGAGTCCGGCAAACTGCTCGCTGACCACCACCGCCTTGAAGTGGGTCTGCAACCCGCGGCTGTGCATGTGGCTTTCATCCAGTACGTGCAGATGCGTCGGGCTCAATGCGCCGAGTGCCGATTCGATACGTTGTTGCATGGTCATTCCTGACTCCGCTTACTTCTTCTTGGCTGGTGCCGTTTTCGGGGTGATTTCAGCGGTCATGTCAGCCAACAGCTTGTTGACGACAGGCACTGCGCTTTCCAGTTTGGCCTGGGTCATCTGGGCCGATTGCTGAGTCAGCTGCGGCATTTTTTCCAGGACTTTCTTGCCCAGTGGCGACTGGTAGAACGCAACCAGGTCCTTGAGTTCGGACTCGCTGAAGTTGCTGGTGTAGAGCTTGACCATGTCCGGCTTCAGCTTGTTCCAGCCAATGGCCTGGTCCAGGGCAGCGTTGGCCTTGGCCTGGTAGGTTTCCAGCAGGGCTTTTTTCGAGTCCGGTGCCTGGGCTTGCTCAAAACGCTGAGCGAACATTTGCTGCACTTGCATGTACACCGGGGTGCCCAGTTTGTCAGCGTGCGCCAGGGTCAGGAAAGCTTCGGCACTGGCGTTGTGGCTGGCGGTATCGGCAAAAACCTGGCCGCTGGCGCAAACCAGAGCAACCGCGGTACAGATGGCACGAAGACGAGTCATCGAGTTTCCTTTTAAGCAGGCGAGGTAAAACCCCAAGGGGCGCCATTCTGCGCCTAAAAAACGCCGACGCTCAACCCCCAAGCCTTGCTGCACCTGATGGGCGGGGCCTGAGAGCAGAAAAACCGACTGATGGAACCACAGCGCGCGATCACGGCCTAAACTGCGCAATCAGACCTACAGGAGTGTGACCGATGAGTCGTATCGAAACCGATAGCCTTGGCCAGGTGCAAGTCCCGGATGATGCCTATTGGGGCGCGCAGACGCAGCGTTCTCTGATCAACTTCGCCATCGGCAACGAACGCATGCCGCTGGCGGTGCTGCATGCCCTGGCGCTGATCAAGAAAGCCGCGGCCCGGGTCAATGATCGCAACGGTGACTTGCCCGCCGACATTGCCCGCCTCATCGAACAGGCCGCCGACGAAGTCCTCGACGGGCAGCACGACGATCAGTTTCCGCTGGTGGTCTGGCAGACCGGCAGCGGCACCCAAAGCAACATGAACGTCAACGAAGTGATCGCCGGCCGCGCCAACGAACTGGCCGGCAACCCGCGCGGCGGCAAGGTGCCGGTGCACCCCAACGATCACGTCAACCGTTCGCAAAGTTCCAACGACAGCTTCCCCACCGCCATGCACATCGCGGCAGTGCAAGCCGTGCAGCAACATCTGCTGCCGGCGATCAATGAACTCTCCGGCGGTTTGGCAGAACAGGCCGCCCGGCACATGAACCTGGTGAAAACCGGTCGCACCCACCTGATGGATGCCACGCCGATCACCTTCGGCCAGGAGCTTTCCGCGTTCATTGCCCAACTCGATTACGCCGAGCGGGCCATTCGCAGTGCCTTGCCGGCCGTGTGCGAACTGGCCCAGGGCGGCACAGCCGTCGGCACCGGGCTCAATTCACCCCACGGTTTTGGCGAAGCGATCGCGGCCGAACTGGCTGCCCTCAGCGGTCTGCCGTTTATCACCGCGCCGAACAAGTTCGCCGCACTGGCGGGCCATGAGCCACTGACTACATTGTCCGGGGCGCTGAAAACCCTGGCCGTGACCCTGATGAAAATCGCCAACGACCTGCGCCTGCTAGGCTCCGGGCCTCGGGCCGGGTTTGCCGAAGTGAAGCTGCCGGCCAACGAACCCGGCAGCTCGATCATGCCCGGCAAGGTCAACCCGACCCAGTGCGAAGCACTCTCGATGCTCGCCTGCCAGGTCATGGGCAACGACGTGGCGATCGGCTTCGCGGCCAGCCAGGGTCACCTGCAATTAAACGTGTTCAAACCGGTGATCATTCACAACCTGCTGCAATCGATTCGCCTGCTGGCCGACGGTTGCAGCAACTTCCAGCAGCATTGCGTCGCAGGCCTTGAGCCGGACGCCGCGCAAATGGCCGCGCACCTGGAACGTGGCTTGATGTTGGTGACGGCGCTGAACCCCCACATCGGTTACGACAAATCGGCAGAAATCGCCAAGAAAGCCTACGGCGAAGGGCTGACGTTGCGTGAGGCAGCGTTGCAGCTGGGTTACCTGACCGATGAACAGTTCGATGCCTGGGTCAGGCCGGAAAATATGCTGGAGGCAGGCAGCAAGGGCTGATATTTGCCGTGACAGGCATCGCGGTGCTTGCTCCGGGCGGCGATCCGACGATGAGCGATAACGCGGTCTATCGACTGATCGCGGCCCGCATCCGCCGGGCCTTGAGCCCGGCGATCAGCGACGGCGCCAGCGCGACCAGCGCCGAGCCCACCACCACCAGCACCGCACCGCCATACCCCAGACCGTTGATTTGCTCGGCGTGCACGTAATCCGGCCACCACCAGGCGGCCAATGCCACGGCGGCGAAGGTGACCAGCGGCGTGATGGCCAGCGTGGCGCTGACCCGCGAGGCTTCCCAATGAGCCAGCGCTTCGGCAAAGGCGCCATAGGCAATCAGCGTGTTCAGGCAACACGCCAGCAGCAACCAGCCTTGCAGCGGGCTCAGTTGCAACGCTTCCAACGGATGCACCCAAGGCGTGAGCAGCAACGCGCAAAACAGGTAGATCACCATCATCACCTGCAACGAATTCCACACCGTCAGCAGCTGTTTCTGGCCCAGGGCATAAAAGGTCCACACGGTCGACGCCGCGAGAATCAGCAGGACACCGGCGGTGTAGTCACTCAATGAGGTCAGCAGTTCACTCAGGCGCTGATTGAAAAACAGCCCGAAGCCAATCAACAGCACCAGCAGGCCAATTCCCTGCCCCAGGCTGAAACGCTCCTTGAACACGAACAGGCTGGCGATCAGCAGCATGATCGGCCCCATCTGCACCACCAGTTGCGCCGTGCCGGGGCTCAGCAGGTTAAGGCCCATCAGGTACAGCACGTAATTGCCCACCAGCCCCAGCACGGCCATCGCCACCAACCAGCCGCCCCTTGGGCCGAGCGCCTTGCGGCTCGGCAAACGCCGGGTTGCCGTCAGGTACACGAACAAACAGCCACCGGACACCAGCAAGCGAAACCAGGTCACCGTGACCGGGTCCATCACCAGCAACACTTGTTTGAGTTTGATCGGCAGGATTCCCCACAGCAGTGCGGTCAGCAAGGCGAGAAACAGACCATAAACCCAGCGACCAGACGAAATGTGCATGCAACCCCCACTGCCAGATAATCAAAACCCCATTCTAGGCTGACGACGATACATCACGCCGGCACCGTCAGTAATACGCCGTGAACAAGACGGTATCGGTCGCAGCGATAAATTGACGGTATGCCGCTGATCCGAAGGTTGGGCGCATCAAGGTGTTCAGACTTAAGCTGATTTTGTTCCGGGACCGCCCACACGACAGGAGCTCACCATGTACGGCATGCGCGCCCAAGACATCGCCCCGGCCACTCACTTTCGCAGTGACCGACTAACCCGCGTGAATGGCGACTTGTATTTCAGCACCCGGGAAAACACCCTGGAAGGCCCGTTCAGCAACCATGAGGAAGCCGAACGGGAGGTCCGCGCCTATATCGAACGAGTACGACTATTGAGCCGCGAGCGCATCAGCTGATACCTGCTCGGCGAACACGTCATTGAGTTCCCGGAACTCGATGCTCGCCACGTTCAGGCCTTTAGTCCTGAGCAACTTCGCGCCAACCGCGACAATCATTCACCTCGCGCCGGCGTAACCATTGCCTTAACTCGTGGCCTTCTTCAATTTCTTGTCGTGCTTGTCGGACTTTTCAAACGCTTCTTCCAGCGCCCGGTTAATGGTGCGCAAGACCTTGACCCGCGCCCAGCGCTTGTCGTTGGCCTCGACCAGGGTCCAGGTCGACACCTCGGTGCTGGTGCGATCGACCATGTCGCCGACGGCAGCGCGGTAATCGTCCCACTTGTCGCGGTTGCGCCAGTCGTCCTCGGTGATCTTGAAACGCTTGAACGGGATTTCCTCGCGCTGCTGGAAACGCTCCAGTTGCGTCTGCTTGTCGATGGCCAGCCAGAACTTCACCACAATGACCCTGGCGTCACTGAGCTGCTCTTCGAAATCGTTGATTTCGCCGTATGCGCGCATCCAGTCGTTAGGGCTGCAAAACCCTTCAATGCGTTCGACCAGCACCCGGCCATACCAGGAACGGTCAAACACGGTAAACGTGCCACGGGCGGGGATATGCCGCCAGAACCGCCACAAGTACGGTTGGGCACGTTCATCTTCGGTGGGGGCGGCGATGGGCACGATGCGGTACTGGCGCGGGTCGAGGGCGGCGGCAACGCGGCGAATCGCGCCACCCTTGCCGGCCGCATCGTTGCCCTCGAAAACCGCCACCAAGGCGTGTTTGCGCATGCGCTTGTCACGCATCAACCCGGAAAGGCGCGCCTGCTCGGTAATCAGTTGTTCTTCGTAATCGTCCTTCTCCAGGTGCTGGCTCATGTCCAGGCTGTCGAGCAAGCTGAACTGGTCGACGGACGATGGCAGCGGCGCCGGGTTCATGCCGCTGCTTTTGACCTTGGGCGTCTTCAACGCACTTTGCAGACCTTCGAGCAGAATCTTGCCGACAGTCAAACTGCGGTAGTGAGCATCGACCCCTTCGATCACATGCCAGGGCGCATAGTCACGGCTGGTGCGACGCAGCACCCGCTCGCCAAAATGCACGAATTTGTCGTAGGTCTTCGATTGCTGCCAGTCCAGCGGGCTGATGCGCCAACTGTGCAGTGGGTCATCCTGCAAGGCCTTGAGCCGCGCCTTCATTTGCTTCTTGGACAGGTGAAACCAGAACTTGAAAATCAGCGCGCCTTCATCGCAGAGCATTTTTTCCAGGCGCTCGGCACCGGCGATGCCCTGATCGAGCCGGGCGTCCTTGAACTCGCCGTGCACCCGGCCCTGCAACATCTGGCTGTACCAGTTGCCGAAGAACACACCCATGCGGCCCTTGGCCGGCAGCATCCGCCAGTAACGCCAGGCCGGTGGCCGCGCCAGTTCTTCGTCGGTTTGCTGATCGAAGGTGCGCACCTCGATCAGTCGCGGGTCCATCCACTCGTTGAGCAACTTGACCGTCTCGCCCTTGCCCGCGCCTTCGATGCCATTGATCAGCACGATCACGGGAAAGCGCGCCTGCTGCTGAAGTTCAAACTGCGCTTCCAGCAAGGCCTCGCGCAGGGCCGGGACCTCGGCGTCGTAGGTTTCTTTGTCGATGGCGTGACCGATTTCGGCAGATTCGAACATGGGCGGCTCCCTTCCAAGATTGAGCAAGACTAACGGATTGCCCCAGCGTTTGTCTGGGCAAAGCTCATGACGGTTGTCATGGATCAATCGCTGCTCTGGCGATCGGCTAGAATGGCCACCCAGCCGTTGCCGAGCCCGCCATGAATCCTGTAATGCACCACGCCCAACTCGACTGGGACGACCAGGGACGCCCGCACTCGCGGGTGTTCGACGATGTGTACTTCTCCGACCAGTCGGGCCTGGAAGAAACCCGCTACGTGTTCATCGAGCAGAATCGCTTGAGCGAACGCTTCGCCGCGCTGCCGGCCGACGGTCGTTTCGTGATTGGCGAAACCGGTTTCGGCACCGGGCTGAATTTTCTCTGCGCCTGGCAGTTGTTCGAGCAGCAAGCGGTGGCCGGCGCACGGCTGCATTTTGTCAGCGTCGAAAAGTACCCGCTGAGCCCAAGCGACCTGCAACGGGCCCTGGCCCTCTGGCCAGAACTCAAAGTCTTTGCCGACCCATTGCTGGCCCAGTACGTGGCGATCCATCAAGGCTTTCAGCGGTTGATGCTGGACAACGGTCGCGTAACCCTGACCCTGTTGATCGGCGATGCACTGGAACAACTGCCGCAACTGGACGCGCACATCGATGCCTGGTTTCTCGACGGTTTCGCCCCGGCGAAAAACCCGGACATGTGGACCGCCGAACTCTTTGCCGAACTGGCCCGGCTGGCCGCCCCCGACTCGACAATCAGTACGTTCACCAGCACCGGTTGGGTGCGCCGTTTGCTGAACGCGGCAGGCTTCAAAATGCGCCGCACACCGGGCATCGGTCACAAGTGGGAAATCCTGCGCGGCGCGTTTCTCGGCTGGCCCGAGGAGACGCCAGCCCCGGCAGCGATCAAGCCATGGTTTGCCCGGCCCACGCCCCTGGTCGGCGAGCGTCGCGCCCTGGTGATCGGCGCCGGGCTGGCCGGTTGTGCGAGTGCGGCCAGCCTCGCTGCGCGCGGCTGGCAAGTCAGCGTCATGGAGCGTCACGGCGAATTGGCGCAGGAAGCCTCGGGCAACCCGCAAGGCGTGCTGTACCTCAAGCTCTCGGCCCACAGCACCGCATTGTCACAAATGATCATCAGCGGTTTCGGCTATACCCGCCGACTGCTTGAGCACCTGCAACGCGGTGTCGACTGGGACGGTTGCGGGGTGCTGCAACTGGCGTTCAATGCCAAGGAAGCGGAGCGTCAGGCGCAGTTGGCCGCCGCGTTTCCGGCCGATCTGGTGCATCTGCTGGATCAACCGCAAGCGCAGGCCAAGGCCGGAATAGAGCTGACCCACGGCGGACTGTTCTACCCGCAAGGTGGCTGGGTTCACCCGCCCGCACTGTGCCAATGGCAAGCGACACACACCCATGTTCAGCGGTTGCTGCACCGTGAAGCGCTGGAACTGCGCAAGGTCGATGACCAGTGGCAAGCCTGGGACGGCGAGACGTTGCTGGCCAGTGCACCGGTGGTGATCCTGGCCGGCGCCGCCGAGATCAAACGCTTTGCGCAGAGTGCCGAACTGCCGCTCAAACGCATTCGCGGGCAAATCACCCGCCTCCCTCAAACCGCGCAAAGCCAGAGCCTGGCCACCGTGGTGTGCGCCGAAGGTTACGTCGCCCCTGCACGCCTGGGTGAACACACCCTGGGCGCGAGTTTCGACTTCAAGAGCGACGACCTGACCCCGACCACCGCCGAACACCTGGGCAACCTTGAGTTGCTCAAGGAGATTTCTACCGATCTGGTCAGCCGCCTGCACGCCGAACAGTTGGACCCGGAGCAACTTCAGGGCCGCGCGGCGTTCCGTTGCACCAGCCCCGATTACCTGCCCATCGTCGGACCTTTGGCCGACAACCAAGCCTTTGCCCAGGCTTACGCGGCATTGAGCAAGGACGCCCGGCAGGTACCGGACGTCGCGTGCCCCTGGCTCGACGGCTTGTACGTGAACAGCGGCCATGGCTCACGCGGGTTGATCACCGCGCCGCTGTCCGGCGAACTGCTCGCTGCCTGGCTGGACAACGAACCGCTGCCCCTGCCCCGCGCTGTCGCCGAAGCCTGTCACCCGAATCGCTTTGCCTTGCGCCGCTTGATCCGGGGCAACGGATAACCTGATCGGGCAGAACCCGGCAGGCTGGCCCCCATGGCTCATTCGCCGTAGCATCACGCAATTGTTTAACCGAGGTGCCTATGCTGATCCCCCACGACCAACTTGAAGTCGACACCCTCACCCGCCTGATCGAAGACTTCGTCACCCGTGACGGCACCGACAATGGTGATGAAACGCCACTTGAGACCCGCGTACTCCGGGTTCGAAGTGCATTGAGCAAGGGCCAGGCACTGATTGTCTTCGACCCGGAAAGCGAACAATGCCAACTGATGCTCAAGCACGACGTCCCCAAGCATCTGTTCGACTGAAAATCTCAGCGCCCCTTGGACTGGGCGCGGCGCGACTGAATGCGCTCGTAGACCTCAGCGCGGTGCACATTCACGTTCGGGGGGGCCTCGATGCCAAAGCGGATGTTGTTGCCGTTGATCGCGAGGATGCGCAGGGAAATGTTGTCGCCGATGGAAATCAATTCGCCCACAACGCGGCTGAGTACAAGCATGGCTCTAGTCCTTGAGGTAACCGGACCTTGAAGATGCCCGCCACCGGGCAGCGCTTCAATGCACGCGGGGCAAAACAGTCTCGCCCTACAATGCCACCAGATGCTCCTTACAGACTTTTCCTGCAAACCCCGTCAATGAACGTTACGGAGCCGAGAAGCGTGGGCCGAACAGAATGACGCTCGCGCCCAGCACACACAGTGCAACGCCCAGCCAGTCCGAACCCAGCGGCCGCACACGCTCGACCACGGCCAGCCAGCCAATGGACGCGATGATGTAGATACCGCCGTAAGCGGCATAGGCCCCCGGCCGGCGTAGCTCGCCTCGACGCGGGTCAACAACAGCGCGAACAACGTCAGGCTGATCAGTGCCGGGGCGATCCACCAGGCGCTTTTACCCTGGCGCAGCCACATCCAGAAGGCGTAACAACCGGCGATTTCAAACAACGCGGCGAGGAAAAACCAGAGGTAATTGAGCATGCAAATGTCTCGTCAGAGTTGCCAGATGCGGCAACCCTAACGACACAGCCTTATGCGGGCAAGTTCAGCTGGCGCATTGCCTGGCCTTGGCGCGCATCTTGTCGGCCATCACGGTCATTTCGTTGTAGAGCAGTTGCGGGTTCTTTTGCTTGATCGCCCAGGCCATGCGTCCCTGTTCATGGGGCAGGATCATGAACTCGCCAGCGGCAACCTGTTGGTAAATGTAGTCCGCGATATCCGTGGCGGTAATCGGCGAACTTTCCAGCAACTTGCCGACCTGGGCTTTCATGGCCGGGGTCGGGCCCCGGAAAGAGTCCAGCAAGTTGGTCTGGAAGAATGACGGGCACACCACATGCACACTGACTTCCTGCTGCGCCAGTTCAATCAACAGGCTCTCGGACAGCGCCACCACACCGGCCTTGGCCACGTTGTAGTTGCTCATGGCCGGGCCCTGCATCAACGCGGCCATGGAGGCGATGTTGATGATCTTGCCTTTGCTCTTTTCCAGCAGCGGCAGGAAGGCCTTGCACCCCTTGACCACGCCCATCAGGTTGATCGCAATCTGCCAGTCCCAGTCTTCAAGCGACAGCTCACTGAAGAATCCGCCCGAGGCCACGCCGGCGTTGTTGACGATCACATCGATGCCGCCGAGCTTCTGTTCGCAGGCCTGGGCGAACGCCGTCAACTGGCTGTAGTCGCGCACATCGCAACGCTGGACGAACCCTTCGCCACCCGCCTCGCGCACCAACATGAGGGTTTCCTGCAAACCGGGTTCACTGACATCCGACAACGCCAACTGCCAGCCTTCACGGGCCCAGCGCAGTGCGATTTCCCGTCCCAGGCCGGAGCCGGCGCCCGTGATCATCATGCGATTTTGCATAGCCGTTGCCTTAGTTGTTCCGGGGAAGAGGTGGCCAGTGTAGCGAAGGACATTGCGACACCCACGCACCATCAGGGCGCTGAATGCCTCAGGCAAACCGAAGCGCTTGAGAGGCTCGCAAACGTGCTGCCACCCTCGCGATAGCAGGCGTGATGCGGCCTTGTCTGCCCCCAACTAAAAACGAAATAAACCGGTGTCCAAAAAGCAGTAAAGAAATAGTGAATTTTCTTTTATGTACCGGACTCGGACATTTTAAGGCGCTAGGTTTTATTGCAGCCGAGTCAGTTGTCCAACCCTTGCGACTTTCCATAACACTCAATTAAGGAAACCGATATGGGCACCATTCTTCTCGTGATTCTGATCCTCCTGCTGATCGGTGGCCTGCCAGTCTTCCCGCATTCACGCAGTTGGGGCTACGGCCCGTCCGGTGTAATCGGCGTGGTGGTGGTCGTATTAGTGGTTTTGTTGCTACTTGGCAGGATTTGACCGTCAACCGACTCAACAGGCAAAAAAAGAGGCCCTCGCGGGCCTCTTTTCTTGTGCGCCAAACGTTAGTCAGGCTTGCCATTGACAACACCGGCGGTGTTATCGATCAGGCTTTTGGTTGCGGTTTGCAGGAACGACTCAAGTTTTTTCTTCATCTCGGCCGTTTGCGGTGCATCCGGGATGATTTCGGAATGAGGGTTGGCCCCCAATTCGTAGGCATACATCTTCGGTGGCATTTCTTTTTCTTTAGGCAGCACCAGGATCCGGTCCGCGGTGATGATCGCGGTGGTCTGCTCGCTGCCCGATGGCTTGATCACGCCAAAACCGGTATCACCTTGCGGCAGGTTCAACAGGTCACGGCCCCAGCACTGATGGCGCACTTCACCACCCAACCGGCCCATGATGGTCGGCACGATGTCGATCTGTGTGCCCACGGTGTGGTCGAGCTGACCGAATTTTTCCTGGATGCCCGGTGCAATCATCAACATCGGTACGTTGAAGCGGCCCAAGTCCATTTCGGTGATCTGGCGCTCGTTGCCAAAACCATGGTCACCCACGATCACAAACAGGGTTTCCTTGAAGTACGGCTCCTTACGGGCCTTTTCGAAGAATTGACCCAACGCCCAGTCGGCGTAGCGCATGGCCGTCAAATGCTCGTTCAAGCTACCGCGATCGGTGACTTTCTCGACCGGCAACGGTGTCGGCAAGGCGTACGGCGTGTGGTTGGACAGGGTTTGCAGCAACGCATAGAACGGCTTCTTGCCTTCGCGAGCCTTCAGCTCCTGCAAACCACGGTCGAACATGTCCTGGTCGGACACGCCCCACGTCGGGTCGGAGAACACCGGGTTGACGTAGTCGTTACGCCCGATGAAGTTGGTCATGCCCTGGTTGCTGAAGAAACCCGACTGGTTGTCCCAGGCGAAGTCGCCGTTGTAGACATACACGTCGTCGAACTTGCGCGCACTGAGCAACTGCGGCAGGCCGGACAGCTTATGGCTGCCTTCCGGGGTCTGCATCAGGTATTCGAAACCCGGCAGGTTCGGGAAGCACGCCATGGTGGCAAACATGCCCTGGTGGGTATGGGTGCCGTTGGAGAAGAAGCGGTCGAACAGCAGGCCTTCTTTCGACAGTTTGTCGAGGTACGGCGTGATGTTGCCAGGGCCACCCAGGGCGCCCACCGAGTGACCGGCCATGCTTTCCATGAGGATCACGACAACGTTCTTGATCGGCAGGGTCTTGTCGGCCGGCGGCGTGTAGTCACGACGGACGGCAGCGATGTCGGCGTCTACCAGTTTCTCGTCCGGCATCACCAGCATGTCGCGCACGGTCTGCTGCGCCTGCTCCTGCGGGATCGTCGGCTTCCAGATGTTGTCGCGCTCTTCGGACATGCGGCTCTTGGCCGCCGCGATCAGCGACAACGAGCCATTGAGGCCCAACTGGTTGGCGAAGTTCGAGTCGGTGGTGTAAACGTCACCCCAACGAAGTGGCGGGCCCTGACGCAAGGTGCCGCGAGCGGCCACCACGCAAATCAACAGGCACACCACGAACACGCCGATACGCGCATACCACGGCGCTACCTGACGGGTGCTGATGCTGCCACCGCTGAACGGGCCACGTGGCCGGGTCGCGCGGTCGGCGCCCTTGAACGCCAGGCTCAGCAGCCAGGTGCCCACGGCCCAGGCCAGCAGGTAACGCACCACCGGGAAACCGTACCAGAGCATGCTCATCACGGTTTTCGGGTCTTCCTTGACGTACTGGAAGACCAGGCCGTTGAGGCGCTGATGGAACTCGCGGTAGAAATCCATCTCCATCAGGCCAAGGAACAGCGCAATGCTCGAGACGACGGTCAACCAGAAGCGGAAGAAACCGCGCGCCGCCATTGCCCGCACGCTGAACAGCGCCAACAGCAACGGAATGCTCAGGTACACCACCAGGCGCAAGTCGAAGCGCAGGCCGTTGGCGAACGCTTCAACAAAGGTCGAGGCCGGGGTATTGAGGATCATCTCCCGGTTGTAGACCAGCAGCGCCACGCGCAATACCGAGAGCATCACCATGATGATCAGGGCGCACAGCAGCGTATAGGCCAGGTGCGATTTGACGGTCGGTTGCAGCAAGCGATTTGAAGCTCGCTGCTGATTCAGGGCGTCCGGGTTTGCCATGTCGTTTTAGGACCCATTGGAAGTTTAAGTTTCAAAGAAATTGCTGCGCCCTACCCTCTGATGACCACAACCTGGCCCGGGGTTTGCGCGGTGCGCAAATGTTGCACGATCGTTCACGGCATTGCCATTTATAACTGGCCGGGACTGGCAACGGTATCTTCCAGCCCTCTGGAACGCGGAACTGCATCAGGTGTAGCCCAAAAATCGGCGCTGGCGAATTGTCTTGGAGGGTTTGTGAAAATTTTGTGCAACGAATATCTGGAAACACAAAAAAGGGCCTTGCGGCCCTTTCTCATTGCAGGTGATCAGTCGTTGCTTGGTTTGTTCACGGCTTGCAATACGTATTGTGGCAAGGCGAAGGCGCCTATGTGGATTTCCGGGTTGTAGTAGCGCGTGATGATGCCGCTGCCGGCAAACCGCTGGCTCAGGGTTTCGCGGGACAGTTTGCGGTACGCCGTGTTGGTCGCGCCCCAGGCAAAGGTCATCGCGCCGCCGATGTAGGTTGGCACCGCAGCCTGGTAGAAGTGCCAGTCCGGGAACAGGCTGCGCAGGCGCCCGGCGGTGGTTTTAACTTCTTCGATCTGCATGAACGGCGTGCCGTTCTGGGTCACCAGGATGCCGCCTTCGTTCAGGCAGCGGTGGCACGCCTGGTAGAAGTTCTCCGAGAACAGCACTTCACCCGGCCCGATCGGGTCGGTGGAGTCGGAGATGATCACGTCGAATTTTTCCTGAGTGGTGGCGACGAAACGCATGCCGTCGTCGATCACCAGGTTCAGGCGGGGGTCATCGAACGCTCCCTTGGAGTGGTTCGGCAGGAATTCCTTGCACATGTCGACCACGGTGCCGTCGATTTCGACCATGGTGATGTGTTCGATGCTGCGGTGCTTGGCCACTTCGCGCAGCATGCCGCCGTCGCCACCGCCGATGATCAACACGCGCTTGGCGGTGCCATGGGCCAGGATCGGCACATGGGTGAGCATCTCGTGGTAGATGAATTCGTCGGCTTCGGTGGTCTGGATCACGCCGTCCAGTGCCATGACCCGGCCCATGCGCGGGTTTTCGAAGATCACCAGGTGCTGGTGCTCGGTGCGCACTTCGTGCAGCAGTTTTTCCATGCGAAAACGCTGGCCGTAGCCTTCGTAGAGGGTTTCCAGGTACTCGCTGGTCTTGGTGGTGCTCATGGGAAGTGCTCCGGTGAGTGCGGGTGGCAACGGACGGTTACCCGCCCATGATGGTCATTCGCAGGCACAAGGCAGGCGATTGACCAAGGAAAGGCGCGCATTCTACGTCGCCGGACATGACAGGTCGAACCTTCTGGCTCTATCTTTACGCCAGACCACCGCCGGAGCCTCACGATGTTTTACCGCTACCACCCAAGCCCCATCGGGCCACTGCTGCTGGCCGGGGATGAACAGGGCCTGCGCCTGCTGTACATGGACAGCCACCCGCGCTGGACGCCCGATGATCAGTGGGTTGAGGGCGGACGGGAGCTCGATACCGTCTGTCGGCAACTGGATGAATATTTCGAAGGTAACCGCGAAGTCTTCGACCTGCGCCTGGCGCCTCAAGGCACGGCGTTCCAGCAACAGGTGTGGCAGGCGTTGCAACGCATTCCCTACGGCCGCACCTGGAGCTACGCGGAACTTGCGCTGCACATCGACAACCCCAAGGCGATCCGCGCAGTCGGGACCGCCAATGGCGCCAATCCGATTTCGATCATCATCCCCTGCCACCGCGTGATCGGCAGCAATGGCACCCTCACCGGTTACGCCGGTGGCCTGGCGCGCAAACAAGCGCTGCTGGAGCTTGAAGGGGTATGGCTGATTTGAGCGACGTTACAGCCGCACGTTGCCCCGTGGCCCGGCGATGGCCCAGATAATCAGCCCCAGCACCGGCAGCAAGGCGATCAACAGCACCCAGATGATCTTCATCCCGGTGTCTGCGCCACTTTTCAGTACATTGATGATGGCCCAGATATCCAGCACGAGAATAATCAGACCGATCAGGCCGTTGAACGTAGTGCCCATGATGTCGCTCCCCAATGATGGTGTGCAGTCTTAGGATAGTCGGGCCTGATCGGGGTTCCGTTTTTTTGCGGTCTTAAACGTGGATCGCCACTTTCAGCGCTTCCAGAGACGGTGCGGCGGCAATACCGACCTCGGCGCACAGCGCCAGCACGCGCGGCACGTCGTTGCCGTAGACCAGCACGGCCTGGATTTCGTCATCGAGCAACTGGCTGAAGTTCATCAGCACATAACCACCGTTCTCCGGGTTCATGCTGCCCAACTGGATCTGGATGCGGTTGAGCGCCGTCAGGGCTTCGGTCTTGGCCAGTTGCTTGGGTTTGATGTTGAACGCCACGCCCGGCCCGAACGATGCAACGATCTGGGCGAACAGGTCCATGTAGGTGTCGGCCTGGAACAGCACGGTTTCCGGCAGGCTGCCGACGACGACCCACTCACCCAACGGAATCGGAAAAGTGTCGTCGTAGTTGATGTCCGGGTTAGCGGCCAAAAAAGCCACAGGGTCGGCATAAGCCTGCGCCGCTTCGTCGGCGACCTGCACGATTTGCGCCTCGTCCATGCAGCCGGAGCTGATTTTGCTGATGAGTTCGACGAGTGCGGCTTTCATGGGGGCGGATCCTGTAGCGAGGGAATTTTGAGGGCGCGAAGGATAGCGCATTCGCGAAGGGATACCGAGCCCGAGGTCAAGCGCAACCCTGTGGCGAGGGAGCTTGCTCCCGCTCGGCTGCGAAGCAGTCGTGATCCAGAGTACTCGGAGTATCAGATACAAATGGGTTTCAGGATTCAGGGCCGCTTCGCGCCCCAGCGGGAGCAAGCTCCCTCGCCACAGGGTTCGTGATCAGCCGAGCAGCTTCTGCAACTGTGCCGTGGTGTCGACGGCTCCCATGGTTTTTGCGGCATCCAGGGCAGATACACCGTTGGCGTCCAGGGCCTTGGGGTTGGCGCCCTTGCTGACCAGGTAGTCGACAATGGCGGTGCGGTTGAACATTGCCGCCATCATCAGTGCGGTACGACCATCAAAGGATGAACCCTCAACTTCGGCACCACCCTCGACCAGCGTCTTGACCACTTCAAGATCACCCTTGAATGCCGCGCCGGCAATCGGGCTCTGGCCGTTGTCGTTACGGATTTCCGGGTCGGCCTTGTGCTCCAGCAGCACCTTCACCGCATCGACATGGCCATGGTAGGCCGCCAGCATCAACAAGGTGTCGCCCTTGTGATTGCGCAGGTTCGGCGGCAAGCCTTTGCTGAGCAGCGCGGCCAGCATGGCGGCATCGCCGTCGCGGGCCTTGTTGAATACCTGCTCGGCAAACTCCGCAGCTTCTTCCGGGGTCATCTGGCGGTTGTTGTCTGTCATTGGGGGCTCCACTTTCGGTCAATCGCAAAGCCGCTAGTTTCCCGAGCGGCTTTGGGTGTGTCACTCCTTTTTTCTCTGGGGCGGCGATAGCCAAAATCAATAACGGAACTTGCCGTCATGGATATCTGCCAGCACCTGCTCGGTGACCTGGACGTAGGTGTGCGAACCGGGCAGCCAGGCGTAGATAGGGTCATCGCCGGTTTTGCCGGGGTCGAACGCTTCGTCCTTAAGCCTGGTTTTCTGGTATTTGAAGGTCCCGGTGGTCTCCATCTTGACCTTCACTCGCAGAAACAACGGCACCGCATAAGCCGGCATCTGCTGGCGTGCAAAACTCAGCAGCTCGCTGAAATCCAGTGTTGCCAGCGACTCCGCCGGCGTAATGGCCGCCATCCCGGCGCGGCCATTGGTGTTGCTGATTTCCACGCCATAGGCCACGACTTCGGCGATGTGCGGGTGCTGCAAGAGGATGTTTTCAACTTCGGTGGTCGAGACGTTCTCACCCTTCCAGCGGTAGGTATCGCCCAGGCGATCAACGAATTGGGCGTGCCCGAAACCGATGTTTCGCAGCAAGTCGCCGGTATTGAAGTAGCGGTCACCCTTTTCGAAAACATCGTGGAGCACCACTTTTTCGGTCTTCTGCGGGTCGGTGTAGCCGTCCAGCGGCGCCTTGTCGTCGATTTTCGCCAGTAACAAACCCTGCTGGCCCTTGCCGACTTTCTGCATGAAACCCTGGCTGTTGCGCACGGGCGCGCAGCTGTCGTGAGCGTATTCCACCAGTTCCCAGGACATCAGCGAAAAACCGATGGTGTGGTCGAAATTGAGCATGTTGGTAAACCCGATATTGCCGTCGCTGGCGGCGTACAGCTCACAGATGTGGTTGACCGCAAAACGCTGCTTGAAGGTGCTCCATACACCGGGACGCAAACCGTTGCCGATCATCTTCACCACGCTGTTATCCGCATCGTCTGCACTGGGTGGCTGATCGATCAGGTAGCGGCACAATTCGCCCACGTAGCCGATGGTCGTGGCGCGGTATCTACGGGCATCGTTCCAGAATTGGCTGGCGCTGAACTTGCGCCGTATGGCGAACCCCGAAGCCCCGACAATCGCCGAGCCCCAGCACACGCACAGCCCCGTGGCGTGGTACAGCGGCAAGGTGCAATACACGACATCCTCGGGGCGCATATCCAGGGCGATCAAGCCGAAAATGCTCGAGGTCCGCATCCAGCGCCCATGCTTGAACACCCCGGCCTTG
This sequence comes from Pseudomonas purpurea, assembly GCF_039908635.1. Lineage (NCBI taxonomy): Bacteria > Pseudomonadati > Pseudomonadota > Gammaproteobacteria > Pseudomonadales > Pseudomonadaceae > Pseudomonas > Pseudomonas purpurea. The sequence goes on from NZ_CP150918.1 coordinate 4,061,012, forward strand.
GGCAACCCGGTGGTGCCCGAGGTGTAGATATAGAAGCAAGGGTCATCGAGGTAGACCCGCTGGGTACTCGCGGGATTGTCGGCAGACGCGTCGCTACTGGCGGCCATCAGGTTGATGAACCCGGTCGGCGCGGTGCCAGGGTCGCGGGTTGTGTCCTGATCGGCGACGAACCATGTTCGCGTCGGCTCGATGGCGACCTGCTCGCGAATCGCCGTGTACGCGTCCACCAGTTCCGCCCCCACGACAATCGCCACCGGCGTCACCAGGTTGAGGCTATGCACGAGCGCCTGCTGGGTTTGCGAGGTATTGAGCATGGCGCTGACCGCACCGACCTTGGCCACCGCCAGCACCGTGACCAGCAGCTCAGGGCGGTTCTCGATGAAGATCCCGACCACGTCGCCCTTGCCGATGCCTTGAGCCATCAGGTGATGAGCAATGCGATTGGCCCACTGATTGACCTGGGTGTAACTGAGCACCACATCGCCCTGCAACAGGGCAGGCCCATCGGGGTTGCGCAACGTGGATTGCTCGAAATACCACCCCAGCCCGCAAGGCTGGTCGGGCTTCTTGACGTTGGCGCTTTTCAGGCCCCTGACCACCCGTGGCAGGGCCTTGGCCATGGACGGCAACTTACGGAGCATCATGCCCCAGGTAATCATGTCGTGCGGTGTGCGACTCATGGTTGCTCCCGTTCGGCCCAACCTTGGGGCCTGGTTTTTATTGTCGGGCGAACATGCTGTGCTCGGTGTTCTGTGCAACTTCATCCATGTATGAGGGACGACCGTGTTCCTCTCGTTAGAGATGCGCAAATTGGAAAAACGAGCATTGGGACAGGTCGAAAAGTACGTCAGGGGCTCTGACGCTGTACATGCGGTTTTTGAAATGATTTGTATCCGGGGAGCGGGCCGGTTTTTATCCGCCGCTTGCCCCTGTTTCTGCGCCGCAGGGCGTCCAGGCACGCCAGGGCAACGGCTGAAACAGCGGCATCCATTCCCGCAAAATGCAGGATGCACGATGGCCATTCATGCAAAATGCACGAAAGCGAATATTCACTAAACTTATAACGTACTGATAAACAAGGATATTTTAAAAACAGGATACTGGCACAATCACTGCACCTATCACCCCATGCTGCACATAAGCACTCACGGAGTTGATAGACATGAATCTGATCCAGGAAAAGTTTTCGTCCCTGTTCTCCCACTTCGACGTCACCACTCAGGCACGGCCTGACGGCGGTATTTTGCTGACGCTGCGCAGCACCGAAGGCAAGGTGTTCAAACGCTCGATCTCCTACGCGCAGTTGCATGCCGGCGACCAGTTGTCGTGGGTGATCAGCGCCATCCGCCGTGACCTGGCGGAACAAGCCAGCGAGTTGCCGCAGATCTCCATGCTGCAAAGCCAACAACGCTTTGCCCTGCCGACCTACCACTCGGCCTGAGCCCAGCTGCCCGCACCTTCAGGCCGTGCACGCCATCGCGCTGCACGGCCTGAGGCGTTTCAGCCCAACAATCCCCGGTTGACCGCTTCACCCACTGCCTGTGCCCGATTGCTCACCTGCAGCTTGGTGTAGATGTTGCTCAGGTGGAACTTCACCGTCGCCTCTGAAATGGCCTTGATCACGCTGATTTCCCATACGGTTTTCCCGGCCTTGGCCCAGCGCAGGATTTCCAGTTCCTTCTCACTCAGGGGTTTGCCCGTAGCGTCCGGGCGCAGCCGTTTCGGCGGTTTCGACACAGGCCCCGCCACGGGGGGTACTGTTTTCATCCTGCTCCCTCTCCCTCATGAAACCGCGGCACTGCCCTGTGCCCAGTGCGGTGCAGACCGGCAAATACTTCGAGACCAAAGAGTTACACAGGCGAAAGATTAAACAAGTCGGGAAAGTGACAAACAGGGATGGACGACTTACCAACAGGCAACGTCCTACATGTCCTACAGACGGCAAATCCATTGTGAACAGGTGGACGTTTACAGACCGTGTAGGCTGCGACTGACACACGACGGTAGGCCGTCATCTGTCAGTCGCTGTGCGTCAGAACGTGGTGGGGTCAATCTGGGTGAACGTCGTGACATTGGCATGCCCAGCCAGCGTGCCGCCCTCGCGCACCAGCCCGCAAGTGGCCATGCCGGCAAGACGTGCAGCGTCGAGTTCTTCAACGATGTCGGAGAGAAACAGGATCTGCTGCGGCGCACAGCCGATGGCCTGGGTGATGCGCTCATAGGAGCTTGCTTCACGCTTGGGCCCGGAGGTGGTGTCGAAGTAGCCGCTGAACAACGGCGACAGATCACCCGCCTGGGAGCAGCCGAAAATCAGCTTTTGCGCCTGGATCGAACCGGACGAGTAAACAAACAGTTGATAACCGGCCTGGTGCCATTGTTTCAGCGCCGCAACGGCGTCCGGGTATACATGGCCCTTGAGTTCTCCGTCTCGATAACCTTGCTCCCAAATCATTCCTTGAAGGGCCTTGAGCGGGGTGGCCTTGCGGTCTTGCGCAATCCAGCCCTGCAAAATCTCTATCACGCGTTGAAGATTCGCCTGGGGCTCATTGCTCTCGACACGCACCGCCTCCAGTTGCGCCTGAACATCCGGACGGCCTCCCTGCTGCTGAACAAACAGCGCCAGATGTCGCTCGGCATACGGAAACAACACCTCAAACACAAAACTCACGGCGCTGGTGGTGCCTTCGATGTCGGTCAGAATGGCTTTGATCGTCATCGTTTCAGTCCTCCAGGCGAGGGAAACGGCTGGCGATGTCTTCGCCGGTGAAATTGGCCACCCAGCCTTCCGGGTTGTTGAACAGGCGGATGGCCACGAAGTGCGGGTGCTCGCCCATGTCGAACCAGTGCGGGGTACCGGCCGGAACGGAGATCAGGTCGTTTTTTTCGCAGAGCACGGCGTACACATAATCACCGATGTGCAGGGTAAACAGCCCACGGCCAGCGACGAAAAACCGGACCTCGTCTTCACCATGGCGGTGCTCGTCAAGGAACTTGGCGCGCAACTCGGCTTTTTGCGGGTGATCGCTGTTGAGGCTGATGACATCGACCGTGATGTAACCGCGCTCGGTCATCAGCTTGTCGATCTGCACCTGATAAGCACCAATCACTTCTTCCTGGCTCGCGCCCGGCTGGATCTTTGCTGCGGCTTGCCAGCGGTCGAAGCGCACGCCCTGCTCGGCCAGGGTCGAGGCAATGTCCTCGAAATGGGTCAGGACCTTGTTCGGCAGGTCGGGACTGGAAACATGGTAAACGGACAGGCTGCTCATACTGGCGATTCCTCATTAGCGGCGCTGCCGTCCGGCTTTTACAGGCCGGTCTGGCAAGGCGTTTCATCAGACGGTTGGCGACTTCTGGTGAAGTGCGCGTTATCGGTGTGTCAACGAACGCATTTTCAGCTCGCATTCGAACAAAAATTCGAAGGCCTCGATCTGGCGCAGTGCGTCGCTCATCTTCGGGCCCCAGGTGTACAGGCCATGGCCGCGAATCAGGTAACCGACGCAATCGGGGTGCGCGTCGAGCCACGGCTGAACCTTGGACGCCAGGCGCTCGATGTCCTGATCGTTGTCGAAAATCGGCACACGGACCTTGGACTCGTGCGTCGCAATGCCGCTGAAGGCCTTTTGCAGCTCGTAGTCTTCAAACGTGATGACGTGACTCTGGAGCAGACGCGACAGCACCGTGGCATTCACCGAATGGGTGTGCAACACCGCACCGATGTCGGCACGCCATTGATACAACTGCGTGTGCAGCAGGGTTTCGGCGGACGGTTTCTTGCCCGGCTCCAGGCTGTTGCCCGACAGGTCCGTGGCAAGTACATCGTCGATGCCCAACTGGCCTTTGTGCTTGCCGGAGACGGTGAGCAAGGCTTCGGTGGCCGACAGTCTCGTCGAATAGTTGCTGCTGGTGGCTGGCGACCAGCCGCGGCCATACAGAAAACGCCCGGCATCCATAATTTGCCGGGCCAGTTCTTCACGGGTAAGGCTCATGGCCTGTCCTCTTGCATACGTGTGGCAATGATAACGGCTGCAGCCAAAGCTGCGAGGCTGGCAATACTAAAGGTCAATGTAGCGCCCAACGCGTTCCAGCTGTAACCGGAATACAACGCGCCGAGCGCACCGCCGGTTCCGGCCAGTGCGGCGTACAACGCCTGGCCCTGACCTTGCTGGCGAGCGCCGAAGCTACGTTGCACGAAATGGATGGCAGCGGCGTGAAAGCTGCCGAAGGTGGCCGCATGCAGCACCTGCGCAAACAGCAGCACCCACAAGAATTCAGCCAACGAGCCGAGCAGCAACCAGCGCAACGCCGCCAGCAGAAAACTCGCCATCAGCACCCGGCGCACAGAAAACCGCGCAAGAATCCTGCTCATGAACAAAAACATCAGGACTTCGGCCACCACGCCCAGGGCCCAGAGCATGCCGATCACGCCACGGCTGTAGCCCAGGCGTTCCAGGTGCAAGGTCAAAAAGGTGTAATACGGCCCGTGGCTCATCTGCATCAGCGCCACACAACCATAAAACGCCAGCACACCGGGGCTGCGCAGCTGAGTGAGAAAACCCTCGCCCGACACACGATTGCCTTGCGCCGGCTGGGCGTTCGGCACCCACAGGCTGCTGACGACAATACCGCCCATGATCACTACCAGCGTCACCGGGTAGATGTCCAGGCTCAAGCCTTCAAACAGCCGCCCCAGTGCGACCACCGTGATGATGAAACCGATCGAACCCCACAAGCGGATCTGGCTGTAGCGCGAGGCCTGGCCCTGTAGATGCGCCAGGGTAATCACCTCGAACTGCGGCAACACCGCATGCCAGAAGAACGCGTGCAACGCCATGACCATCGCCAGCCAGGCGTAGCTCTTGCTGACGAAGATCAGGGAAAAGGTCAGCAGTGTGCAGACCGCGCCAAAGCGCACGATGGCCAGGCGTCGACCGGTGTAATCACCGAGCCAGCCCCAGATGTTCGGCGCCACGCAGCGCATCAGCATCGGGATCGCCACCAACTCGCCAATGCGCGCAGCGGAAAACCCCAGGTGATCGAAGTACAGCGCCAGGAACGGTGCCGTCGAACCGAGCAAGGCGAAATAGAACAGATAGAAACTGGATAACCGCCAGTACGGCAGCGCCGCCACGGCCGTCAGACCGCAGCGACGTCAGGGCATGGCATCACAGCTGGCCCAGCACCGGCGTGCTGACGCACACGTCGGCGTTCTGCCCGCGATTGCGCAGCAAGTGGTCCATCAACACGATGGCCATCATCGCTTCGGCAATCGGTGTGGCGCGGATCCCGACACACGGGTCGTGGCGGCCCTTGGTAATGACGTCCACCGGATTGCCGTGCACATCGATCGAACGGCCCGGCGTGGTGATGCTCGACGTGGGCTTGAGCGCCAGGTGCGCGACGATCGGCTGGCCCGACGAGATCCCGCCCAGAATGCCGCCGGCGTTGTTGCTGAGGAAACCTTGCGGGGTCATCTCGTCACGGTGCTCGGTGCCCCGTTGGGCCACGCTGGCAAAACCGGCGCCGATTTCCACGCCTTTCACTGCGTTGATGCTCATCAGCGCATGGGCCAGTTCCGCGTCGAGGCGGTCGAAGATTGGCTCGCCGAGGCCCGGTTTCACCCCTTCTGCCACCACGGTGATCTTCGCGCCGACCGAATCCTGGTCGCGGCGCAGTTGATCCATGTAGGCCTCAAGCTCTGGCACTTTGTCCGGGTCCGGGCTGAAGAATGCGTTTTGCTCAACCGATTCCCAGGTCTTGAACGGGATTTCGATAGGGCCGAGCTGGCTCATGTAGCCGCGAATGACGATGCCCTGGGTGGCCAGGTACTTTTTCGCAATGGCCCCGGCCGCCACGCGCATGGCGGTTTCACGCGCCGAGCTGCGACCGCCGCCGCGGTAATCGCGCTCGCCGTACTTGTGGTGGTAGGTGTAGTCGGCGTGAGCCGGGCGGAACAGGTCCTTGATCGCCGAGTAGTCCTTGGACTTCTGGTCGGTGTTGCGAATCAGCAGGCCAATGGCGCAACCGGTGGTGCGGCCTTCGAACACACCCGAGAGGATTTCGACTTCATCGGCTTCCTGACGCTGGGTGGTGTGGCGGCTGGTGCCGGGTTTGCGGCGGTCAAGGTCACGTTGCAGGTCGTCCAGGGACAATTCCAGCCCTGGCGGGCAGCCGTCGACAATGGCGACCAACGCCGGGCCATGGCTTTCGCCCGCGGTGGTGACAGTGAACAGCTTGCCGTAGGTATTGCCGGACATGCAGGGCGCTCCGTGAAATCGCTGAGTAACTCAACCTGAATATGTATTGCGGGCGAGTATACGCAGGCTACCCAACTAGTTCATCCTCGAACCTTATCGGTGCCTGCAAGTCCAACCGACACCTTGTGAATGATGGCGTGATGATGCTGCGAGTTATTGCCTTGAGCCTTACCCTGTTTACCGGCCTGCTTTCCAATGTGGTCCAGGCCACCGTCCTGCAACGCCCGATCAGCCTGGACACTGGCAACGGCGAGCTGTATGGCTCGATGCTGCTGCCAAAATCCGACAGCCCGGTGCCGGTTGTCCTGATCATTCCAGGCTCAGGCCCTACCAACCGTGACGGCAATAACCCCGACGGCGGGCGCAACGACAGCCTCAAGCGCCTGGCCTGGGTGCTGGCCAAGCACAACATCGCCAGCGTGCGTTACGACAAACGCGGCGTGGCCGCCAGCCTCGCCGCAACACCGGACGAACGCAACCTGTCGGTGGAGGCCTACGTCGCCGACGCAGTGGCCTGGGGGCAGAAGCTCAAGGCCGATCCGCGCCTGGGCCCATTGATTGTGCTCGGCCACAGCGAGGGCGCGCTGATCGCCAGCCTGGCCGCGCCGAAGGCTGGCGCTGCGGCAGTGATTTCCGTGTCCGGCAGCGCCCGCCCGGTGGACCAGGTGTTGCGCCAACAATTGGGCTATCGCTTGCCGCCTGCCCTGATGCAGCGCGCCAACGAGTTGCTCGACAGCCTCAAGGCCGGTCAGGTCGACGAAAACGTGCCGCCACAGTTGCAAGTGATTTTCCGCCCCAGCGTACAGCCGTACCTGATCTCGCTGTTTCGCCAGGACCCGGCAGCCGCGTTCGCCGAACTGAAAATACCGGCACTGATTATCCAGGGTAGCAACGACATTCAGGTCGGCGTCGGCGACGCCCAACTGTTGAAGGCCGCCAAACCCGACGCCCAACTGGCATTGATCGAGGGTATGAACCACGTGCTGCGCATCGTGCCCAACGATATCAAGCGGCAAATGGCATCGTACAAAGACCCTCAATTGCCGCTGGCCGCCGAACTTGGGACGCGGATCTTGAGTTTTATAGACGGACTTCGCGCCAGTTAAGCGGTTTTGTTCTCCAGTCCTGAAAAAAACGGCCGATAAGCCTTTGTCGACAATTCACTTGCTGCCGACATGCCGGGCTTGGACAGGATCTCGCCGTTATGACTGATACCCAGAATTCAACCGAAACCGTAGCCGACAAAACCGCCAAAGAAGCGGTCGAGCTGCCGTGGTCGGACGTCCATGTCGAGCACCACAAGATGCTCCGCCTGGCGCCGCTGCAAACCGACCGCGCCACGGGTGGACGGCCGTTGCGCTTTGTCGAGTTCGGTTATGCCGAGCGCAACAACAAGCAGCACAGCTTGCTGCGCATGAGCATCACCCTGCCCGGCCAGCGCGTGCGCAAAGAGCAGAATCATCTGGACGTGTGGGTCGATCACGCCGAACGGCGCGTGCACTTCGGCCCGGACAGCGGCTTGCAGGTTGAACCGGCAAACCGTGGTATCGGCCGTTTTCTGGCCGCTCAAGGGATTACCTGGGCGAAGAAAAAGTGGTCGAGCTATCAGGTCGACGGCATGGACCTGAACAACAAGGACGCCCTCAACGAGGACACGCGCCTGCGCCGCGATCACTTTTTGCGCGTTCACGGTTTCGATGTGGTTTATGCCGACGCCCAGCATTTGAAGGGCAGCGTCAAGGAAACGACCGTCGGCGACCTGCTGGGTGACTGGAACACCGAAAAACTGCAGTTCGTGGAAATCCTCGAAGCCGCGCAGATGCTCCAGCAAGCCGAGCAGAACCTGGCGGAACAGGAAGTCAAGATCAAGAAGCAGGACGAGAAAGTCGCCAAATTCAAGCGCGAAGACAGCGGCCTGCGCTTCACCATCACCTGCCTGGTGGCGTTCTCGGTGTTCCAGGCCGGGCTGCTGATCTGGATTGCGACACACCGCTAAAGCGCTTGTGGCGAGGGCGCTTGCTCCTGTTCAAGCGCGAAGCGGTCGCAATCCTGACACCTCATTGAGAAGCAAGGGGCTGCTACGCAGCCCAGCGGGAGCAAGCTCCCTCGCCACATTGACCAGGGTTAAACGCGGGAAGCAAACACCGCCTGATGCTGACGGCACTGCTCGGCGGTCAGCATGAACACACCGTGCCCACCGCGCTCGAAGTCCAGCCAGGCGAAATCGACTTCCGGGTACAACGCTTCGACGTGGACCTGACTGTTGCCCACTTCAACGATCAGCAAACCTTTCTCGGTCAGGTGATCCGCCGCTTCGGCCAGCATGCGCCGCACCAGGTTCAAACCATCGTCACCGCAGGCCAGGCCCAGCTCCGGTTCATGCTGGTATTCGTCCGGCATGTCGGCGAAATCTTCCGCATCCACATACGGCGGGTTGGACACGATCAGGTCGAACCGCTGACCCGGCAACCCGTCGAAGCCATCACCCTGAACCGTGAACACACGCTCATCGACGCCATGACGCTCGATGTTCTGGTTCGCCACTTCCAGCGCCTCATACGACAGGTCGGCCAGCACCACTTCGGCGTTCTGGAACTCATACGCGCAAGCGATGCCGATGCAACCGGAACCGGTGCACAGGTCGAGAATCCGCGCAGGCTCGGTACCCAGCCACGGTTCGAAGCGTTTTTCGATCAGCTCGCCAATCGGTGAGCGCGGGATCAACACCCGCTCGTCGACGATGAACGCCATGCCACAAAACCACGCCTCGCCCAGCAGGTAAGCGGTTGGGATACGTTCTTCGATACGGCGCTTGAGCAGGCGTTGCAAGTTCACCAGCTCGTCTTCTTCAAGGGCGCAGTCGAGGTAACTGTCGGCAATTTCCCACGGCAGGTGCAACGCACCGAGTACCAACTGACGGGCTTCGTCCCAGGCGTTGTCGGTCCCATGGCCGAAAAACAGATCCTCCCCATGGAAACGGCTGACAGCCCAACGGATATGGTCGCGCAAAGTACGCAGGCGGGAAGTGATCACGGGGCAAAACTCCAGAAAAAACGACTGGCGATTCTAACAGCCAAAACCCGCCCCGACGACGCATGAAAAAGGATCATGCAAATGTAGGAGTCATCCTGATTTTTAGCTTTTGATTGAACATCGGCGCCGCTCTTGACAGTCTGCAGGCCAACAACGACGGTGCCTACGTTAGTAGCGATTCACAGAAGCGCTCAGCCAGAGGACAATGTCGCAAAAGCCCCACTCGAAGGAGCCCCAGAATGTCCGTTCCAAAGACGATGTTTCAACTCAGCGGCCGCGGTTATGCACCTGCCAGTTTGAGCCACGCGACCCTCGTGATCATCGACGCCCAGAAAGAGTACCTCAGCGGCCCGCTGGCCCTGCACGGCATGGATACTGCCGTCGACAACATCAAGCAACTGGTCGCCGCCGCCCGCCATGCCGGCCGGCCGGTCGTGCATGTTCGCCACCTCGGCACCGTCGGTGGCCTGTTCGACCCGCAAGGCGAACGCGGTGAATTCATTCCAGGCCTGGAGCCGCACGCCGACGAAACCATCATCGGCAAACTGCTGCCGAGCGCTTTTCATGGCACCGAATTGCTGGAGCGCTTGCAAAACCTTGGCTCGCTGGACCTGATCGTCTGCGGTTTCATGAGCCATTCCAGCGTCAGCACCACTGTGCGCGCAGCCAAAAACCTGGGCTTTCGCTGCACCCTGGTCGAAGACGCCTGCGCCACGCGGGACCTGCCCTACAAAGGTGGCATCCTCAGCGCCGAGCACGTGCAACAGACTGAAATGGCGATCATGGCCGATAACTTCGCCACCCTCGCCCTGACCAAAGATCTGATCTGATCGAAAACAGGTGAGCGGCCGCCCGCGCCGCTCATCCGTAAAAGACTCTCATTTGCTGCAATTGTCTTAGCCTCAGGAACATCCCCGTCATCTCCCGGTCGAAGGGCCGATACCCATTGAGGAAGGTCGGAATGAAGCTATCCGATGGTTTTGACGCACGCCGCTTGCGGCCCAAAGGCCCCAGCAACTGGCGGTTTCGATTCGGCGCAGCCTGTTCTGCCCTGCTCGCCACACTCGGCGTATTACTGGCCCTGGCCGGTGCCGCCAGCCTGCTTGGCCACCCGCCGGCCCTGGGCGAACTCAACGCGAGCCCGACGGGCTCGGCCGTGACTCTGGCCATCGGCTTGTTGCTGTTGTACGCCGGTATCGGGCTTTGGCGCCGCTGCCGTCGCCGCTCGCGCCAGTCCCGAGCGCTGAACATCGCCCCGCACCTGATGAAAAAGCACGACTGAACGACACCCAAGGAGTTTTGCCGCGCCCGCATCGCCCGACTTGGGTAAACTGGCCGCCCTTCGCGGAGGCTGACATGCAAGACGACGATTTTTCCCTGTTCAAAAGCGCGATCCAAGGCGTCAAGCCGATCAAGCACGATCGCGCCGAAACCGGCAAACCCAAGGCTGACCGCGCGCAGATCGCCAAGCTGCGTCAAGCGGCGACCGTGCGGACCGACATTGCGGCGGTGGACGGCCTGTCCGACCAGTTCGTGATCGACGTCGGCCCGGAAGACGAGCTGATGTGGGCCCGCGACGGCGTGCAGGAAAGCCAGATACGCAAGCTCAAGATCGGCCAGATCCCGTTCGAAGGCAGCCTCGACCTGCACGGCATGAACGTCGAAAAGGCTCGGGAAACCCTTTGGGCATTCTTGGCCGAAGCAACCAAATTCGAAATCCGCTGCGTGCGCGTCACCCACGGCAAAGCCGTACGCCTGGACGGCAAGCGGCCGATGATCAAAAGCCACGTCAACACCTGGTTGCGCCAGCATCCACAGGTGCTGGGCTTTACGTCGTGCCAGGCCAAACACGGCGGCGCCGGTGCGGTTTATGTGATGCTCAAACGAACCATGATGGAAGGTCGCGACGAGTAAAGCGCTGTCATCACGCTTGCAGCGTCGTGCCCGCCGCCGTACCCTTGCCCTTTGCGTAAAATCCCACAGGTAGTTTCATGTCCCTGGAACAGAATTACACCGCGATCCTCGGCCAACTGGGCGAAGACGTCTCCCGTGAAGGCCTGCTCGACACGCCAAAGCGTGCCGCCAAAGCCATGCAGTACCTTTGCCGCGGTTATGAACAGACCCTCGAAGAAGTCACCAACGGTGCCTTGTTCAGCTCCGACAACAGCGAAATGGTGCTGGTCAAGGACATCGAGCTCTACTCGTTGTGCGAACACCATTTGCTGCCGTTCATCGGCAAGGCCCACGTGGCCTACATCCCGAGCGGCAAGGTACTGGGCCTGTCGAAAGTCGCACGCATCGTCGACATGTATGCGCGTCGCCTGCAGATCCAGGAAAACCTCAGCCGGCAGATCGCCGACGCGGTCCAGCAAGTGACCGGTGCCCTGGGCGTTGCGGTGGTGATCGAAGCCAAGCACATGTGCATGATGATGCGCGGTGTGGAGAAACAGAATTCGTCGATGATCACCTCGGTGATGCTCGGTGAGTTCCGCGAAAATGCGGCAACCCGCAGCGAGTTTCTCAGCCTGATCAAGTAATGTGCTGCACGAAGAAAACCGGCATTCATCGCCGGTTTTTTTTCGCCTGTGAAAAATCAGGTAAGCTGCGCGCCCCTTCCAATTGCCTGTGAGGCTCTCGTGTCCGTCAAAGCACAACTTATCAAAGGGCTACGTGTCGGCCTCGGCCAACTGATCATTTTTATCGATTTCATCACCCGCCCGGGCAAAAAGCAGCGCCCTGCCGTCGCTCAGGCTCAGGTTGAAACGGCCGCCAAGGGCCTGACCCTGTATCAGTTCCACGCCTGCCCGTTCTGCGTGAAAACCCGCCGCACCCTGCGCCGCCTGAACGTGCCGGTGGCCCTGCGTGACGCGAAGAACAACGAACAGGATCGCCAGGCCCTGCTGGAGCAAGGTGGCAAGATCAAGGTGCCGTGCCTGCGCATCGAAGAAAACGGCCAGACCACCTGGATGTATGAGTCCAAGGTGATCATTGATTATCTGGACAAGCGTTTCGCTGCGATCTGATGATTTTTGCGGTGCTCTGACTGACGCCTTCGCCGGCACAGCCACCGCAAATCCCAGACAACAATAAACCGGCCCATTCGCCTAATGCCGGTTTATTTGTTTTCACCCCTGCCTCACGCCGCTTTGGCGGCCTACGCCTGACGCACCACCGCCGCCAACCTGTCGATCACTCCCGCGCGGGAACGATCATTCGGCGATATATCCCTATCGCCAGTCTTTTCGTCTACAAAATAAAAAACATTATTTGCTTTATTTGTATACAAAAGCATAATTCGCCACGTGCGAGTTCCTGACTAATCGGTCAACAAATTCGCAAGTACCTCAAAGAGCCGCTGCCCACCTCCTGTGTCCGGCTCTGGAAATAACAATAAAACTCTTGAGGAGTACTCGCTGTGGAAAGCCGCAAATCCGAATCCCCGACGCTGGAACTCTCGCCGCCGCTGCGCAATGGCTGGCTGGAGCGCATCTTCAAACTCAGCGTGCATGGCACCACGGTGAAGACCGAATTGATCGCAGGTCTCACAACCTTTATCACCATGGCCTACATCATCTTCGTCAACCCCAACATCATGGCGGACGCCGGTATCGACCACGGCGCGGCATTTGTCGCCACCTGCATCGCCGCCGCGCTCGGTTGCCTGTTGATGGGCCTGTACGCCAACTGGCCCGTAGGCCCTGGCGCCGGGCATGGGCCTGAACGCGTTTTTCACCTACACCGTGGTCGGCACCATGGGCTACAACTGGGAAACCGCCCTCGGTGCGGTGTTTGTCTCCGGCGTGTTGTTCATGATTCTGACCTTTTCCCGCATCCGTGAATGGCTGCTCAATAGCATCCCGGTGAGTCTGCGCTTCGCCATGGGTGCCGGTGTGGGCCTGTTCCTGGGGCTGATCGGTTTGAAAACCGCAGGCATCGTTGTCGACAGCCCGGCGACCTTGATCAAACTCGGCTCCCTGCGCGAGCCCGGCCCGCTGCTCGCGGCCATCTGCTTCCTGATGATCGCCGTGCTGAGCTACCACCGCGTATTCGGTGCAATTCTCATCAGCATCATCACCGTGACCCTGGCCGGTTGGGGCCTGGGCCTGGTGCATTACGAAGGGATCATGTCGGCGCCACCCAGCCTGGCTCCAACGTGGATGGCCATGAACGTTGCCGGCGTGTTTAACGTCAGCATGATCAGCGTGGTACTGGCGTTCCTCTTCGTGCACATGTTCGACACCGCCGGCACCCTGATGGGGGTTGCCCAGCGCGCCAATCTGGTCGGCGAAGACGGCAGGATCGAAAACCTCTCCCGCGCCATGAAAGCCGACAGTGCTTCCAGCGTATTTGGCGCGTTGGTCGGTGTGCCTCCCGTAACAAGCTATGTGGAAAGCGCCGCGGGTGTAGCCGCGGGAGGTCGGACTGGTCTTACCGCCGTGACCGTAGGTGTTCTGTTTATCGCGGCAATGTTTTTCGCCCCACTGGCGGGGATGATTCCGGCTTACGCCACCGCCGGCGCGCTGATTTATGTCGCAATGCTGATGATGGGCGGCATGGAACACATCAAGTGGAGCGATGCCACTGACAGCATTCCGGCCATCGTTACCGCGATCATGATGCCACTGACCTTCTCGGTCGCCGATGGCATTGCGCTGGGCTTCATCACCTACGTGGTGCTGAAGGCCGGTACGGGCAAGCACAAGGAAATCTCCATCAGTTTGTGGGTACTGTGCGCGATCTTCATCGCCAAGTTCATTTTCTTGTAGGTTGCGAAGAGAGCTTGCTGCTGATCGTTTGCAGCAAGCCGTTTGAATCGCCTCACCCACATCGGGTGGGGCTTTTGTGCAGATGGAGGAACGTGATGAGTCTGGAAACCTGGCTGCTGTTCAGCGGCGCCGCCCTGGTGGTGATCCTGATACCGGGCCCCTTGTCGTTGCTGATGATCAGCAACAGCCTGAACTACGGTTTGCGCCGTTCTTACCCGGCGTTTCTGGGTGGGGTGATTGCCTCGATCTGCCTGTTGAGCGCTTCGGCGCTGGGCTTGGGCGCGCTGCTGCTGGCGTCGGAGCAACTCTTCAGCGCACTGAAAATTGTCGGCGCCCTGTACCTGTTCTACCTCGCCTGGCAGAGCTGGCAACAATCACGGCAACCGGCCCACGCCACTGAAGTTCCGCAGGCGGCGCCGGTTCCACGCTTTCGGGCGCTGTTCGGGCGTGCGTTTGTACTGGGCGCCAGCAACCCGAAAGACATCCTGTTCTTCGCCGCGTTCCTGCCGCAATTCTTGAGCGCGCAGCAGCCGTTCCTGCCACAGCTGCTGATCATGATCGCCACCTGGACGGTGCTGGATCTGCTGTGCAAATTGGCTTACGGCCTCGGTGCCCATGGCGCTGCACGGTACCTGCGCAGCGGCAAGGGTCAGAGCTGGTTCAACCGGATCAGCGCCGGGCTGTTCGGGGGGGCGGGTGCCGTATCATTGTTGAGCCGCTAAAAGCCAAAAGCATCGCGAGCAAGCTCGCTCCCACATTGTTTTTGTGTCGATCACAAATCTCCTGTGGGAGCAAGCCTGCTCGCGATGGCGTCGGCACAGACACCCCATTTCTCAAGACGAAAAAAAGCCCGCAGTGTAAGCGGGCGAAAGACCAAAGAAGCTATATGCGCAGTCGCTTCTGAGAAAGATAGCTTGGGGGAGTCCTAACTTCCTCTGTAGGTCGAATAGCTGTAGGGCGAAATCAGTAACGGCACATGGTAGTGATCCTGCTCGGCCGAGATGCCGAACCGCAACACCACTACATCGAGAAAGGCCGGCTGCGGCAGTTGCACACCGCGAGCGCGGTAGTAATCGCCAGCCTGAAACTGCAATTGATAAACCCCGGAACGGTAGTCATCGCCTTGCAGCAACGGCGCATCGCAACGGCCGTCGCTGTTGGTCAATGCGCTGGCAACCAGTTCCAGCTGAGAACCTTCAACGCGGTACAGCTCGACCTTGATCGAGCTGCCCGGGCAACCGTGTGCAGCGTCCAAAACGTGTGTAGTCAAACGTCCCATTGATTCTGCGTGCCTGCCTGCCTTCACGGCAGCCAGGCCTCGCGCCTCCCGGAGTCAGTTTAAAAGGAGACCGCGCCTTTTCGGAGCACGAAAGGCAGCGGCGAGCGAATGATTAAGACACTTTCAATTAAAATTGTACACAATAAAAACAACCTATTTTCCTCCCCCCGCTAGACCGGGTGATTACGCAAATCTTCGGCAGAGCCCCAAGTAATAAAGATCTTCCATCCATTAGCTGACCGATCAGGCAGGTTTCTTGCACATTAACGTTGAACCAACGAGCCGGTAACAGTCGATGAAAAAGACAAAAAATCAGGCTTACAAAATGAATATAAAGTTGTATACAATCAGCCCATCGCTGTGACGCCAGCCTGCCACCTCATCGTCAGGCCGCCACACACCCCTTATCGCGAATAAGCAACCTCGAATAAGAAGGAAGACTGCAGTGAGCGCTGACTACCCACGCGACCTGATCGGTTACGGCTCCAACCCTCCTCACCCGCACTGGCCGGGCAACGCCCGCATCGCCTTGTCTTTCGTGCTCAATTACGAGGAAGGCGGCGAGCGCAACATCCTTCATGGCGATCAAGAATCCGAAGCCTTCCTCTCGGAAATGGTCTCGGCGCAACCGCTGCAAGGCGAGCGCAACATGAGCATGGAGTCGCTGTACGAGTATGGCAGCCGTGCCGGCGTCTGGCGGGTCCTCAAACTGTTCAAGGCATTCGACATTCCGCTGACCGTCTTCGCCGTGGCCATGGCCGCCCAGCGCCACCCGGACGTGATCCGCGCCATGGTCGATGCCGGCCACGAGATTTGCAGCCACGGTTACCGCTGGATCGACTACCAGTACATGGACGAAGCGCAAGAGCGCGAGCACATGCTCGAAGCCATCCGCATCCTCACCGAAATCACCGGCGAACGCCCGCTGGGCTGGTACACCGGCCGCACCGGGCCGAACACTCGCCGGCTGGTGATGGAAGAAGGCGGTTTCCTCTATGACTGCGACACCTACGACGATGACCTGCCCTACTGGGAACCGAACAACCCGACCGGCAAGCCGCACCTGGTAATCCCGTACACCCTGGACACCAACGACATGCGCTTCACCCAGGTTCAGGGTTTCAACAAGGGCGACGATTTCTATCAGTACCTCAAGGACGCGTTCGACGTGCTCTACGCTGAAGGCGCCGACGCGCCAAAAATGCTCTCCATCGGTTTGCATTGCCGCCTGATCGGTCGCCCCGCGCGACTGGCCGCGTTGAAGCGTTTTATCGAATACGCGAAAAGCCACGAACACGTCTGGTTCACCCGCCGGGTCGACATCGCCCGGCACTGGCACCAAACCCACCCGTACCAAGGGGCTGCACAATGACTGCCTTCCAAACCCTGAAGCCGTCGACCCTGAGCCGTGACGAATTCGTCGAGGCCTTCGCCGACATCTACGAACATTCGCCATGGGTCGCCGAGAAGGCTTTCGACCTGGGCCAGGACGCGGCGATCGACGAGATCGAAACCCTGCACCAGCGCATGAGCGACATCCTGCTCAGCGCCGATCACGCCAGCCAGCTTGAACTGATCGTTGCTCACCCGGACCTGGCTGGCCGTGCTGCCATCCAGGGCCAACTGACCGAAGCCAGCACTCATGAACAGGCTGGCGCCGGTATTCACCAATGCACGAGCGATGAGTTCGTGCGCTTCACGGAACTGAACGATGCCTACAAAGCCACGTTCAAGTTCCCCTTCATCATGGCGGTAAAAGGCAGCAACCGGCATCAGATCCTTGCGGCGTTCGAAACGCGCATTCACAACTCGGTGGACACCGAATTCAAATGCGCGCTGGCAGAGATCAACAAGATCGCGTTGTTCCGATTACTGACCCTATAGCGAGCAGCTCTTGTAAAAAGCCCGGGCGCCACTTAACGCAGGAATCGCCCAGGGCACTGCAAGCATCCCAAGCCACTTAATTAAAGGCAGACAAGAAGAATGAAAGCTTACGCCGTACCTTTCGAGAAGTTCGTCAACCTGGCCGATGCCCGCCTGGGCACCAAAATCATCTCGATCACCGATGACTGGTTCGCAGACGCCAACCGTCTGTTCCAACCGACCCCGGCCGTGTGGAAGGAGGGCGTGTTCGATGACAACGGCAAGTGGATGGACGGCTGGGAGTCGCGCCGCAAGCGCTTCGAAGGCTACGACAGCGCCGTGATCCGCCTGGGCGTACCAGGTTCGATCAAAGGCGTAGACATCGACACTTCATTCTTCACCGGCAACTTCCCGCCATCGGCCTCCCTCGAAGCCTGTTTCCTGGCTGAAGGCGAGCCGACCGAAACCACCCAGTGGGTTGAAGTGCTGTCGGCCGTCGAGCTGCAAGGCAACAGCCATCACTACCACGAAATCAACAACGACCAGGCGTTCAGCCACCTGCGTTTCAATATCTACCCGGACGGCGGCGTGGCCCGTCTGCGGGTGTACGGCATTCCGTTCCGCGACTGGTCGGCGGTGGGTGACAACGAACAGGTTGACCTGGCCGCTGCCCTGAACGGCGGTCGCGCCCTGGCCTGTTCCGACGAACACTTCGGCCGCATGAGCAACATCCTCAACCCGGGCCGCGGCATCAACATGGGCGATGGCTGGGAAACCGCCCGGCGCCGCACGCCAGGCAATGACTGGGTGATCGTCGCGCTGGGCCATGCGGGCGAGATCGAAAAAATCATCGTCGACACCCTGCACTTCAAGGGCAACTACCCGGACACCTGCTCGATCCAGGGCGCGTTCGTCAAGGGCGGCACCGACAGCCAGATCGAAACCCAGTCGCTGTTCTGGCGCGAACTGCTGCCAAGCCAGAAGCTGGAAATGCACGCCGAACACACCTTCGCCGAGCAGATCAAGGCGCTGGGTCCGATCACCCACATCCGCCTGAACGTGTTCCCGGACGGTGGCGTGAGCCGTTTGCGCGTATTGGGCAAAGTAGCCAAGTAAGAGGTGATCCTGTGGCGAGGGAGCAAGCTCCCTCGCCACAACTGCAGAACCAACAACACAGAATTTGGATAAGAAGACCAGCATGCGCACATTGACGATTGAACCGCTGACCAAAGAAGCCTTCGCCCCTTTCGGTGACGTGATTGAAACCGACGGCAGCGATCACTTCATGATCAACAACGGTTCGACCCTGCGCTTTCACAAACTGGCGACGGTTGAAACCGCCACGCCAGAGGATAAAGCGATCATCAGTATCTTCCGCGCCGACGCGCAGGACATGCCGCTGACCGTCTGCATGCTGGAGCGCCATCCGCTGGGCAGCCAGGCTTTCATTCCGCTGCTCGGCAACCCCTTTCTGATCGTGGTCGCGCCACTTGGCGATGCACCGGTATCAGGCTTGGTCCGCGCCTTCGTCACTAACGGCAGGCAGGGCATTAATTACCATCGCGGCGTTTGGCACCACCCGGTGCTGACGATCGAAAAGCGGGATGACTTCCTGGTGGTTGATCGCAGTGGCACAGGCAATAACTGCGATGAGCATTTTTTCAAAGAGGATGAGCGGTTGATCCTCGCCCCCCACCAATAAGAGAAGGTCCATCACGCGATAACACGCGTGACGGGCGAGAGGTAAAGACTGTGGAAGCACATCTGTTGGAATGGCTGAACCTGAGCGTGCGCTGGGTTCATATGATCACTGGCGTGGCCTGGATCGGCGCGTCGTTCTACTTTGTCTGGCTGGAAAACAACCTCAATCGGGTCAACCCGAAAAACGGCCTGGCCGGCGACCTCTGGGCGATTCACGGTGGCGGGATCTACCACCTGGAAAAGTACAAACTGGCCCCACCGACCATGCCGGATAACCTGCACTGGTTCAAATGGGAGGCGTACTTCACCTGGCTGTCGGGGGTCGCGCTGCTGTGCGTGGTGTTCTACTCCAACCCGACGCTGTACCTGTTGGCACCCGGCAGCACCCTGAGCGGACCGGAAGGCGTGGCCATTGGTCTGGGTTCGTTGTTCATCGGCTGGTTCATCTACTCCTTCCTCTGCGACTCGGCGCTGGGCAAACGCCCTGCCCTGCTAGGCGCAATCCTGTTCGTGCTGATCATCGGTGCCGCGTACGGTTTCAGCAAAGTGTTCAGCGGTCGCGGGGCTTACCTGCATGTCGGCGCGATCATCGGCACCATCATGGTGGGTAACGTGTTCCGCATCATCATGCCGGCCCAACGGGCACTGGTGGCGGCGATTGCCGAGAACCGCACGCCCGATCCGGCGTTGCCGGCCAAAGGCTTGTTGCGTTCACGGCACAACAACTACTTCACCTTGCCAGTGCTGTTCATCATGATCAGCAACCACTTCCCGAGCACGTACGGCAGCCAATACAACTGGCTGATCCTGGCCGGGATCGCGGTGCTGGCGGTGTTGGTGCGTCACTACTTCAACACCCGCCACGACAGCCACAAGTTCGCCTGGACCTTGCCCGTCGCCGCAGTGGGCATGATCAGCCTGGCTTACGTCACCGGCCCTGCGCCGATGAACAGCCCGGAAGTGGCCAAGGCACCGGCAAAAATCGAGTACCAACCGTTGCCGGAAACCGCTCTGGGCGGCGGCGCCAAACCGGCCGAAACGGCTCCAGTGACAGCCCCTGCAACGGCACCGGCCCAAGCGTCGAATGCCGGCCCGGACTTCGACAAAGTGCACAGCGTGATTCAGGAACGTTGCGCGGTTTGCCACTCGGCCAAGCCAACGAGCCCGCTGTTCAGTGCAGCACCGGCCGGCGTGATGTTCGACACCCCGGAACAGATCCGCCAAAACGCCCCGCGCATTCAGGCTCAGGCTGTCGCCAGCCAGATCATGCCGCTGGGCAACATTACCCAGATGACCCAGCAGGAACGTGACCTCATCGGCGCCTGGATTGTTCAGGGAGCCCGCACCAATTAAGCAAAGCAACACAAAGGCCTGTATCAAGCGGACCTTTGTGGCGAGGGAGCTTGCTCCCGCTGGACTGCGCAGCAGTCCTCTGTTCTTCAAAAAGAGGGGCCGCTTCGCGACCCAGCGGGAGCAAGCTCCCTCGCCACAAATATGAATGATGCAAAGGACAGCTGTGAGCAACCCGATAGCTGTTCAATCACAAGAATAAAAAAGATCCGAGGTGTTGCATGTCCGAGTCATCCGAAGCGCGCATCCCCGACGCACCCGCCATTCAACGACTGCCCCTTTTGCAACTGATCCTGGTCGGTCTGCAACATGTGCTGTTGATGTACGGCGGGGCCATCGCGGTGCCGCTGATCATCGGGCAGGCCGCGGGCCTGAGTCGTGAAGAAATCGCCTTTCTGATCAACGCCGACCTGCTGGTAGCCGGCATCGCCACCATCGTCCAGTCACTGGGCATCGGCCCCATGGGCATCCGCATGCCAGTGATGATGGGCGCAAGTTTCGCCGCCGTCGGCAGCATGGTGGCCATGGCCGGCATGCCCGGTATCGGCCTGCAAGGGATCTTCGGCGCGACCATCGCTGCCGGGTTCTTCGGCATGATCATCGCGCCATTCATGTCCAGAGTGGTGCGCTTCTTCCCGCCACTGGTGACTGGCACCGTCATCACCTCGATCGGTTTATCGCTGTTTCCTGTCGCCGTGAACTGGGCCGGTGGCGGTGCCGGCGCCGCCCAGTTCGGCTCGCCGATCTACCTGCTCATCGCCGCGCTGGTGCTGGGCACCATCCTGCTGATTCATCGTTTCATGCGTGGGTTCTGGGTCAACATTTCGGTGCTGATCGGCATGTGCCTGGGCTACGCGCTTTGCGGCATGCTGGGCATGGTCGACCTCAGCGGCATGGCCCAGGCACCCTGGCTGCAAATTGTCACGCCCCTGCACTTCGGCATGCCGCAATTCCATCTGGCGCCGATCCTGTCGATGTGTCTGGTGGTGGTGATCATTTTTGTCGAGTCCACCGGGATGTTTCTCGCACTGGGCAAGATCACCGGCCAGGACGTCTGCCCACGCATGCTGCGTCGCGGCTTGCTGTGCGATGCCGGCGCATCGTTCTTCGCCGGGTTCTTCAACACCTTCACCCACTCCTCCTTCGCCCAGAACATCGGCCTGGTACAGATGACCGGCGTGCGCTGCCGTTCGGTGACCATTGTCGCCGGCGGCTTGCTGGTGGTGCTGAGCCTGCTGCCCAAAGCGGCGTTTCTGGTGGCCTCGATTCCACCGGCGGTCCTCGGTGGCGCGGCGATTGCGATGTTCGGCATGGTCGCGGCCACCGGGATCAAGATCCTTCAGGAAGCCGACATCGCCGACCGTCGCAACCAATTGTTGGTGGCGGTGAGTATCGGCATGGGCCTGATCCCGGTGGTTCGCCCGGAATTCTTCGCCCACCTGCCGTTGTGGATGAGCCCGATCACCCACAGCGGCATCGCCATGGCGACCCTCAGCGCGCTCTCGCTGAACCTGTTGTTCAACATCCTAGGCGGCACCGAACGCGCCGCCATCAACGACTGCCACGCTCACCCGCATTAACTCAGAACAGCACAAACCTTGTGGGATCGCCGCACCGTCGCTCCCACAGGTGCGGCTGCCTGCGCCTCACACAATAAAAACAAGAGGGAGCAACAGATGATTCGGACACAAACCAACCTGCTGTTCAGCGGCGGGATGTTAGCGGCCAGCCAGGCACTGGCGGGCGACTTGCTGCTGTGGCAAACCAACAGCCTGAGCTACCTGTACGGCAAGAACTTTGCGATCAACCCCTCGATCCAGCAAACAGTGACCTTCGAACACGCCGACAAATGGAAGTACGGCGATACCTTTCTGTTCGTCGACAAGATCTTCTACAACGGCCAGGAAGACCGCAACAAAGGCCCCCACAGTTTTTACGGCGAATTCAGCCCGCGACTGTCGTTCGGCAAGATCCTGGATCGCACATTCGAATACGGCCCGATCAAGGACGTGCTGCTGGCGATGACCTACGAGTACGGCGAAGGTGAAAGCGAGGCCTACCTGATCGGGCCGGGCTTCGACCTCGCGGTTCCGGGTTTCAACTATTTCACCTTGAACGTCTACCGCCGTCAGACCGAAGGCCCGCGACCCGGCGACGGTGTCTGGCAGATCACACCGTCCTGGTCCTACAGCATTCCCGTTGGCCGCTCAAACCTGCTGATCGACGGCTACCTCGACTGGGTCGTCGACAATGACCAGAACTCACGCGGTACCTACCACGCCAACCTGCACTTCAATCCGCAAATCAAGTACGACCTGGGCAAGGCGTTGAGCGGCCGTGAGAAACAGGTCTACATCGGCGCCGAATACAGTTACTGGAAGAACAAGTACGGCATCCAGAGCAACGCCAGCCTGGACACC
The DNA here is from genome assembly GCF_039908635.1 of Pseudomonas purpurea. Classification (NCBI taxonomy): domain Bacteria; kingdom Pseudomonadati; phylum Pseudomonadota; class Gammaproteobacteria; order Pseudomonadales; family Pseudomonadaceae; genus Pseudomonas; species Pseudomonas purpurea. The sequence goes on from NZ_CP150918.1 coordinate 4,083,678, forward strand.
CATCAGAACACCGCCAGCCTGCTGGTCAAGGTGCACTTCTAAAATGGCCCGCAACCGTGCCCCGGTATTGTTTTCAGCGCTCTGTTACGGGGCGCTTGAGCCATGGGGCGGTAGCCAGTATTCTGCGCGGCCGCCTGAAACGGGTCTAAAAAAAAGCCCGGATTTAATTCCTGACCAGCAAGCCAACTTATCCCGGCGCTGGGCAGTTCCAAGGCAACCCGACATCACTCTCCATCGACTGTTTGCGGACAGCCGATCGGGAGTTTTTTGGCTTTTTAAAGCCTTGGCTCAGCACTTGCCAACAGCAAGAAAGCTGACCGAAAGGATAACTTTTGCAGCATCGAATTAAGGCGCCACACCAGAGCGCCGATTTAAAAAACGTGGAATTACTGACTTTTGGGAGCAACCGAATGAAACGCACCGTGAATAGCCTGATGCTGGCGGGAACCTTGCTGGCCGGGGGCCAGGCGATAGCTGGCGACCTGCTGCTGTGGCAGAACAACAGCCTGACTTACCTGTACGGCCAGAACTTCGAAGTCAACCCGCAAATCCAGCAGACCGTTACCTTCGAACATGCCGACGCGTGGAAGTACGGGGACAACTTTCTGTTCGTCGACAAGATCTTCTACAACGGCAAGAAGGACGGCAATGTCGGCCCGAACACTTACTACGGTGAAATCAGTCCGCGTCTTTCGTTCGGCAAGATCTTCGATCAGAAACTGGAGTTCGGCCCGATCAAGGACGTCCTGCTGGCCATGACCTACGAGTTCGGTGAAGGCGACACCGAGTCGTACCTGATCGGGCCCGGGCTTCGACCTGGCGATTCCCGGTTTCGACTACTTCCAGTTGAACTTCTACAACCGTCAGACCGAAGGTTCGCGTGCCGGCGACAACGTCTGGCAGATCACACCGGCCTGGGCCTACACCATTCCGGTGGGCAAATCGGACATCCTCATCGATGGTTTCATCGACTGGGTCGTCGACAACGACAAGAACTCCAAAGGCGAGTACCACGCCAACCTGCACATCAACCCGCAGATCAAATACGACTTGGGTAAAGCCCTGAGTTTCGGTGAGAAGCAGTTGTACGTGGGTATCGAATACGACTACTGGAAGAACAAGTACGGGATCAAGGACAGCCAGTACTTCGACACCGATCAGAACACCGCGAGTTTGCTGGTGAAGTTCCACTTCTGACGGTACGCATGTCCCAACCTGTCGGGTAAGACAGGTTGGGACTCACTATGCAACTGAGGCTCTGCGCCCCGGCCTAATTTTCGGCCAGTCGCTCATCGCGGCAACCCCAGAACGAATACCCCGATCAAAAAGTCCAGCCTCCCCCCTTCTATCATCAATAAGCTCCCCCACTCGTTCTGAAGGCACCCGGTGTGAAAACAACTGCTCAGGGAGAAACAACCTTAAACTCCGAACAGAATCTTGTATCAAACCTGGTCCAGTCCAATAAAGCGTATCCTCACTACGCCAGAACGGGTGACTTCTCTTTTTAGCCCAACTTTCTTCATCGTGCTTTTTGTAGTAAGCCATCATGTTTTCTAGAAATTCGATTCCAAATGATGATTGAGGCATTGCAGCGATCATTGAGTTTGCGACATATCGCCCCCCCATAACGTAGGCCAAGAAGCCTTCTGGAGCCTGCAGAGCTTTGATCTCAGAGAAAACAGCAACATCAACATCCATGTATAAGCCACCATGTACGTACATCGCGGTCATTCTCAATATATCACTCGCTGCCGCAAGATTTCGGTAAGGTCCATTAAGTTCACGGTGAAACAATGCCTCTATTTTATGTGCGCCCGGGAAAATTTTCGCGAGCCCCTGAAACAACTCATCAGGCTTACTTATCAGCAATTCCTGCCCATATCGGCGTGCGAGCGCACGATGTGCCGGGTCATCGCCGCTCTCCATTGCAGACAACGTACTCAGGATATGGGATGGCCTGTCAGTCCATACATTCATTGAATAATCTGGGTTACGCATTTTAAACGTCAGTACATTGCTTAAATACATGGGGTTGATATCCTTCCCACCCCAAAAAAAATGTGCAATCGCAGGCACTGCATTCTGCCCTGCCGCATCTACCCAATTAACTGGATTATTGAACAGCATCATGAACACATTAGTACCATCAACCATCCCCGCAGGATCCGGACTCACCCACCTTTGCAACCATGGTGCGTAATACCGATACCCATAGTAATAAAGTCCCGTCGCATCCCTTTCCTTACCCGAATAACGAATCGTCTTGTACTTGGCTTCAGTAGCACCCGGTCCCACCCACCACGCCGTGCCGCCAAATGCGTAATAACCCTCCCGACTCAACAATCCACCGAATTCATCCTGTTCCACCGTACCGGACCCCAAGTGATCGCTCAGGCTGTAGCGAAGTTGATCATTGAGAACGCCTTTGGGTGGTTTCGTGACCCAATGCAACACCCGCACACGGCTACGTCCGGCTTCAAGGCTAATGACATGTCGTTCTTCACCGGTGGCGGTATCGCGATGCACTTCAAGCCCCGGCAGGTAGCGCACTTCACTGCGCAACGTGCGGCTGGCAGCCTGAGTAAGGCGGACTTTTCGCAACCGATGGCCGGGGCTGTCGTAGAGGTAGCGCTCGGTATCGTCAGGGCCGTCCTCTCGGCTGACCAACGTGACTTCACGCAACTGATTACGCACATCCCAACTCATCCGCTGCCCGCGTTGCAGCGCCTGCTGATTGCCATTGGCATCAAAACCCTCGGCAAGGCCTTCCTTGTCGGCGACGCTGCGGTTGCTGCTGGCCGAGGTAAACATCTCGAACGTCTCGGCACCGCTGTGATGACGGGTCCGCAAGTTGCCCGCCGCGTCATAGTCGAACGCCTGGGTGTAGTGACGTAACTGATTGGGGTCCAGCGGCGTTTGTTGCCAGCTCGGCAATGCCGGGCCATGACTGGGCTGACTGACTTCTTGCCCCGTTGCCTCGACCAGTTGGTACAGGCTGTCATAGCGGTAATGGTTGACCGGTTCGACCCGCTGATTGTTGAAGTGACGAGTGAGTCGGGATTTGTCTTCGACACTGCGAATGTTGCCGACCGGGTCGTAAAGATAGCTCAGGTCTTGAAGGGGTTTTCCGTCGGGGGCCAGCGACAGCAAACCTCTTAAACGGCCATCGTCAGCCGCATAATCGGCAGTGGTTTTCACGCCGTTGCCAGCGGTTTCACTTTCAACCTGAGCCATCGCGTTGTAGCGAATCTCGCTGATTAACCGCTTCGGCTCTTGCATAGAAACCGCCAGTCTCAGGCGCGACTCTTTTAACTCACCCGCTCGCGTATACGCGAACAGCCTGAGGTTGCCCCTGGCATCGGTTTGGCTGAGCATTTCCCCAGAGGGCGCGTACTGTTGAGTGGTTTCAAAACCTTCGTCTTCCAGCCAGACTTCACGCCCCGGTACATCGGGTGGCCAATCCGGCAGATCCAGGCCGAGGAGAAAACGCGTGTGCTCCGTCAGCGCCAAACCCCTCACCCCGTATTCAACCATTCGCCGACTCCCGGCCGGATGGTCATGCCGCACCCGCTGACCACACTGGTTGTGGATGGCAAGGCCGTCGCTTGCATCACCATAAGACAACCGCTCGACGACCTGTGGCGGCTCCCCCGCCAACTGTTCCGTGACAGCGCACGGACGCTGAAGCTCATCGTATTGGGTGTGACGCTGACTGCCACGACTGTCCCAACTCGACAGCGGCTCTGCGGCCTCCCCCAACAAACCCAGCTGCCAACCGGCATCAACGCTGTCAACCAGCAGTGGTTTTCCCTGCAAGCCGTAGGTCGTGACCAGGTTGGGTTGGGGCGCTACGCCCCACAAGCGCGGATCCCACGCCGCTATCAACCGCCCGGCGATATCAAAGGTCTGGCGCGTGATGCGCGTCTCCCGAGTCTCGCTATCCGGGTGCCGACAATAGGCAACGGTCCGCACAGCAAGGCCGCGAGGGTCCAAGGTCACCAAGGTTGGAGTGTGGGTATCTGTCCAACGCGCCTCGCTCATTGCTCTGACCTCCGTACCAAGGGGTCAATATGAACGAGCGCGGTCGCCACTGCCTACTGTCAGATCTGACAGTAGGGCCTGCACATCACGTTAAACTGTGGGAGCGAGCTTGCTCGCGATGGCGTACTTTCTGGCGACAAATAACTAGGCAGTCAACCGATCATCGCGAAAATCACGCAGCGCCTGTTCTATCTCGTCCCGGGTGTTCATCACGAACGGCCCGTATTGCACGATCGGCTCACCCAGTGGTTTGCCGGCAATCAACAGCACCCTCGCGCCAGACTCGCTGCTCAGTTGCAGCTCACCTTCATCCGACAAACGGACCAGTTTGCGGGTGCCGACGCTCTGGGTTTGCCCCGGCAACTCCACGCTGCCGTCATACACATAGAGCAGCGCCCGATGCCCATCCGGCAGTTTCGGCGTGATGCGGGTGCCGGCCGGCAGGTGGAAATCGAAGTAATGCGGTTCGGTATCCGGCCGTTGCACCGCGCCCACCTGTTGAATCGCGCCATCATCGAATAGACCGGCAATCACTACCACCTCGACGCCTTGTGCGGTTGTGAGGCGTGGAATGTCTGCCGGTTGAATGTCCCGATAACTGGCTGGATCGAGTTTGTGCTTGCCCGGCAGGTTCAGCCACAGCTGGAAGCCGCGCATGACACCTTCTTCCTGCTCCGGCATCTCGCTATGGATGATGCCTTTGGCGGCGGTCATCCATTGCACACCACCGCCCTCGAGCAATCCGACGTTACCCAGATGGTCTTCATGACGCATGCGACCTTCAAGCATGTAGGTCACGGTCTCGAAACCACGGTGCGGGTGGGGCGGGAAGCCTGCGATGTAGTCGTCGGGATTTTCCGAGCCGAACTCGTCGAGCATCAGGAACGGGTCGAAGCGTTCGACACCCGCACCGCCGAATACGCGGGTCAGCTTGACCCCGGCGCCATCGGACGCGGGTTGGCCGGTATGCAGGCTCAGCACTTTGCGAAATTGAGTCATCGGTGCAACTCCTTGATCAGAGTGGAATGGCACCATGCTATGCCATGAACATTGATCAATGGTTGCTGTTTATTGCTATTAATTATCATAAAAATCGATTGATTTGCAGCTCCAACTGTCAGTTCTGACAGTAGCCGATAGCGATCGTTTTCAGTCACATTGACTCCTCATCACTGGAGGTTGGAGTAATGGAGGCTTCGCAATGGACGGATACCAACACTCCTGCCCTATCGGCATTGGATCCTCGTGGCTTGGCTGTGCGAACCATCGCTTATTGTCGTCAACACATTGAGCAAGCCATCGAACCGCGCATTACCCGACAAACCTTCGACGCCGCCGGACGACTTATCGCTGAGTGGGATCCACGATTGTGGGGAACTGCCCCCATACCTAACCTTGCTACCACCTATGACTTACAGGGTCAGCCCTTGTTGATTGATAGCGTCGATGCCGGTTGGCAGGCGAGTTTGCTGGGGGAGACCGGAAACCCGCTGTCAAGTTGGGATGGTCGCGGCAGCCAGCGTCACACTGAATACGATCTCCTTCAGCGTCCGTGTTCCGTCTTGGAGCAGATGGCTGAAGAGTCGCCACGGGTCTGCGAACGGTTTACTTATGGTGATGCAGGCGAAGGCTTTGCTATCCACAACCAATGCGGTCAGATGGTGCGGCATGACCATCCGGCAGGCAGTCGACGAATCTCCGAGTACGGGCTGAGTGGCCCTGGTGCTTTCTGAGCAAGCGTACTTTCTCTCGAGTCTGGATCCACCGGATTGGCCACTGGACATACCGGCGCGTGATGCTTGTCTGGAAGACGAAGGTCTTGAGACGTCCCAGCTGCACGCCCCCTCCGGTGAAATGCTTAGCCAGACCGATGCCATGCGTAACCTCAGGCTCTTCGCGTACATGAGAGCAGGCGAGTTGAAAGCAGCGCGACTGAAACTGGCGGCCTCCACGCAAGCGCCAGACCTGATGATCAGCGACATTCACCACAACGCTTTCGGCCAGATCGTATACGAGCGTGCGGAAAATGGCGTCGTCACCACTGCCGAATACGATGCTGAAAATCAACGTCTGACGAGGTTGTTGTCCCGCGATCCCGATGGCAAACCCCTTCAAGACCTGAACTATGGCTATGACCCAATGGGCAATATCAGCAGTCTCGAAGACAAAGCCCAACTGACACACCATTTCAACCAGCAACGGATTGATCCCATCAACCGTTACCGTTACGACAGCCTGTATCAATTGGTGGAGGCCTCCGGGCGAGAGGTCAGCCAGTTCAGTCACGGCCCGGCGCTACCGGTTTGGCAGCAAACACCGCTGGACCCCAACCAGTTACGCAATTACACCCAGACCTTCGACTATGACGCAGCGGGAAACCTGCGGGGTCGCCAGCACAGTGGTGCCGAGACTTTTGAGATGTTTGCCTCGGACAGTAGCAACCGCAGCGTCGCCCGTAAGGAAGGACTTGCCAATGGTTTTGATGCCAATGGCAATCAGCAGGAACTGCAGCGCGGGCAACGGATGAGTTGGGATGTCCGAAATCAGTTACGTGAGGTCACTCTGGTCAATCGAGAGGACGGTGCTGACGATACAGAGCGCTACTTCTATGACCGACCCGGCCATCGGTTGCAAAAAGTCCGCCTCACTCAGGCTGCCAGTCGCACACTACGTGCCGAAGTCCGTTACTTGCCGGGGCTGGAAGTGCATCGTGATACAGCCACCGGTGAAGAGCGGCATGTCATCAGTCTCGAGGCTGGACGCAGTCAGGTGCGGGCGTTGCACTGGGTCACGAAACCACCCAAAGCCGTTCGTAATGATCAACTTCGCTTCAGCCTTGGCGATCATCTGGGCTCCAGTACCGTGGAGCTGGATGGCGAAGGCAAATTACTGAGTCAGGAAGGTTATTACGCCTTTGGAGGTACGGCATGGTGGGTGGGTCCGAGTGCTATTGAGGTCAAGTACAAGACGATTCGTTATTCGGGTAAGGAAAGGGATGCGACGGGGCTTTATTACTATGGGTATCGGTATTACGCGCCGTGGTTGCAGCGGTGGGTGAGTCCTGATCCGGCGGGAGTTATTGATGGGCTTAATTTGTTTCTTATTGTAGGTAACTGCCCTGTTTCTTTTCGAGATGAAAATGGATTGGTAAAAACGGGGGACATCTCGATTTTACCCGAAAAGCTCGGAAAATGGCGTTTGGAAAAGTTGCAGCTATCTCACTCTGAGCTGATTTCTGAAAGCTCCGTTGGGAACAACGTTGTTGTAAATGTCAATCTTTTATACAAGCCTGATTGGAGAGATCGTTTGCTAGGAAGCTTTCAAGAGGTGCCAAATCTGATATGGCATGAAAAAATCACGACCAACGATTTTGGAAAAAATGAAACCTGGAGTTTCGAGGCTGATATGTTTGAGCATAATCCCTCAAGTAGAACGATGGAGGTGTGGCCGAAAATGTATATAGAAGCCTACAACTCTGCATCAAATACACCTGGGATTTATCGAGGTGCGGTAAGTCTTCATGATGTGAGGGGCAACAAAGTTACTGTCGATGATTTGGGGGGGGGAGTTTCGGATAATAATAAAAAATCTAAAGCTGTGCGCTCCTATCTCTCAAGCAAAGGCGGGGTAATGTCTTTCGAAATTCATGATGTGCCATCAATTGTTTTTCGTGAAAAAACCCATAAGGAACGCCTTCTGGAAATTAAGGTAGGACTTGAAGGTGCCAGATCGAGTGTTTCAGTTAGTCAGTATTTGAGTGTTGATAATGTCTCAACTAATAAAGAGTTTAAGCGTCTGATCGCTACTCAGCCTGTAGATATGGCGCATGAGGGACTGCATATGGTCGATCCACCGGCTATCGTCAGCGAGAGAAGACCTTATTTAAGGGCGCAAGGAGAGTTCTTCATGGCACGGAAAAAATAATAGAGCCACCCCGTGAGCCGTTAGAAACTCAACAGGGCAGCCTATTTTGATCAGACGTGGTACTTCACCAGCAAGCTCGTGGCGCTCTGATTGGTGGTGAAGTCTTTCGTGTCTTCGATGGCGTACTTGTTCTTCCAGTAGTCGTACTCGACACCGACGTACAGCTGCTTCTCGCCCCAGTGCAAGGCTTTGCCCAAGTCGTACTTGATCTGTGGGTTGAAGTGCAGGTTGGCGTGGTAGGTGCCTTGGCTGTTTTTGTCGTTGTCGACCACCCAGTCCATATAACCGTCGATCAGCACACTGGAGCTGCCCACCGGGATGGTGTAGGACCAGACTGGGGTGATCTGCCAGATGTTGTTACCCGGGCGTTTGTCGTCGGTATGGCGATTGTAGAAGTTCAACTGGAAGTAATCGAAACCAGGAATCGCCAGGTCGAAGCCCGGACCGATCAGGTAGGAGTTGACATCGCCTTCACCGGTCTCGTAGGTCATGGCCAGCAGGACGTCCTTGATCGGGCCGAATTCGAGTTTCTGGTCGAAGATCTTGCCGAACGACAGGCGCGGGCTGAACTCACCGTAGTACGTGTTATTGCCGACGTAGGCGTCAGGTTTGCCGTTGTAGAAAATCTTGTCGATGAACAGGAAGTTGTCCCCATATTTCCAGGCATCGGCGTGCTCGAAGGTCACGGTTTGCTGAATACTCGGGTTGATTTTGAAGTCTTTGCCGTAGAGATAGGTCAGGCTGTTGTTCTGCCACTGCAGCAGATCGCCGGCCATTGCCTGGCCCCCCCGCCAGCAAGGATCCCGCGAGCATCAGGCTAGTGCACGTATGTTTCATTCGGTTGCTCCCAAAGTAAGTGGTTCCACGTTTTTTTGAATCGGCGCTCTGGTGTGGCGCCTTTTTTCGCTGCTAAAAAAATCATCCAAGCGGTCAGTTTCAGAGCCCGGCAAGCGCTGGGCCAGGCTTTTAAAAAGCAAAAGAACGCCCATTCGGCTGTTGGAAAACAGTCGATCAAGCGTCCGTTCGGTTTTTATTGGGGTGTGCCTTGTGACCGTCCAGAGCCGGGATAAGTTGGCTTTCTGGTCAGGAATTAAATCCGGGCTTTTTTTAGACCCGATTCAGGCGGCCGCGGAGAATACTGGCTCCCGCGCCATGGCTCAAGTGCCCCGCAACGGAGCACCGCTATCAAATCTGTCATCGTGTTGCTCCTCGATTGTTTTTATTGTTAAGGCGCAGACAGCCGCTGACGGCGACCGGGCGTATCGCCGGCCGGTCTGTCATGCGGGTATTTCGTGTCACAGGTCAAACCGGATAAAGATGAAAGGGCGAGCAGGTCGCCCCCGTTATCCGTCAGTGCTGATGAGCGTGGCACTCGTTGTTGGCAGCCCGTTCTGCGCCGCCGAGAATGTTGAACAGCAGGTTCAACGAGAGGGCTCTGAGGGTCGCCATGGCAATGCCGCTGTGGGTGATCGGGCTCATCCACAACGGCAGGTGGGCGAAGAATTCCGGGCGAACCACCGGGATCAGGCCCATGCCGATACTCACCGCCACCAGTAACTGATTGCGACGGTCGGCGATGTCGGCTTCCTGGAGGATCTTGATCCCGGTGGCCGCGACCATGCCCCGCCGATTCTCGGGAGCAAAAACCAGCCGCTATGGATCTCACGCCGAAACCACAGGCTCCGCCAAGCCCAAAAACCGGCACAATTCCCCGCGCTTGGCCAAGGCATCGCGCCGCCCCAACTCGATCAGCTCGCTGCAATACCCCGCCTCGAACAGCAGATAACTCAGCACCCCGGCGCCGCTGGTCTTGGTCGCACCCGGCCCGCGCAGAAACAGGCGCAACGCCGCCGGCAACTCCTGGCGATGGCGGGCGGCGATCTCATCGATCGGCTGGCTCGGCGCAATCACCAGCACCTCCACCGGCGCCACGCCCAGGCTGCGGGTCGGCGTACCGGCCGGCATCAAATGGCTGAACTGATTCAAGCGCTGCAACAACTCGATATCACTTTCCAGGCTATCAATGAACGTACTGTTGAGCATGTGTCCACCGATCTGCGCCAGCGACGGCTGCTGACCGGTGTAAGTACGCTGCAAGGGATTGTCGGGATCGACGCCGCGCGGGTTGCCGCTCACCCCCACTACCAGCACGCGGCTCGCCCCCAGATGCAAGGCCGGGCTGATCGGCGCCGACTGACGCACCGCGCCGTCGCCGAAATACTCGTTGTCGATCTTCACCGGCGCAAACAACAACGGGATGGCTGAACTCGCCAGCAAATGCTCGACAGTCAACTGCGTGGGAACACCGATGCGCCGGTGACGCAACCAGGCGTCGATGGTCCGGCCGCCCTGATAGAACGTCACGGCTTGCCCCGACTCGTAGCCGAACGCCGTGACCGCCACCGCATGCAGTTGCTTTTGTGCGATGGCTTCGCTGATACCCGAGAGGTGCAGTTTGTCGTTCAACAGGTCCCGCAGCGGTGAACTGTTGAGCAGCGCCACCGGCACCTGAGCGCCGATGCCCAGCAGGCTGTGGCTGACAAACCGGGTAGCCTGATGGATCACGCCGGGCCAGTCGCTGCGAAGCACCCGATGACTGCGAAAGCCTTGCCAGAATGCAGTCAGGCGCTGGATCGCTGCCGTGAAGTCCATGGCCCCACTGGCCAGGCTGACCGCGTTGATCGCCCCGGCCGAGGTGCCGACGATCACTGGAAACGGGTTCGCCGCACCGGCCGGCAACAGCTCGGCAATCGCCGCCAGCACCCCCACCTGATACGCCGCCCGAGCCCCGCCGCCGGAAAGAATCAACCCTGTAACCGGTTCTGCTGGGCTCATCGCAACACTCCATTGCAAGGGATCTGGTTGACGGGATCGCGTCAGCCGCGCTTGTCGTACAGTTTCGGTTCGCCCGGTGGCCGGCTCTTGAAGCGGCGATGGGCCCAGAGGTATTGCTCGGGGCACTCGCGCACGGCGCTTTCGACCCATTGGTTGATGCGGATGCAATCGGCTTCTTCAGTTTCGCCGGGAAGCCCGCTCAACGGCGCGTGAATCACCAACCGATAACCGCTGCCGTCCGCCAGACGCTCCTGGGTAAACGGCACCACCAGTGCCTTGCCCAAGCGGGCGAACTTGCTGGTCGCGGTGACGGTGGCGGCCTGAATCCCGAACAACGGCACGAAGATACTTTGCTTGGCGCCGTAGTCCTGATCCGGCGCGTACCAGATCGCCCGCCCGGCGCGCAGCAACTTGAGCATGCCGCGCACGTCGTCGCGCTCGACCGCCAGCGAATCCAGGTTGTGCCGCTCACGGCCCCGACGCTGGATAAAGTCGAACAACGGGTTCTTGTGTTCGCGGTACATGCCATCGATGGTGTGCTGCTGGCCGAGCAACGCCGCGCCGATTTCCAGCGTGGTGAAATGCAGCGCCATCAGAATCACGCCCTTGCCGTCCCGCTGGGCCTGTTTCAAATGCTCCATCCCTTCGACATGGGCCAGGCGCGCCAGGCGCGGCTTGGCCCACCACCAGCTCATGGCCATCTCGAAGAAGGCGATGCCGGTGGACGCGAAGTTGTCCTTGAGCAGGCGTTTGCGTTCGGCGGCGGTTTTTTCCGGGAAACACAGCTGCAAATTGCGCTGGGCGATGCGCCGTCGGTCGCCGGCCACCCGGTACATCACCGCGCCCAGGCCTCGGCCAATGCGCAGCAAAACCGGATAAGGCAGTTGGACAATCAGCCACAAAAGGCCCAAGCCCAGCCACAGAGGCCAAAAGCGTGGAAGAAAAAATGCAGCTCGAAAGTGCGGGCGATCCATTAACGATTCCGGAAAGACAAGGGCCGCGCATTCTACAACGGTTCGCCCGGCTTGCGGCTCGCGGGCGTTCTCGTTATAAGTCTCGGCACTTTTAGTGACAAGCCGTTGTATGCCGACCATGAGCCAAACCGAACTGCTAGACCAAGATCCCGTGTTCCAGTTGAAGGGCAGCATGCTCGCCATCACGGTGCTGGAACTGGCCCGCAATGACCTCGACAACCTCGACCGCCAACTGGCCGCCAAGGTTGCCCAGGCGCCGAACTTCTTCAGCAATGCGCCGCTGGTCCTGGCTCTGGACAAACTGCCGCCTGGCGAAGGCGCGGTCGACCTGCCAGGGCTGATGCGCGTGTGCCGCCAGCATGGCCTGCGCACCCTGGCGATTCGCGCCAGCCGCATCGAAGACATCGCGGCGGCCATCGCCGTGGATTTGCCCGTGCTGCCGCCGTCCGGCGCCCGCGAACGCCTGCTCGACCCTCACGAGGGCGTCGTTGCGAAAAAACCGGAAAAACCACCGGAGCCGACGGTCAAACCGACCCGGATCATCACCTCGCCGGTGCGTGGCGGGCAGCAGATTTACGCTCAGGGTGGCGATCTGGTAGTGATTTCGTCGGTCAGCCCGGGGGCGGAACTTCTCGCCGATGGCAACATCCATGTATACGGCCCGATGCGCGGTCGTGCGCTGGCCGGCGTGAAGGGTGACACCAAGGCACGGATTTTCTGTCAGCAATTGAGCGCTGAACTACTCTCCATCGCGGGCCATTACAAGGTTTCCGAAGACCTGCGGCGCGATCCGCTGTGGGGCTGCGGCGTACAAGTCAGCCTGTCGGGTGACGTGTTGAACATCATTCGGCTTTAACGGATACTGCCGCATTTTCCAAGCATCTCTAAAACGTAGCGAAAACGGCTCAAACGAAGTAGGAAAAAGGCGCAAAACAGCGTTTGCCAGCGGTAAACCCTGTTGTTGTCCAAATTCCAGCCAAGGCTGTCCGACTGCAGTAGTTTTTCAAGAGATGTTTTTCAGGGGCTAAATGTCCTTTTTCCTTAGGGGTGAAACACCTTGGCCAAGATTCTCGTGGTTACATCCGGCAAGGGTGGTGTGGGTAAGACCACCACCAGCGCCGCTATCGGTACCGGCCTCGCTCTGCGCGGCCACAAAACAGTCATCGTCGACTTCGACGTCGGTTTGCGTAACCTCGACCTGATCATGGGTTGCGAGCGTCGCGTGGTGTATGACTTCGTCAATGTGGTCAACGGCGAAGCCAACCTGCAACAAGCCCTGATCAAAGACAAGCGTCTGGAAAACCTCTACGTACTGGCCGCCAGTCAGACTCGCGACAAAGACGCGCTGACCCAGGAAGGCGTGGAAAAAGTCCTGATGCAACTCAAGGAAGACTTTGAGTTCGTGGTCTGCGACTCCCCGGCGGGCATCGAGAAAGGCGCCCACCTGGCCATGTACTTCGCCGACGAAGCGATTGTCGTGACCAACCCGGAAGTGTCTTCGGTCCGTGACTCCGACCGCATGCTGGGCCTGCTGGCCAGCAAGTCGCGCCGCGCCGAAAACGGCGAAGACCCGATCAAGGAACACCTGCTGCTGACCCGCTACAACCCTGAGCGCGTGAGCAACGGCGAAATGCTGGGCGTCGAAGACGTCAAAGAGATTCTCGCGGTGACCCTGCTGGGCGTCATCCCGGAATCGCAAGCGGTCCTCAAGGCTTCCAACCAGGGCGTGCCCGTTATTCTCGACGACCAGAGCGACGCCGGCCAGGCGTACAGCGATGCCGTCGACCGTCTGCTGGGCAAGACCGTGGAGCATCGATTCCTCGATGTAGAGAAGAAGGGATTCTTCGAGCGCCTGTTTGGAGGTAGATAATGAATCTTTTTGACTTCTTTCGTGCCAACAAGAAAGTAAGCACCGCGTCGGTAGCGAAAGAGCGTCTACAGATCATCGTGGCGCACGAACGCGGCCAGCGCAGCACCCCTGATTACCTGCCAGCCTTGCAGAAGGAACTGGTGGAGGTGATCCGCAAGTACGTCAATATCGGGTCCGATGACGTGCATGTCGCACTGGAAAACCAGGGCAGCTGCTCGATTCTGGAACTCAATATCACCCTGCCAGATCGCTGAGTCGATCCGGCTGGGAACCACGGCAGTCAGAACACCTGCCGTTCCAATGTGGGAGCGGGCTTGCTCGCGAAGGCCTCGGTACAGTCAACAGTGATGTTGGATGTTCCGGCCTCTTCGCGAGCAAGCCCGCTCCCACACGTTTGTTACGAGGCTGTTTTAATGCCGTTGTCAAATGTCCACATCATCCATCAGGACGCCGCCGTACTGGTGGTAAACAAGCCTACCCTGCTGCTCTCGGTGCCTGGCCGCGCCGACGACAACAAGGATTGCCTGATCACTCGCCTGCAAGAGAACGGCTACCCGGAAGCGCGCATCGTCCATCGGCTGGACTGGGAAACCTCCGGCATCATCTTGTTGGCCCGCGACCCGGATACTCATCGCGAGCTATCCCGGCAGTTTCACGATCGCGAAACCGAAAAAGCCTACACCGCCCTGTGCTGGGGCCAGCCGGAGCTGGACAGTGGCAGCATCGATCTGCCGTTGCGCTACGACCCGCCGACCAAACCGCGTCATGTGGTGGACCATGAGTTCGGCAAGAACGCGCTGACGTTCTGGCGCGTGCTGGAACGCTGTGGCGACTGGTGCCGGGTGGAACTGACGCCGATCACCGGCCGCTCGCACCAGTTGCGCGTGCATATGTTGTCCATCGGTCATCCGCTGCTGGGCGACGGGCTCTACGCCCATCCACAAGCACTCGCTGCCTGGCCGCGCCTGTGCCTGCACGCGAGCATGCTCAGCTTTACCCACCCGCAATCGGGCGAGCGCCTGCGTTTCGAGTGCCCGGCACCGTTTTAGCGGTTGCTACAGCCCTGTGGCGAGGGAGCTTGCTCCCGCTCGACTGCACAGCAGTCGTAAACCTCTGCATGCGGTGTACCTGAAGCACCGCGTTAACAGGATTCAGGGCCGCTTCGCTGCCCAGCGGGAGCAAGCTCCCTCGCCACAGGTTCCGCACCTGACGCACTTTATTCGATCAATACGTTAAACTCCCGGCACTGCTGTCTGGAGCTACTTATGCGCGAAGAGTTGAACCAAGGCCTGATCGACTTCCTCAAGGCCTCCCCTACCCCGTTCCATGCCACTGCCAGCCTTGTTCAGCGCCTGGAAGCGGCGGGTTATCAGCGCCTTGACGAGCGCGAGCCCTGGACCACCGAAGCCAATGGTCGCTATTACGTCACCCGTAACGATTCCTCGATTGTCGCGATCAAAATGGGCCGTCACTCACCGCTCCACGGCGGTATCCGCCTGGTCGGCGCGCACACCGACAGCCCGTGCCTGCGGGTCAAGCCTCAGCCTGAGCTGCAACGCCAGGGCTTCTGGCAACTGGGCGTCGAAGTCTACGGCGGCGTATTGCTCGCCCCCTGGTTCGACCGTGACCTGTCGCTGGCCGGCCGTGTCACCTTCCGCCGCGACGGCAAGGTCGAAAGCCAACTGATCGACTTCAAGGCGCCGATCGCAATCATTCCCAACCTGGCCATTCACCTCAACCGTGAAGCCAATCTGGGCTGGGCGATCAATGCACAGACCGAACTGCCGCCGATCCTCGCGCAATTTGCCGGTGACGAGCGCGTGGACTTCCGCGCCGTACTCACCGACCAACTCGCCCGTGAACACGGCCTTAACGCCGACGTGGTGCTCGATTACGAGCTGAGCTTCTACGACACCCAAAGCGCGGCGGTCATTGGCCTGAACAACGACTTCATTGCCGGCGCGCGCCTGGACAACCTGCTGTCGTGCTACGCCGGCCTGCAAGCGTTGCTCACCAGCGACACCGACGAAACCTGCGTGTTCGTGGCCAACGACCACGAAGAAGTCGGTTCCTGCTCGGCGTGCGGTGCCGATGGCCCGATGCTGGAGCAAACCCTGCGCCGCCTGCTGCCTGAAGGTGACGAGTTCGTTCGCACCATTCAGAAATCGCTGCTGGTCTCGGCCGACAACGCCCATGGCGTGCACCCCAACTACGCCGACAAGCACGACGTCAATCACGGCCCGAAACTCAACGCCGGCCCGGTGATCAAGGTCAACAGCAACCAGCGCTACGCCACCAACAGCGAAACCGCCGGGTTCTTCCGCCACTTGTGCATGGCCGAAGAAGTCCCGGTTCAGAGCTTCGTGGTCCGCAGCGACATGGGCTGCGGCTCGACCATCGGCCCGATTACCGCCAGCCACCTGGGCGTGCGCACGGTGGACATCGGCCTGCCGACGTTCGCCATGCACTCGATCCGCGAGCTGTGCGGCAGCCATGACCTGGCGCACCTGGTCAAGGTGCTGAGCGCGTTCTACGCCTGCCGCGAGCTGCCGTAACACCGGGTGAGTGATGGACCTCTGTGGCGAGGGAGCAAGCTCCCTCGCCACACGGTCTTGCTGTGCTTCTGACTCGTTTCTGATACACATCACCTCCAGGCTCACAAAAGCCACCTAGACTGGACGTATCCCTTCAAACAAGGTTGTCGCCATGATCTCGATGTCCGCGTTTCACTCCATGCTCATTCCGATTCTCACCGGGATGATCCTGCTGGCCATCGGCTTCAATTTTCGCGACAAGAACGCTGGCGTGTTCTCGATGTGGATCGGCATGCTGCTGATCCTGGCTACCGTGGTTTACAAAATCCTCGCCAAACTCAACGAATAAAGCACCCGCCACCCTCGCATTGGTTCTGGTCGGCTCGTACACTCGGTCCACCCGCCCCTTTGGAGGTTGATCACCCAGTGCTCACTCGTCTCTTCGCGTTGCCATTGACCCTGCTTGTCTGCCTGCTGGTTTTACTGCCCATGGCACCCGCCGAAGCGGTCGGCCTGCCGAGCCTGCTTGGCCAGGGCAAACCCCAGCCGCAAGCTCAGGAACCCTTGGGGCAATCGCTGGATGAAGTGATCAAGTCACTGGAGAACGACCAGCAACGGGCCAAACTGTTGGCCGACCTGAAGAAACTGCGCGACGTCACCCAAAAAGCCCAGGCACCCGCCGAAGAAGGCGTGCTGGGACTGATCGGCGGAACCCTCGCCAGTTTCGAGAAGCAGTTTTCCGGTGCCGACAGCCCGATTACCCGTTGGGCCGAAGAGTTCGACCTGGCTCAGGACGAACTGAGCGCGCTGATGTTGCCGGCCAGCGAATGGCTGCCGATCATCTTTGCCTTCTCCCTGATCCTGATGCTCTGGAGCCTGCTGGCCGCCGCGCTGATCTGGATCGGCCACCGCGTGCGGATGCGCTTCGGCCTCACCGAAGAACTGCCACAACACCCCAAGGCCCTGGACATGCTGCGCTTTGCCCTGCGCAAACTCGGCCCGTGGCTGATCGCGCTGCTGATCACCGTCTACATGAGCTACGCCCTGCCTTCTTCCCTGGGCAAGGAACTGGCGATGGTGCTGGCCTATGCCTTGGTGGTGGGCACCTGTTTCTCGGCGATCTGCGTGATCGCGTTCTCCCTGCTCGACGGCCCGCATCGCCATCGCGCCCTGTACATCCTGCGCCACCGCGCCTTTCGTCCCCTCTGGCTGATCGGCAGCTTTGCCGCATTCGGCGAAGCCCTGAACGACCCACGCCTGATCGCCAGCCTCGGCAGCCATCTGGCCCACACCGCCGCGACATTCGCCAATGTGCTGGCCGCACTGTCCACCGGGCTGTTCATCCTGCGCTTCCGTCGACCCATCGCCCACCTGATCCGCAATCAACCGCTGTCACGACGCCTGACCCGCCGCGCCCTGAGCGACACCATCGATATTCTCGGGACCTTCTGGTACTTGCCGGCGCTGGTACTGGTGGCGATCTCGCTGTTCGCCACCTTCGTCTCCGCAGGTGATACCAGCACCGCGTTGCGCCAGTCGCTGATCTGCACCGTGCTGCTGGTGCTGTGCATGGTCATCAACGGGCTCGTCCGGCGTCACTCACTCAAACCCCAGCGCGGGCCCAAGCGTCATGCGCTGTATTCGGAGCGCCTGAAAAGCTTTTTCTACACCCTGGCGCACCTGATGGTGTGGCTGGCGTTTATCGAACTCGGTTTACGGGTCTGGGGCATGTCGCTGATCCGCTTTACCGAAGGTGAAGGCCACGAAGTCAGCGTCAAATTGTTCAGCCTCGTCGGCACACTGATCTTTGCCTGGCTGATCTGGATTCTCAGCGACACCGCCGTGCATCACGCCCTCACCCGCTCGCGCAAAGGCCTGGCCAATGCGCGGGCACAAACCATGATGCCGCTGATCCGCAACGTGCTGTTCGTGGCGATTTTCATCGTTGCGCTGATCGTCGCGCTGGCCAACATGGGCATGAACGTCACGCCACTGCTGGCCGGTGCCGGCGTGATCGGTCTGGCCATCGGCTTCGGCGCACAATCGCTGGTCGCCGACCTGATCACCGGGCTGTTCATCATCATCGAAGACTCCCTGGCCATCGATGACTACGTCGACGTCGGCGGCCACCTGGGCACCGTCGAAGGCCTGACCATCCGCACCGTGCGGCTGCGCGACATTGATGGCATCGTCCATACCATCCCGTTCAGTGAAATCAAAAGCATCAAGAACTACTCACGGGAGTTCGGCTACGCGATCTTCCGGGTGGCCGTGCCGTACAACATGGAAATCGACGACGCGATCAAACTGATGCGCGACGTCGGCCAGAAAATGCGCACAGACCCGATACAGCGCCGCAACATCTGGTCGCCGCTGGAGATTCAAGGTGTAGAAAGTTTCGAGTCCGGCAGCGCGATTCTTCGCGCACGGTTCAAGACCGCGCCGATCAAACAGTGGGAAGTTTCAAGGGCGTTCAACCTGTCGCTCAAACGGCATCTGGATGAAGCCGGGCTGGATCTGGCGACGCCACGGATGAGCATTCAGGTGGTGACGGCCCCTCAGGAATAGAGAAACCTGATGGCCTCCATTGACCCTCGATTCACGAGAGGTCAATGGAGGCACGTGTGACGCTCAGATATTATTGCCCATGAGTATGCCAATAGCCGTTCCAATACCCGGCATTACCAACGGCAAGCCCCCCCACTCCAACAATTGGCATTAACGCAAGTTGCGCTGCCGAGGTCCTTGCTACTGCAATAGTCAAGTCTGTAAATGCCGCACTTAAAGTGCTTTGTATACCTGAGGTAAAAGACACTGCATTCCCCAGCGATGTCTCCCCAAGCATCAGCGGAGCACCCCGTACCGCAACGGCCCCTCCTTGAAGGCTGTCACCGAGTAAGCCAACAGACGTTGGCGTGTAACGAATTGTCGCCATGGAACTCGAACGGGACGCAAGCCAACCGACTGCTTTGGCCGCCCCAATCCCAAGTCCGAAACTGAGGAAGCCGAACCCTAGACTGACGTAGCTCAACTTCTCGGCGAGTGCTGGATTGGATTCCTGTATCGCACCCGCTGCTATCGCGAAACCACCACTGGCCACACCCGCAGCAGCACTACCAATCGCCAGACCGACCCCAAGCGAGAAGGCAGTGGAACCGGCAACGAGACCGATGCCGATAGAGGCCAGTGTCCCCAGACTTGCCACCGTGATCGCCACACCTATGCCGATAGCGATCCAGGACCACAGACTCAAATGTCCTGCAGGGTCGGCAAAGTTAATCGGATCAACATAGGCATAACCATTAACACCACCGGGTCCGCTCGGGCTCATGCTGTCCATCGATAAAAACCGCCCCAGGACCGGGTTATATTGCCGAGCGCCCAACTGATAGCAGCCACTGAAGGGGTCAAAATGCTGGTCGGTATAACCCACGACAGGCACCTGGGTATTACAGCCGAAGGCTGAGTACATCAATGCCTGGGCGCTAGCGTCACCGTCAACCGATAACCGCAGAGAGCCAAGGCCATCCGCACTGGTCATTTGAACCTTCTGGCTGCCATTTTTAGCGGTAACAAGTCCAGCCGTCTGCCGATTGGTTTTTACAATACGAATTTGCTCACTACCCGATTGATTGACAAGAAGAGGGAGTTTTCCTTCTTCGTTGTAAAACCACTCAGTGGCTTGTGGAGGCGTGAGCGGCTCGACCTTGGCGACCAGTTTCCCCATCGCATCATAGGCATAGTTGATCGTTTTGCCGTCAGCGGTGACTGCTTTCAAGCGGCCCATTACATCATATGCAAACTCACGGCCAGCCTGATCGCGGACCATGCAGCCATTGGCATCATAAGTAAAGTCCACCGACGACGGATAATCTGCATGGCTATGGGTGATGCGTGTCAGTTGAGTCGGGTCGTCGGTGTTGCCATAAACAAATTTCGCCGTATTCATTCCTCCATCAAAGTAAGTCCTGCACTCGATAATGTTATTAAAAACATCATAATTAAAGTCCTGCTTTTGTATGGTTTTACCCCAACCATCCGGTGGCAACATACCGCCTGAACAGGCATAGGTGACAGGGCGCCCTATCACGTCGTAGGTAAAGGACTCAAGGCTGATCTGGCCCAGCTCATGTGTTGTCTTACGCGTCGCCAGGCGTCCATTGTTTTCGTAGGTCAACTCAAGCACGGAAAGTTGTCGCGATATGTTGTTCTGTTCGAGAACAGTATCCACGTTGATCAACTGGCCAGTAAAATCATATGTATTGCTGCTGACCAATGTAATGGCGGCGTTTTTCTTCGACATGCTTTTCTTGATAACTCGCCCAAAGTTATCGTACGCCTGAGTCATTTTCACGTCAGCATCCTGAACAACGATCAGGCGCCCAAAAGAGTCGTAACTTCTAGACTGCGATACCCCATCAACGCCTTTATAACTGAGAGGAACGCCTTGCAGGCTATATTGACGAGAGGCCTCTGCCGAGCCTACAGGAGAAGAATACTGCTCCTTGATCACCCCGCCTTGGCGATTGAACGTCCTTTTAGTTGAATAACCATTCGAGCCGGAGAAACCAGACAGGTGTCCAGTGCTCGGCACGTAGGTGAAATTATTTTCCACGCCAGGGGCGGTCAACTTTCCAGGAGCACCATTCAACTCTGAAATATTTTCAAAATCAAGACTATTACCATCAGGCATCCGCAACGAAGTCGGCTCCACTTCAAGGCTGGAATCATAGCCATACACATACTCGCGACCGTAGTTATTACGTTTTGTCATACGCCCCAGACCGTCATATTCCTGCGCGCAGACGCTAGTCGTTTTCCCACCCACATCTATAACCGACATAGTAGAGAGCAAGGATTTGGTCGTATTTTTCGGATACCCTCTAGTCTCCGCACTTCCATCGGCTTTCACCGTTTTTACAAGCCTTGAACTCCTGTCATAATAAAAACTGGTTTTACCCCCTTTTTCATTTACAGAATCACGCAACCGTTTGAGACCATCGTATTCGTACACCTTTGTGAACAACGATTCATTCAATACAGCATTACCGTCAACCCACGTCAACTGACGAACCTCTTCTTTTATCAGATCCCCCCTGAGATCAAACCACTCATCCTTGTAAACACCGCCGAGAACCGGACAACCGGTAAATTTCGTTGCCCGAACAAAACTATTACCCTCATAAGTAAACGAAGACAAATAGAGTTCACTTTCAGTCGTCAGGGTCCTGCGCTTGCGCACCACCGGATCATAAGCGATCCTCTCGACAGCCTGTCCTTTCGTTGTTGTAATCCGCTCCAACAAGCCAACATAAAGATTGGAAACACTATTAAATGAGTAATTAGCCAACACCCTATCAGCAGCAGACAACGCGGGGTCATAATCAAACAACTTATCCATTAAAATACGGCCAAAAGTATCATATGCTACCTCCTGCTTTACAAACCATTGACCTGTAAACAAATCCGGTGTCGACGTCCAGGTTTGCACGTGTCGCCCAACCAAATCGTAACCTTTGAGTTCTTTTACACCTTGAGGGTCAGTTGAAATTTGATAAGTATCAAACACACCTTTCGGGCCGTTACCAGTATTACCAAGTATTGCCGAGTAATTAGACGCCTTGACAACACCATAAACACTACGAACAGACTGGGCGTAAGGTGACGCTTGATGACTAACCAGTTCAACAAGGCGACCTAGCTTGTCCCAACCATAACCAATCTGAGCCCCATTATTAATTTCCGTAACGGGTGTGAAATCCGTCGAACGCCGACGCATACTATAACTCGCTAGCAATCCGTCATAGGACGTCACCTGCTTCGACAGCGTCCACGAATCATCCGCATATGAATAACTATACTCTGCCGTATTTACGTTATAGTCGGCTACGCTCTTGCAGACAATTTCCCACCTCGGCATATATACAATTGGCCCGGGCAAATAAGAAAATGTATAACCCTCAGGAATAACTGCGTTATTCTCCAGCAACAGTCGGCCGTGGCTTTGCGTCAAGGGCGCGTCCACATATTTGAAAGCGTCAAAGGTAATCACCTTTTCGACCTCTCCACCGTCCACCCTGGTCACATCAGCCGTCCGTTCAAAACACTTGACATACAGTTCATTAACCGCAGCCTTACCCTCGTCGGCTACCGGCAGAGACAAATAGGAGTAACTTGTCTTTCTTGTTGGCGACTCATAGGCTGTTTTCGCTGGTTCATGACTTCTGACCAAGAGGAGAGTTTGAAAAGATGTCTCGTCCGATGCATACTCATAGTTATCCCTGCTGCCATCCGTGTTGATCTGCTGGATCAGCCGTCCGCCAACGTCATACCTGTGCGTCAACTCTTGATCGAAGGTTTGACCTTGTACCGTCGTGATTATATATACCTGATATGGCGACCTGAAAACTTCAGGCTGTGAGGTAGCCGGCAAAGACACATTCACCGGAAACTCCTGCTTTTTATAGACACCAACATTACCGAACTCTCTACTAAACTTAATTACCCCCTCCAGCGACCCCACTATACCATCTGCAACTCCAAACCCTTTAAAAGAAGCATCATATTCAACCTCCTCCAGCAAAAGTCCAAACTTATTATAACGCCCAACCTTTGAAGAGCTGAATCCTTCATCCACACGTTCGACACAAACCGCATATTCCTGGCATGCCCCCAACTGCGCTTCCATATAGGAGTTTAAATAATGATACTTGGTTTTCACCACTGAGCCGGACGAACCAGCCGTCACCGTATGATCGATAACACGGTACAGCTCATACTTCATGAGCATCGTAACCTCAGGACTATATTCCACCGCTTCGACTTTTCCCGTAGGCAAGGTCATCTTTCTCAAATAGGCTTCAGTAACAATCGCATCAAGATCATCACCATATTCACTGTTACCATATACCAAAGCACGTGCAGCTGCGTCCACCACCGCTCCTGCGCCGTATAGCATCGGCGTAACATATAAGAATCTCCAAATCAAATGCTCGGCGAGGCTTTCATTCCTGAACTCCCGCATAAGACCACTGGCTACGACCGAACGAAATACTCGTGAACTGGTAGTGCCCGGCCAAACTTCAAGCCGTGTACCGGTAAGACTATAGGCAAACGAACACAACGCAACGTTCTTTCCCGAACGAATTTTATCTATCCGCCCGTCACCCCCCCACTCCAGTTTAAGCATTCGTCCGGCTGGCGAAAATACTCGAGTGCACACGTAGCTATTCCAATCCAGCAAGGTAGGTGTCAGCAGCTCAACCATCCCTGATCGATAAGTGATTTTATACCCGGCTCCTGACGCTTCAAACTTGACATCATACTGCTGATCGTTGATCTTCCATTTATTCGAGACCAAGACCATACTAAAAACCTGGCCTGTCGAGAGTTTCAGGGTTTTAGTACCCACATCAAACATCGTTATTGCAATATGCCAACCCAAACCGAAACCGACACGGTCCAAATTCAAAGGAGAATAAACCAGGCGGATATCGAAGTCCGGCTCATGTAAACTGGCCAACAAAATATTTTGTGAAAAGGTCCCCGTCCGTGGATCGACACCGCCTTCAATGTAGCTATTAAAATTTACAACACCGCCCCTTGAATTAACTGCCATGTTTAACATTCCTTCGCTATTGAAAAACAAGTGTCATTTTTTTTTCGCGAAAGTTAAAGCACTAAAAAACAAGCGACTTCACTTCGCGCCACTCAATCTAGCGACTAACAGGCGCGAAAAAACACCTGTCGAAAATGACAGTTCCGACGAAAGGTCATGTTTTTTTGCATTTCAAAAATACGGGGCAGGTGGTAATCGTCAGGCACCGTTCTAGCGATCAAGCACCTCCACCCCGACATGAATCGCATCATGTCGCCAAAACTCCAGGTCACAATCGATCAGCCGCTCGTGCTGATCGTAATTGACCCGGGCAATCCGTAATCCCGGACTTCCCAGCGACACTTTCAGCGCTGCCGCCGCATCCGCCGGCAACGAAGTCGGCACAATCTCGAACCGCACCCGCCCGTAGTGCAAGTCGTAATGCCGCGCATACAACTCGGTAATCGACTGATTCAAATCAAACGCCAGGATCCCCGGAAAATACTGCGGGTTCAGGTAGTGCTCCACATAAAGCACCAACCGCCCATCAATCCGTCGCGCCCGGCAAATCTGGATCACGCTCGACAGCGCCGGCAACTGTAACCAGGCACACACCGCCGCAGACGCCGGTTGCAACCGCGCCGAAATCACCTCGGTCGACGGCACCCGCCCCTGGGCACTGACCATCGCGTGAAAGTGGCTACGCTGCATCAGGTTGTAAGCCAAACGTGGCGGTGAGACGAACCAGCCGCGCCGCTCCTCGCGATAAATCTGCCCCTGGGCCTCGAGCTGCAACAACGCCTCGCGCACCGTGATCCGGGTGGTGTCGAACAGCTCACTGAGCTTGCGCTCGGCCGGCAGCTTGCTGCCAGGTGCCAACAAGCCATGGTCGATCTGCTCTTGCAGGACCTGGCCGATGGCTGTCACCGCCTTGATTGCCTCATCGCGCATCAACGTTACCTATCTGGACTAGACCAGCACTGTTTCGGGGCAGGACTGCGCCAAAAAAAGCGTCCTGAGACATAGGGAAAGCCTAGGCAATCCATATGACTGATCCGTGACAACACCACCGAAGGGCTGAGGCATAACGCTGCAAATAGGCGGCCAAGTCCCCGCAAAACGGGCGTTTGGTCTTGGTCTACGCTTACCTCGCAGCCCCTGTTCCCGAGCGAAAAAATTGCGTGCGCCGCTGACACCGACATCAAAGTGTCATCCAGCCCACCTACATTGGCTCAGGTATTGCTGACCTAGACCAACAATCGCAACACGCAGCGTTCAATACGCCCAAAGGAGCTTCGGATGAAACAGCTTTTCCTGGCATCACTGTTAGGCTCGACCATTGCCATGTGCACCGCAGCCATGGCGGCTGACACCGATTTAAAAACCCTCGAAGCCGCTGCGAAGGCGGAAGGCGCAGTCAATAGTGTCGGCATGCCCGATGACTGGGCGAACTGGAAAGGCACCTGGGAAGACCTGGCCAAGAACTACGGCCTCAAGCACATCGACACCGACATGAGCTCGGCCCAGGAAGTGGCCAAGTTCGCCGCCGAGAAAGACAACGCCAGTGCCGACATCGGCGACGTGGGTGCCGCATTCGGCCCGATCGCGGTCAAGCAAGGCGTGGTCCAGCCATACAAGCCAAGCACCTGGGCACAGGTCCCGGACTGGGCCAAGGACAAGGACGGCAACTGGGCGCTGGCCTACACCGGCACCATCGCGTTCATCGTCAACAAAAAGCTGCTGCACGGCTCCGAAGCCCCGAAATCCTGGGCTGACCTGAAAACCGGCAAGTACAAGGTGTCCATCGGTGACGTCAGCACCGCTGCCCAGGCTGCCAACGGCGTACTGGCGGCGGCCCTGGCCAACGGCGGCGATGAAAAGAACATTCAACCGGCGCTGCTGATGTTCGCCGAGATCGCCAAGCAAGGTCGCCTGTCGCTGGCCAACCCGACGATAGCCACCATGGAAAAGGGTGAAGTCGAAGTCGGCGTGGTCTGGGACTTCAACGGTCTGAGCTACCGCAACAAGATGGTCAACAAGGACGATTACATCGTGCTGATCCCCTCGGATGGCTCGGTGATTTCCGGCTACACCACCATCATCAACAAATACGCCAAGCACCCGAACGCCGCCAAACTGGCCCGCGAATACATCTTCAGCGATGCCGGCCAGACCAACCTGGCACGTGGTAACGCTCGCCCGATCCGCGCCGAACACCTGACCCTGCCGGCGGACGTGCAAGCCAACCTGTTGCCGAACGAGCAGTACAAAAAGGTCACGCCGATCAAGGACGCGGATGCGTGGGAGAAGACCTCCAAGTCGCTGCCGCAGAAATGGCAGGAAGAAGTCATCATCAACATGCAGTAACGCTATAGATCCCCGCCTGGAGATCTGATGGAGATCCCTGTGGGAGCGAGCTTGCTCGCGATGACGGACTGACCTTCAACAGAGATGTTGACCGAACTACCGTTATCACGAGCAAGCTCGCTCCCACATTGGACCGAGTTGAATTCAAGCTCTTGTCTTTATGTTTTGCGGAGTTTTTGCCCCCATGAAGCACAACGTCATCCTGGTGGTGCTCGACGGCCTTAACTACGAGGTCGCCCGCCATGCCATGGGGCACTTGCAGGCCTACGCACAGGCAGGTCGCGCCGCACTCTACAAACTGGAGTGTGAGTTACCGTCCCTGTCGCGTCCGCTCTATGAATGCATCCTGACCGGCGTCCCGCCGATTGCCAGCGGCATCGTGCACAACAACGTGTCGCGCCTGTCCAACCAACGCAGCGTGTTCCATTACGCCCGCGATGCCGGGTTGACCACCGCGGCGGCGGCCTATCACTGGGTCAGTGAGCTGTACAACCGCTCGCCGTTCGTAGCGACGCGCGACCGCCATACCGACAACCCCGAACTGGCGATCCAGCACGCGCATTTTTACTGGTCGGATCACTACCCCGACTCGCACCTGTTCGCCGACGCCGAACACCTGCGTCTGCGTCATGCGCCCGACTTTCTGCTGGTGCATCCCATGAACATCGACGACGCCGGGCACAAGCACGGCCTCGACACCGCGCAATACCGCAACAGTGCCCGCTCGGCCGATATCATCCTGGCCGACTACCTGCAAGGCTGGCTCGACGCCGGGTATCAGGTGCTGGTGACCGCCGACCACGGCATGAACAACGACCGTTCCCACAACGGCCTGCTCGCCGAAGAGCGCGAAGTGCCGCTATTCGTCATCGGCGATGCCTTCAGCTTTAATCCCGACGCCGCCCCCAGACAAACCGAACTCTGCGGCACGGTCTGCGAGTTGCTGGGCGTTGCCCACGACAAACCTGTGTGCCGGGAGTTGCTCAAGTGAACGCCATCACCCGTGGTAAATGGCTCGCGGCGTTGTGCCTGGTGCCCTTCGCGCTCTTCTTCATCGTGTTCCAGATCGCCCCGCTGTGCTGGGTGCTGATCAACAGCCTGCAATCGGAAGAGTTCGGTTGGGGCCTGGCCAACTTCAGCAAGATCTTCAGCTCGAAGTTCTACCTGCAAGCGATCCAGTACAGCCTTGAGATCAGCTTCTGGTCCAGCGTGTTCGGGATCGTCATCGCGATCCTCGGCAGCTACTCGCTGCGCCGGGTCGATTCGAAGCTGCGCAACTTCGTCAACGCGTTCGCCAACATGACCAGCAACTTCGCCGGCGTGCCCCTGGCCTTCGCGTTCATCATCCTGCTGGGCTTCAACGGCAGCATCACCATCATGCTCAAACAGGCCGGGATTATTCAGGACTTCAACCTGTATTCGAAAACCGGGCTGATCATCCTCTACACCTACTTCCAGATTCCCCTTGGCGTATTGCTGCTGTACCCGGCATTCGACGCCCTGCGTGAAGACTGGCGCGAATCGGCCGAACTGCTCGGCGCCAACGGTTGGCAGTTCTGGCGACACATCGGGTTGCCGGTGCTGACCCCGGCACTGCTTGGCACGTTCGTGATCCTCCTGGCCAATGCCCTTGGCGCCTACGCCACGGTGTATGCCCTGACCACCGGCAACTTCAACGTGCTGCCGATCCGCATCGCGGCGATGGTTTCGGGCGATATCTCCCTGGACCCGAACATGGCCAGTGCCCTGGCCGTGATACTGGTGGCGTTGATGACCCTGGTGACCGTCGTCCATCAGTTGCTGTTGAAGAGGAGCTACCATGTCTCGCGCTGAACCCGGCTCCGTCGCCGTTTACCACCGCGTCGTGGTCTACCTGCTGTTTGCCATCCTGTTACTGCCGCTGGCCGGCACGCTGATCTACTCGATCGCCAGCAATTGGTCGGCCACCATCCTGCCCAGCGGTTTTACCCTCAAGTGGTACATCCAGTTGTGGAGTGACCCGCGTTTTCTCAGTGCCTTCGGCCAGTCGTTGCTGGTGTGCGTGGGTGCGCTGATCCTCTCGGTGGTGCTGATTCTGCCGTTGCTGTTCGTGGTGCATTACCACTTTCCGAAACTCGATGCGCTGATGAACATCCTCATTCTGCTGCCCTTCGCCGTGCCACCGGTGGTGTCGTCGGTGGGGCTGTTGCAGCTCTACGGTTCGGGGCCGTTCGCGATGGTCGGCACACCGTGGATCCTGGTCGGTTGCTACTTCACCGTGGCGTTGCCGTTCATGTACCGGGCGATCACCAACAACCTGCAAGCGATCAACCTGCGCGACCTGATGGACGCCGCCCAACTGCTCGGTGCCAGCACCTGGCAGGCGGCGTTCCTGGTGGTGCTGCCGAACTTGCGCAAGGGCTTGATGGTGGCGTTGCTGCTGTCGTTCTCCTTCCTGTTCGGTGAGTTCGTGTTCGCCAACATCCTCGTCGGCACGCGCTACGAAACCTTGCAGGTGTACCTCAACAACATGCGTAACAGCAGCGGTCACTTCACCAGCGCGCTGGTGATTTCCTATTTCTTCTTTGTGCTGGTTCTGACCTGGGCGGCCAATATCTTGAACAAGGACAAAAGCCAATGAGCTACGTCAGCGTCCAACACCTGCAAAAAAGCTACTCCCAGGCAGGGCAGGCAGGCACCCCTGTCTTCAGCGACATCAACTGCGAAATCCACAAAGGCGAGTTCGTCACCCTGCTCGGCCCGTCGGGTTGCGGCAAGTCGACCCTGTTGCGCTGCATTGCCGGGCTGACGGCGGTAGATGGCGGCAAGATCCTGCTGGAAGGCCAGGACCTCGTGCCGTTGAGCCCGCAAAAACGCGGGATCGGCATGGTGTTCCAGAGCTATGCGCTGTTTCCCAACATGACCGTGGAACAGAACGTTGCCTTCGGCCTGCGCATGCAGAAGGTCAACGCCGACGACAGCCACAAACGCGTGCTCGACGTGTTGCAACTGGTGGAGCTGAACGACTTCGCCTCCCGTTACCCCCATCAATTGTCCGGTGGCCAATGCCAGCGTGTGGCTCTCGCCCGTTCGTTGGTCACCCGGCCACGCTTGCTGCTGCTCGATGAACCATTGTCGGCACTGGATGCACGGATTCGCAAACACCTGCGCGAACAGATCCGACAGATCCAGCGCGAACTGGGGTTGACCACGATTTTCGTCACTCACGATCAGGAGGAAGCCCTGACCATGTCTGACCGGATTTTCCTGATGAACCAGGGAAAGATCGTACAGAGTGGCGATGCCGAGACGCTCTACACTGCACCCGTGGATGTATTTGCCGCAGGTTTCATCGGCAACTACAACCTGCTCGATGCCGCCAGCGCCAGCAAACTGCTGCAACGGCCCATCAACAGCCGCATCGCGATTCGCCCCGAAGCCATCGAATTGAGCGTCCTGGGTGAACCCGATGCACTCATCCGCAGCCATAGCCTGCTGGGCAACGTCATCCGTTACAGGGTCGAGGCCCGTGGCGTGGAACTGGTGGTAGACGTATTGAACCGCTCGGCGGCCGACTTGCATGCCGACGGGCAACGCCTGGCACTTTCCATCGATCCGACGGCCCTGTGTGAGGTAGCCTGATGCTTATGCTGTGCACACCGATGTTAAAGAGAGAGCTGCATTAATGGCCCTGGCAATTTTTGATCTGGACGAAACCCTGATCCACGGCGACTGCGCCACCCTCTGGAGTGAACAGATGGGCCGCTTGGGCTGGGTCGACCCCGAGTCCTTCATGCGTCGCAACAACGAACTGATGGACGCCTACAGCCACGGCAAACTGGCCATGGAAGACTTTATGGCCTTCAGCCTGGAACCCTTGATCGGCCGTACACCGGAAGAGGTCGAACACCTGGTCGGCCCGTGGGTCGAGGACTTCATCGAGCCGATCATCTTCAGCGACGCCACCAGAACCATCGCGGCCCACCGCAAGGCCGGCGACCGGATTCTGGTGATCTCGGCCTCGGGCACCCACCTGGTCGGCCCGATTGCCGAACGCCTGGGCATCGACGAAATGCTCGGCATCGAACTGGAAGTGGCTCACGGGGTGTACAGCGGCAACACCGTCGGCACCCTGACCTACCGCGAAGGCAAGATCACCCGGCTACTGGAGTGGCTGGACGCCGAAGAGGAGAACCTGGAAGGCGCGAGTTTCTATTCGGACTCACGCAATGACTTGCCGTTACTGCTGAAGGTTGATTTCCCGCACGTGGTGAATCCCGATCCGGTCCTGCTCGAACATGCTGAAAAAGCAGGCTGGCCAATCCATCACTGGAAATAGGCGAACCTGTGACGAGGGAGCTTGCTCCCGCTGGAGCGCAAAGCGCTCCCAAAACCGGCCGCTACGCGACCCAGCGGGAGCAAGCTCCCTCGCCACATGAAAGCGCAATCTCTAGGCCAGCGTCTCGTCAATCACCAACACCAGTTTGCCCGACACCTGATTGGTCGCCAGCTCGGCAAACGCAGCCTCGGCATCCTTGATCGGGAATGTCCTGGCCAACTGCGGGCTCAGGCGTCCTTCGGCAAACAGCGGCCAGACGTGCTGATTCAGATCGCTGAACACATCGGCCTTGAACTGATCGTCACGGCTGCGCAACGTCGAGCCCAGCAACTGAATGCGCTTGGCCAGCACCTGCGCCAAGTCCAGTTTCGCTTCGCGTCCGCCCATCAGACCGATCAATACCCAACGCCCATCGCGCGCCAGCAGCTTGAGGTTCAGGGTCGAGTAGTTGCCGCCAACCGGGTCGAGAATCACATCGAAAGGCCCCAGATCCGTCAGGCTTTCCAGGCCATCGGTACGCACCACGCCCCCCTGGGCGCCGAGCGCTTCGCAGTAGGCCAGCCGATCCGCCGAGCCGACGCTCACCCAGCACGGGTTACCGAACGCCTTGCACAACTGGATCGCTGCAGAACCCACGCCGCTGGCGCCAGCATGCAGTAACACTTTTTCACCGGGCTTGAGCGCCGCCAGCTGAAACAGGTTCAGCCACGCCGTGCTGTACACCTCGGGCAAGGCTGCCGCTTCGACCAGTGACAAACCTTCCGGCACCGGCAACACGTGCCGCCCGTCGACCACCACTTCTTCGGCCATGCCGCCGCCCGCCAGCAAGGCGCAGACGCGATCACCGACCTGCCACGACGAACCCGGCCCGACCTCGCTGATCACCCCGGAACATTCAAGCCCCAACACCTGACTGGCGCCGGGAGGTGCAGGGTAAAGCCCTGCCCGCTGTAGTAAGTCGGCACGATTGAGGCCAGCCGCCGCCACTCGAATGCGAACTTGCCCTGCATCGCACGCAGGACTCGGCTCTTCAACCCACTCCACATGACCTTCAACGCCTTGCAATGCCTTCACAGTGCCTCCATAGTGAGTCTGGACTGAGCCCGTTGCTGTAGCGCCGGGCTTTTTGCATTATGCGACCGGCCCTCGTGGAACCGGCAACTTCAAAGACGGCCTAATATGCGTTATCAATTGCCCCCGCGTCGAATCAGCATGAAGCATTTGTTCCCCAGCACCGCACTCGCTCTATTTATTGGCCTCGGCACCTTGTCGCTGCCGAGTCATTCGTTCGCAGCCAATAGCTGGGACAAGCTTCAGCCTGATCGTGACGAGGTGATTGCCAGCCTTAACGTCGTCGAATTGCTCAAGCGCCACCACTACAGCAAACCACCGCTGGATGATGCCCGCTCGGTGATCATCTACGACAGCTACCTGAAACTGCTGGACCCTTCGCGCAGCTACTTCATGGCCAGCGACATTGCCGAATTCGACAAATGGAAAACCCAATTTGACGACTTCCTCAAGAGCGGCGACCTGAACGCAGGCTTCATCATCTACAAACGCTACCTGGACCGCGTCAAGGCGCGTCTGGAGTTCGCCCTGGTCGAACTGAACAAGGGCGTCGACAAAATCGACTTCAACACCAAGGAAACCTTGCTGATCGATCGCAAGGACGCTCCGTGGCTCAAAACCAACGCAGAGCTGGACGACCTGTGGCGCAAACGCGTCAAGGACGAAGTCCTGCGCATGAAGATCGCCGGCAAAGAGCCCAAACAGATTCAGGAAACGCTGACCAAGCGCTACAAGAATCAGCTCGCGCGCCTGGATCAGACCCGTGCCGAAGACATCTTCCAGGCGTACATCAACACCTTCGCCATGTCCTACGATCCGCACACCAATTATCTGTCGCCAGATAACGCGGAAAACTTCGACATCAACATGAGCCTGTCGCTGGAAGGCATCGGCGCCGTGTTGCAGAGCGATAACGACCAGGTGAAAGTCGTGCGCCTGGTGCCGGCAGGCCCGGCGGACAAGACCAAGCAAGTGGCTCCGGCCGACAAGATTATCGGCGTGGCCCAGGCCGACAAGGAAATGGTCGACGTGGTCGGCTGGCGCCTGGACGAAGTGGTCAAGCTGATCCGTGGGCCGAAAGGCACCGTGGTGCGCCTGGAAGTCATCCCGGCCAGCAATGCACCGAACGACCAGACCAGCAAAATCGTCTCCATCACCCGCGAAGCCGTGAAGCTTGAAGATCAGGCGGTGAAGAAGTCGATCCTCAACCTGAAACAGGAAGGCAAGGACTACAAGCTCGGGGTGATCGAGATCCCGGCCTTCTACCTCGACTTCAAGGCGTTCCGTGCAGGTGATCCGGATTACAAGAGCACCACCCGCGACGTCAAGAAACTGCTGACCGAACTGCAAAAAGACAAAGTCGACGGCGTGGTCATCGACCTGCGCAACAACGGCGGCGGCTCCTTGCAGGAAGCCACCGAACTGACCAGCCTGTTCATCGACAAAGGTCCGACCGTGCTGGTGCGCAATGCCGACGGCCGGGTCGATGTGCTCGAAGACGAAAGCCCGGGCGCGTTCTACAAGGGCCCGATGGTGCTGCTGGTCAACCGCTTGTCCGCCTCGGCTTCGGAGATCTTTGCCGGCGCCATGCAGGACTACCACCGCGCCTTGATCATCGGTGGCCAAACCTTCGGCAAAGGCACCGTGCAGACCATCCAGCCGTTGAACCATGGCGAGCTGAAACTGACCCTGGCCAAGTTCTACCGGGTTTCCGGGCAGAGCACCCAGCATCAGGGCGTGCTGCCAGACATCGACTACCCGTCGATCATCGACACCAAGGAAATCGGCGAAAGCGCCCTGCCTGAAGCCATGCCGTGGGACACCATCCGTCCTGCGATCAAGCCGGCCATCGACCCGTTCAAGCCATACATTGCACAGCTCAAAGCCGAACATGACGCTCGCAGCGCCAAGGATGCAGAGTTTGTGTTCATCCGCGACAAACTGGCACTGGCCCAGAAGCTGATGGCGGAAAAAACCGTCAGCCTCAACGAAGCCGAGCGCCGTGCGCAACACGCCGACATCGAAGCCAAGCAACTGGCGATGGAAAACATCCGCCGCAAGGCCAAGGGCGAAGAACCGCTCAAGGAACTGAAGAAAGAAGACGAAGACGCTATCGCCGCCGAGCCGGACAAAACCAAGCCAGAAGACGATGCCTACCTGAGCGAGACCGGGCGGATTCTGCTGGACTACTTGAAATTGAACAGCGCGGTCGCCAGCAACAAGAAGTGATGGCAATTTAATGCTGACGCTCCCCGGAGCGTCATCAAACAGTCATCATTCTGTCGTGAAATACAGGACCGGACACCTCAGGTGCCCGGTCCTTTTTTTATCGACAGAGATCGCCATGACCATGACCGAACAGCTGAGTGCCTTGAGTTCAATACTGGCTCAAAGCGGTTTGCACAGCCTGTTCCAGCCGATCGTCTCACTGTCCGAACGCCGCATCCTTGGCTACGAAGCCCTCAGCCGCGGCCCCTCCAACAGCCCGTTGCACTCGCCCATCGCACTGTTCGCCGTCGCCCGTCAGGCGGGCCGTCTCAGCGAACTGGAAATGGCCTGTCGCCACAGCGCCTGCCGGCGTTTCAGCGAACAACAGCTACCGGGCAAACTGTTTCTCAACGTCTCCCCCGAATCCCTGCTCGAAGCCAGCCACCAACCGGGCCGGACCCTGCAAATGCTCCAGGACTTTGGCATCCCGCCGAGCCAGGTGGTGATCGAACTCACCGAACAAACGCCGACCGACGACTTTCAGTTGCTGCAAAACGCCCTGCATCACTATCGCGCCATGGGCTTTTCCATTGCGCTGGATGACTTGGGCGCCGGATATTCCAGCTTGCGGCTGTGGTCCGAGTTGCGGCCCGACTATGTGAAGATCGACCGGCACTTCATCGACGGCATCCACCAGGACGCCCTCAAGCGTGAGTTCGTCGGCTCGATCCTGCAAATCGCCAAAGCCTCGCGGGCCCAGGTAATCGCCGAAGGCATTGAACAGCCGGAGGAACTGGCAGTGCTCACCGAGATGGGCGTCGATCTGATTCAGGGTTACCTGCTCTGCCGCCCCCAGGAACACCCGCCTCGCGATGCCCGCGCCATGATGCCCAAGCATGACAACAGCGCCGTGACCCTGAACGATGAAAGCAGCGACCTCAGCGCCCTGCTCAACGAGCAACCGGCAGTCAATCGCGACACCCCCACGGCCACAGTGCTGGAAGCGTTCCGCTCGCAGGCCAACCTGAACTCGCTGGCAGTGCTGGATGGGCAAGGTCAGCCGTGCGGTATCGTCCACCGGCATTCATTGTCGGATGCGTTGCTCAAGCCGTTCGCGACCGACCTGTTTGCCCGCAAACCGATCAGCCGTTTGATGAACGACGACTTCCTCGCCGTCGAACTCAGCCAAT
The DNA here is from genome assembly GCF_039908635.1 of Pseudomonas purpurea. Taxonomy (NCBI): domain Bacteria; kingdom Pseudomonadati; phylum Pseudomonadota; class Gammaproteobacteria; order Pseudomonadales; family Pseudomonadaceae; genus Pseudomonas; species Pseudomonas purpurea. The sequence continues at coordinate 4,118,607 of NZ_CP150918.1, forward strand.
CGCTGCAACAGGTCAGCCGTCTCATCACCAGCCGCGCCCGTCAGCGTATCGAGGAAGACTTCATCATCACCCTCAACGGCGGCTACCTGGGGCTGGGTCGGGTGATCGATGTGCTCAAGCTGATTACCGAGCTGAAAATCCAGCAGGCCCGCTACGCCAACCCGCTGACCTTGCTGCCCGGTAACGTGCCGATCCAGCAATGCCTGACGCGACTGCTGCAACAGGGCCGCGAGTCGGTGATTTGCTACGTCGACATCGACAGTTTCAAACCCTTCAACGACATCTACGGCTACGGCCGTGGAGACGAAGTCCTGCTGTGTCTGGCGCAATGCCTGAATGACCGCGTCGACCCCAGCCGCGACTTTGTCGGACATATCGGCGGCGACGACTTTCTGCTGGTGCTCGGCCCGGACGACTGGCGCAAGCGCCTCAACCAGTTGCTTGACGACTTCCACAGCCAATGCCGACGCTTCTACCGCAGCGAACACCTGGAAGCCGGTTGCTTCATCGCGCCCAACCGTCAGGGCGTGCGTCAGGAATTCCCGCTGTTGTCGCTGTCGATTGGCGTCGTTCACCTGCACCCGCAGGCCTGCGGTCAACTCGACTCCAGCCAACTGGCGGAACTGGCGTCACAGGCCAAACACCACGCCAAGAATGTGCCGGGGTACAGCGTTCATGTGATTGATAGCCGGGCATTGCCGGTGGCACCCGAAGCCCTGCTGAACGGGCACCGCTGAAGATTACTGCGCCGCCGACTCTGCCTTCGCCAGCAGGCTTTTCAGCTCGGGCTCTACGCGTTCAACGGGCAGACTGTTGATGACATCCTTGATGCTGGAAACATACAGGCGCTCTATCGGAATCTCGGCCCAGTCCAGTTCGTAAATGCACATGATCCGGACATCGGTGTACACGGACTTCAACAACATCAACTTGAGAATGTCGAGGGCCGCTGCTGACCGGTCCTCTCCCAAAGAGACGGCGCAGCGCTGCTGCCAGTACTCGGGTTTTGTCAGGACCGTTGCTTCCAGGCGCGACCATTGAACCGGCGTAAAGTCGCAAAGCACGGTGATTGCCACCAACTCGGTGGTATAGGCGCTCCAGTGGGTTTCCTCCGAATCGCCAATCCAGGTGTTCAGTTTTTCGTAGCGTTCATCAGGTTCGTAGGGCGGCAGGGTAGGGGCTTTATCGGCACACATAAAAATGAACGTCTCTGGCCAGCAAGGTATTTGCGCTCTGCGTCACACGCCCATCGGGCAAACGGAGAGCGCCTGCGTTCTTAACGAAACAAACACCGGCATCGCTGCCACTTCACCTGCCACCTCGGCAAACACCAGCGAACCGCCCAGATCCAGGGCGGCAATGCCGTCTGCTTCAATGCAAACCAGGCGAGCGGTGATGCAAACCGCCCCTTCAAGCACATCGATACAGGGGACGTTACTGCGGGCGGGCTCGATGTTGTGCCCCCAGACGAATGGTTCGTCCAAGGTGAGTTCAACCTCATAGTTCCGGCCCCGGTCAGGAGCGCTCCCGTCCCAGAAGGCTGCGGCGCTACCGAATGGCGAGGAAAAACTCACGTTGGTGGCTTTGCCTGAGACGAATACATCAATCACTTCAATGAACATATCGCTGACTCATCCCTGTTTAACCCACTTCCAAGACAATTACCGAGCCTTCAAAAAATACAAACTGCAATAGGGATCCGACAACCTTTCCACCTTCCCGGATGCCAGGTACTGGGCAAGCTCGACGTCCAGCACGTTCTGATCAACATATTGTGGATAGTCGAGCGGACGTTCACAGGCATAGAGGTACAACCTCCATGCATCAAAACCGTCTGTTCGGCCATCCGGGCCGTAATCAAAATCGATGCACACATCCGGCAGATAAACTGCACAGCCCACGCCATGAAGCTCATACGTGATGTCACCCACCACGGTTCCACAGCGCTCTATCGCCCCGCCGCGCCATAAACCCAGAATGCAGCGCTCACCGAACGCTTGCTCCAGCAGGGACACAGCCTCTTCCACCTTTGCCAGGAAGTCTGAGATCAACGGGTCCAACGATTCATTCATTACGTCCATTTCCCTCAAAACACCTTCCATCCGATCGTTCCCGCGCTCCCGGGGCGGAATGCCTCAAGTGACGCGCCGCGTCCCCTCACTCGGGGATAACGCAGAGCGTCTGCCAACGACATTCCTACACGGACCGTTGGCGCGGGAACGATCCGGTTATGCAGATGCCTGCGCCTGCAATCGTCGCCCGATCACATCCAGCAGGTCACAACCATCGCGCAGCGGGATGGCACACAGCAAGGCGAAATCATTCAGGATGACCGAATCAGAGCTGATCTCCCCGCGCATGGCCAGGTTTTCCAGCACCTGCGTGACCGCGCGAATACGATAGCCGGCCGCATCATGCAGCACATCGAGCGGTGCGTGGGTATCGACGAACAAGGTCGGCATGTCGGAACAGTTGCTGGTGAGGGCCATGTAACGGTTGGAAGGATGGGAAGTCGGGGGAACGTACGGTGGATCTGGGGTGAGTGGTTTCATGATCTGGCTTCCTAACGTATGGATTGAAGCCGTCAGAAATCGCTTCCACGCGATAGGTGGCGGCTGTACGCGGATGTGGAAGACCGGGACGTTAGGCACCCGGCGCACTCGAAAGTGCCCCGCGCACAGCCACCATAAAACACAGACAAAAAACGCCGAACTGGTGCTGTTTTGTGCGCCTAACAATAGAAGGGCTTCCACACCCTGTCACTGAATTTGCAGTGACCACCAAAGACTATCGACGAAGCCCATCTCGCACCAGTTCACGCACGCCGCCGCAATGCGAGAGAAATCTCCGACAACCTTGCCCAGAAATTTCGTTGCCTGCACCACCGCCATCGCGGGCAAGCCTCGCTCCTACAGATCCCCCTCATCCCGTAGGAGCGCGCAGCGCTCGCAACATCCAGCACTCTGCTACCAAGTGGATTGATCTTCAAGGCTGGCTTTGTGAAGGTCGTCTTTCCACTCCACCTGTGCCAATGTGTAGATGTCCTGAAAAAAACCCCGAGGGCTATCCAATTCGTACCACTCGCCACGAGGCCAACTAGCAGTAAACTCCTCATCAATGTCGAATAAATTTTCGAATTCATAACTCTGATCATTCAACTTATTCGCCAGGCACTCCACCAATAGATACTTATGCCGATAGGACAAGTAACTCAAATCCAAGCTATATTTTTTTATCAACTCCACTCTATCGCCAGGATCATTTGGATCATACACCTCAAGCTCCGCCCCCAGTGTTTCCTCACGATCATAAACATCAAAGACACCGACAAACCACATTAGATCAGGCTGAAAACTCTCATTCAAAAAAGGATCCTTAAGCATTACCTTCCCTCCGCAGGAAACCCCGTAAATGGTTTCGTCTCATCTTTCTTATCAAACTTAACTTCAAACCAACCCATATCCTCGTTCAACGTAGGGTTCTGGTTATCTTTCTTATTCGGTCTATAACCACGACCGGCGCCGGGAAGCTCCAATTTAACGATAGAATTTTTATTTTGATCCTTACCTGTAAATGGATCTAAACCTAACCTCTCCCTCGTCATGGCTTTGTTCAATGCATTGAAATGTACCCTCCAATTGCTGAATTGAGAACTAAGATTCCCTCGGGGTCGATGTGGTTTTCTTCCTGTATCTGGATCAGTTCCATCAATCGCTCGCTGTTTCAATGCCGCATCAGTAATTTCTGGGCCATGCTTATCAATGGTGTGCATATTATTTTCAGTTTGGATTTTCCATACTTGTTTCTTGGCATTTGCCTCCGCCAACTCATCAATCCTCGCCTGCCGCTGCGCGCTGGTCATTTGCGGCAACCCAGGCTCCCCCTCATCAACCTTCGCCTTCCCCGTCGGGTCTTCCACCTCTCCTGGTTTCTTGCAGTTGCTGGCGCCCGGGCAGGTGTTGAGTCCCAGCGGGTCTACCCATCCCGTCGGGTTCGGGGTGTATTGATAGGCGTTGAGCCCACCCGCGAGTTTGCTGGGGTCGGGGGTGAGGTAGCGGCCGATGTCGGGGTGGTAGTAGCGGTGGCGGTTGTAGTGCAGGCCGGTTTCGGGGTCGAAGTATTGGCCCTGGAAACGCAGCGGCTGGTCGAGGAGGTCTTCGCCAAAATGCTCGACGCTGGTGAGTTTGCCGTAGGCCTGGTAGGTCGCGGACCAGACGATTTCACCGCTGTAGTCGGTCAGTTCCTGCGGGGTGCCAAGGTGGTCGAGTTGGTAGTAGAACGGGCAGGCCTTGGTCGGGCCTTCGCCGTCGAGCAGGGCCAACGGGCGGAAGCTGCCGGGCTCGTAGACGTAGCTGCGGTGGTGCTCGCGGCTGTGTTCGGCGATCAGGTGCTCGCCTTGCCAGAAGAATTCGGTGGTGAGGCCGTTGACGGTTTTGGCGGTGCGCCGGCCAAAGGCGTCGTAGCAATAACTCGCCTGGCGGCCATCGGGCAGCGTGACGCCGATCAACCGGTGCTGGCAGTCGTAGCGGTATTCGGTGACGAGGGTTTGCCCTCGGCCACGACGCTCGCGAATCAGGTTGCCGAAGGCGTCGTAGTCGTAGTGCCGGTCGCCCTGCATCAGCAGGCGATTGCCCTTGAGCATTGCGTGATCAGGACGGTCCTGCATTAGCAGGTTGCCGGCCGGGTCGTGACTGTAGCGTTCCGGTTGCGGGTCGCGAACGTGATGGACGTGGATCAACCGGTCACGCGCGTCGTGCTGATAATTGCGCTGGCCGTTGCGGCTGTCGGCGATGAAGGCAAGGTTGCCGTTGGCGCTGTAGGCGTAGTCTCGGCGATAGCGCGGTTGGGCCTGTTGCGACAGTGCGTGCGCCTGCAACCGGCCCTTGTTCGTCGTACTGATAGTCGCTGAGCAACAGCCCTTGCTGACGCTGACGCTCGCGCCCGGATTCGACGTGGTGAGTGGTCAGTCGGGCGCCGTTGAGGTCGATGGCCGCGAGTGCGCCGCCCTTCGCGTGGTGGTAGGCGAGCGTGCTGCTGTCCGGCAGGCGCAACTGGTTGAGCTGGCCGCAGGCGTCATAGCGGTAATGCAGGGTGCCCCAGCCCTGATGCTCGGTGATCAGCCGATCCTGACGGTCGTAGTGAAACTCCAGCGGCCAGTCGTGGCCGTCGTCGACGCCCACCAGTCGGCCGAGGTTGTCGTAGCGGTACTCGACCGGGCTGCCGTCGGGCAGGGTTTTGAGCAGTAACCGACCGTGGGCATCGCGCTGGTACGTTGTGATCAGCTGCGAGCCGTCGTCGCCATGCTCGGTTTTTTCCAGCAAGTGGCCGTTGAGGTCGTAGGCGTAAGCGGTGCGTCGGCCATCGAATCCGGTTTCCTGACAGATCAGGCCACTGGACGTGTAGTCGAGCCGATACTGCTCGCCCGCTTCGTTTTCGATCTCGGTGAGCCGCAACCGCGCGTTGTCATAGCGATAGCGCAGGTGCGAGCCGTCGGGGTTGATTCGATGGCTGATCAGGTGCAGATCGTCGTCGTACTCATACCGCGTGACGCGGCCGAGTTCATCGCGCTCGGCGGTGATCTTGCCGTAGGCGTTGTAGCTGAACGCGCGGTGAGCGCCACCGGGCAGCGTGGTCTGTACCAGTCGCCTGACCAGGTCCCACTGATACCGCGTGACGGCGCCGTGTTCATCCTCGCGCTCAACCATCCGGCCCAATGGGTCGTAGCCATAACGCCGCGTGCTGCCATCGGGCAGTTGTTCTTCGGTGAGCTGGCCGAGGGCGTTCCAGGTCCTTTGGTGGCCGCTGTGGTCCGGGTAACGCACCGACAACAGCTGACCCTTGTCATCGTAGTAGTAGCGGGTGACGTGACCGTCAGGGTCGGTCGCTTCAGTGATATCGCCCTGAGCGTTGCGCCGGGTTGTCCACACGGCTTGACCCCGGCGACGCCGGTACAGGAAACCGTGGCGGTACTCGTAGGTCGTGGGCTCGTCTTCGGGCGGCAACAGCGCGATGAGCCGGCCGACCTCGTCATAGCGGTACTCGGTGACGGCGCCGAGGGCGTCCTGTTCGGCGATTAACCGGCCCTGATCGTCATAAGCATTGAGCTGCTCGGCGCCAGCCGGGTCGACCGTGCGCAGCAGCCGCGCCCGGTCGTCATGGACGTAAACCTCCTCGCTGCCGTCGGCGTTCTGCACCGTCACGCAGCCGTCGTCACCCCAGACGTAGTGCGCGTCGATCTGCTCGAAACTCGCCCAATGCCGAACGCAGCGCGACGCTTTGCCCGCGCGCTCCCACTCCCAGAAAAAACTCGCGCCACCGGCCAGTTGCCGCTGCAGGATGACGTGCCGGTCGTCGTAGTCGTAACGCTCGCTTTCGCCCGCCGCGTTGCAGGACTCAACCAAGTGATCGCATTCGTCATAGCGATAGCTGACCAGCGTTTGCTCGGTGCGCCAGGCTTCCTCCAGGCTCGCGGCCGGGTGAAAGCATTGGTAGTCGACGGCAATCAGGTGCGCCCGCTCGTACCGCAACAACAAGGCGCGGCCGGCGCCGTTGTCCAGCCGTTTGATTCGGTCCTGCCGGTCGCGCGTGATGCGCAAGCGGTTGCCGTAGGCGTCGCTGATTGCGCTCAGGTGGCCGTCGCGAAAGTGATAGAACCGTGCGCCCTCGCCGGCCTGCCCGACGATCAGTTCATTGGCGTCTTCACCCAGGTAAATCGCTGCCCGGGACAGGCTGTTGTGGATGCTCGGGCGTTGCGCCGTGGGCCGGACAAAGGACGTGCGACGGTTCTCGTGGTCGGTCCAGATCACCTCGTGCTCAGCAAGGTGCAGGCGCTGCGTCAGCGAGTGGCTCCAACCAAAACCCAGGCCACAATTGATCTCCGCGGCGCTGGTGCGGTACAGGCGGGTGAAGGCGAACGGCAGCACGCCATCGAGTTCGCCGTCGGTGAGGGTCAGTAATTCCTCACCGGTGACCATCGACACCGGGCAGTTGTTGGTGCAGGTCAGGGCCACGCAGTCAGCGCTGTCGCCGTTGGGGTTTTTCGCCTGGTTCGGGGCGTCGTCGTGGTGTTCCTGCTGACTCAGACGCGACCTGGGTTCGGTTTTGTTCCGGGCGAGCGCCGCCGGATTTTTCACGTAGAGCGTCGGCGCTTCGCCCGGGGTGATTTTCAGCGGCACGCTCGGGGTCGGTGCCAGCGGCGCGTTCCGGGCATTGACCATCAACGGCTTGAGCACCGCGGCGTGCGCTGTCAGGCGCTGATCGCTGGAGAGCTCCGCCAGCTTGAGGGTCAGGGCCGCCAACCAGTGGCGGGCACGCTCGGACTTGATCTTGCCCAGCGACTTGGCGCTCATGGTCAGCCCCAGGCCCAGCCCCCCGGTGACACACGCCAGCAACACGCCGATCAGCACCTCGGTACGAACCTGGGCCATGACTTCGGCCTCGTACTGCGGCGGCAGCATGCGCAGCCAACTGGTAATGGCCGCCAGATAGATGAACATCAGCGGTTCATCACTGAGAATCAGCAGCGCATCGGCGATCGCCTGCGCGGGCACTTTCAGCAGGGTGTCCAGTTCAGCCTGGGTCAGGTATTCGAGGAGTTTTTCACTGTTGCCGCGCAGGTCGGCCAGCAGTTGATAGAGCTGCTGGACCTCATCCCACAGGTTCAGAAACGCACTTTCAACGCCGCGCCAGTCCGCCTCTTGCAGCAGGTTGAAACGACCGCGAACGCCCGCCTCGGAAAAGCTCGCCCATTGGGGTTGAAACTCGTTCGCCCACTCGCTGCGCAGCCAGCCTTCGAGTTTATCGACCACCTCCAGATAGGAGGCGTAAAGAGCCTTGACCTGGTCCTGTGACACATCGGGATAGAAGGTGATGCGATAGCGTTGACCGCGCCAGCATTCGGGGATTTCCAGGATGCCGCTGGGGCCGATGGTTTTGTGAATGGCCTCACCGATGACGACGTCGCCATTGCGCCCCTTGAGCACGGGTTCCAGCATCACCGGCGTGTTGCCGATGGGCACGAAGCGCGTACTCTGGAACATGTGCACCAGGGTCAACGGGCCATCGGCCGGGCACATCACGACGCTTGAACTGACAGGTTCGGTCGACCCCTTCGGCGCCGTCAGGCTGACGTCATCGCCGACATTGAACACCTGCTCGACATCCAGCGCCCAACCGGTCCAGAAGCTCTCGGCCCAGGCCTCATAGTCATTGAGGCTGCGACGAAAATCGCTGAAGAGCTTTTCTACGTCGGGGCTTTCAGGATTCATGGCCGCAATGACGAGATGGCCAATGGTGTTACTCAGGACCGAAGCCCCGGTGGGGTCGAACATTGCAAGGTCTCGCGCGCATGAAGTGGGGCGCGAGACTGTGCAGCGAATGGGTGGGGAAAGAAGTCAGCGAAGTAGGCGGTGGCTGTAGGGTGATTCGTTAAAACTGAAAAATCCGAGGCGACTGACTGAATCGTCCCGGATTGATTGGGTAAACCCAGGCCCGGAAGCCTTGCACTTCACGGGCCGTGTTGCCGACCACTCAGGTCATGTGGCCGACGGTGCCTGAGTCTCGGCGCCGGCACGCGCCGCCAGCTCACTCAATTTGAGTTCTGCCAGCGGGTGCCCGGCCTTGGCCGCCATTGCCCACCAGCGCGCCGCCTCGGCAGCATCCGGGGCCTTGCTCGGCGCTCCGGCAAGGCTGATCACGCCGACCTGATAGGCCGCCTTGCCATCTCCCGCCAACCCCGCCAGACGCAGCAATCGCACGCCCTCCTCGCGTGCTCCAAGGCCTTGGCCACGGAACGCCAGGATGTGACCGTAGAAACTCTGCGCCCCGACATCGCCCAGGTTGGCCATCCGCGCAAACTGCCCTTCAAGCCAGCTCCAGCCTCGCGGTTGGCGCACCAGCCAGGTCCAGTGAAACAGTCGGCGTGCCAGCCAGTAACTGGCACGCGCTTTCAGTCGCCAGAGCATTCAGGCCTCCGCTGATTCAGGGTATTCGTATTCAAACACCCGCACCACTTCCGAGGCATGCCAGGACGCTGCGGCAACCCCATCGGAAGGTCCGGAAAAACGTCCCAGGCGTTCCACGCACTCAAAAAAACCGGTGCGCGGCAAACGGCTGGCACCCTGGCTGATCACCAGCGAACTGCGCAGTGGCTGTTCGGCTCGGGCGTCCATGGCCGCTAGATGCTCAAGGGCGGCGGTGAGGGTTTGCATGGCGGGGCTGGGTAACTGCAAACGCTCGAGCAGCGCCCGGTAGGTCAGTAGATGACGCTGGCGACGGGCCTGATCCAGCTCGCCGAGCAACCCGTCCCAGTGTTGACGGCTGATGCGTACGCTCACGATTCGTCCCTCCAACCCGGCACCGTCAACTCCCAGGCCAGACTGCGGCGAATCGCAGCGTCAGGCAGACGCTCGCCGCTTTCAATCAGGGCTAGATAAGACGGGCTGATTCCAACTGTGCGGGCCAGCGCCTCGATGGCGATGCCCTTCCCTTCACGCAGACTTTTGAGTTGATCCAAGCCCGGAAGAACCTGGCCAGGTGCGGCCGCATGACGGACCGATGTTTCGCGCGGCGGTGTTTCGTTGACACCTGCTGCTTTCAATAGAGCCTGATACTGAGCCCACGGCAGAACCGCATATTCGGGTTCGCCATCGCGTGCAATTATCTGAATATCCATGACTACCCCGTAGGACAACAACACTTAGCGAGTCGGCACTTTCCCTAGAAGTGTAATCCTAACAGCCGCCAAGGTCGCGAGGGGGTAACAATCTGTGGATGATCCTGAAACAGCTCAGGTTTTTTTCGGTCCCTGCAATTGGAGTTGTTCCAGCGTATCGGGCAAACGCTCGACCACGGCCAGCTTTTCCGGCACCTGACGGTTACGCCAGGCGCGAAAGGCGTTGAGTTCGTCACCGAGGGTTTTCATCAGCCAGGCCAGTACCGCAATGTCATCGAGCATGCCGAACACCGGGATGAAATCCGGAATGGCGTCCACCGGGCTGAGGAAATACATCAGCCCCGCCACCACCGACACAATCGCCTTGCCGCTGATGGCCCGGTACTCGCCCCGCCAGTAGGCCAGACACAATGCCTGTAATAATTCCAGGTCATCTTTAAGCTTGCCCAGGCGATTGCCCTGGCTGGCGCCCTTGCTGGCCACGGCGAACAACAGGGTGGGTAAACGCCCACGGCTGATCAACCGACCCGCCAAGGGTAGAAACCGAGCGAAACTCCAGGGTGTTTTCATCTTCCCTCCCGCTGAAATGTTATCCACACAAATTGTGGATAACCTTGTGAACAGAGCTGCTTTTCACGCCTGAAAGCCCCGTTTCATAAGGGCCTGACTCAGATCGGGCGTTTTTTACTCACATAAAAAAACCCAATAATTCATTGACTTGGCACCCTTGTGCGTCTAGCACCGGCACCCTCAATGCTATGACTCCCGGCGACCCGGTCCGTTCGTGCCATTTATCCATCACCGAACGCCAGATACAACAACGCCCCGTACAAACGGGGCGTTGTTTTATAACAGACGCGGATTACTTGGCGGCGTCTTGTTTTGCCGGGTCCTTGATGGCCAGCAGTTCCAGGTCGAACACCAGCACCGAGTTGGCCGGGATTGCCGGGCTAGGGCTTTGTGCGCCGTAGGCCAGTTCGCTAGGAATGTACAGCTTGTACTTCTCGCCTACGTGCATCAGTTGCAGGCCTTCGACCCAACCCGGGATCACGCCGCTGACCGGCAGATCAATCGGGCTGCCGCGCTCAACCGAACTGTCGAAGACAGTGCCGTTGGTCAGGGTGCCGGTGTAGTGAACAGTCACAACGTCAGTCGGCTTTGGCTGAGCGCCATCGGCTTTCTTCACGACTTCGTACTGCAGGCCCGAAGCTGTGGTAGTCACACCGGCTTTCTTGGCGTTTTCTTCAAGGAACTTCTTGCCAGCGGCTGCCGACTCTTCGCTCATCTTGGCCATACGCTCTTCAGCACGCTTTTGCAGCGCGGCGAACGCATCGACGAGTTCGTCATCCTTGAGTTTCTGCTCTTTCTTGCCGATGGCATCTTCGATGCCTTGGGCTACGGCTTTGGAATCCAGGTCATCCATGCCTTCTTGAGCCAGGCTCTTGCCCATGTTCAGGCCGATGCCGTAGGAAGCTTTTTGCGCCGGAGTTTTCAGCTCTACGCTGGTCTGCGAATCACAACCCGCGAGTACCAGGCTAACCAGGGCTACCGCCGCCGCCAACCGATGCTGTTTCATGCTATTTCCTTGTTCATGCGCCTAAAGGGCAATCGAGTAAAGCCGCGAGCTTATCAGGCCGCCACGACCAATGGCTACCGGCATGAGAGCAGGAAACGTCTGATAAGTTCAGGCATTTAAACGCATTTTCATAATCGGTAGGAGCTGTCCGTCATCCCCCGCTCACAGCGTAACCAGCCCCATCTGACGACTGCCGGCGTAATGGCCACTTGCCGCACCTTTCAAGCTCAGGCATAAGACGACAAAAAACTATAAGGATAGTCTCTTGCGTCTTTTTCACCGTGTGTTGCTGCTGGTTTTTTTGCTGTTGTTCGCCGTGTTGGCCTTGGTGATTTACTACGTCGCCAACCCGAAACTGCCGGTTTATACCCCGGCCGAGCAGGTGCATTACCTTGATCAATGGTCGGCCGCCGAGCGTCAGCTCTATTACTTCACGCCCCAGGGCACACAGGTCAAAGGCCTGCGTTACAACTGGTTCACCGCCCTTGAGCTGCCCTTCTCGCAGCAACGCTTTGCCAACCCCGAGTACCTGGCGCGCTTTGGGTTCCTGGTGGACCCAGCCCAGAAACCTTCGCTGAACAACCCTGGCAATCTTCCAGTGGGGTTCGCGCGCCATCAAAATACCGGCAGCCAAGAAGAGTTTCTGGATATTACCTGCGCCGCCTGCCACACCGGCGAGCTGCGCTTCAACGGCCAGGCGATTCGTATCGACGGGGGTTCGGCGCAACACGTGCTGCCGTCCAGCGTGCCGACCTTGCGCGGCGGCAGCTTCGGGCAGGCGCTGGTTGCCAGCCTTGTCGCCACCTATTACAACCCGTGGAAGTTCGAACGTTTCGCCCGGAATGTGCTGGGCCAGGACGACGAAACCCGTCACGAGCAGTTACGCAAAGACTTCAAAACCTCACTGGAGACTTTCCTCGGCGTGGCCTGGAATGACACCCATCGCGGTCTCTACCCCACCGAAGAAGGCCCCGGCCGCACCGACGCCTTCGGCCGTATTGCCAACGCGAGCTTCGGCGATGCCATTTCCCCGGACAATTACCGAGTGGCCAACGCCCCGGTGGACTACCCGCAACTGTGGGACATGTGGACCTTCGATTGGGTGCAGTGGAACGGCTCCGCGCAGCAACCCATGGCCCGCAACATCGGTGAGGCGCTGGGCGTCGGTGCCACGCTGAGCTTCTTTGACGCCGCCGGGCAGCCACTCAAGGGCGAGGCACGCTACCCGTCGAGCGTGCGGGTACGCGACCTGCACCGGATCGAGCAGACGCTGAAACAGCTCAAGCCACCGACCTGGCCGGAAACCCTGCTGGGCACGGTCGACAAATCACTCGCCGCCAAGGGCCGGGCCCTGTTTGCCGAGAACTGCGCAGGCTGCCACGTGCCGAAGGTGACCGAGGAAAACGGTCGTGCGCTCCAGACGCTGAAAATGCTGCCGGTGGAAGTCATCGGCACCGACCCGGGCGCCGCCAGCAACATTGCCGATCACCGCTTCGACCTGACGGCCCTGCAATGGGACCCGGCCGAGCTTGCGCAACTGGACGTCAAACTGCACCCCACGCCCCGCGAACCGCTGGACCTGAGCAGCATGTCGGTGGCCAAAGGCCTGGCGTACGTCACGGCGTTCGTGGAGGAGCGCGCCTACCGCGAGGCCAATGTCAGCACCGCAGAACGCGACGAATTGAACGGTTTCGGCCTGCCCATCGGCGTGCGCGAGCTACGCGCCTATAAGGCCCGGCCGCTGGCGGGCGTGTGGGCCACACCGCCGTTTCTGCACAACGGCTCGGTGCCCAACCTCTATCAACTGCTCTCACCACAGGATGAACGCGACAGCACCTTCTATAAAGGCACGTTTGAATACGATCCCCTGCACCTGGGCTATCGCACCGAAGCCTTCACCAACGGTTTTATGTTCGACACCCGGATCACCGGCAACCACAACAGTGGGCATGAGTTCCGCGCGGGCGAACGGGGTAACGGCGTGATCGGCCGATGGCTCAAACCCACGGAGCGCTGGGCGCTGCTGGAGTACCTGAAAGTGTTGGGCGGCCCTCTGGAAGCGCAACTGCCATGACCCTCCCCATGACCAAAAGGACACACGCATGTTGACCACCCTTTGGCTGCGCATCGGCGCCTTCATCGCTAAGGCCTCGCTGTTACTGGCGGGCGTTGGCATGTTGGGCTGGGCAGTGGCGACGGCCGTGTTTGCCTGGCAACACCAGGGCCCGGTGTCGGTGGAAGAGCACATCCCCGACGGCGAGGCCGCGATGACTCAGGACATCATTCAGACGGCCGTGCGCATCGTCGACCAGCACCGGGACAACACTCGCTACCTGCGCGACGCTCACGCCAAGGCCCATGGCTGTGTGAAGGCCGAGATTCAGGTGTTACCGGACCTGCCGCCCGAACTGCGCCAAGGCGTGTTCGCCGACAGCGGAAAAACCTGGCAGGCGATCCTGCGCCTGTCCAACGGCAATGCCTATCCACAGTTCGACAGCATCCGCGACGCTCGGGGCATGGCGATCAAGTTGCTCGATGTACCAGGCAGCCAGTTACTCAAGGAGCAGCAGGGCCGTGGCGAGCAAGATTTCGTGATGTTCAATCATCCGAACTTCTTCGTCAGCGATGTTGCCGAATACCGTCAGAATGTGGCCGCGCAAGCCGATGGCAAGAAGGTGATGGCGTTTTTCCCCAGCGCTGACCCGCGCAGTTGGCAGGTTCGTCATCTGTTCATTGCCCTGTCGACACTGGCACCCGCCCCGGCCAGCCCAACGCAGACCACGTACTTTTCCGTCTCGCCTTACAAATTCGGCAAGGCCAACGTCAAGTTCCGCGTGGCACCTGACCCACAGAGCTGCCCGGCGTACGCGCTGCCAACGCAAAATCAGGCACTGCCGAACTTCCTGCGTGCGGCGCTGAATCAGCAACTGTCCACCGACCGGGTACCGGCCTGCTTTGTCTTGCAGATCCAGCGCCAGGACCCGAGCCAGTACATGCCCATCGAAGACACCAGTATCGAGTGGCGCGAAAGCGACGCACCGTTCGAGACCGTGGCACGCATCAAGGTTCCGGCCCAGGACTTCGACACGCCCGCGCAGAACCTGCACTGCGATAACCAGTCGTTCAATCCGTGGTTTGGCCTGGAAGACCATCGACCGATTGGCGGTATCAACCGGTTACGCAAAGCGGTGTACGACGCCGTCAGTGATTACCGTCACACCCGCAACGCCGAGCAGTAACGCCAGACCGGCCCCTGACGCGGTAAACGCGCCGGGGGCCAGGTTTTGCGCATCGCGTCAGTAACGCGCATCCACCGGTTTACCGCCGTTTGGCCAATCCTTCACCTTGTCCGGGAAGTCCGGTCGCGGTTGCTGCGAGAAGTAGTCCGCGACATCCACCGCCTCCTGATCGGACAACCCACCCTGCCCCAGCGGGAATTTCTCGTGAAAGCCGATCGGCATGTTGCGTTTGACGAAGGCCGCAGCGGTGTAGACCCGCGCCATGCCCGCGCCAATGTTGAACGACTCATCCCCCCAGAGCGGCGGGAACACCAGCGCCCCGTCGGCACGCTTCAAGCCTTCACCCTCGGCGCCGTGGCATACCGCGCACTGCTTGGCGTAGACCCGCTGACCGTTTTCCATGTCCGGCTTGAGCGCCGTGTCGACTTTGCCGACACCCCGCCCGGCAACTTTGTCCTCGGGTTTGGTGTTGAGCTTCATCCAGTCGAAATAGGCCACCATCGCCTGCATGTCAGTCGATTGCACGGGCAGCGGCTGGCCATTCATTGAACGCCTGAAACAGCCATTGATACGTTCCTGCAAGGTGATCTGCTTGCCCGCACGCGGTGCGTAACCGGGGAAGAACGCAGACACCCCGACAAACGGCGAACCATCGGCCACCGTGCCGGCGTTGAGGTGGCAACTGGTGCAGTTCAGCGAGTTGCCCACGTTGTCCGGCAGCAGCGCTTTGGTTTGCAGATGCAGGCGCATGCCGCGAACCACCTGGTCTGCATTGGGCGCCGCCAGCATGTCAGCCAGGCGCGGCGTCTCGAAGGTTGAGGAATCGGTGGTCGGGTTGAGCTGCGCGCGCATCTGTTTGACCTGGACAGCGCTGATCGCCGAGCCGCTGTTGCCCCAGTTGGAGCGCACGAAACTCAGGATCTCGGCGATTTCCTGATCCGAGAGCCGGGCAAAACCCGGCATCGTGTAGACCCGTGGATGCGTTGCTGTTTCTGCGGTTTTCCAGCCTGTGAGGGTGATGTGCAGCAGCGAGGCCGGGTTGGCCGAGGCCACGCTCGGGTTGCCTGCCAGCGGCGGGAACATTGCGTTCACCCCGCCGCCATCCGGGCGGTGGCAGTCGGCGCAAAATTGCGTGTAGCCCAATCCACCACGGCTGGTGAACAACGCTGCCGGAGGTTCGGTCGGGGTTCGCGGTTCAACCGGCATCGGCAGATCGTCTTTGCCGGCCGGCAGGGATTTGAGGTAAGTCGCGATGGCGGTCAAATCGCCGTCGGTGAAATGCTGGGTGCTGTGATGGATCACGTCCGCCATGTTGCCGGACACCGTGGCAAAACGATTCTGCCCGGTCTTGAGCAACTGAACGGTGTCCTCGACCGTCCACAGGTTACGCAGGCTGAGGGCGCGCCATTCTTCCACCGTTTCGCCTGCCAGGAAGTGCTTGCCGCTGGAACCGGCGTCGCTCATGGCCTTCTCCTGGAAGGCAATGCCACGCGGTGTGTGGCAGGCGCCGCAATGCCCCAGCCCCTGGACCAGGTACGCGCCACGGTTCACCGCGTCATCCTTGCCGGGGTCCGGTACAAAAGGCTGGCTGTCGACAAACATCTGGTTCCAGAACCACAACCCCCAGCGCTGATTGAACGGCCAGCTCATGTCCGCTTCCAGGTTGACCTGGCTGACTGGCGTCACCCCTTGCAGCAAATAGGCATAGAGGGCACGCATGTCCGTCTCGCTCATGTTCGCGTAAGACGGATAAGGCATCGCCGGGTACAGGTTGTCGCCCGCCGGGTTCACGCCTTCGCGCATCGCACGATCAAATTGCTCGAAGGTGTAGCGGCCAATTCCAGTGTCGGGGTCCGGCGTGATGTTGCTGGAGTACAGGGTGCCCATCGGCGTTTTCAGCTCCAGCCCCCCGGCCATGACCGCGCCGCCCTTGGCGGTGTGGCACGCGATGCAATCACCGAGCTGGGCAACGTACTTGCCCTGCTCGATGAGTGAACTGCCAGGGGTGACAGAAGCCGTTGCCGGGGTCGGCTCACTGGCGTGGAGTTGATGCACGAACAACAACGACGAGGCCAGAATGGCCAGCCGCGGCAGAGTCAAATCCATTGAAATATCCCTTTTCGGGACTGGCGCCGGGTGGTCCCGTTGGCCAGGTCCCTTTTCGTTTTTATAGGTTCATCAGGCAGAAAATTGGGCCACTCAGGTCCCACCTTCGTTGTAAAGGAATTGGCTTGGGCGGTCGTTGACGTGAATCAGGAGAGGTTCAGTTGCGCAGACGAGGCGCTCGGAGGGAGGGATTCGGGAGATACAGAGGCGGCTATCGACAACCGGACAGAAGGGAAAGCTACCGGGGGTTTATCAAATCCCGGACAGCAAAAAGCCCGCATTAAGCGGGCTTTCTGTGGTGACCTGGCGTTCAGCGTTCCAGGTTACCGAATATGGCGCAGCGGACGGGACTCGAACCCGCGACCCCCGGCGTGACAGGCCGGTATTCTAACCGACTGAACTACCGCTGCGCGTAGCGTTGAACGTAAATGGTGGGTGATGACGGGATCGAACCGCCGACATTCTGCTTGTAAGGCAGACGCTCTCCCAGCTGAGCTAATCACCCTTTACCTTCGTTGCGGGGCGCATTATGCCACAGAAATTCGTAAGGTGTTGATTTAATTGAAAAATAATTAAAAAAACTGAATTTCGATGAAACCGTGCACTTCGCATGGAACTCTTTACAGCAAAAAGCCCGCGTTAGCGGGCTTTCCGTGGTGACCTGGCGTTCAGCGTTCCAGGTTACCGAATATGGCGCAGCGGACGGGACTCGAACCCGCGACCCCCGGCGTGACAGGCCGGTATTCTAACCGACTGAACTACCGCTGCGCGTAACACTTGAAACGAATGGTGGGTGATGACGGGATCGAACCGCCGACATTCTGCTTGTAAGGCAGACGCTCTCCCAGCTGAGCTAATCACCCTTCGCTTCGGTGTGGCGCGCATTCTACGGAGCGACCCCACCTCTGGCAAGCACTTTTTTAAATAATTTTTACAAGCCTTCCAAAGGCTTAGCTGAGGGTTGGCCTATGACGCTTCGCGGAGAATAATGCGCTCCTTTGTATAAAGGAGAGACTCACCCCATGTGGTTCAAAAACCTGCTTATCTATCGCCTGACCCAAGATCTGCCTTTTGATGCTGAGGCGTTGGAAACCGCACTGGCGACCAAACCGGCGCGTGCCTGTGCAAGCCAGGAGTTGACCACCTACGGTTTCGTCGCGCCGTTCGGCAAAGGCGAAGACGCTCCGCTGGTGCACATCAGCCAGGACTTCCTGCTGATCGCTGCCCGTAAAGAAGAACGCATTCTGCCGGGCAGCGTTGTGCGTGACGCGCTCAAGGAAAAGGTCGAAGAGATCGAAGCCGAGCAAATGCGCAAGGTCTACAAGAAGGAGCGTGATCAGCTCAAGGATGAAATCATCCAGGCGTTCCTGCCGCGTGCCTTTATCCGCCGCTCGGCCACCTTCGCCGCCATCGCGCCAAAACAGGGCCTGATTCTGGTGAACTCGGCCAGCCCGAAACGCGCCGAAGACCTGCTCTCCACCCTGCGTGAAGTGGTCGGTTCGTTGCCGGTACGCCCACTGACCGTAAAAATGGCCCCGACCGCGACCATGACTGAATGGGTCACCACCCAGAAAGCTGCGGACGACTTCTTTGTACTGGACGAGTGCGAGCTGCGCGACACCCACGAAGACGGCGGCATCGTGCGCTGCAAGCGCCAGGACCTGACCAGCGAAGAAATCCAGTTGCACCTGAGCACCGGCAAAGTCGTCACTCAGTTGTCGCTGGCCTGGCAGGACAAGTTGTCGTTCATGCTCGACGACAAGATGACCGTCAAACGCCTGAAGTTCGAAGACCTGTTGCAGGATCAGGCGGAACAGGACGGTGGCGACGAAGCCTTGGGCCAACTCGACGCCAGCTTCACCCTGATGATGCTGACCTTCGGCGAGTTCCTCCCGGCGCTGGTTGAAGCACTGGGCGGGGAAGAGATACCGCAAGGTATCTAAAGGTGACATCTACTGTGGGAGCAGGCTTGCTCCCACAGTTGTTTTGTGGCTGCACCGAGCGCGCTGTTCAGCGTTTGGCACACTATTTCGGGGGCGTCGCTCTCGACGTTCTTTTACTGCATGAGCGAAAACTTGATCCGCGAATTGATAATGGGCACTCTACGAGCCAACGCGGGGACGACCTCGCGGCTCGATCGAGTTATCAATCAGGGGACGGCCCCGTCAATCGATGGAGGTTTTTCATGTCCTGGATCATTCTGTTTTTCGCCGGCCTGTTTGAAGTGGGCTGGGCTGTCGGCCTGAAATACACCGACGGTTTCAGCCGCCCTCTCCCCACCGCCCTGACCATCATTGCCATGGCCATCAGCCTCGGCTTGCTGGGCCTGGCGATGAAGGAACTGCCGCTGGGCACAGCCTACGCGATCTGGACCGGTGTCGGCGCGGTCGGCACGGTCATCGCCGGGATCATCCTGTTTGGCGAGTCCATGGCGCTGTTCCGGCTGGCCAGCGTTGCGCTGATCATTGCCGGGTTGATCGGGCTTAAGGTCAGCACTTAGGCCTATACCGTCTTCGCGAGCAAGCTCGCTCCCACATGTGACCGTGGTTCCCTGTGGGGGCGGGCTTGATCCGGCGAAGAGGCCCGCATACTCACCGACTATCTGACGGTCCCGCGCAACTCGCCTACCAACGCTTGCAACTGCGCCGGCTGAGCCGCCTCGACCGGCACCGCCGCGCCAGCGACCAAGGTCACCCGCGACCACAGCCGATGGAACAGGCCCTTGTTCGGGTCGCGACTGAAGAAGCTCCCCCACAACCCCTGCAACGCCAACGGAATCACCGGCACCGGGGTTTCTTCGAGAATCCGCGTCAGCCCGCCCTTGAATTCATTGATCTCACCGTCGGCGGTCAACTTGCCCTCAGGGAAAATGCACACCAGCTCACCGTCCTTCAGGTACTGGGCGATACGCTTGAAGGCTTTTTCATAAATCTGAATGTCCTCCTGGCGCCCGGCAATCGGAATCGTCCCGGCCGTGCGGAAGATGAAGTTGAGCACCGGCAGGTTGTAGATTTTGTAATACATCACAAAGCGAATCGGCCGACGCACCGCACCGCCAATCAACAGCGCATCCACAAACGACACATGGTTGCAGACCAGCAACGCGGCACCTTCGTCCGGGATCGCCTCCAGGTTGCGGTGCTGCACGCGGTACATGGAATGGCTGAGCAGCCAGATCATGAAACGCATGCTGAATTCAGGAACGATTTTGAAGATGTAGGCGTTGACGCCAATGTTCAGCAGCGAGATCACCAGGAACAGCTGCGGGATCGACAGCTTGGCAACGCTCAGCAGCACAATGGAGAACACTGCCGAGATCACCATGAACAACGCATTGAGAATGTTGTTCGCCGCAATCACCCGGGCGCGCTCATGCACGGGCGTGCGCGACTGGATCAGCGCATACAACGGCACGATGTAGAAACCACCGAAGATCCCCAGCCCGAGAATATCGATCAGCACCCACCAGGCTTCGTGGTAACCGAGCACCACCAGCCAGTCGTTCGCCAGGACGTTTTGCGGCACCGCCCCCGAATGCCACCACAGCAGCAGCCCGAACACCGTCAGGCCGAAAGAGCCGAACGGCACCAGACCGATCTCGACCTTACGCCCGGAGAGCTTTTCGCACAGCATCGAACCCAGGGCGATGCCCACCGAAAACACCGTGAGGATCAGCGTCACCACGGTTTCGTCACCGTGCATCCAGTCTTTGGCGTAGGCCGGAATCTGCGTCAGGTAGATGCCGCCCATGAACCAGAACCACGAGTTACCGACAATCGAGCGCGACACCGCAGGCGTTTGCTTGAGCCCCAACTGCAAGGTGGCCCAGGACTGGGTGAAGATGTTCCAGTTCAACCGCAGTTCAGGAGTCGAGGCGGCAGCGCGGGGAATGCTGCGACTGGCCAGGTAACCGAGCACGGCCACCGCCACGATCGCCACCGAGACAATGGGCGCGTAATGCGTCGAGGACATCATGACCCCGGCGCCAATGGTCCCCGCGAGAATCGCCAGGAACGTGCCCATCTCCACCAGACCGTTGCCGCCGACCAACTCGTCTTCGTGCAAGGTCTGGGGCAGGATCGAATACTTGACCGGGCCGAACAGCGCCGAGTGGGTGCCCATGGCGAACAGCGTCACCAGCATCAGCGACAGGTGATCGAAGACAAACCCGACAGCGCCCACCGCCATAATGGCGATTTCACACAGCTTGATCAGGCGGATCAACGAATCCTTGGCGAACTTCTCGCCAAACTGCCCGGCCAGCGCCGAGAACAGAAAGAACGGCAGGATGAACAACATCGAGCACAGATTGACCCAAATCGAACGGTCGCCCTCGATGGCCAGCTTGTAGAGGATGGCGAGGATCAGCGACTGCTTGAAGAGGTTGTCGTTGAACGCCCCGAGGGACTGCGTGACAAAAAACGGCAGGAAACGCCGTGTGCGAAGCAAGGTGAATTGCGAAGGGTGACTCATCGTCCATGTCCCTGAGTGGCCTGGAGGTTGTTATTGAAATGTCGAAAGACCATCCAGGGACAAAAGCTTACCTAATCTTTGCCGATTATTTCTTTAATCCTGCGATGCACGGCGAAACAAACAACTCACCGCGCCAGGCGCCCTGCACCGTACGCACGGACACAAGCAGCCACATCAGCGCCAGCGCCACCACCAACACGCTGCCAAAAATACTGAAAAACGTCAGGTTCAAGGTACTGGCGAGCTTCAGCGTCGCCAGGGAATACACACCCAGCGGGAAGGTAAAGCCCCACCAGCCGAGGTTGAACGGGATCCCGGCGCGCAGATAACGCAAGGTGATCAGCACGGCCATCAACATCCACCACAAGCCAAAACCCCACAGGGTGATCCCGGCCACCAACCCCAGGCCAGCGGCGATTTCGCCAACACCCGGCAAGCCATTGGCTGCGAAGATCGCCGGCGCGTCACTGCCCAGCAGCAACATGCCCAACGCCCCGGTGCCAATCGGCCCCAACGCCAACCAACTCGACGCGGCCATGTTTTCGTGAGGCAGTTTATGCAGGGCCATGCGCAACAGGAGGATGGTCAGGATGCTGAAGGCCACCGGTAGCGAGAACGCCCAGAGTACGTAACTGGTTGTCAGCACCACCAGTTGGGCATGCGCGTCGGTCAGGTGCGGCGCCAGCAAACCACCACTGGCCGCGGCAACTTCCGCCGCCACCACCGGCAACAGCCAAACGGCGGTCATCTGGTCGATGCTGTGTTCCTGGCGGGTGAACATCAGGTAGGGAATCAACACGCCGCAGGCCAGCGACAGGGCGACATCCAGCCACCAGAGCACCTCGGCCACGTGCACCACGCCCTCACCCCAGCGCGGCAGGCCAAACAGCAAAAAGCCATTGATGATGGTCGCCAGCCCCATGGGAATCGTGCCGAAGAACATCGACACCGTGGAGTGACCGAAAATCCGCCGCGCCTCATCAAAGAAAAACGCCCAGCGCGCCGCATACAGCGAGCTGAACAGCAGAAACAGGAAGATATTGAACATCCACAAACCTTCGGCGAAGGCATGCAGGCCGGGAATCGACACCGGCAGTTGGGCGAGCGCCAGGGCCAGCACCCCGGTGCCCATGGTGGCGGCAAACCAGTTGGGGGTGAACTGGCGGACGACTTCACGGGGGTGCTGCAAATGGCTCAATGGCCGAAGGCCGGGTTTGACGCTGTTGGGGCATGACATGGCGAACTCCTCTCCTCTGGTGAGGTAGCGCCTATGGTAGAACTGAATCGAATATCTATATAACGGGTAATATCTCTATCTGTTATCTACTTTATAGATATACCGATCAAACGCTGCCTTCGCTTTCGATCACCAGCACCCGCGCCGCGCCTTGAGGATGAGCCACATGCTCAGTGCCGACCTGCGCGTAAAAGATGTCGCCCACCTCAAGCATAGCCGCGTGCTCGACACCGTTTTCCCGGTAGCGCATCTGCACTTGGCCATCGAGCACCACGAACACTTCCTGGCCATCGTTGGTGTGCCATTTGTAGGGCTGATCGGTCCAGTGCAACCGGGTGGTGATGCCGTTCATGTTGGCGATATCCAGCGCTGCCCAGGCGCGCTCGCCGGTGAAGCTTTTACTGCGGATGATGCGCATGAAAAACCCCATGGATTGGCCCATGATTTCTGCCATGGGCCGTGGATCAAAACATCTGCCGGATACTACTCCTTGCGACGCGCCAGACCGGAAACAATGGCCACAAACAATAGACTGAACCCCCATCCTGCAAGAATTTCGCACCACATGACAAACCGTACGATTCGCTTGACGCTGACGACGGCCTTTAACTTATCCAAAAGGTTGGCTTTCGGGGTCTCGATCAGCGGCGCCCAATCGTTCTCTTGGTGCAAGTCGACCAGCGGTAACAGTAAATCCAGAGAAAACGCGATAGGACTGAAGCCGGTGTATTCCTCACGCAAGGCCTCGCATAGATACCAATTACCCTCCTCCCGGTACTCGACAGGCAGCTCCGCTGGCCGTCGATCATGACGCTTGGCCAGCCACACTTGCTCCCGGTCGGGACGGCAGGTTTCATAGGCTTCATTCTGAAACACCAATGGATTGCTCGGCGCAAAGACGCCGCCGAAACTGGCCGCCGTCCAGTAGATAGCAGTGCAAAAAACCCAAACCAGCAGGAACCATTGCAGTAATAACATCGGTCGGTAGCCGAACCCGGTCAGGTGGCCATACGCGGCGTGCAGAAACCTCGAGCCCTTGGAGTAAAAAAAGCGGCGCCAAGGCTTCCAATTTTCTGGTGTCTGGCCAATCAAGCCGTACTCGCGCAGACAGTTTTCGTACTCAATACCGATTTCACGCGCTTCCTCAGTACGGCCCATGTTCTCCAATACCCGCTGCAGATGCCGCCAGGGTTGTGGCCGAAAGGATTGCGCCGAGGATTCGGGCTCTGCCTCGTCTCGCTTGAAGCTAGCCTTTTGTTTTTTCAACCAGTCCATCCGTTCCCCAACGGCCATGGACTTGTAAACATCAATGAAGTCGTAAACAAAACCATTGAGGACTGGATGCTCTCCCCAGGACTTGGCGTCATCATTGAGGATTGACACCTTGGCTCCGACAAGTGAAATAGCCTTGGGGGGCACCTCAAAGTTTCGCAAATACAGCGTGCCCTTGACATGCATTTCAGCGGCCATGATTTCCTCGACGCTAGCGCCGTCGAGCTCAACATTGCCGTCGACTTCCAGCCCCAACAAGTTCAGGCGTCCAATGACTTTGAACCCCTTATTCAAAAGCACATTGTTACGGACAAATCCTCGTTCAAGCGTTAATGCAGGGTCTTTTCCAACATGGCTGAACTGAGCTCCCAAGCAACTCAACTGATTGAGAATTTTCACACCTAACAAATTTACGGTGCCAACAGCGCAAAACCCCATTCGAAGAAACACCGAGCCATTAATGACAGCGCTATCAAGGGTCAGAGCAACACCCTCTTCAACCGTAAAACGGCTGTTTGCACAATTAAAGTTTCCCCCAACCGTTGCAGACGCGAAGCTCACCAGCCCAATTGCCGAAAACCCGCGAGTCAAAAAAATACCGGCTCTTACTTCGACAGCCTCTGCCAAAAGGGCTGCCTTACCTTCGCCTTCGAGCTTCGTACCCTCACAATTCAGTTGGTCCGAAATACGTGCAGCCCCAATATTGATGACTCCTTGAGTACGCACACGAATAAATGCCAGGTTTCCGTCAACGACCATTGACTGGCCAAAAAACGAGGTCAGTGCACAGTCTTTAAAAGCAACAGAATGCTCAAATCGTGACTCCCAAAACTTGAGTGGGCTCTCAAACCGACAACTTTCGAACAGCAATGCAGACTTGATAATTGCCTGTGATAAATCGAGAGTGCCTTGGATAAATGCTCCTCGCAGGTGGAGCCCCCGTCCATAGCCAAGGACTCTTGAAGAGTCTTCCAACAGCAAAAACCGGATGAACTCTGCTCTAACGGTGTCTGCGTCAGTTGCCGACGCTGGCAGCTCCTCACTGACGTTGGCGGCCCCTCCACTCCTGCACCCCGTCAGCAAACACTTCTCCGCAATACTCAACTCTCCAAAATCACTTATCGAGCGTCCGAGCGGGTTCATTCCGAGTTCCTTTAATTATTCAGGTCGGGGCCTACCGGGCACCGCTGGCGCCGTCATGGTAAGTAACAGACTCTATGCCATCAATGAGCAATTCCCATAGCCTGCGACACCCCGCCACCCCACGACCTTGGTCGACACTGACGAACCCCGGGCATCGTGCGAGACTGTCAGGCCGGTCGCAGGTCCGGGTGTCTTTTGTCTGGAGTTTCCATGTCGCTTTCCAGCGGGCTGATCGCCGCCGTCGCCCTGGCCTATATGGCCATCATGTTCGCCATCGCCTTCTACGGCGACCGTCGCAGCACCCCGTTGCCGCCGCGCATGCGTGCGTGGGTCTATAGCCTGTCGCTGGCCGTCTATTGCACCAGTTGGACCTTTTTTGGCGCCGTGGGCCAGGCCGCCGAACAGCTTTGGTCGTTCCTGCCGATTTACCTGGGGCCGATCCTGTTGCTGGTGTGCGCACCGTGGGTCCTGCAAAAAATGGTGATGATCAGCAAGCAGGAGAACATCACCTCGATTGCCGACTTCATCGCCGCCCGCTACGGCAAATCCCAATCCCTGGCCGTGGTGGTGGCGCTGATCTGCCTGGTCGGCGTGCTGCCTTACATCGCCTTGCAGCTCAAGGGCATCGTGCTCGGCGTCAACCTGCTGATCGGCGCGGGCGCCGACGCCATGGGCACCCGCGCCCAGGACACGGCGCTGATCGTGTCGCTGATTCTGGCGTTGTTCACCATTGTCTTCGGTACCCGCAACCTCGACGCCACCGAACACCACCGGGGCATGGTGCTGGCGATTGCATTCGAGTCGCTGGTCAAGCTGTTCGCGTTCCTCGCGGTCGGTGCGTTCGTCACTTATGGCCTGTACGACGGGTTCGACGACTTGTTCGATCAGGCCATGCTCGCGCCGCGCCTGGAGCAATACTGGAAAGAAACCATCAACTGGCCATCGATGGTGGTGCAGACCGGCGTGGCGATGATGGCGATCATCTGCCTGCCCCGGCAGTTCCATGTGACCGTGGTGGAGAACATCGAACCCCAGGACCTGCGCCTGGCCAAATGGGTGTTTCCGGCCTATCTGGCCCTGGCTGCGCTGTTCGTGGTGCCGATTGCCCTCGCCGGGCAAATGCTGCTGCCCAGCTCCGTGCTGCCAGACTCGTTCGTGATCAGCCTGCCGCTGGCACAGGCCCACCCGGCACTGGCGCTGCTGGCGTTCATCGGCGGCGCGTCGGCCGCCACCGGCATGGTGATCGTGGCCAGCGTGGCGTTGTCGACCATGGTCTCCAACGACATGCTGCTGCCCTGGCTGCTGCGGCGCAAAAACGCCGAGCGGCCGTTCGAAGTGTTCCGCTACTGGATGCTTTCGGTGCGCCGCGTGAGCATCGTGGTGATTCTGCTGCTGGCCTATGTCGCCTATCGCCTGCTCGGCTCAACCGCCAGCCTGGCGACCATCGGCCAGATCGCCTTCGCCGCCGTGACCCAACTGGCACCCGCCATGCTCGGCGCGCTGTACTGGAAACAGGCCAACCGCCGTGGCGTGTTTGCCGGCCTCGCCGCCGGGACCTTCCTGTGGTTTTACACCTTGATTCTGCCGATTGCCGCCCATAGCCTCGGCTGGCCCCTCAGCAGTTTTCCGGGGCTGGCATGGTTGCACAGCAACCCGCTGAACCTGCCGATCACCCCGCTGACCCAAGGCGTAGTGCTGTCGCTGGCCGGCAACTTCACGCTGTTCGCCTGGGTCTCGGTGCTGTCGCGTACGCGGGTCTCGGAGCACTGGCAGGCCGGGCGATTCATTGGCCAGGAAATCAGCGCCCGACCGAGCGCCCGCTCAATGCTGGCGGTGCAAATCGACGACTTGCTGCAATTGGCGGCACGGTTTGTCGGTGAAGAACGGGCACGCCAGAGCTTTATCCGCTTCGCTTATCGCCAGGGTAAAGGCTTCAATCCCAACCAGAACGCCGACGGCGAATGGATCGCCCACACCGAACGCCTGCTCGCCGGTGTGCTGGGCGCCTCGTCAACCCGCGCCGTGGTGAAAGCCGCCATCGAAGGCCGGGAAATGCAGCTTGAGGACGTGGTACGGATCGCCGACGAAGCGTCGGAAGTGCTGCAATTCAACCGAGCCCTGCTGCAAGGCGCGATTGAAAACATCACCCAAGGCATCAGCGTGGTCGACCAGTCGCTGAAACTGGTGGCCTGGAACCGGCGCTATCTGGAGCTGTTCAACTACCCGGACGGGCTGATCAGCGTCGGCCGGCCGATTGCCGACATCATTCGCTACAACGCCGAGCGTGGCCTGTGCGGCCCCGGCGAGGCGCAAGTGCATGTCGCCCGGCGCTTGCACTGGATGCGTCAGGGCCGCGCGCATACCTCTGAACGGTTGTTCCCCAATGGCCGGGTGATCGAACTGATCGGCAACCCGATGCCGGGCGGCGGTTTCGTCATGAGTTTCACCGACATCACCGCGTTCCGCGAAGCCGAGCAAGCGCTGACCGAGGCCAACGAAGGGCTGGAGCGACGGGTCACCGAGCGCACCCATGAACTGTCGCAACTGAACGTCGCGCTGACCGAAGCCAAGGGCACCGCCGAGTCGGCCAACCAGTCGAAAACCCGCTTTCTGGCGGCGGTCAGCCATGACCTGATGCAGCCCTTGAACGCCGCACGACTGTTCTCGGCCGCCCTCTCCCACCAGGACGACAGCTTTTGCGCCGAAGCCCAGAAACTGGTGCAGCACCTGGACAGTTCGCTGCGCTCGGCCGAAGACCTGATCAGCGACTTGCTGGATATCTCACGCCTGGAAAACGGCAAGATCAACCCGGACCGCAAACCGTTCGTGCTGAACGAACTGTTCGACATTCTCGGCGCGGAGTTCAAGGCACTGGCGCAGGAGCAGGGCCTGAAATTTCGCCTGCGCGGTAGCCGGTTGCGGGTCGACAGCGACATCAAGCTGCTGCGCCGCGTGCTGCAAAACTTTTTGACCAACGCCTTCCGCTACGCCAAAGGCCCGGTGCTGCTGGGTGTCCGGCGCCAGGACGATCAGTTGTGCCTGGAAGTCTGGGATCGCGGACCGGGGATTCCGGAAGACAAGCGCCAGGTGATTTTCGAAGAGTTCAAGCGCCTCGACAGCCACCAGACCCGCGCCGAAAAAGGTTTGGGACTGGGCCTGGCGATTGCCGACGGGCTCTGCCGGGTGCTCGGCCATCGGCTGCAAGTGCGTTCGTGGCCGGGCCGGGGCAGCGTGTTCAGTGTCTGCGTGCCTCTGGCGCGCGCGCAAACCAGCGCGCCCAAGCAGGCGGCCGAGTTGAACGGCGCATTGCCGAACGGTGCCCAGGTACTGTGCATCGACAACGAAGACAGCATTCTGATCGGCATGAACAGCCTGCTCACGCGCTGGGGCTGTCAAGTCTGGACAGCGCGCAACCGCGAGGAATGCGCGGCGCTGCTGGGCGACGGCGTGCGCCCGCATTTGGCGCTGGTGGATTATCACCTCGACGACGGTGAAACCGGGACCGAACTCATGGCCTGGCTGCGCACGCAACTGGGCGAACCGGTGCCGGGCGTTGTGATCAGTGCTGATGGCCGGCCGGAGATGGTTGCCCAAGTGCATGCGGCGGGCCTCGATTACCTGCCGAAACCGGTTAAACCAGCAGCATTGCGAGCGTTGTTGAGTCGGCATTTGCCGTTGTGAATACGGCCTGGAGGTCGGCCACAAAAGCCGCTATTCAGGCAACTCAGCCAAGCCGTCGGCATCCGTCATCGCCCGCTCCAGCAGGTCCGCGGGCAGGCTCTTGCTCGCACGGGCACCGAGCAGCTTGAGTTGCTCGCTGCGGCTGACCAGGTTGCCGCGTCCTTCTGTCAGTTTGTTACGGGCAGCACTGTAGGCCTTGTCCAGTTGCTGCAAGCGATTGCCGACCTCATCCAGATCCTGAATGAACAACACGAACTTGTCGTATAACCACCCGGCACGCTCGGCGATTTCCCGGGCATTCTGGCTCTGGCGCTCCTGCTTCCACAGGCTGTCGATCACCCGCAACGTCGCCAGCAAAGTGGTCGGGCTGACGATCACGATATTGCGGTCGAACGCTTCCTGAAACAGCGTCGGCTCACCCTGCAACGCGGCGGAAAACGCCGCTTCGATCGGAACGAACAGCAAGACAAAATCGAGGCTGTGCAAGCCGTCCAGGCGTTTGTAGTCCTTACCGGCCAGGCCTTTGACGTGATTGCGCAGGGACAGCACGTGTTGCTTGAGGGCCGCTTGGCCGATCTGTTCGTCGTCGGCCGCGACATACTGTTGATAGGCGGTGAGGCTGACCTTGGAGTCGACCACCACCTGCTTGTCGCCGGGCAGATAGATGATGACGTCGGGCTGGAAACGCTCGCCATCCGGCCCCTTGAGGTTGACCTGAGTCTGGTACTCGCGCCCCTTCTCCAGGCCGGCATGCTCAAGAACACGCTCAAGGATCAACTCGCCCCAGTTGCCCTGGGTTTTCTGGCCCTTGAGTGCGCGAGTCAGGTTGGTCGCTTCGTCGCTCAAACGCAGGTTCAACTGCTGCAAGCGCTCCAGCTCCTTGGCCAGGGAGAAACGCTCGCGGGCTTCGGCCTGATAGCTTTCTTCCACACGTTTTTCGAAGGACTGAATACGTTCTTTCAACGGGTCGAGCAATTGCCCGAGGCGCTGCTGACTGGTTTCGGCAAACCGCTGTTCGCGCTCATCGAAGATCTTCCCGGCCAGCTCGGCGAACTGTGCCCGCAGCTCGTCTCGCGAACCTTGCAAGTCACTGAGGCGCTGCTGATGACTGTCCTGCTGTTCGCGCAGCTCGGCGTTGAGCGAGGCAGTCTGGGCGTCCAGCTGACGCAACTCGGCCTCTTTGCTGCTGCGCTCCAGATTCCAGGCGTGGGCCGCATCGCGGGCGTTGTCGCGCTCGATCTGCAACAACTCGACTTCACGATTCACCGCCGCCAGATCGGCCTGTTTGGCCGCGTTGGCCTGCCCCAGATCACTGATCTCATCGCGGCAGGCATCGAGTTGCGCATTGAGGCCGTCCTGCGCCAGTTGGGCCGTGCTCAGGCGCTCTTCAAGCAGGGCCAGGTCAGCCTGGCTGGCGCTCATGCGCCGCTGCAGTTGCCAGGCCAGTGCCAACAGTGGCAACGCCGCGCCTGCCAGACCGAGCAGCACACTGGTCAAGTCCATAGCCATGGCGACTCCTGCCGATGAGATAAAGCTTGAAGGTTAACCAAGCCGTGCAAGCTTGGACAGCTCAGTCTTCGATCCGACCGAGTTCCTGCTGGGCGCGCCGGTCGCCCGCTCGAGCGGCCTGGCGCAGCAGGTCCTGGCCGATCCGACGGTCCCGTGCATTGCCGCACTCGCGGCACATCAACTGGCCCAAGCGACTTTGCGCAGCCACCACACCTTCACGCGCAGGCTGCTTGAGCAAGCGCCCGGCAAAATGCTTGACGTTGTGGTTATCGCCCAGGGTCGGGCTGTCGAGCAGCCACTCGGCGACACGCAGGGAGAATCGTTTGGGTGGGGTAACACCAGTGGGTGCAGCGGTAGCAGAGGTTGATGCTGAGCGAAACTTCATAAAGCACTGTGAGGCAGATCAGAAGGCGCGCCACTCTACTCCTTTTTTCGTACGGGTAAAGGCGAAAAAAACCCGGCACGCCCGTGCTAGAGCAAGCGCTCGGGACAATCCACAGAAGCTGTGGATAACTCAGTGGACAACCGCCCCTGAACTCGCCACAAGCCCTGTGGAATGGGGCCCGCAGTCAAACTGACGATTTTTTCACCAGTAAAAAAAACCGATGTTTTTCATTGACTTAAATTTTCAGTACAGGCACCCACTGCCGCTGAGGGCCAGATGACAGTGCGGTGACGATCCGCGCAACTAATGTGCACAAGTCCTGTTGAGGTGGTTATATCGGTGCACATTTTTCGCACACTGATGGAAAATGCGGGCCTCAAGGTGGGGCATACCCAGATCGAGCCCCCTTCGCACTTCCATGGTCGTGAAGCCATGACCGGCCGACCAACGGCAAGCAGGCACCTTCAGCCTCCGTGAAGCCCTCGGTCTTAGGGGCTCGCCACCTTTCATCGGCGCATAGCCCAGGCCGTTTTTTTACGACATCACGAATCTTTTTTGCCTAACACACTTCCTTTCTCAAATTCAAACCGTTAGTATCCGCGGCGTTAGTACCAAGCTGAAAGTCAATTCTGGTCGAACAAATCTCCACGGTCAGCCTTCCCTAAAGAGAAGCCTCTACCGACAACGCGGGATCGACCACCTCGATGGTTTCCAGGTAAACCTTGCGTCAACACTGCCTTTGAATCGAATGCAAAGGGTGTTGCGAAGCTCACTTACTCTGACCGAACCAACCTGCATATTGATCAGGATCTTCACCCCGGGCCCAGAACCTTTGCCCTTGATGTGTTGCCTGCCCTCCTAAGTACCTACCTGCCGGCCCAAGCGCGCAAAAATCAAAGCGCTTCAAACTGGCTGCTTTGTTCCAGTCGGGTTCTTCGTTCGACCAATGGTGGTCGACGTTACTGGAACGTTTTAACGTTGCACGGTTCTTATCCGTGTCATTTGCAGGAACATCTAATAACTATGTCGACTCAAATCCACACTCAGGATGCCATTCGCACCCTAACCAACGCTTTTGCACCAATGAACTGCCTGATCATGGCCGCTCGCAAAGGCTGCTTCAGCTTCACCCTGGTCAACGAACACGGCATCGCCCGTCACAGCGAACGCCTGTACCCCGATCAATACTCCAGCGCAGAGCCGCTGCAGGCCGTGATCGAGCGTACCCGTCAGGCACTGGTTGCCTGAGACGCCAGAAAGGCTGAAAACCTCAAAAGCCCTGCCCAACAAGCAGGGCTTTTTATTGCCCGATATTTCTCTTTGCGCTGAAACGACCCTAAGTACGAACCGATATAACGGTTATAACTCGCAGCCGAAAATATTTTAAATACAGTCCTTTACAGCTCGAATATGACACTACACTTCAACTCAAGCGGCTTGATCCGCTTCCGGCGAGCCTGAGTCGATTCACAGCTGCCAAGCCCCCTTCAGGTATCGCCGCCCACTTCGTGTTTCGAGGGCCTTATGGGTATCGCCGCCAGCGAACTATGCCGTTATGTGATCCGCCCGACACTGATCTATCTCGGGCGCCACAGCCGGACCGCCGAATCCCTTCTGCTGGGCATCGCCGCCAGTCAGTCCGCCCTGGGCTCAGCCCTGCATGACCGCCGTGGACACGGGCTCTACCGGATTGCCGAGCTTCGTCACCAGGCACTCTGGGACCATTACCTGGCACTGGACCCCGAGCGCGCGAGCCTGGTTCGCGGCCTGGCCAGCCAGCATGCTTTTTTGAGCGGGCCGCACCTGGAACTGACCGTCAACCTGCGCTACGCCACCGCCATCGCCTGGCTGCTGATAGAAGAACAGAACACCCCACTCCCTGAAGCAGACGACCTGCTGGGAATGGCAAGAATCTGGCGTCAAACATTCCAGCCCCAAGGCCGCTTGAGAGATTTCACCTGCGCCTGGCAAACCTGCGTTTGCCCCCTGAACGAACTCGCCTGCTG
The DNA here is from genome assembly GCF_039908635.1 of Pseudomonas purpurea. Lineage (NCBI taxonomy): Bacteria > Pseudomonadati > Pseudomonadota > Gammaproteobacteria > Pseudomonadales > Pseudomonadaceae > Pseudomonas > Pseudomonas purpurea. The sequence continues at coordinate 4,150,907 of NZ_CP150918.1, forward strand.
ATCCGCCACTTTTTCAAGATCGCGCAAAAGACGCGAACCTGGTCGGATTGTCCTACAAAACCGCTCTAACTCAAGCGTTACAGCCTATAGCGCTGGAACGAAAATGTTGGTAATTTTCGCCCCGGTGATCACCAGGAGTTCTAATAATGAAAAAAGTAATGCTCAAAACCACCCTTAGCCTCGCCGTGACGTTGGCATCCACGCAGATTTTCGCGAGTGGCTTTGCCATCAACGAACAGAGCATCAGTGGGATGGGCACTGGTTTTGCCGGGCGATCTTCTGTCGCCGACGACGCAAGCACAATTTTTGGTAACCCTGCCGGTATGTCCCGCATCAAGCGCGAACAAGCGACTGGCGGTGTCGCCATGCTCGACGCTCACACCGACATCAGCGACGCACGTTCGCGCCCGAACAAAGGCACCAACGACGGCGACATGGTGCCGTTCATTGCCGTACCTATGGGCTACTACGTCAAGCCAATCGACGACCATTGGGCGTTCGGTATCGGTATGTACGCACCGTTCGGTCTCGTGACCGATTACGAAAAAGGCTTTGCTGGCCGCTACTTCGGCAGCAAGAGCGACGTTAAAGTCATGACGCTGCAACCTACCGTCAGCTATGCCTTCAACGACAAGATTTCGATCGGTTTCGGCCCGACCATCAACCGTATCGACGGCACCCTGGAATCCAACCTGTCGATTACCCCGCGGGCGAATGACGGCAAGGTCAAGATCAAGGGCGACGACACCGCGCTGGGCTACAACATCGGCGTTCTGGCGCAGGTTACCGACAGCACCCGTGTGGGCCTGACCTATCACTCGAGAGTGAAGTACAAGCTCGAAGGTGACACCAAGGTCAACTACAGCGTGCTTGCCGCCGCTGGCCTGAACCCGAGCCAGAAGTACGACGCCTCGCTGAAACTGCAAACCCCTGAGTCGGTAGACCTCTCGGTCACCCACGAACTCGACGACCAGTGGACAATCTACGCTGGTAGCACCTGGACCCGCTGGAGCCGCCTGGAAAACATCACCGTCGAGAACAAAGGCGTTCAGCCGCTGTTGAACGGTCAATTCGGCTCCATCACCGAAGAGCAGAACTGGCACGATACCTGGGCTCACGCCATCGGTGCCTCGTACAAGCTGAACAAGCAATGGGTACTGCGTACCGGTCTGTCGTTTGACCAGGCGCCGACCAACAACGTCGACCGCTCCCCGCGCATCCCGACTGGCGACCGGACAATCTTCAGCCTCGGTGCTGGCTGGAGCCCAACGGACGACCTGACCATCGACGTCGCTTACTCCTACCTCAAGGAAGAAGCCGTCAAGGTCAACAACCACAACAACCGTGGCCAGAGCTACAACGCCAAGTATGAAAACTGGGCAAATGGTTTCGGTGTAGGTGCAACCTACCGCTTCTGATTCACTGCGAGCCCTGGCGGCTCGCCGCCTGAATTGAAAAAGCCCCGCTCTCTGATGAAGAGGCGGGGCTTTTTGATGGACGCCAATCAGGGCTTGGAGGCCAGGGCCTTTTCCACGGCCTCGATGAAATCCGGGCTGTCGGGCTTGGTCAGGCTGGAGAAATTGGCAATCACTTGGCCCTGACGGTCGACCACGTATTTGTAGAAGTTCCATTTCGGCGCACTGCTCTGCTGCGCCAAGGCCTTGAACAAATGGACCGCATCGGCACCGCGCACTTTTTGCGGTTCGGTCATGGTGAAGGTCACGCCGTAGTTCACATAACAGACCTTGGCGGTCTCGGCACCGTCCCCGGACTCTTGCTTGAAGTCATTGGACGGCACGCCGAGCACCTCCAGCCCTTGGCCTTTATAACGCTGATAAAGCGCTTCAAGGCCTTTGAACTGAGGGGCAAAACCGCAAAAGCTGGCGGTATTGACCACCACCAGCGGCTTGCCGGCAAAGCGCTGGCACAGATCGATGGATTCCTTGGCATGCAACTTGGGCAAAACGCCCGAAAGCAATGGCGGGCACTCGGCCGCCAGGGTTGAACCGGCCATGGCCAACAGAACAGCTGGAACGGCTAACCAGCGCATCAGCATGTCGTACGTCCTTGATAGAAATCAGAGGGCGACGTTACTCGCCCTTCCGCAGACCTCGCAAGCAGCGATTCAGCAAACGCCCATGCCCAATTGCATCAGCGCCAGACCGCCCTGATGCCAGCCCCACCAGGCCAGCACCAGCAGCAACGCGCCCAGGCTGGCCACGCCAAGCCACACCGCGACACGATTCACGCCGCGCTCGCCTGCGCTTGCAGACGCGCCACCGGACGCTCGCGCACGGGCCAGTTCAGGGCGGCCGCCAACAGGCTCAATAGAATCGCCACTTGCCATATCAAGTCATAGCTCCCGGTTCGGTCGTAGACCACCCCCCCCAGCCAGCCGCCGAGGAACGAACCCAACTGGTGGAAGAGGAAAACAATACCACCGAGCATAGAGAGATTTCGCACACCAAACAGCGTTGCCACGGTGCCGTTGGTCAACGGCACCGTCGACAACCACAGAAAGCCCATGGCCATACCGAACAGGTAGGCGCTGGTTTGCGTGACAGGCGCCCAAAGAAACAACCCGATGACCACCGCGCGCAGCAGGTACAAACCGGTCAACAGACGTGGCTTGGACATCCGCCCGCCGAGCCAGCCTGCGGTGTACGTACCGAAGATATTGAACAGGCCGATCAATGCCAGCACCGTGGTGCCGACGCTGGCCGGCAAGTGCTGATCGACCAGGTAGGCCGGCAAATGCACGCCGATGAACACCACCTGAAAACCACAGACAAAAAAGCCGAACGCCAACAGCCAGAAACCGGAATGGGAGCAGGCTTCACGCAGCGCCTCGGTCAACGTCTGCTCATGACCCAGCACCGGCAGCGGCTTGTCCTTGAGCATGCTCACCAGCGGCACAATCAGCGCGACCAACAGACCGAGCACCAGCAATGCGCTCGACCAGCCCAGCCAGCCGATCAACCCGAGGGTCCCGGGGAGCATGGCGAACTGGCCGAACGACCCCGCCGCACTGGCGACGCCCATGCCCATGCTGCGTTTTTCCGGCGGTAGCGCGCGCCCCACCACACCCAGAATCACCGAGAACGAAGTGCCCGACAGGCCGATACCGATCAACAACCCGGCGCTCAGCGACAACGTCACTGCCGAGTCGGACAAGCCCATGCACACCAGGCCCACGGCGTACAACACGCCACCGACCAGCACCACTTTCGCGGCACCGAAACGGTCAGCCAACGCACCGGTAAACGGCTGCGCCAGCCCCCAGATCAGGTTTTGCAAGGCGATGGCGAAGGCAAATACCTCACGCCCCCAGCCGAACTGCGCGCTCATCGGCGGCAGGAACAACCCAAAGCCGTGCCGCACGCCCAATGACAACGCAAGAATCAGCGCACTCCCAAGAAGCACCCAACCGCTGGTACGCCACATCGATGTCATTTTTATTCTCCAGTCGCGGGTATATACCCGCTTGAGCTCGGACTTAAATTCGGGCTTACGTTTGGAAAGGCCCGCCACCTCAGGCGAGTTCGTCCAGCAAGGCCAGCAAGGTTGCACGCTTCTCGGCACCCAAACGATCGATCAAGCGCTGCTGCGCCGCTTCCCAGGCAGGCAACGCCGCCGCGAGACGCTCGCTTCCGGCCTGGGTCAGTTGCACGATGCGGTTGCGCTGGTCTTCACCTTCGACCAGCAGCACCAGCCCCTCGCCTTCCAGTACCCGGAGGTTGCGCCCCAACGTGCTGCGATCCAGGCCCATGGCCTCAGCCAGGGTGGAAATGCTCGGCTGGTCCAGCCGCTGCAAGTTGCACAGCAAAGAATACTGGGCAACGTTGATCCCGAAGCCGTCGAGGGCGCCGTCGTAATGCCTGCTGACGCCACGGGCGGCACGACGCAGGTTGGTGCATAAACATTGAGAGGCAAGCATGGTGCGTGTATATACCCGCGAGTCTGTTAAATCAAGTTACAGATTGAGAGCGATGGCGGCTGTAAATTCAAAAAATCACCATCAGACCAACATCAATCCCACCAACACCGCCATCTCCAGCAACTCCAGCAACGCCCCCGCAGTATCGCCCGTCGTTCCGCCCAAACGCTGCAACATCACCTGCCGCAACCAGACAAACATCACCACCGCGATAACAATCGCCAAAACGCCGCCAAAACCGCCGATCAACGCACACGCCAACGCACTGATCGCCATCACCCACCACCCGGCCTTGCGCGGCAAATGATCGGCCAGCGCCTGCCCCAAGCCACCGGCGCGCACATACGGCGTGGTCAGGAACAACCCCAACAGCGCGGCACGGCCGATCAATGGAACGATGATCAAAACAACGCCGTGCCCCTGCTCGATCAACGCCAGCAACGCGGTGAATTTAAGCAGCAACACCAACACCAGCGTGACCACCGCAATCGGTCCGCTGCGCGGGTCTTTCATGATGGTCAATGTACGTTCGCGATCACCGAAACCACCAAGCCACGCATCGGCGCTGTCGGCCAGGCCATCGAGGTGCAAACCACCACTGAGCACCACCCACGCAGTCAGCAGCAAAGCGGCGTGCAACAACGGCGGCGTGCCGTTCAACAGACTGTTCAGCGCCCACAGCAACACGCCGAACAACAGCCCCACCAACGGATAGAACAACAGCGAGCGCCCCAATTCCCGAGGTTGCGGCATGCCTGGCAGACGAATCGGCAAACTGCTGAGAAATTGCAGGGCGATCCACAAGGGCAACACGTTCAGACCTCTTCCTTGAGCAAGCCTTGGGCGTGCACCTGCAACGAAAATAGCGCCCCGTGAGCGACCTCGACATTGAGCAATTGCTCGCGGGGCAAGCCCCGCGCCTGCGCCAGCAACAAACGCATCACTCCGCCATGGCTGACCAGCAACAACCGCTCGCCCGCATAGGCCTGATGCAGCCGCTCGACCGCCGCCAACACGCGTGCAGAAAACGCGATCACCGGTTCACCATCGGGCGGCGTGAAGCCGTAAGGATCAGCCCAAAACAGGCCCAGCGCCTCGGCGTCGGTTTCCATCAACGCCGCTGCGCTCTGCCCTTCCCAGGCGCCGAAATGCAGTTCTTGCAGATCGCGCTCAAGCTGCACCGGCACCCCAAGTTGCTCAGCCAATTCTTCGGCGAAGCGAGCACAACGCTGCAACGGCGAACTGACCACCCGATCCCACGGACCTTTGGCCATCACTGCCCCGCGCATCTGCTTCCAACCCTTGGCCGTGAGGGCGTCGTCGAGGCTGCCACGCAAGCCGCCACCCAGTTCGGTTTCACCATGGCGCAGCAGGTCCAGGCGCAAGGTCATGCCGGGCGATCCGCCACAGCCGCTTCGGCAAAGGTCGCCATTTGCCCGTGCAGATCACACGCCAGTCGCAACAGCGGCACCGCCAGCGCGGCACCACTGCCCTCGCCCAGACGCAACCCGAGTTCGAGCAACGGCTCGGCGCTCAAGGCTTCCAACACATGGCGATGACCAGGCTCGGCACCACGATGGCCGAACAGCAGCCATTCGCGGCAGGCCGGGTTCAGGCGCACCGCCACCAGTGCGGCCACGCTGCAGATGAACCCATCCACCAACACCGCCACGCCTTCCTGGGCACAGGCCAGGTAAGCCCCCACCAGCGCCGCAATTTCAAAACCGCCCAGGTTGAGCAACGTCTGTAACACGTCGCCGCGCTGGCCTGCGTGCAATGCCAACGCCCGCTCGATGACCTGAGCCTTATGGCTGACGCCCGCCGCGTTCAATCCGGTGCCCGGCCCGGTCATGTTGACCACGGGGCAATCAAGCAGCGCGCACGCCACGGCACTGGCGGCCGTGGTGTTGCCAATGCCCATCTCGCCGCCGATAAACAGCTCCGCACCCTCTGCGATTGCCCGATGCACGCTGTCGCGACCGGCCTGCAAGGCTTGCTCGCCCTGGCGCCGAGTCATCGCCGGGGCATGGACGAAGTTCGCCGTACCGGGACCGATATTCAGATGACGCACACCCGGCAGGCTCAACGACGGTGTCACCGTGCCGAGGTCGACCACTTCCAGGCGCGCCTCCAGTTGCCGTGCCAACACACTGATGGCCGCGCCGCCACTGACGAAGTTGTGCAGCATCTGCCCGGTCACTTCCTGGGGAAACGCTGACACACCTTCCGCGACCACTCCGTGATCACCGGCGAAAATCGCAATCCACAGCTGATTCAGGCTCGGCTTGACCCGCCCCTGCAATCCCGCCAATTGCACCGCCACCGCTTCGAGCTGCCCCAGCGAGCCTGCCGGCTTGGTCAGCTGTTGCTGACGGGCCGCCGCTTGCGCGTGGGCCTCGGCGTTGATCGGCTTGCACGGGTTCAGCCACCAGGAGTCAGTCATAACGCAGTTCCTTTCAAAGTCAGGGGCAGGCCGGCGACGGTCAACACAACGCGTTGACAGCGCTCGGCCAGGGCTTGATGCAACCAACCGGCTTCATCGACATAACGGCGAGTCAATTCGCCCAGCGGCACGACACCCATACCGGTCTCGTTGCTGACAAAAATGATTTCCCCCGGCAGCGCCGCCAGGCAATCCAGCAGGGCTTCACGTTCCTGCGCCAGACGCTCGGGGTTGTCGAGCATCAGCAGGTTGGTCAGCCACAACGTCAGGCAGTCCACCAGCAGGCAATGCTCGGCGCGTGCGGTTTCGCGCAGCACGCGGGCCAGTTCCAGCGGTTCTTCGATAAGCGCCCACGCAGCCGGACGACGCTCGCGGTGATGGGCCACCCGCGCATTCATTTCGCCGTCCAGCGGCTGGCTGGTGGCGATGTACGTCACCGCCAGACCGCTGTCGGACGCAAGTTTTTCAGCCAGGCGACTCTTGCCGGAGCGGGCACCACCAAGGATCAGTTGCAGCATGAAGGTATCCTGAAAAATATTCGGTGAGGCAACTCGCCTATTCGCGGGCAAGCCCGCTCCCACAGTTGATCTCGAATGAACACAAATTTTGAATACGCCTCGTAACCCTGTGGGAGCGGGCTTGCCCGCGAATGCGTCCTCAAAACCACCTCAAAACCCACAGAGTTCACGTAACAGCCCGGTGTCCAGGTGCTTCTCCACCAAGTCCGCCAACCGCTCGATATCACGCTCGCGCAGGGCGTGATAATCGACCTCCTGCACGTTCTGCAAACCGGCCCAGCGCAACAGCGCGCTGCACGCGGGCGCCGACTCGAACACGCCATGCAGGTACGTGCCGAACACCTGCCCGTCCGCGCTGTGTGCGCCGTCGCTGCGACCGTCATCCAGCAGCACCGCCGCGTGTTCCAGCGCCGGCCCGGTGGTCACGCCAGCGTGAATTTCATAGCCGCTGACCTCAGCGTTTTCCAGGGCCAGACGCCCGCGCACGTTGCGCAACTGCTTCTCTTCTTCAAGCACCGTTTCGAACGCCAGCAACCCCAGACCGGCACTGGAACCCGGCGCGCCTTCCAGCCCCAACGGGTCGTGCAACTGCTCGCCGAGCATTTGCAAACCGCCGCAGATGCCCAACAGTTTTCCGCCGTAACGCAGATGCCGGGTGATCGCACTGTCCCACCCATTGGCCCGCAGATATGCAAGGTCGCTGCGCACACTTTTTGAACCGGGAAGGATCATCAGGTCAGCAGGCGGGATCGGCTGGCCAGGCCCGACAAATTGCAGATTGACCTGCGGGTGCAGGCGCAACGGATCAAAGTCGGTGTGGTTGCTGATGCGCGGCAGCACCGGCACCACGACGTTCAGCACCTGCTCGGCTTTGTCGGTCTGGCGCTGGTCGATGCCGTCCTCGGCTTCCAGGTGCAAATCCATCACATAAGGCAACACGCCAATCACCGGTTTGCCGGTGCGCGCCTCGAGCCAGTCGAGGCCCGGTTGCAGCAAGGCAATGTCACCGCGAAAACGGTTGATGATGAACCCCTTGACCCGCGCCTGCTCGCTGGCCGACAACAGCTCCAGGGTGCCGACCAAATGGGCAAAGACACCGCCGCGATTGATGTCGGCGATCAATATCACCGGGCAATCCACCGCTTCGGCAAAGCCCATGTTGGCGATGTCACCGGCTCGCAGATTGATCTCGGCCGGCGAGCCCGCGCCTTCAACCATGACCACCGGATACGCCGCGCTCAGGCGTTGATGGGACGCCAACACCGCTTGCATGGCGATGGCTTTGTAGTCGTGATAGGCGACTGCGTTCATCGTGGTCACGGCGCGGCCATGGATGATCACTTGCGCGCCCGTGTCACTGTTGGGCTTGAGCAGCACCGGGTTCATGTCAGTGTGCGGCTCAAGGTTCGCCGCCTGCGCCTGCACGGCCTGCGCCCGGCCGATCTCGCCACCGTCGGCGGTCACCGCACTGTTGAGCGCCATGTTTTGCGGCTTGAACGGCACCACGCTGACACCCTCACGGCTCAGCCAGCGGCACAGCGCCGTCACCAGCGTACTTTTGCCTGCATCGGAAGTGGTGCCCTGCACCATCAGCGTGCTCATGGAACATCCTTGCGGTAGGCCGCGAACGCCTCGTCGAGGCGCAGCCAGTCGGCTTCATCGGCCGGCAAGCCGAAACGCAGACTGCTGTTGTGGGGGAACAGACGCAGCAAAATGCCGCGTGTGGCCATGAATTCGTGAAGCTGCCCGGCGCGGTCGGTGATCAACCACTGGAACAACGCACACCCGCCCTGCGGCTTGAAGCCGTAGCGCTCAAGGAGCAACGCCAGGCGCTGGCTCGCCGCCTCGCTGCGCTGGCGTTGTTGTGCGTGCCCGGCGGTATCGCGCAAACACACCTGCCCCAGAATCCGCGTCGGCCCACTGACCGCCCACGGCCCGACTTGCTCGGCCAGCAATTTGAGCAACTTGCGTTCGGCCAACACAAACCCCAAACGAACGCCGGCCAGACCAAAGAACTTGCCGAACGAGCGCAAAATAATCAGCCCGACTTTGTTCGCATGGGCAGACAAGCTCAGGTGCGGAGTGTTGTCCATAAAGGCTTCGTCGACCACCAGCCAGCCGCCGCGCTGGGCCAGCCGTGCGTGCCAGTCGAGCAAACGCTCCGGGGTCAGGCTCAGGCCCGTCGGGTTGTTCGGGTTGACGACCACCAGCACGTCGAGGCTGTCGAGAAAGAAGTCGACTTCCTGTTCCGTCACTTCGCGAACGATGTAGCCACTGCGGCGCCAGGCTTCGGCGTGCTCGGCGTAACACGGCGACAGCACGCCCACCTTGCCGGCGCGACGCAAACGCGGCAGCAACTGGATCGCGGCTTGCGAGCCCGCCACCGGCAACACTTGGGGCGCGCCGTAGTACTCGCAAGCGGCCTGCTCCAGGCCATCGTCGGTTTCCGGCAAGCGGGCCCAGGCTCGCAGCGGGATCTCCGGGATCGGCCACGGCCAGGGCGCGAGGCCGCTGGACAGGTCAAGCCAGTCGGCTTCGGCGATGCCATAGGTGAGCGCCGCCTTGCGCAAACGGCCACCGTGCTCAAGCATAGAACTCAACCCCCAGGCAGAGAATCAGCAGCCATAACCATACCCCGCGCTGGACCAATTGCCAGCCACGGTCAATGGAGTCGGCGTCCGCCGGCACGCCTTCACCCAAGGTCGGGCGCTGATGCAGCTCGCCGTGATAAATCGCCGCGCCGCCCAACTCCACACCCAGCGCACCGGCACCCGCCGCCATCACCGGCCCGGCATTCGGGCTGTCCCACATCGGCCCCTGAGTGCGCCAGCATTTGAGCGCCAGACGGGTTTTACCCAGCAACGCGTAGGTCAAGGCCACCAGCCGTGCAGGAATGTAGTTGAGCACGTCATCGATCTTCGCCGCCGCCCAGCCGAAACGCTCGAAGCGCTCGTTGCGATAACCCCACATGGCATCCAGCGTATTGCTCAGGCGATACAGCACCACCCCCGGCACGCCCGCGACGATAAACCAGAACAACGCGGCGAACACCGCATCGCTGCCATTCTCCAGCACCGACTCGGTGGCAGCGCGGGCGACTTCGGTCGAGTCCAGTTCGGCGGTCTGACGGCTGACCAGGTAACTGACACGCTTGCGCGCCTCCACCAGGTCATCGCTGCGCAGCGCCTGGGCGACCGGCTCGACGTGTTCACCAAGGCTGCGCAAACCGAGGGCGCAGTACAACGCCAGGATCTCGACGATCCAGCCGATGTACGGCAACCAGGCAAACGCCGTCGCCAACAAGGTCAGCGGCAACACCGCCAACACCCAGGCCGTCACGCCGTGGCTGCGCCAGCCACGACCGCCGGAATTGAAACGTTGCTCGATGCGGTCGGCAAAACGGCCGAACGCCACCAGCGGATGCCAGCGTTTGGGTTCGCCCAGCAGCGCATCCAGCGCCACCCCGGCGACACTCAATAACGCCACACTCATTGACTCACTCCCCAATAATTCTCATACAACAGTTCATTCAGCGGACGCGGTTGCGCCCACCCTTCAAGCACCAGCATCGGCGCCGGATAAAATGCCTCGACCGGCCCCAGGCACAACACCGCCAGCGGCTTGGCGCCGGGCGGCAAACCGAGCAGGTCGGCCAGGGCCTGCGGCTCGAACAACGACACCCAGCCCATGCCCAGCCCTTCGGCGCGGGACGCCAGCCACAGGTTCTGAATCGCACAGGACAACGACGCCATGTCCATTTCCGGCAAGGTTCGACGCCCGAAAATGTGCCGCTCGCGATCCTCCATCAACGCGGCCACCAACACTTCGGCGCAATCGTTGATGCCTTCGACTTTCAGCTTCATGAATTCATCGGAGCGTTCGCCCAGCGCTTCGGCAGTGCGTACCCGCTCTTCTTCCACCAGTTGCTGGATCTTGCCGCGCAAGGGGCGGTCGCTGATGCGGATGAAACGCCAAGGCTGCATCAGGCCGACACTCGGCGCCTGATGCGCCGCTTCAAGCAGACGTCGCAGTAGCTCGGGGTCTACCGTGCCGCCGCTGAAATGACGCATGTCGCGACGTTCGCCGATAGCCCGGTAGACCGCTGCGCGTTCGGCTTCGGAAAATGCATTGTCGGTCATGGCCTGCTCGCGATGGCGACCTCGGATTCAGGTAGGAACAGTGCGGCGACCGCTTTCGGATTGGACGGAAAGTAAAAGTGCACATAAGAGGCGGTCATCCGCCCGTCACGGTAAACCGCTTCCGCCCCGCGCCCGCCGTTGGGGCTCAGCCCACGGGCAATCGGCTCAAGCTCAGTGCTCGTCAACGAGTGGTGATAGGTGTGCCCGCGCAGCGAGCCTTCCGGCAGCTCAACCGCTTGCAATGCCAGCGCGGCAAGTCGCTTCTGCATCACCGCGTCACCGGCCAGCAAACCGACCAGCTCGACACGCGTACCCTCGACATCGGTCAACGAGTCGAGCAGGTACAACATGCCGCCGCACTCGGCCAACAACGGCTTGCCCGCCTCGTGGTGCGCGCGAATCGCCGCCAGCATCGTGGTGTTTTGCGCCAGCGCCACATGGTGCAATTCCGGGTAGCCGCCCGGCAGGTACAGGCTGTCGGCATCCGGCAACTCACGGTCATGGATCGGCGAGAAGAACAGCAACTCGGCGCCCATCGCCCGCAGCAGGTCCAGACTCGCGCCATAAGTGAACGCAAACGCTTCATCGCGGGCCACGGCAATGCGCACGCCGGCCAGCAATGGTTCGGCGACAATCACCTCGGGAGCGGCGAATTCGACGGCGGGTGGCAACGCCACTTCGCAACTGCTGGCCAGGGCCTCGGCCGCGGCGTCGAGACGCGCGTCCAGGTCGTTCAGCTCGCTCGCCTGGACCAGCCCGAGATGGCGGCTCGGCAGCTCGATCCCGGTTTCCCGGGACAGGGCGCCATACCAACGCAGCCCTTCGGTGAGGCTGCCTTCCAGCAATTGCGCGTGGCGCAAGGTGCCGACACGGTTGGCCAGCACCCCGGCAAACGGCAGGTCCGGCTGATAGCGCGCCAACCCCAGGGCCAGTGCGCCAAACGTCTGGGCCATGGCGGTGCCGTCAATCACACCGAGCACCGGCACTCCGAAGTGGCGCGCCAGATCGGCGCTGGACGGCGTGCCGTCGAACAGGCCCATGACGCCTTCAATGAGGATCAGGTCAGCCTCGCCTGCGGCTTCCCACAACAGCCGACGACTTTCCTGCTCGCCAACCATCCACATGTCCAACTGATACACCGGCGCACCACTGGCGCGCTCCAGAATCATCGGGTCGAGAAAGTCCGGGCCGCATTTGAACACACGCACCTTGCACCCCTGATTGCGATGCAATCGGGCCAGCGCGGCGGTGACGGTGGTCTTGCCCTGGCCGGAAGCCGGCGCAGCGATCAGGACCGCCGGGCAATGACGTGGCTCACTCACAATTCAACGCCTTTTTGCGCCTTGATACCGGCCTGAAACGCATGCTTGACCATGCCCATTTCGGTGACCGTATCGGCCTGCTCGATCATCTCGGGTTTGGCGCCGCGACCGGTAACGACCACGTGCTGCATCGGCGGGCGGGCCTGCAAGTCGCTGAGCACCTGGTCCAGGTCCAGATAACCGTGCTTGAGGGCGATGTTCAGCTCATCGAGCACCACCAGGCCGATGGTCGGGTCACGCAGCAGTTCGCGCGACACTGCCCAGGCCGCCTCGGCGGCGGCGATGTCACGCTGGCGATCCTGGGTTTCCCAGGTAAACCCTTCGCCCATGACGTGGAAACGTACTTGCTCGGGGAAGCGCCGGAAGAACAGCTCTTCGCCCGTGCTGTTGCGGCCCTTGATAAATTGCACCACGCCGCACTGCATGCCGTGGCCCATGGCCCGCGCCAGCATGCCGAAAGCGGAACTGCTTTTGCCTTTGCCGTTGCCGGTCAGCACCAGCATCAGGCCGCATTCATTCGGCGAATTGGCAATACGTTCATCGATTACGGCTTTTTTACGCAGCATGCGCGCCAGATGGCGTTCGTCACGATCAGGGGAATCAGTCATGGGGAGCTCTCCGTTGAGGCGGGGTAACGGCGGGCGGGCATAGCAATAGACGGCAAGAAGCCTGGCATCGCCCACCGTGATGCCGCTGGATGGATCAGGCCGGTCTCCGGGCTCATGAGCCGCAGTTGCCGACTGCGCGCCTTCCCGTATCGACACTCGACACAGTGGCACCAGGCGCAGTCTTGACTCATTTACCGTTGCGGGGGCAGCGCCGGGATCATGCGAAACACTCACCGGCTTCCCTGTTTCACTCGGTCGACCCATGGGTCACAGAGCACCTGAAACAAGTCGCGAAGGTTAGAGGGTTGGGGATGGAGCGTCAATTAAAGCCAGACGCCAATACCCGAGGAAAATTGGCCTGAATCAATTTACTGACGCCAATCTTGTGCCACACTCAGAGCAGTGATATCAAATCGCCATAACTCCAAACCACAAGAACAAGGTGAGCAACATGCAAGGCATGATCATCAGCAATCCGAAACTGGAATTCCTGCGCCCGGTGCTGGAGCGCTGGTTTGACTGTATCGATCGCTACAACGCGGTGCGCGGCGATAACGAAACCCCTTACTGGTTCGACGAACGCGCCAACCTCGGATTGCTGTCTGCCGCAGCATGGATGGCCGAACTGGCCACGCTGGAGCAGGCCCCGACAAAAAAACAGATCGAGGAAGGCGAACGCAATGGCCGCGCCGATCTGTACATCGCCAGCAAAGAGGAACGCGCCTATCTGCAAGCCACCCAGCGCTGGCCGCGGGTCAGTAACCTCAACCTGACACAGGCCCTGCAAGACGCCGTCAGCGACGCGAAGAAAATCGGCTACGCCAGCGACCTGAAACTCGGCTGCCTGTTCGTTGCGCCACAAAAGGCCCAGCACAGCGCCACTCCAGAAGAACTCCAGGACATGGTCGACGACCTGCAAAAGGAACTGACCTGCGCCGTGGCCTGGTACTTCCCGTATGCCTACCGCAAGCTGCACAACGATGCCGGCAACTACCACCCCGGGATTGCCGTCCTCCTCAAGGAAGCCCGCGGCTGACCGATTGAACCATCCGGCCGTCAGGGTCCTCTATGATGCAGGCACTGCATTCATAGGGAGATCCACATGCTCAAGCCTCAACATGTCCTCGTCATCGCCATCGCCGCAGGGATTGCTGCCTGCGGTGAGACGTCCAACCTGCAAGTCTCGGACGGTACCGGGCCATCGCCCACACTGCCGGAACCGAACAAAGCCCTGATCCCGACGGTGAACATCGCCCCGGCGGTCGGCTGGACCAAGAGCGCAAAACCGATTGCGGCGCCAGGCACACACGTCGCAGCCTTCGCCGAAGGCCTGGATCATCCCCGCTGGCTCTACGTGCTGCCCAACGGCGATGTGCTGGTGGCTGAAACCAACTCGCCACCCAAGTCCGACGACGGCGCCGGTATTCGTGGCTGGATCGCCGGCAAAGTCATGGGGCGCGCCGGCGCCAGCGTACCCAGCGCGAACCGCATCACCCTGCTGCGTGACAGCAACCACGACGGCGTCGCCGAAACCCGCACGGTATTCCTGGAAAACCTCAACTCGCCGTTCGGCATGACTCTGGTCGGCAATGACCTGTACGTTGCCGACACCGACCGCTTGTTGCGTTTCCATTATGAAAGCGGCGAAACCGCCATCACGTCGCAACCGACCAAAGTCGTCGATTTGCCGGGCGGCGCGCTGAACCATCACTGGACCAAAAACGTCATCGCCAGCCCGGACGGCAGCAAGCTCTACGTCACTGTCGGCTCCAACAGCAACGTCGGTGAAAACGGCCTGGACCAGGAAGAAGGTCGCGCCGCCATCTGGGAAGTCGACCGCGCTACCGGTAACCACCGCATCTTCGCCTCAGGGCCTGCGCAACCCCAACGGCCTGGCTTGGGAACCGCAGACCGGCAAGCTCTGGACCGCCGTCAACGAACGCGACGAGATCGGCAGTGACCTGGTGCCGGACTACATCACCTCGGTGAAGGACGGCGGCTTTTATGGCTGGCCTTTCAGCTATTACGGCCAACACGTCGATGTGCGCGTCACGCCACCCAACCCGGACCTGGTAGCCAAGGCTATCGCCCCGGATTACGCCGTCGGCCCGCACACGGCGTCGCTGGGGCTGGCCTTCGCCGAGGGCAGCAAACTGCCCGCGCCGTTCACCCAAGGTGTATTCATCGGCCAGCACGGCTCCTGGAATCGCAAACCGCACAGCGGCTACAAAGTGATCTTCGTACCGTTCAATGCCGGCAAGCCGAGCGGACAACCGGTGGATGTGCTCACCGGTTTCCTCAACAAAGACGAAGAAGCCATGGGCCGGCCGGTGGGCGTAGTGATCGATCAGCAGGGCAGTTTGCTGGTGGCTGATGACGTGGGGAATAAGGTGTGGCGGGTTTCGGCCGCCCAATAAGTCCTCCAACGCCAACACATAACCAATGTGGGAGCGGGCTTGCTCGCGAAAGCGTTCTAACATTCAACATCAATGTTGACTGTCAGTCCGTCTTCGCGAGCAAGCCCGCTCCCACATTAATCGGGGTCAGCGCCTACCTTTTGCGGCAAAGGGTTAACCCATCTCCGATCGGCAACAGTGACAGGTCGACACGCGGGTCATCCTTCAAGGCACAATTGAGCGCCTGGATGGCTCGGGTGTCCTCGCTGTCGGAATCGACCTCCAGCACTCGCCCACTCCACAGCGTGTTATCGAACACCGCCAACCCGCCCTGGCGCAGCAGCCGCAAGGCGCTCTCCAGATACGCCGGGTAATTGGCCTTGTCGGCATCAATGAACATCAGATCGAAGCAACCGCCCAGCCCTTGCTGCTCGAGTTGAGCCAAGGTTTGCAGTGCCGGCGCCAGGCGCAACTCGATGCGTTCGGAAAATCCCGCTTCCTGCCAATAGCGCAGCGCCGTCGCGTTGTAGTCACCTGGTATATCGCAGCAGATCAACGAGCCGTCATCGGGTAATGCCGCCGCCATGCAGAGAGCGCTGTAACCGGTGAACGTGCCGACTTCCAACAAGCGCCTGGCGCTAGTCAGCTTGACCAGTAACGCGAGGAACTGCCCCTGCTCGGGTGCGATTTGCCAGCGAGCGTTGGGCAACGCTTGGGTTTCGTCACGCAAACGGCGCTGCAACGGCGTTTCACGCAGGGAAACGTCGAGCAGGTAGTGGTAGAGTGAATCATCGAGATTAAGCGTGCGAGTGGTCATGACAACCTCTGCGAGCTAGGGATTGTGCGCCAGATGTTCGGGGGTCAGCACCCGTTTGGCACTCAGATAGGCTTTTTGCCAATAGGCCTTGGACAGGCTGTCCAGCTTCACCGTGCCGCCCGTGGCCGGCGCATGCACGAAGCGACCTTCACCGACGTAGATCCCGGCGTGGCTGACCTGAGAGCCGCCATTGGTGGCGAAGAAGATCAGGTCGCCGGTTTGCAGGGCTTCTTTGCCAATGCTCGGGGCTTGCATACCGATCATTTCGCGAGTCGAACGCGGCAGGGAGATACCGGCCGCATCGCGGTAGACGTAGCCGATCAGGCCACTGCAATCAAACCCCGAATCCGGCGTATTGCCGCCCCAGCGATAGGGCGTACCGACCAGGCCCAAGGCGCGAAACAGTACGTCTTCAGCGGCGGGCGAAAAAGTTTGGGAGGGCGCGAATACCGGCGCCCGGACCACTTTGGCAGGGGGTGGCGTACGGATGGCGCAGGCGCTGAGCAGCGCGACGAAGCAGATGAGTATGAGGCGGGCCGACGTCGACATATGCAGAACAATCCTGATCTGGATGCGGCTTTCTCTGCCGTGAGGCTGAAAACAAAACCGCGTAAGCAAGGCTTACGCGGTTAGTTAATCAACAATATGTCTGGATTCTAGCGGCTGCGCGTCAAACTTCAAGTAAGACTTTAAGATAGCCTTACAAATTGACTGATTACTTGCGCGCGGTGACCGTTGTCGGGGCCATGGCGAGTGCACGCTTGGCTTCGATGAAGGTCTTGCTCCAGTAGCTGTCGCCCAGGCTATCGACCCGGACACCACCACTGCGGCGGCTGCTGGAGTGGATGAACTGGTCATCACCCAGGTAGATCCCGGCGTGACTGACACGACCGCGACGACCATTGGTAGCGAAGAACAACAAGTCGCCCGGTTTCAGGTTTTTACGAGAAACCAGCGGGGCATCCACGTTGATCATTTCGCGAGTGGAACGCGGCAGGTTCATGCCCGCCTCTTCACGAAACAGGTAACCGATGAAGCCACTGCAATCGAAACCGGCTTCAGAGGTACCGCCGAAACGGTAACGGGTACCGATCAGGGACATGCCACGTTCGAGGATGCTGTCGGCCAGAACCGGAAGCTGGTAGGACTTGCCATCGGCGAAGTCGGAGAGCTCTTTTTCGGTGGCCAGTTCTTCCTGGTAAATAACGGAAGACTGAGCAGTAGAAGAATTTTTAACCTGTTGTTGCTGCTCTTGCTGGGACACTGGAGAGTGTGCAGCGCAACCGAACAACAGGGTGACAAGTGCGAGAGGCACGAGGGGTGCGAAGCGATTTAGCATGGGCACGACCGTGGCTGAAGTTGTAAAGAAGCCGAGACTATGCCCGCTATCAACTTCATTTGCAAATTCAATCGATCTTAATGTGACTTATCGGTTTCTCGTTTACATCTAAGCGCTTAAGCCCGAATTGATTACGCACGCGCCGTGGAAACCTATTCCCGATGCGTGTTTTCTGGCGCCTTTAATATGCCGAAACACGCTAGAGGCCACGGTTTTACCAGCCCAGGGTTTCTTTGAGAAAAGGAATGGTCAGCTTGCGCTGAGCCTGAAGCGAGGCCTGGTCGAGACGCTCAAGCAGCTCGAATAACGCACTCATGCTGCGCGTGCCACGGGTCAAAATAAAATGCCCGACTTCGTCGGTCAGGTGCAGTCCACGACGCGATGCACGCAATTGCAAGGCTCGCAATTTGTCTTCGTCGGACAAGGGACGCATCTGGAAAATCAGCGCCAGGGTCAGGCGCGATTTGAGGTCCGCCAGCTTCACCGGCAACTCTCGTGGCGAGGTCGACGCGGCAATCAACAGACGTCGGCCGCTGTCACGCAACCGGTTGAACAGATGAAACAACGCCTCTTCCCAATCCGCTCGCCCGGCCACTGCCTGCAAGTCATCGAGGCAGACGAGTTCGTATTGTTCTAGGTTGTCAAGGATTTCGATGCCGCGATCCAGCAACTCGGCCAGCGGCAGGTAGACCGCCGGCTCACCCAACTGCTCGAAACGCAAACAGGCCGCCTGCAACAAGTGCGTACGCCCTACGCCGTCCTTGCCCCAGAGGTAAATCAGGCTTTCGGTCCAGCCGGCGTCGGCTTCGCATAGACGCTCGACATAGCCGAGTGCAGCGGCATTGGCGCCTGGGTAGTAGTTGATAAAGGTAGCGTCGTCACGCAGACGCACACCTAGGGGCAGCTGAATCGGTTTCATGCTGACTGAACAGTTCCAAACGAACCGTTAGTGGCCTCTGTGTAAAGTTTGCAAAGTTTATACCCGTGAAGCTGGCCGCACAATGCAACAGACCACAAGCAAAATCAAAGGTTTGCGTTAACTTATTGGATTCACGGAGGATTTTTTGACAGCGTATGTGACAGCCGAACCGCCCGCAGGGCACGCCCGACATTGCGCCGGGCGGCCTGGAAGGGTCAATCGGACACCGTCATAAATCAGGGTCTTCAACGCCGCTATAGATTTCAGAATCTTTATACAAATCATGCACATGACGCACCAGCACCATGATGACGGCCGCCACCGGCAACGCCAGCAGGATCCCGGTGAAACCAAACAGCTCGCCACCCGCCAGAATCGCGAAGATCACCGCCACCGGGTGCAGGCCGATTCGGTCACCCACCAGCAACGGCGTGAGCACCATGCCCTCGAGCGCCTGCCCCACCATGAACACCGCGACAATCCCAATCATCGGGTACAGATCACCGCCGAACTGGAACAGCCCGGCAATCAGCGCCGCACCGATACCGATCACAAAGCCCATGTACGGCACAATCGCCGCCAGACCGGCAATCAAGCCAATCAACAGGCCCAACTCCAACCCGACCAGCATCAAACCAGCGGCGTAAATCACGCCCAGCGCCAGCATCACCAGCAACTGCCCACGCACGAAAGCCCCGAGTACTTCATGGCATTCGCCCGCCAGCGACACCACCCGCGCCTCGCGATCACGCGGCAGCAGACTGCGGATCTTCGCCATCATCAGGTCCCAGTCGCGCAGCAAGTAAAAACTCACTACCGGAATCAGCACCAGGTTGGCCAGCCACCCGATCAACGCCAGGCTCGAAGCCGTCGCCTGGCTCAGCACCACACCGACGATATCGGTGGTCTGGCCCATATGCTCACTGATCGCAGCCTTGACCTTGTCGAACTTCCAGAAACCGTCCGCCAACCCCATTTTCGCCTGAACCCAAGGCATCGCGGTGTGCTGCAACCAGTCGAGCATCTGCGGCGCCAGCTCATATAAGCGGAACAACTGCTTGGCGAGCATCGGCACCAACACCAACAGCAGCGTCATGACGATCAGGGTGAACAAGGCAAACACCGCCACTACGCCCCACGTGCGTGACAGGCCAAGCCTCTCCAGTCGATCCACCAGCGGGTCGAACAGATAGGCCAACAACAGCGCCACCAGAAATGGCGTGAGGATAGGATGTAACAAGTACACAAACGCGCACAGCAGGAACACCCCACCAAGCCAGACCCAACGCCGCGTATCGGCCATGAACCACTCCATTGCTTCTATATAAAGAAAGAAACGCTTACCAACGGAAACGCAGTTGCGCAGCCGGTGTCGGCGCTACAGCAGGCGCCGAACCCGCGACCGCCGGCTGAACCGCCGCAACTGGCGCCAGCGCCTCACCCGCTGGTATCGGCTGCAACTTTGCCAACTGCAGTTGTGCCCGCAATTGCTCGGCACTGCCGTTGACCCGATAGAGAATCCGATCGCCGTCCACACTTTGCAGGTGCGCACCAAACGGCTCAAGCAGGTGTCCCAAAGCCGCGTAGCGCTCCAGATTCATGCCCTGCACTTCAAGCAACTGCTCGGTGGAGACACCCGGCTTGGCAACAAACCGTGGCGCCAATCGCTCGCTGACCGCCAGCAACACCGCATCGGCGACAGCCGCCGTGTCGGCGCCCTGTACGCTGCCCTGCTCACGCTGATCACCCAGCCACAAGCGCCACTTGGCCTGCCATTGGCCACCCTCTTCGCGGGCATGCACCGCCAGCAAGGCGTCGGCACCATAACGCTCCGACGCATTTCGCAACGGTGCCGGGTCTGTCCCTTCCAGATTGGGCGCAGTCGCGACGATCTGCTCATCCAGGTCACCCAGCGGCAGGCGCAACGGCAAACCGCGATGCTGCGCCGCACGGCGCAGCGGTGCAGCGCTGGCCTGGCCGTCGCCGACCAGGCTTGAGCCTTCAGTCGAATCGTTCAGCCACCATCCAAGAATCGACGGCCGATTGGCGCCCCACAATGCCAGCCCGGCCTGGCGTAATGCGCGGTCGGTACTGACCGGATCGAAATCGACCTGCAAGCTTTCCGGCGGCCCGGCGTCATAACCGTACTGGCTGATGATCTGCTGCGGGTCCTTGCGAATCGCGGCCAGCGCCGGGCTCTGGGCAGCCTTGGCATCGCCGGTCAGGCGCAGCACCAGGGTTTCCAGCGCTTTCTGCGTGGCCTGATCGCGCTCCTGTGGTGTCTGGCCACTGACCGGCTCGCGCACTTGATAAAGGCCATTGAGCGTTTCGGCATGACTCGCCAGGCTGACCAGCGACAAACAGCCTACAAAAAGAAATTTACGCAAACCCATGGAAGATTCCCGACAAAAAAACGGTTGGAGCAGTGCGCATGAACACATCAGAGCAAGGCTGTGACCACAGACCCTCGCAAATCATTCACACGACCGATGGAAGTTTTCGTACTGTCATAACGATAGCCGCTTAACGGCTATACCTTATACAGCCATGAGCGGTGCGGCCCAACACGGCCAATATCGGTTTTTTTAACGCGATATGTCCCTGCCCGTCGGCCCGAGGATGGCCGCTGCCCCTCAAGCCTGATAAAATCGCGCGCCTTCGCAGACCGGCAACGGCTGGGCACTCTGAAATTTTCACGCGGCACACCCGCAGCGATTTTTTTCAGCGCTCTCACCGGGCTCGGTCGTTACCCCTGAATCCCCCCTAAAGGCCTGGATCATGAGCAAGCAACCCTCCCTGAGCTACAAGGACGCCGGTGTAGACATCGACGCCGGTGAAGCATTGGTCGAACGCATCAAGAGCGTCGCCAAGCGCACTGCGCGCCCGGAAGTCATGGGCGGCCTGGGCGGTTTCGGCGCCCTCTGCGAAATCCCGGCCGGCTACAAACAGCCCGTGCTGGTTTCCGGCACCGACGGCGTGGGCACCAAGCTGCGCCTGGCACTGAACCTGAACAAGCACGACAGCATCGGTATCGACCTGGTTGCCATGTGCGTCAACGACCTGGTCGTCTGCGGCGCTGAACCGCTGTTCTTCCTCGACTACTACGCCACCGGCAAACTGAACGTCGAAACCGCGACCCAGGTCGTGACCGGCATCGGCGCTGGCTGCGAGCTGTCCGGATGCTCGCTGGTAGGCGGCGAAACCGCTGAAATGCCTGGCATGTACGAAGGCGAAGACTATGACCTGGCAGGCTTCTGCGTCGGCGTAGTCGAGAAATCCGAAATCATCGACGGTTCGAAAGTCGCTGCTGGCGATGCGCTGCTCGCCCTGCCGTCTTCCGGCCCGCACTCCAACGGCTACTCGCTGATCCGCAAGATCATCGAAGTGTCCGGTGCCGACATCGAAAACATCCAGCTCGACGGCAAACCGCTGACCGACCTGCTGATGGCCCCGACCCGCATCTACGTGAAGCCGCTGCTCAAGCTGATCAAAGACACCGGCGCCGTCAAGGCCATGGCCCACATCACCGGTGGCGGCCTGCTCGACAACATCCCGCGCGTACTGCCAAAAGGCGCTCAGGCCGTGGTTGACGTGGCGAGCTGGACCCGCCCGGCAGTCTTCGACTGGCTGCAAGAGAAAGGCAACGTCAACGAAACCGAAATGCACCGCGTGCTGAACTGCGGCGTCGGCATGGTGATCTGCGTCGCTCAAGAGCACGTTGAAACCGCGCTGAACGTACTGCGCGAAGCCGGCGAGCAGCCTTGGGTGATCGGCCAGATCTCCAGCGCTGCCGAAGGTGCGGCTCAGGTTGAACTGAAGAATCTCAAGGCACACTGATGTACGAGCGGATGCAATCGCAGATGTCCGCCACCTGTGATGTTGTGGTGCTGTTGTCCGGCACCGGCAGTAACTTGCAGGCCTTGATCGACAGCGTGCGAGCCGGCGACAGCCCGGTTCGCATCCGCGCGGTGATTTCCAACCGCGCCGACGCCTACGGCCTGCAACGTGCCAGGGACGCGGGTATCGACACCCGCACCCTTGATCACAAAGCGTTCGAAGGTCGCGAGGCCTTCGATGCCGCCCTGGTCGAACTGATCGACGCCTTCCAGCCCAAACTCGTGGTACTCGCCGGGTTCATGCGCATTCTCAGCGCTGATTTCGTGCGTCACTACCAGGGTCGCCTGCTCAATATCCATCCTTCGCTGCTGCCCAAATACAAAGGGTTACACACTCATCAGCGAGCGTTGGAGGCCGGCGACACCGAGCATGGCTGCAGCGTGCACTTCGTCACCGAGGAACTCGATGGCGGACCACTGGTCGTACAGGCAGTAATACCGGTAGAGTTGCACGACACGCCGCAGAGTCTGGCGCAGCGAGTCCATGTCCAGGAACACCTGATTTATCCGTTGGCCGTACGCTGGTTTGCCGAAGGTCGACTGTCGCTTGGCGAACAAGGTGCTTTACTGGATGGTCAGTTACTCGCGGCCAGCGGCCACTTGATTCGTACCTAGGAGATTTTATGCGTCGCGCCCTGCTCTTCGCCTGTGCTCTGCTCGCCCTGCCTTTTGCGCAGGCCGCAGACCTTCAACCGTTCTCCGCCAGTTACACCGCAGACTGGAAGCAACTTCCCATGAGCGGCACGGCTGAGCGCAGCCTGACCAAGAACGCCAACGGCGTCTGGAAGCTCAGCTTCAAGGCATCGATGATGATCGCCAGCCTGACCGAAGAAAGCACCCTGACACTGGACAAGGACACCCTGCTGCCGCAGTCCTATCACTTCGAGCGCGGTGGCCTGGGCAAAGCCAAGAAAGCCGACCTGGATTTCGACTGGACCACCAAAATGGTCACCGGCACTGACCGTGGCGATGCGGTAAAAATCCCGCTGAACCGTGGCATGGTCGACAAATCCACCTATCAACTGGCCTTGCAGCATGATGTTGCGGCCGGCAAAAAAAGCATGAGCTATCAGGTTGTCGATGATGGCGAAGTCGATACCTATGACTTCCGTGTGCTGGGTTCTGAAAAAGTCGACACCAAGGCCGGCCAGATCGACGCCATCAAGGTCGAGCGCGTGCGTGACCCGACACAAAGCAAGCGCACCACCGTACTCTGGTTCGCCAAGGACTGGGATTACCTGCTGGTACGTCTGCAACAGGTTGAAACCGACGGCAAGGAGTACAACATCATGCTCCTGGACGGTACGGTCAACGGCAAGACGGTCAAAGGCAGCTAAGCCGAAACGCAACGAAAAGCCTCGCAAATGCGGGGCTTTTTTTCGCCTGCAGGATCACGCCCTGGCGCCTGAACCTGGATCGCCCTCACCAAAAACTCTTGGGCGAACATGAAATATTCGTAATGAAACTCAACGACCCGCGACCGAATGTCGCGCATCTCGCGGGCTGCGGCTCTTTTGCGAAATCGGTAAAGGTTCGTTACCAAGCACAGTCATTTACTTAGCCTGCTAACAAAATATATAACAAAGACCTGCACACGCCTTGCTGCAGATCACCCGAAAGTGGAGCTGGCCGATGACTGTAAAAGTGACTGAACGCGATGATTCACACATGTCCCACGAAGGCGTCGCCGCCGGCGTACGGATTTGGGATGTGTACCAACAAGACCTGCTGGTAGGGATGTTCCATTCCCAGAGCGATGCCCACCGCTACAAAGCCGAACTCGAGACCCTGGAACAGCAACGCGACGCCTGACCCCGGCAATGACAGACTTGGAAAACGACAACCCCCGCCATTGAGCGGGGTCTGTCGTTGTAGCGGACGCTAAACGCTTACCACATCAGATCATCAGGGATCTGATAGGCCGCGTACGGATCATCTTCGGCATCGACCTCTTCGGTCTGAACATTCAGTTGCACGATGCGCTGGGGATCGCGCTCCTGAATCTTCAGCGCTGCCTCGCGCGGAATCACTTCATAGCCGCCGGCATGATGCACGATGGCCAGCGAGCCGCTGCTGAGCTTGTTGCGCATCAGCGTGTTGACCGACAGGCGCTTGACCTTTTTGTCGTCAACAAAGTTGTAGTAATCCTCGGTGGTCAGCTTCGGCAGACGCGAGACTTCGATCAATTGCTTGATCTGCGCGGCACGGGCCTTTTGCTCGGCCTTCTCCTGCTGCTGACGATTGAGTTCCTGGTCACGCTTGACCTTCTCGGCCATGGCCTCCTGGGCTGCACGCTGCTGGGAGTCATCGAGTTCGATCTGGCCTTTGTGGACCAGACGTTGCTGCTTCTGTTTTTCTTTGCCGACCTGTTTGGCCTGCTTTTGGTTGACCAGCCCTGCTTTGAGCAACTGGTCGCGAAGGGAAAGGCTCATGGTGCTTACTCACTTAGGCAACAGCTCAGCCGCAGCTGGGCAAATTCTTTTCCTGACGTTTGGCTTCGCCCCACAAGGCGTCCAACTCTTCGAGGGTGCAATCTTCTATGGGACGGTGGGTGTCGCGCAATGCCTGTTCGATAAATCGGAAACGTCTTTCAAACTTGCCATTGGCACCACGCAATGCGGTTTCCGGGTCAACCTTGAGGTGACGCGCCAGGTTGACGACGGAAAACAGCAGGTCGCCGACTTCATCGGCAATCGCCGCCGAATCGTTGTCGGCCATGGCTTCGAGCACTTCATCGAGCTCTTCGCGGACCTTGTCGAGTACCGGCAATGCATCCGGCCAGTCGAAACCGACCTGTCCGGCACGCTTTTGCAGTTTGGCAGAACGAGACAGCGCGGGCAGCGCCATCGGCACATCGTCGAGCAACGACAGCTGCTCGGGCGCTTGCGATTTCTCTGCGCGCTCCTCGGCCTTGATCTCTTCCCAGCGCTGCTTGACCTGCTCCTCAGTGAGGCGCGGGACATCCAGCGGCGCGTACAGATCACCGGTCGGGAACACATGGGGATGACGACGAATCAGCTTGCGGGTGATGCTGTCGACCACCCCAATGAATTCGAAACGCCCCTCCTCCCGCGCCAGTTGGCTGTAATACACCACCTGGAACAGCAGGTCGCCCAATTCGCCCTGCAAGTGATCGAAGTCGCCGCGCTCGATGGCATCCGCGACTTCATACGCCTCTTCCAGGGTATGCGGAACGATGGTCGCGTAGGTTTGCTTGATGTCCCACGGGCAGCCGAACTGCGGGTCCCGCAGGCGGTTCATCAGGTGCAGCAAGTCTTCAAGTGAATACATCAATCAATCTCTTCACAAACCCCATGTGGGAGCGAGCTTGCTCGCGATAGGGCCGGCACATCCAGCATAACTGTTGACTGGACAACCGCCATCGCGAGCAAGCTCGCTCCCACATAAAGCAGCTCCCGCACCAATCATCACGGGGTTCGGTTACGCCGGGTTTCAATGATGTTCGGCAACTGGGAAATACGCCCCAGCAATCGACCCAATGCGTCCAGCCCCGGAATCTCGATGGTCAGGGACATCAGCGCCGTGTTGTCCTCCTTGTTCGAGCGGGTGTTGACCGCCAGCACGTTGATGCGCTCGTTGAGCAACACCTGCGACACGTCACGCAGCAAACCGGAACGGTCGTAGGCCCGAATGACGATGTCCACCGGGTAGGTGAGCACCGGCACCGGTCCCCAACTGACCTGGATGATCCGCTCCGGCTCGCGCCCGGCCAGTTGCAGCACCGAGGCGCAGTCCTGACGGTGAATGCTCACACCTCGCCCCTGGGTGATGTAGCCGACAATCGCATCCCCCGGCAACGGCTGGCAGCAGCCGGCCATCTGGGTCATCAGGTTGCCAACGCCCTGGATCTGGATATCGCCACGCTTGCCCGGCTTATAGCCCGTGGCTTTGCGCGGGATCAGCTCCAGCTGCTCGTTGCCGCGCTCAGGCTCGACCAGTTGTTGCGCCAGGTTGACCAGTTGCGCCAGGCGCAAGTCGCCGGCCCCGAGGGCTGCGAACATGTCCTCGGCGGTTTTCATGTTGGCCTTGTCGGCCAGCTTGTCGAAATCCACCTGCGGCAGACCGAGGCGATTGAGTTCGCGCTCAAGCAGGGTTTTACCGGCCGCGACGTTCTGGTCACGGGCCTGCAATTTGAACCAGTGAACGATCTTCGCCCGCGCCCGCGACGTGGTGATGTAGCCCAGGTTCGGGTTCAGCCAGTCGCGGCTCGGGGTGCCGTGCTTGCTGGTGATGATCTCGACCTGCTCACCGGTTTGCAGGCTGTAGTTGAGCGGGACGATCCGCCCGTTGATCTTCGCGCCACGGCAGTTATGACCGATTTCGGTGTGCACGCGGTAAGCGAAGTCCAGCGGCGTCGCGCCCTTGGGCAAGTCGATGGCGTGACCGTCAGGGGTGAAGATGTAGACCCGATCCGGCTCGATATCGACGCGCAGCTGTTCGGCCAGGCCACCGATGTCCCCCAGCTCTTCGTGCCACTCGAGCACCTGGCGCAGCCAGGAGATTTTCTCTTCATAGTGGTTGGAGCTGGCCTTGACGTCCGTGCCCTTGTAGCGCCAATGCGCGCAGACGCCGAGTTCGGCCTCTTCGTGCATGGCGTGGGTGCGGATCTGGACCTCCAGCACCTTGCCTTCAGGGCCGATTACCGCCGTGTGCAACGAGCGGTAGCCGTTCTCTTTCGGGTTGGCGATGTAGTCGTCGAATTCTTTGGGGATGTGCCGCCACAGGGTGTGGACGATGCCCAGCGCGGTGTAGCAATCGCGCATTTCCGGCACCAGCACGCGCACCGCACGCACGTCGTAGATCTGGCTGAACTCCAGACCCTTGCGCTGCATTTTACGCCAGATCGAATAGATGTGTTTGGCCCGGCCGCTGATGTCGGCATCGACGCCGGTGGCCTGCAATTCGTTCTGCAACTGGTTCATCACGTCGCTGATGAAGCGCTCGCGATCCAGGCGCCGCTCGTGCAGCAATTTGGCGATCTGCTTGTACTGGTCCGGCTCCAGGTAACGGAAGGACAAGTCCTCCAGTTCCCATTTGATATGGCCGATACCCAGGCGATGCGCCAGCGGCGCGTAGATATCGAAGACTTCACGGGCGACGCGGTTGCGCTTTTCGTCATCGGCGGTTTTCACCGCACGAATCGCACAGGTGCGCTCGGCCAGTTTGATCAGCGCGACGCGAACGTCGTCGACCATCGCGACCAGCATCTTGCGCAGGTTTTCCACCTGGCCCTGAGTGCCCAGCACCATGGACTGACGCGGGCTCAGGCTGGCACTGATCGCCGCCATGCGCAGGACGCCGTCGATCAGCTTGGCGACCACCGTGCCGAAGCGCTGGCTGACCGCCGGCAACTGGATCTGGCCTTCGCGTACGCCACGGTATAGCACCGCGGCGACCAGCGAATCCTGATCGAGCTTGAGGTCGGCGAGGATCTCGGCGATTTCCAGGCCGGTGCGAAAACTCGAGGTCCCTTCGGACCACAGGTTCTTCGCCGCATTGGCTTGCTGTTCGGCCGCACGAGCGAACTCGCAGGCTTCCTTCAAGGCTTCGCGATCGAGTGCCGTGTCGACACTGACCGCATGATCGAGCCAAGCCTCGAGATTGATACTGCCGTCAGTGTTGATCGGCTGGTGTGCTCTCACCTGTACCATCTTGCTTTACCTTCCCTACGACGCCGATTCAATGCGTCAAATACGCTGACCTGTATTGCCGATGCACCCACGCAGGGCTGGCGCGGGTACTGCACGGGCGGGCCAGTCGGACCAGACGAGCCATCCTAGCTCGCTTCAAATAACGCCATGGCTTCGACATGTGCCGTCTGAGGAAACATATCGAGGATCCCGGCACGTTTTAACCGATAGCCCTGCTTGATCAATTCGACCGTGTCGCGCGCCAGCGTTGCCGGGTTGCACGACACATAAACCAGCCGCTTGGCACCCAGGGATGCGAGCGTGCGCACCGCCTCGAAAGCACCGTCACGGGGTGGGTCCAAGAGTACCGCAGAAAAGCCTTCACGGGCCCATTCGGCATCAGCCAAAGGTTGGGACAAATCGGCCTGAAAAAATGTAGCGTTATGTAGATTGTTGCTAAGTGCATTCGCGGCGGCGCGCTCGACCATGGCCTGTACGCCCTCCACCGCCACCACTTCGCGAACCTTCTGCGCCAGCGGCAAGGCAAAGTTGCCCAAGCCGCAGAACAGATCCAGAACGCGCTCATCGGCGGTCGGCGCCAGCCATTCCAGGGCCTGGGCAACCATCGCCTCGTTGACCCCGGCGTTGACCTGGACGAAATCCCCCGGCCGATACGCCAGGTTCAAGTCCCATTGCTCAAGGCGATACCCCAGCGATTGATCCGCAGCCACCGGTTGCGGTTCACCTTCGCCATGCAGCCACAACTGGGCTTCATGGAACGCGCAGAACTCCTTGAGGATCGTCAGGTCGGCTTCCGACAACGGCGCCATGTGCCGCAACAGCACCGCCAGGGAAGAACCGGCAAACAATTCCACATGACCCAGCGCCTGGGGTTTGCTCAAGCGTCGAAGCATGTCCGGCAAGCGGCTCATGATCGGTTGCAAGGGCTGTACCAGCACCGGGCAATCGTTGATGCCGACGATGTCCTGACTACCCGCCGCACGGAAACCCACTTCGAGTTTTTTCGCCTTGATGTCCCAGCGCACCGCCACCCGGGCGCGACGTCGATAGGCAAATTCAGGACCGCTCAACGGCGCGGCCCATTGCTCGGGCTCGACACCAGCCACCCGCGACAGCTGCTCAGCGAGCATGCGCTGTTTCAGGGCAAGCTGTTCGTTGTGGGGCAGATGTTGCACGCTGCAACCGCCGCAACGCCCGGCATGGGCGCAGGGCGCGGGACGGCGCAGATCGCTGGCGACGAACACGCGCTCGGTGCGTGCCTCAACGACTTTGCCGTGGGCCCCCAGAACCCGCGCTTCGATTTCTTCACCGGCCAAGGCACCGATGACGAACCAGGTACGACCTTCGAAAAACGCGATACCGCGACCGTCGTTAGCCAGGCGCTCGATGGTCAAGCGCTGCTTTTTGCCGGTCGGAATTTGCGGGGCCTTGCTGCCACCCGTCGGTTGGAAGCGCAGGCCTCTCTCGTGCTTGGCCATCAGTTGGGCGCGTCGAAAATGCCGGTCGACAAGTAACGGTCGCCCCGGTCACAAATGATCGCGACCATCACCGCGTTTTCGACTTCCCGGGACAAGCGCAGCATCGCTGCTACCGCACCGCCCGAGGACACGCCGCAGAAGATGCCTTCTTCACGGGCCAGTCGACGGGTCACGTCTTCGGCTTCGCTCTGGGCCATGTCGACGATCCGGTCCACCCGGTCGGCCTGATAGATCTTCGGCAGGTACTCTTGCGGCCAGCGACGGATGCCCGGAATCGCCGAGCCTTCCATCGGCTGCAAGCCAACGATCTGCACCGTGGAACTCTGTTCCTTGAGGTAGCGCGAAACACCCATGATGGTGCCCGTGGTGCCCATCGAACTGATGAAGTGCGTGATGGTACCTTCGGTCTGGCGCCAGATTTCCGGGCCGGTGGTGGTGTAGTGCGCCTCGGGGTTATCACCGTTGGCGAACTGGTCCAGCACCTTGCCGCGGCCTTCGGCTTCCATTCGCTGGGCAAGATCACGCGCGCCTTCCATGCCCTCTTCCTGGCTGACCAGAATCAGCTCGGCGCCATAGGCGGTCATCGCGGCCTTGCGTTCGGCGCTGGAGTTGTCGGGCATGATCAGGATCATCTTGTAACCCTTGATCGCTGCCGCCATGGCCAGGGCGATTCCGGTGTTGCCGGAAGTCGCCTCGATCAGGGTGTCGCCGGCATGGATCTGCCCACGCAATTCGGCGCGGGTGATCATCGACAGCGCCGGACGGTCCTTGACCGAACCCGCCGGGTTATTACCCTCGAGCTTGAGCAGCAGGGTGTTGCTGGTGGCGCCAGGCAGGCGCTGCAAACGAACCAGCGGAGTGTTGCCGACGCAATCGGCGATGGTGGGGTACTGCAAGGTCATGGCGTATTCGCAATCCAGACTGCGGGGGCGCCCATCATACCGGCAAACCTCGGCAGGCCATATCACGCAAAGTGTGGTGCTTATGTTTTATGGGAATAAGGACGATATTTGCGTTGAATGTGAGAGCTTCATCGTCCCTGACACCCTCAACCATCCGCCAACAATCGCAGGTTGAGTCGTAACCCTTGCGACGTATTTTCCGCCCACAAGCGCCCGCCCTGACGCTGCACTGCATTCCTCGCAATGCTCAAGCCCAACCCGAAACCGCCGTCGCCCGGCCGCGACCCGTCGAGCCGGGTGAATGGCGCGAAGATGCGTTCCAGGTCATGTTCGGCGACGCCTGTGCCCTGATCGTCCAGCCACAGGTGCCAATAGTTGCCGTCGCGCCGACCGTCCAGGCGCACGACACCACCGTCCGGGGAATGGCGGATGGCGTTGCGCAGGATGTTTTCCAGGGCCTGAGCCAAGGTATTCAGATTGCCGCGAACCCAGCACGACGCCTCCACCGCACACTGCAATTGTTCGGCGGACCAGCCACTTTCATAACAGGCGTTCTCCGTGAGCATTTCCCACAGCGCCTGGATCTGGATTGCCTCCCGGGGCAGCGGCGCGCGCTCGGTGTCGAGCCAGGCCAGTTGCAAGGTGTCCTCCACCAGCCGCTGCATGACATCCACTTCCCGACCGATGCGCTCACGCAATTGCAGCAGGTCCTGTTCGCTTTCACTGGCCACCCGCAGGCGACTCAACGGGGTGCGCAGTTCGTGGGACAGGTCGCGCAGCAATTGCTGCTGCAAGGCCACGGTGCCTTGCAGGCGTTCGGACATCTGATCGAAGGCACGCCCCAACTCGCCCAGCTCATCGGCACGGCTGGTCGTCAGGGTCGGCAACCGCGTGGTCAGTTGATCAGCGCGCCAGGCATTGGCCTGTTCACGCAGGCTGTTCAGCGGCACCACCAGCAATCGGTACAGGCCCACACACAGCAACAAGGTGAACAGCCCCGGAATCACCCCGTTGGTGATCACGCGCCAGAACACCCGGTAATGACCGGGCATGAACCGTTGCGGCAGCTCGATCACCAGGCTGCCCGCCGCAGGGTCTTCGGGAAACGCGATCTTCAGCCACGGCAGACGTTTCGCATGACGGCTGACGGGCCAGTCGAGGCCACGCAGGAACGTCACGTGCTGAACCTGGCGTTCGCTCAACGGCAGGTTACCGAGCGATTGCAGGTCCTGGCCGATCACCACGAGGCTGGTGCTTTCGCGGTCCGACATGTCCTGCAACCAGGCGTCGACACCCGCGCCACGACCGAGCATCCAGGCGCGTTCGGCTTCGGCGGCATAACCGCTGAGGGTGCCCCGGGCTTCATCGGACAGGAACAGGTTTTGCTGTTCCACATAACGGCCCCAGGACCAGCTCAGCCAGATCATCAGCAGGCAGAACCCCACCAGCAGGAAAGCCAGTTTCCAGAACAGAGAGTGCTTGCCGGGCAGGTCAGACCATTTCATCGACGGCACTCAGCACATACCCCTTGCCCCACACCGTACGCACTTCGCGCTCGCTGTAACCGATGGCCTTGAGCTTGCGGCGGATCTGGCTGATGTGCATGTCCAGGCTGCGGTCATGAGGTGCATAGCCGCGTTGCAGCACATGCTGGTACAGAAACGCCTTGCTCAGCACTTCATCGCTGTTGCGGGCCAGGGTTTCGAGCAAGCGGTACTCGCTGCGGGTCAACCCCGCCCAGCACTCACCGTAAAACGCATCGCACAGTTCATCGTCCAGGCGCAGGCTGTGATGGTCTTGCGCGACCAGCGCGGGCACATGCCGCCGATCAAGCGCCACGCGGCGCAGGATCGCTTCGATGCGCACCCGCAACTCGGCCATGCTGAAGGGTTTGGGCAGGTAATCATCGGCACCCAGACGGAAACCGCTGATGCGATCGGCCTCGGCACCCAGCGCCGACATCAGCAGCACTGGCGTGGAGTGGCGTTCGCGCAGATGGGTCAGGATCGACAGCCCGTCCATCCCCGGCAACAGGATGTCCATCAGCACCACCTCGAACACCTGCTGGCGGGCAATCGCCAGCCCCTCCTGACCGTTCTGGCACCAGGTGACGTGAAAATCACAGCGCGCCAGGTGATCGCGAACATAAGCGCCCAGCACGGGGTCGTCTTCAATCACCAGAATGCGGGGGTGGCCAACAGGTACGGGAGTCATTAGCTTCTGCAAGTCATTCTCAATCGCCGATTATTCAAGATTGCTCACCCACGGGCAACCCGCACCGTGGAATCCGGCACATACCTGCCATTTTGGCGGTACGGGGTCGCGCTAAATTTTACGAAGATTGCCTGCAAGCAAATCGATACACTGCGCAGGTGGCGCGTGCCGGATGCAGGCGTCGAACATTAAAAATTGCGTGGAAGCAGGAGATTTGCGTGCTAAAGAAACTGGGAATCAAAGGCCGCGTACTGTTGCTGACCCTGTTGCCCACCAGCCTGATGGCGATGGTGCTGGGTGGCTATTTCACCTGGATGCAGCAGTCCGACCTGCAAACCCAACTCCTGCAACGCGGCGAAATGATCGCCGAACACCTGGCGCCCCTGGTGGCACCCGCCATGGGTCATCAGGACAGTGACATGCTCGAGCGCATCGCCACCCAATCCCTGGAACAACCCGATGTTCGCGCCGTGTCGCTCCTGGCGCCGGACCGCTCGCTGCTGGCCCATGCCGGCCCGAGCATGCTCAACCCGACGCCAGTCGGCAACAGTTCGCACATGCTGCAACACACCGGTTTCGACGCGACCCGCTACTTGCTGCCGGTATTTGGCAAGCATCGCAACCTGGCCGGTGACCTGATCCCCGATGAAGCCGACCGGTTGCTGGGCTGGGTCGAGCTTGAGCTGACCCACAACGGCATGCTGCTGCGCGGTTATCGCACCCTGTTTGCCAGTGTGATGTTGATCGCCGCCGGTTTGATTGCCACGGCGCTGCTGGCCCTGCGCATGGGCCGCACCATCAATGACCCGGTGAGCAAAATCAAACTGGCGGTGGCGCAACTCAAGGATGGCCACCTCGAAACCCGACTGCCACCGCTGGGCAGCCAGGAACTCGACGAGGTGGCTTCGGGCATCAACCGCATGGCCAGCACCCTGCAAAACGCCCAGGAAGAATTGCAGCACAGCATCGATCAGGCGACGGAAGACGTACGCCAGAACCTGGAAACCATCGAAATCCAGAACATCGAACTGGACCTGGCGCGCAAGGAAGCCCTGGAGGCGAGCCGCATCAAGTCCGAGTTCCTCGCCAACATGAGCCATGAGATCCGCACACCGCTCAACGGCATTCTCGGCTTCACCCATTTGCTGCAAAAAAGCGAGCTGACCCCGCGCCAGCTTGATTACCTGGGCACCATCGAAAAGTCCGCTGACAGCCTGCTGGGGATTATCAACGAGATTCTCGACTTCTCGAAAATCGAAGCCGGCAAACTGGTGCTCGACAACATTCCGTTCAACCTGCGCGACCTGCTGCAAGACACTCTGACCATCCTCGCCCCGGCGGCGCACGCCAAAGAGCTCGAACTGGTCAGCCTGGTTTACCGCGACACGCCGTTGTCGCTGGTCGGCGACCCGCTGCGCCTCAAGCAGATCCTCACCAACCTGGTCAGCAACGCGATCAAGTTCACCCGCGAAGGCACCATCGTCGCCCGCGCCATGCTGGAAGAAGAGCATGAAGACAGCGTGCAATTGCGCATCAGCATTCAGGACACCGGCATCGGCTTGTCCAATCAGGACGTGCGCGCCCTGTTCCAGGCCTTCAGCCAGGCCGACAATTCGCTGTCCCGCCAACCGGGCGGCACTGGCCTGGGGCTGGTCATCTCCAAGCGCCTGATCGAACAGATGGGCGGGGAGATCGGGGTCGACAGTACGCCGGGCGAAGGTTCGGTGTTCTGGATCAGCCTGAGCCTGCCCAAGACCCGCGACGACGCCGAAGACCTGCCAGCCCCGCCACTGCTCGGGCGCCGCGTTGCCGTGCTGGAAAACCACGAACTGGCGCGTCAGGCGTTGCAGCATCAACTGGAAGATTGCGGCCTGCTGGTCACACCGTTCAACACCCTGGAAAGCCTGACCAACGGCATCACTGGCGCCCATCAGACCGACCAGGCCATCGACCTCGCGGTGCTCGGCATCACCAGCAACGACATGCCGCCCGAGCGCCTCAATCAACATATCTGGGACATCGAACACCTGGGCTGCAAGGTCCTGGTGTTGTGCCCGACCACCGAGCAGACGCTGTTTCACCTCTCGGTGCCCAACCCTCACAGCCAGTTGCAGGCCAAGCCTGCCTGTACGCGCAAACTGCGCCGGGCCCTGTCCGACATGGTCAACCCGCGCCAGTTGCGCAGCGAACCCGGCGAGCCGGTGGCCAGTCGCCCGCCCAAGGTGCTTTGCGTAGACGACAACCCGGCCAACCTGCTGCTGGTGCAAACCTTGCTCGAAGACATGGGCGCCAAGGTACTGGCGGTCGAAAGCGGTTATGCGGCGGTCAAGGCCGTGCAGAACGAAACCTTCGACCTGGTGCTGATGGA
Source organism: Pseudomonas purpurea (assembly GCF_039908635.1). Lineage (NCBI taxonomy): Bacteria > Pseudomonadati > Pseudomonadota > Gammaproteobacteria > Pseudomonadales > Pseudomonadaceae > Pseudomonas > Pseudomonas purpurea. The sequence continues at coordinate 4,185,875 of NZ_CP150918.1, forward strand.
CGTGCAAATGCCCGGCATGGACGGCCGCCAGAGCACCGAAGCGATCCGCCAGTGGGAAAGCGAGCGCCATTGCACGCCGTTGCCGGTGGTGGCCCTCACCGCTCACGCCATGGCCAACGAAAAACGCGCGTTGCTGCAAAGCGGCATGGACGACTACCTGACCAAGCCCATCAGCGAACGGCAACTGGCGCAGGTGGTCTTGAAATGGACCGGCCTGGCCCTGCGCAATCAAGGGCCGGAGCGCGGCAGCGACGCGTCGGGCACCGGCATTGACCTGCTGGTGCTCGACCCCGACGAAGGCCTGCGCCTGGCAGCCGGCAAGGCAGATCTGGCAGCCGATATGCTGGCCATGCTGCTCGCCTCGCTGGAAGCCGACCGCGAAGCCATTCGGGTGGCCCGCGAGGCCAATGACCACAATGCTCTGATCGAACGCGTCCATCGCCTGCATGGCGCCACCCGTTACTGCGGCGTACCGCAACTGCGCGCGGCGTGCCAACGCAGCGAAACCCTGCTCAAGCAACAGGACCCCAAAGCCGTCAGCGCCCTCGACGAACTCGAACGGGCGATCAACCGCCTGGCCAGCGAAGCGCGCATCAGCGCCTGATCCACAGCAATAGCGCCGAGGCCTGTCAGGGTTAAGCTCGGCGCTCACGAATATGGAGCCTGTCATGCGCACGATTCTCTTCAGCAGCCAGACCTACGACCGCGAAAGCTTCCTTGAAGCCGCGTTGCCGTCCGGCGTGCAGCTACAGTTTCAAGCCGCGCGGCTGAGCCTGGACACCGTGGCACTGGCCGAGCACCACGACGTGGTCTGTGCCTTCATCAATGACGACCTCAGCGCCCCGGTACTCGAACAGTTGGCGACGGGCGGCACGCGGCTGATTGCCCTGCGCTCGGCCGGTTACAACCATGTCGACCTCGCCGCCGCCAAACGCCTGGGGCTTTCCATCGTGCGGGTTCCGGCCTACTCGCCCCACGCCGTGGCCGAGCACGCGGTGGCGCTGATTCTGGCGTTGAACCGGCGCCTGCATCGCGCCTACAACCGCACCCGCGAAGGCGATTTCAGCCTGCACGGGCTGACCGGTTTCGACCTGGTGGGCAAGACCGTCGGCGTGGTCGGCACCGGCCAGATCGGTGCCACGTTTGCCAAAATCATGAATGGCTTCGGTTGCCGGTTGCTGGCCTACGACCCCTACCCCAACCCGCAGGTCGAAGCTCTCGGCGCACGTTATCTGCCCCTGCCGCAGTTACTGGCCGAATCGCAAATCATCAGCCTGCATTGCCCGCTCACGCCAGACAGCAAGCACCTGATCAACTGCGAGTCGCTGGCCCATTTGCAACCGGGCGCGATGCTGATCAACACCGGGCGCGGCGGCCTGGTGGACACGCCCGCGCTGATCGACGCGCTGAAAAACGGTCAACTGGGTTATCTGGGGCTGGACGTATATGAAGAGGAAGCCCAGTTGTTTTTCGAGGACCGCTCCGACCTGCCCTTGCAGGACGATGTGCTGGCGCGCCTGCTGACGTTCCCCAATGTGATCATCACCGCTCACCAGGCGTTCCTGACGCGCGAAGCACTGGCGGCGATTGCAACGACGACCTTGCAGAACATCGCGGCCTGGGCGGCGGGCAATCCACAGAACCGGGTCGACTGACCCCGCAGACCTCACGGCCCGCCTCGACAGCGGGCCCGAGCCGACTTTCAGACGCGCATGGGCGCCTGAACCTGATCGAAGGTCGCAACCGCGCGCCATCCCGAATTCTTTCGCGTGCTAGCATACCGGCCATATTTGGAGGACCCATGGTCGAACACGATTTCCGCTACACCCTGATGAACCCGCAGCACACACTGATCGAATGCCGCTCTCTGGCGCCGGGTCGTTTTCAAGTCACCGGCAACGGCGGCTCGATCCGTGCCAGTGACGTGCTGCTGGTCACGCTCAAGGGCAGCAAGGACTTGTCCATGCGCCTGACCGTTGAAAACGTTCGCCACCTGCTCAAGCCCATGGGCCAATGGGTGGCCATGGCGAGTGGCCCGGTGTTTGCCGAACTGGCGATTCACCAGTGGAAGGTCAATTGCGACAGCTGCGCCACCGAATTGAACTTCGAGTTCGCGGTCGACGCCAAACTTGGCGTCAAGGCACAAAAGCCTGCGGCGAGCGCACGTATCGCCGAGTTGGGCTGGACCAGCCAGGGTGAGAAACACCTGTGCCCTAAATGTCAGGAGCCTGCGTAATGAAACGCCTCGCGTTGGCCGTCATGATCGGCGCGGGCCTGTCAGGCTGCGCGGGTGACCCGGTAAAACTACAGCAAGAGCGCAGCTACGTGCTGGAGTGGATCGGCGAACGTCCGTTGATCGACAACAGCCACCTGACCATCACCCTCGGTGAGGACGGGCGCGCTTATGGCACGGGCGGCTGCAACCATTGGTTCGCGCCGTACACCCTTGAAGGTCAGCAACTGAGCTTCGGCAAGGTCGGCCGCACCCGAAAAATGTGCGCACCGGCCCTGATGGAGCAGGAAAAACGCTTCCTGCAAGCCCTGGAAACCGTGCAGCGCTGGGACATTTCACCGATCGAGCAACTGCGCTTCTGGCCAGCCGAAGGCAAGCCACTGCGCTGGTGGCTGGAAGAGGGTTGATCACCCCGTCTCAGCCAAGTGACACCTGTGGCGAGAGCGCTTGCTCCCGCTCGGCTGCGCAGCCGTCGTAAAACCATTCACCGCGGTACATCCGACTAACCGCGCTGCCTGGTTTTGGGGCCGCTGCGCAGCCCAGCGGGAGCAAGCTCCCTCGCCACAAAAGCCCACTTTAAGGCCGTCGATACACAATCAGTTCTTGGCCTGCAATGCTTTCAGCTTCGCCATCACGCCTGCCGCCGTCTGCTCCCCCAGCAACTGTTCACGCACCTTGCCCTTATTGTCGATGATGTACGTCACCGGCAAGGCTTCGCTGCGTGGCAATTCAAAATGATCGGCCGGGTCCTGGGCCAGCACCGTGAAGGTGATCCCGAGCTTTTCACTGGCAGCCTTCAGGTCTTCGCCCTGAACATTGTCGAAATTGACCCCGAACACACCGACCTTCTGGGCCTTGAGCTGCTCGGCCAGGGCATTCAGTTCAGGGATTTCGGTACGGCACGGCCCACACCATTCCGCCCAGTAGTTGAGCACCAGCCATTGATTGTCCAGGCGCTCGGACGCAACTTTCTGCCCCCGCTGATCCACGCCGAAGTCGTAACCGCAGCCGCTGAGCAGCAGGGGAAAGAGGAGTACCAATGCTGCTGCCAATCGCCTTGTCATGAGCTGATCCCTGTTAAAAAAGTGATTTCGCTGCGACCCATCGCCTCCCAAGGTTCAGGACTGCTCGCGGCGCAGGTAGAATAGCCGCCACCTTACGCAAGATGCGACCCGCACATGACCGATCTGACGCTTTATCACAACCCGCGCTGTTCGAAATCGCGCGGTGCGCTGGAACTGCTGGAAGCCCGAGGCCTGACGCCCACTGTGGTCCGCTACCTGGAAACCCCGCTGAATGCCGCGCAGTTGCAAAGCCTGCTGGGCAAGCTGGGAATCGGCGCACGCCAACTGCTGCGCACCGGCGAAGACGAATACAAGGCGCTGAACCTGGCCGACAGCACCCTCAGCGAGGCGCAATTGATCGCTGCCATCGCCGCGCACCCCAAACTCATGGAACGGCCGATTCTTGAAGCGGGCGACAAAGCCGTGATCGGCCGTCCGCCGGAGAACGTGCTGGAGATTCTGCCGTGAGCGCGCCGTACATTCTGGTGCTGTATTACAGCCGCAGCGGCTCGACCAATGAAATGGCCCGGCAAATTGCTCGCGGCATCGAACAGGGCGGGATGGAAGCACGCCTGCGCACCGTGCCGGCGATCTCAGCCGACTGCGAAGCCGTCGCACCGAGCATTCCCGAGGAAGGCGCCTTGTACGCCAGCCTCGACGACCTGAAAAACTGCTCGGGCCTGGCCCTTGGCAGCCCGACCCGCTTTGGCAACATGGCGGCGCCGCTCAAATACTTCCTCGACGGCACCAGCAACCTGTGGCTGACCGGCGCCCTGGTTGGCAAACCGGCCGGCGTGTTCACCTCCACGGCAAGCCTGCACGGCGGCCAGGAAACCACCCTGCTGTCGATGATGCTGCCGTTGTTGCACCACGGCATGCTGATCACCGGCCTGCCTTACAGCGAATCGGCCCTGCTGGAAACCCGTGGCGGCGGTACGCCTTACGGCGCCAGCCACCATGCCGGTGCCGACGGCAAAAGCGGCTTGAATGAACACGAAGTCGCACTGTGCCGGGCGTTGGGCCTGCGCCTGGCGAAAACCGCCCTGCAACTGGAGAGCAACCGTGGCTAAAAAGCCGAAGATTTTGCCCTCCCTCGAGTGGCTGGAACCACGCGTGCGCATCAGCCGGGTGCTCAGCCTGATGTGTTTTATTGGCCTGATCGGCCTGCTGTGCGCCTACTACCTGGTGATCGCCGACCTGCACGGCGCCCGCCCCTGGGTAATCCTGCTGATCGAACTGGTGCCCTTGCTGCTGTTGGCGCCCGGTATGCTCAGCGGCAGTGCGCGCGGGCATTCGTGGATGTGTTTCGTGGTGAACCTGTACTTCATCAAGGGCGCCATTGCCGTGTTCGATCCGAACCGCCAACTGTTCGGGCTGCTGGAAATGCTCGCGAGCCTGGCCGTGTTCTGCTCGGCCCTGCTGTATGTTCGCTGGCGCTTTCAGCTCAATCGCAAACTCGCCGGTGAAGGCGAGGCAAGCGTCGCCTGATCGAACACCCTGCCCCTGAGGGCCGCCCCCTCAGTGTTGCAAGACTCACATGACTGTCGTCACCGAACCCGGAGCGGGCATGCACGATTACAAATGGCTGAACGAATACTGCCTTAACCGCTTCGGTTCAGCGGCAGCCCTGGAGGCGCACTTGCCGGTCCCCGCGTCCGAGCAGCAACTGCGCGCGCTCGGCGCCGACCGCTACCTGTCGATGCTGGCCTTGCGAGTGTTTCGCGCCGGGCTGAAACACAGCCTGGTGGACGCAAAATGGCCCGCATTCGAGCAGGTCTTTTTTGGTTTCGACCCGCAGAAGGTCGTGCTGATGGGCGCCGAACACCTGGAACGGCTGATGCAGGACACGCGCATTATCCGGCACCTGGGCAAACTCAAAAGCGTGCCGCGCAACGCGCAGTTGATACTCGACATTGCCCATGAGCACGGCAGTTTCGGCAACTTCATCGCGAACTGGCCGGTGACCGATATCGTTGGCCTCTGGCAATACCTGGCCAAACACGGCAGCCAGCTCGGCGGCCTCTCAGCCCCGCGTTTTTTGCGAATGATCGGCAAAGACACGTTCATTCCCACCACGGATGTGGTGGCGGCGCTGAATGCGCAGAACATCATCGACAAGGTTCCCAACAGCCAGCGGGACCGGGCAACCGTGCAAGCCGTCTTCAATCAATTGCATCAGGAAAGTGGCCGCCCGTTGTGTCAGCTGTCGGCCATGCTGGCGTTTACCGTCAACCATTAAAACGCTGGCAAAACCCTGCTGCGGGATGAACTTGCCGCGGCAGGCCTTACACTTTCAGACTGTGTGTAGTGTCCGCCTGCCACACGCTAACACCCGGACACACAATTTCCGCAACACTTCAGCCTCCCTCTCGATACTTCCTGGTTATCGACTATCGTTAGTTTCCAGCCTCCAAGAACAAGTAACTCTTCTGCCATACCGTGAGGGCCACGGGTGCGCCACGCGCAGGGACTACTGCCCGTTCAACGTTTATCTGGCTGACAAGGATCGTTCATGCCCACTCGAATTTTTCACATTGGTTTCACCAATCCCCCACCACGATTGCCCTAGATTTGCTGCGTTCCAGTTCGATGTGACACCGCCGCAATCCGCGCCCTTGCGCATTGAGCGATTCGCTTGAAAAACGCACACAGGTAATCAATGTGGCCAACGCTGTCCTGCCGGGTGTATCGCCAAGTAACGGTAAAACCCGCCGACTCAAGAAAATCCTGCTGGGAAGTGTGGCGGTGCTGATCGCGGCACTGGTCACAGGCTTTGCCGTGTGGCCCAGAAGCCCCTTGAACCTGGGGGAAAGCGACCACCTGCTCAGCGCAGGCGTTTACCAACACTGGAAAGCCGGCGACCTCATCGTGCTGGTCAGGCATGCCGAGCGCTGCGACCGCTCCAGCAACCCGTGCCTGGGACCGGCGGATGGCATCACCCGCCATGGCAATGAGGTGGCTACTCAACTGGGCAAGGCGTTCCAGACCATCGGCATGGAAAACGCCGATGTCGTCAGCAGCCCGACCACCCGCACGCAACAAACCTCCACAGCGATGTTTGCCCATGCCGGCAGCGCGCAGGACTGGGCAGCCAAATGCGACAAAACGCTGGGGGACGCCGCCCTGAAGCACAAGGCCCGGCAGCGCAACCTGGTGCTGATTACCCACAGCGGCTGCATCAGCGACGTCGAAAGTGCATTGGGGTTCGAGCATGCGCAATTCAGCGAGTACACCAGTTCGCTCTTTGTGACGGTCGGGAATGACGGCCAGTTGAAAATACTCGGTTTACTTAATGCCGAAGATTGGCCGCAGGCCTTGAAGAAGACATTAAATTAGTTGTTACGATTTTAAAGCCCAGGAAATAGAGGCCTCTTTCGCCACGAGTGCCTCGCTCTACGGTATTGCCGTTTGACTTTGAGTCAATCTGGACTAGCACTCAACTCCACTCATTTAAACCGACAATGAGAATTGCACTTATCTGAACACTGAAACTGGACTTTTTTTGTTTAAGCGCTTGAATCTCTCTGGTTATCCAACCTGTTTCGCCCGTGCCTGAAACACACCGTTGTTTGAGTACCCGGCCGCAAAACCACTTCTATGATCAGCCCCTGACTCCAAGGAATGTCATGCACCAGACACTGCTCCCCTCACTCATGGCGCCCCTGCCAGGCTATGCATTGAACGATCACGAGGGTCAGCCGCAGGGACAGCAACGATGATCAGACGCTGGGCATTGCCGCTGCTGCTGTTGGCCTTTGGCCTGTTCTATCTCCTGCCGCTGGGCACTCACGGCTTGTGGATCCCCGACGAAACCCGTTACGCGCAAATCAGTCAGGAAATGCTCCTGAGCGGTGACTGGGTGTCGCCGCATTTCATGGGCATTCGTTACTTCGAAAAACCGGCTGCCGGCTATTGGCTGATTGCCGTGGGCCAGGCAGTCTTCGGTGAAAACCTGTTCGGTGTGCGTATTGCCTCAGCGCTGACGACCGGGCTGAGTGTGCTGCTGACCTACCTGATTGCCGGGCGTCTATGGACCGATCCGCGCAAGCGCTTTGCCGCCGCCTGGCTCTACATGAGCTTCGGCCTGATCGCTGGACAAGCCGGGTACGCCAATCTCGATCCGCAGTTCACTCTTTGGGTCAACTTGAGCCTGGTGGCCCTGTGGTTTGCACTTTCCAGCACCACCACCCGTGCCCGAACGGGTGCCTGGGCGATGCTGGGCGTTGCCTGCGGCATCGGTTTCATGACCAAGGGCTTTCTGGCCTGGTTGCTGCCCGTACTGATCGCCCTCCCCTACATGCTCTGGCAGCGACGCCTGGGTGAATTACTGCGCTACGGCCCGCTGGCCGTTCTGGTGGCGGCCCTCGTGTGCTTGCCCTGGGTGCTGAAGATTCACACCCAGGAGCCGGACTTCTGGCGGTTTTTCTTCTGGCACGAACACATTCGCCGGTTCGCCGCAGACGATGCCCAGCACACCCGGCCATGGTGGTTCTACCTGCCGCTGCTGATAGCGTCGAGCCTGCCATGGGCCGCGCTGTTGCCGTCGGCGCTGATCCAGGGCTGGAAGGAAAAACTCAATCCGGCCATTGGTTTCCTGTTGCTCTGGATGCTCTTGCCGCTGGCCTTTTTCAGCCTGAGCCGAGGCAAACTGCCGACCTACATCATGCCGTGCCTGCTGCCGCTGGCGCTGCTGATGGGCCACGTGCTGATCGAGCACATCACTCAAGCCAGGGGCCGGGTGCTGCGGATCAACGGTGTACTCAATCTGGTCGTGGGGATCGGCGCCCTGATCGCGCTGATCTACCTGCAAATAGCCCGACCGGTCTACGGCCATGAAGAAATGCTCAGCCTGTCGCTGACCTTCATTGTGCTGATGGGCTGGATCATCGCCAACGTGCTGCAAGCCTTCCGGCCACTGACGTTCTGGGCCGCCCCGGCCCTGGGCATCTGGCTGCTGGTCGCGCTGCTGCCGCCCGGTATGCCCAACAGCATTGTCTACAGCCAGATGCCCGACCAGTTCGTCAACGAACACCTGGCCGAGCTGCAACCCACCACGGCACTGTTGAGTAACGACCTGAGCGCTGCCTCTGCCCTGACCTGGCGCCTGCGACGAACGGACGTCGTGCTGTACAACACGTCGGGCGAGTTGAAATATGGTCTGGACTACGCTGACGCCAGCCAGCGCCAGGTGGACATGAACAACGTCCAGCAGTGGATGACCGAAGCCCGTAAGCACGGCCCGGTGGGCGTGGTGATGCGGGTCAAGAACGTGGTCGAGGAACAGGAAGTCGAGTTGTTGCCGGTCGATGGCAAGCGTTACCAGAAAGGCGAGATCGTGATTCTGGTTTTCCCCCAGCGCCAGCCATGAACTGAATCAGCCGCCCCCCTGGCGCCACGGCACCAGGGGGCGGAATGAATCAGAGATTGACCACGTTGACGAAGCGCGAGGCAGCGGTTTCGTCGATGCGCAGGTTGGTGAAGTCGAACAGGTTGCGGTCCGCCAGTTGGGACGGAATCACGTTCTGCAAACCACGGAAGATGCTTTCGGTACGGCCCGGCGTCTTGCGCTCCCACTCCTGAAGCATTTCCTTGACCACCTGGCGTTGCAGGTTTTCCTGGGAGCCGCAGAGGTTGCACGGGATGATCGGGAACTGCTTGAAGTCCGAGTAGGGCCCTGGATGTCTTTCTCGTTGCAGTAGGCCAGCGGCCGGATCACCACGTTGCGCCCGTCATCGGCACGCAGCTTGGGTGGCATGGCCTTGAGCGAGCCGTTGTAGAACATGTTGAGGAAGAACGTCTCGACGATGTCATCGCGGTGGTGACCGAGGGCCATTTTCGTCGCACCGATTTCGTCGGCGAAGGTGTAGAGCGTGCCACGGCGCAGGCGCGAACACAGCGAGCACGTGGTTTTGCCCTCCGGAATCAGCTCCTTGACCACCGAATAGGTGTCCTTTTCGACGATGTGGTATTCCACGCCCAGTGTTTTGAGGTAGGCCGGCAACACATCCTCGGGGAAACCCGGCTGCTTCTGGTCCATGTTCACCGCCACGATCTCGAACTTGATCGGTGCCACCTTTTGCAGGTGCATCAGCACATCGAGCAGGGTGTAGCTGTCCTTGCCTCCGGACAGGCAGACCATGACCTTGTCGCCCTCCTCGATCATATTGAAATCGGCGACGGCCTCACCGGCCTGCCGGCGAAGACGTTTCTGCAGTTTGTTCTGGTTGACCGAAAGCGTGCCCATGATGCTCAAATCCGCGAGGAGTGACGAAAGGACGGCATTTTACGCAAAAACTTTGTATCGGCGAAGATGCCAGGGAAGTGCACTTTGTCCGAGCGAAGCATACCCCTGTGACAAGGGAGCTTGCTCCCGCTGGTGCGCGAAGCGGCCCCAAAACCATCCACCGCGTTGTATCAGGCAAATTGAGGCGGCAGGTTTTGCGACTGCTGCGCAGCCGAGCGGGAGCAAGCTCCCTCGCCACAGGGGGTTTGCGCAAGACTCAGCAGCGATTAACCCCCGGGTTTACAGCGCAATTTGCTCTAAAGCAGCCGCTCCCGCGCCCACAACTCCTCCCTATACTGCGACATAAGGTCGCACACATTTCAGACCTTTCTTACAGGGCCGCAGGCCCGTAAGCGCTCCGCTGGGGGGCGATAGCAATCACGAAGGAGTGACTGACTATGATCCATCACGTCGTGGGGCTTTTCACCCACCCTGATCAAGAATGGAAAGAAATCCGTGGCGACCAAGAGGAAAGCATCAGCCACATGTACCTCACGCACACGCTGATTCTTGCGGCGATCCCCGCCGTGTCGGCGTTCATCGGCACCACGCAGGTCGGCTGGGTCATCGGCAGCCGGGCGCCGGTCATGCTGACCCAGGAAAGCGCCCTGTGGATGACCATCATGTCTTACCTGGCGATGCTCGGTGGCGTCGCGGTGATGGGCGCGTTCATTCACTGGATGGCGCGCACCTATGACGCGAGCCCGAGCCTGGCGCGTTGCGTCGCGTTTGCCACCTACACCGCGACACCGCTGTTCATCGGCGGGCTGGCGGCACTCTATCCGCACTTGTGGCTGGGAATGGTCGTCGGCACGGCCGCCGTCTGCTACACGGTGTACCTGCTCTACGTGGGGTTGCCGACCTTCATGAACATTCCATCGGACGAAGGTTTTCTGTTCTCAAGCTCGGTGCTGGCCGTAGGGTTGGTGGTGCTGGTCGCCATCATGGCGTTCACCGTGATTGTCTGGGGCCTGGGCGTCGGCCCGGTCTATACCAACTAGCCAAACGCTGCTAACGCGGGCAGTCGAGCGAGCAAAGGATGCCGCCAACACACCACACCAGGATCTGCCAATACAGGCCGCCGCGAGGCGGCCTTTTAATTGCCCCGCGACCATTCAGCGCCTGGACGATTCGGAATGCGCGGCGTTTGCGGCATACTCGGTGACTCTGGAGACCCGTCAAGCATGCCCGAGCTACTCAATACCCGCGTCGAACAGTGCTTCCAACAAGCCGAATCCTTTTTCAAACGCTCTTTCAAACGCCCGGTCGTCAGCCTCAAGTTGCGTGGCCAGAAAGCCGGCGTGGCGCATCTGCACGAAAACCTGCTGCGCTTCAATCCGCAGCTGTACCGGGAAAACAGCGACGACTTCCTCAAGCAGACCGTTGCCCACGAAGTGGCGCACCTGATCGCTCATCAGTTGTTTGGCGACCGGATTCAACCCCACGGCGAGGAATGGCAGTTGATCATGCGCGGCGTCTACGAATTGCCGCCCCACCGCTGTCACACCTACGCGATTCAACGTCGCAGCGCCACCCGCTACATTTACAAGTGCCCGTGCGTCGACAGCGATTTCCCGTTTTCCGCCCAGCGCCATAGCCTGGTGCGCCAGGGACGACGGTACTTGTGCCGGCGCTGCCGCAACACCCTCGTGTTCAGTGGGGAAATGCGAGTCGAGTAGTGAGATTTCCGGTGTTTGGGCCGGCCTCTTCGCGAGCAAGCCCGCTCCCACATTGGATCTGCGTCGGGAGCGGGTTGGCTCGCGATAGCGGCCGATCAGACACTAGAGAATGACCTTGGCACCGCGCAACGCCTCGATCCGCTGCTCGCTGTACCCCAACTCACTCAGCACCTGATCGGTATGCGCCCCCAGCGCCGCACCGATATGTTTCGGCTCGGGCAGCCCATCCGAGAACTTCAACGCACACGCCATCTGAGCCTGGGTCGAGCCATCGCCACGGGGCACCTCAGTCACCACTTCCCGCGCCCTGAGCTGCGGGTGTTCAACCGCCTCTGCCAGGCTCAGCACTGGCTCGACACAGGCATCGATCCCGGCGAACCGCTCACGCAGTTCGGTAAAATCATGCTTCTCGAATTCGATCTGCAACGCCAGCTTCAAGGCCTTTTGCTGCTCGGGCCTGGGCGACAACCCGTGCGCAGCCAACTCGGGCTGGCCCAATACGGCGCACAGTTGCTGCATGAAATCCGGCTCCAGACTGCCCACCGACAACCAGCGACCATCGCGCGTGCGGTAGTAGTCGTAGAAGCTGCCGCCATTGAGCATCTGGTCTTCGCGTCCAGGCTCCACACCGCAGGCCAGATAGCCCGCGCCGGCCATGGCATTCAGGCTGAACGCGCAGTCGGTCATGCTCACATCCAGGTGCTGCCCAACGCCGCTGTGCTGGCGAGCAATCACCGCTGCCAGCAAGCCGATCACCCCGTGCAGCGAGCCGCCGGCGATGTCCGCGGCCTGAATCCCCAAGGGCAGCGGCCCGCTGTCCTGGCGCCCGGTGTAACTGGCCACGCCCGCCAGCGCGAGGTAGTTGATGTCGTGCCCGGCGCGGTCCTTGTACGGGCCGGTCTGGCCGTAACCGGTGATCGACACGTAAATCAACCGCGGGTTGATCGCCTTCAACGCCTCGTAGCCCAGCCCCAGACGCTCCATCACCCCCGGCCGGAATTGCTCCAGCAGAATGTCGTGGTCGCGCAGCAACTGCTTGACCACCTCCAGCGCCGCCGGTTGCTTGAGGTCCAGCGCCAGGCTGCGTTTGTTGCGATTGAGGTAAGCATGGCTCGCGGAGACGCCCCGATCATGGGGCGGCAACACCCGCAACAGGTCCAGGCGCGTCGGCGATTCGATGCGCAATACCTCGGCGCCCATGTCCGCCAGCAACAGCGAGGCGAATGGCCCCGGGAGCAGCGTCGAGAAATCCAGAACCTTGAGTGATGCCAGTGGACCGAGCATGAGCGTTCTCCGTAAGCGACGCCTCAAGCCTAGGTAGCCGATGGCCGGACAGCAATCACCTTAACCATCAGCCGGGGTGACTTTTGCGCTCAAGCCCCGCTCACTCGCGGCAGGAACGCCTCCCGGCCGGCTCCTGCGAGGGGAGGTATGCAGGCAATAAAAAACCCGCCGAAGCGGGTTTTTCATGGTTCAGTGAATTACTTCACCGACGTCGGGGTTGGGCCTTCAGCCACGCCCAGATCGTCTTCTTCGCGGGTGTCGGAGATACCGCGACCACCGGAAGCCAGTTCGACCTTCAGCTTGTCTTCGTCCAGTTCCTTGACCCACTTGGCCACGACCAGTGTTGCCACTGCGTTACCGACCAGGTTGGTCAGGGCGCGGGCTTCGGACATGAAACGGTCGATACCCAGGATCAGCGCCAGACCGGCAACCGGCAGGTGGCCAACGGCGGACAGAGTCGCGGCCAACACGATGAAACCGCTACCCGTCACGCCCGCAGCACCTTTGGAGGACAGCAACAGCACCAACAGCAACGTGATCTGGTGGGTGATGTCCATGTGGGTGTCAGTCGCCTGGGCGATGAACACGGCGGCCATGGTCAGGTAGATCGAGGTGCCGTCGAGGTTGAACGAGTAACCGGTCGGGATCACCAGACCCACTACCGACTTCTTCGCGCCCAGGCGCTCCATTTTGATCAGCATGCGCGGCAGGGCGGATTCCGACGAGGAAGTACCCAGTACGATCAGCAGCTCTTCACGGATGTAGCGGATCAGTTTCAGCACGCTGAAACCGTGAGCGCGGCAGATGGCGCCCAGCACCACCACCACGAACAGCACGCAGGTGATGTAGAAGCAGATCATCAACTGACCCAGTTGCACCAGCGAGCCAACACCGTAGGCGCCAATGGTGAAGGCCATGGCACCCAGCGCACCGATCGGCGCGAGCTTCATGATCATGTTGATGATGTTGAACATCACGTGGGCAAAGCGATCGATGAAGTCCAGCACCGGCTTGCCGTAGGCACCCAGGCGATGCAGGGCGAAACCGAAGATCACCGAGAACATCAGCACTTGCAGGATGTCGCCCGTGGCGAACGCACCGACGATGGTCGACGGGATCACGTTGAGGATAAAGCCGACGATGCTCTGGTCAGCGCCAGCGGTCACGTAGGCGGCGACTTTCGAGGCGTCCAGGGTGGCGACGTCGATGTGCATGCCGGCACCCGGTTGCACGACGTTGACCACGACCAGGCCGATCAGCAGGGCAATGGTGGACACGACTTCGAAGTACAGCAGCGCGTAGCCACCGGTCTTGCCCACCGACTTCATGTTCTGCATGCCCGCGATACCGCTGACGACGGTGCAGAAAATGATCGGGGCGATGACCATTTTGATCAGTTTGATGAACCCGTCGCCCAGCGGCTTGAGCGCCACGCCGGTCTGCGGGTAGAAGTGACCGAGCAGAATGCCGATGGCGATGGCTACGATCACCTGGAAATACAGGGATTTGTACAGTGGCTGACGAGTCGTCATTGCAAAGTTCCTCAAGAGTCCCGCGTGGCAACATCCGGCTGTTGCCCACGACACTTGAATTGCGAACCCTCCTGCACTGGAGGAATTTGTTTTGTCGAGCTGCGCGCTGGCAGATCTCCAGCCCTTATCGCAAACCCCGTGCCAGCTCACCAAAAACACCCACAAGCCCTTTGCCAGCAGGGGTGACAGCCCAGTCGCCGTGACTCACCCACTCGCACAAAGTGGCGGATTCCCGCCCACCTCCCGGATCTCGTCCTACAATTTGGCGGATATCCGCCTTGTCCATGCGTGGGGTCGTGGCTAAGATCCGCCACTCACTGGACGGACCCGACCCATGCGTGAACGTACCATCGCCAGCCATTTCGCCCGCGCCGCCCTCGAGGGGGCGCGTCGGCAGGGTTACGACTATTCGCCGCTGTTGCAGGCGCTGGGCATCAGCGCCGAACTGCTTGACGAACCGCGCGCACGCCTCGCCCCCGAGCAGTTCACCCGCCTGCTGCAAGGCCTATGGCAGGGGCTGGATGACGAATACCTGGGGTTCGGCCAGGGCCCGAGTAAACCCGGCACCTTTGCCATGATGTGCCATGCCCTGATTCACTGCCCGACGCTGTCGAAAGCACTCCATCGCGGCTTATTATTTTATAGCCTATTCCCCGACGGCCCGCGCCTGACCCTGAGCCGCGAAGGCGAAATGGTGCGCCTGAGCCTGGACGACTCGCCCCTGCGGGACCCTGAACACTTCCTCACCGAGTGCCTGCTGGTGATCTGGCACCGGCTCGGCAGTTGGCTGATCGGCCAGCGAATTCGTCTGGAAGAAGCCACCTTCAGTTACCCGAAACCGGCGCATGCGGCCGAGTACGACCTGTTGTTTCCCTGCCCGCAGCAGTTCTCGGCCTCCCGCAGCAGCCTGCTGTTTCACAGCCGCTACCTGGCCATGCCGCTGTTGCAGGACGAACGCACCCTCAAGCATTTTCTCGAACGCTCGCCGGCCGACCTGCTGTCGCGCCCGGACGACGGGGACAGCCTCAGCAGCCAGTTGCGCCGCTTGCTCAGCCGCGACAGTTCGCGCTGGCCAGACCTGGAAACAGTGGCCGCGCACCTGCACATCAGCCCGCAGACGTTGCGCCGGCACTTGCGTGAGGAGGGCTCGAGTTTTCAGGAATTGAAAGACCAGTTGCGCCGCGATATCGCGATTTATCACCTGGGCCGCGCCGACCTGTCGTTGCAACAGATCGCCGAACAGCTGGGGTTCTCCGAACCCTCGGCGTTTCACCGGGCGTTCAAGAAGTGGACCGGGTTGACCCCCGGCGCTTACCGCGCCCAGGAGGATTGAGTTTCAGTGCCGAGCTTCGCTCACGCCACCGGAAAATGAATCCGGAACGCCGCCCCGCCCAGCACCGAGTCGTTCAAGGTCAACTGCGCGCCGTAGCTTTCGATGATGTCCTTGACCACCGCCAGACCAATGCCCTGCCCCGGATGCTGGCGGTCCAGGCGCTCGCCGCGCTTGAGGATCCGCGCCCGCTGATCCGGCGGCACACCCGGCCCGTCGTCCTCGACGCATAACTCGATGTCACCCATCACCTCGCGCACACTGATCCGCACCTGGCTCAAGCACAGGCGATAGCTGTTTTCCAACAGGTTGCCGAGCATTTCCAGCAGCGCCCCCTGCTCGATCGGCACGTAGCAATGCTCCGGCAAGTCGAACGAAACGCGCACCGCTTTATCGCGATAGACCTTGTCCAGCGTGTCGCACAGGCTTTGCAGCACCGGACGCAAGCGCACCTGATGGCGCACCAGACCGCTTTTACGCAAGCTGGCACGCTGCAACTGGTAGCTGATTTGCTGGCTCATGCGCTCGATCTGACTTTGCAACACCCAGGCCTGATCCCGATCCTGCGGGCGTCGGGCCATGTCTTCACTGACCCCTTGCAGCACCGCCAACGGGGTTTTCAGGCTATGGGCCAAGTCATCCAGCGAGTCGCGGTAACGGCTGCGCTGCTCCCGCTCGCTGCGCAGCAAACGGTTCAACGAGCCGGTCAGGCGCAGCAGTTCGCGGGGGTGTTCTTCACTGAGGCTTTCACGGGCACCACTTTCGATCTGGTCCAGTTCCTGGCTCAAGCGGCGCAGCGCCTGCAAGCCCCAGGTCAGGCCGATCCACAGCAGCGAGAGCAACACCAGCAACGCGGCGCCGAACCCCAGATACAGATTCTCCCGCAGGCCTTCCAGGGTCTGCTGGTACTCACGCACCGGTTGCAGCGCCACGATACTGAACGCCGCACTCTTGCCGCCCAGCAGCTTGACCTCCACGTCATAGACGAAGAATTCCTGCCCGTTGGCCGCACGGATGCGGGCGAACTCATTGCCGCGTCCGTCGTAGCGTGGCGTGTAGTTGATGTCCTCGTCCCGGGTCGCCCGTGAACGCCAGACCAGATGCCCTTCGCGGTCATAGATGTAGCCCAGCAGCCGACTGTCGGTGAGGTTGAAGCGCTCATCCGGCAACTGTGTCGGCATCTGCAACCGGTTGTTTTCGACCCGCGCCGCGGAGATCAGCGTGGTCACGTCCGAGGGCCAGGCGCTGCTCGATCGAATCTTGCAGCGCCAGGCTGAACGCGCCCTGCATGGCTGGCAACAACGCCAGCATGAACAGCACCGCCAGGGTGGTGGCAGCGAGCATCAACCGCACACGCAGAGAACGAATCACCGGCAGCGCTCGTTGAACAAGTAGCCCAGGCCACGCACGGTTTCAATCGGCTTGAAACCGGCCGGCCCTTCGAGCTTGCGCCGCAGGCGGCCGACCAGCACCTCGATCACATTCGGATCGCGCTCGTCGTCATCGGGGTAGAGCTGCTCCATCAGGCGATCCTTGGCCACCACTTGCTGGTGATGCCGCATCAGGTACTCGAGGATTCGGTACTCGTACGCGGTCAGCGCCAGAGGCTGCTCGTCGAGAGACGCCTGCTTGCGGTTGAGGTCCAGCAGCAACGGCCCGGCAATGATGGTCGACTGGGTAAAACCGCTGGAGCGGCGCAGCAACGCATTGAGGCGCGCATCGAGCTCTTCGAACTGAAACGGTTTGACCACGTAGTCGTCGGCACCGGCGGCCAGGCCTTCGACCTTGTCCTGCCAGTTGCCGCGCGCGGTCAGGATCAGGATCGGAAAGCTCTTGCCCTGGGTGCGCAACGCGCGGATCAGTTCCAGCCCGCCCATGCCCGGCAGACCGAGATCGATCACCGCCAGGTCATGGTTGAACTGCCCGACCTGATACAACGCCTCCTCGGCATTGGCCACGGCTTCGACCACATGGCCGCTGTCAGTGAGACGGGTTTGCAGGTGATGGCGCAGCAGCGCTTCATCTTCGACGACCAGCAGTTTCATAACGCTCTCCCAGGCAAGGCAACGCCTCCACGGGCACCGTCAGTGCCCTGATGACTAACACGACGACGCCGGATCGCCCCAAGGCTGATCCGGCGCGGGCCGACTCTGAACGCGCGCTTAAAAAGCGTAGTTGGCCGACACGTAAGTTTGAGCACTGCTGGTCAGGTCCAGTGAGCCCTGCTTGCCGACGCCACGCTGACTCATTTCAGTGCTGGCATTGCTGCGCAGGTAACGGTAACCCAGTTCAACCGAGGTGTTCTGCGAAACTTGCTGCAACACGCCGGCCTGTACGCCGAGCGCATACCCGATGTCGCTGTCGCGGCTGTAGCCCGGCGAGTCCTGGGTCAGCTTGGTCAGGCCGGCCGTGCCGCCGCCGAACAGCTTGGTGCTGCTGGTCACGGGCAGGAACAGATCATAACTGCCCAGCAGGTTTTCCTGGCGCAACTTGATGCCATTGTGGCTGCCGGACACATTGTCATACGTGGCGTAGTAGCGCGCCTCATCGTTTTGCCGCCCGAGGCGCAGGCCCCAGGTATTGTCCTTGCCAATCACACCGTCGGCGTTCGGATGATCGAGGTTGCTGTTGAGCGAATTGGATTTTTTCACCTTGTCGCTGGTCTGGCCGAACGTCAGGCTGGCGAAGTTGCTGTCGGCCGCCTGGGCCGCAGCGCTGGCACCGAGAACGGTCACGGCCAGCATCAGTTTTTTGAATGCAGTCATAGGGGTCTTCCTCATGCTTTGTGCGCTTTGGGGTATGGGAAGAGCTTACCGACCAACCCCTGAACTCCCCCTGAACACTCTCTGAACCTGACCTGAATCAAATCGTCTAGGATCAGCGGACGTCTTTTAATGGAGAACTGACCATGCGTGTATTCCTTGCCTTGGCATTACTGACCCTGAGCGGCCTGACTCAGGCCGCGATCAAGACCCAGGAAATCCCCTACCAAAGCCCCGACGGGACACAGCTGATCGGCTACTACGCCTACGACGACAGCCTCAAGGGCGCCCGCCCCGGCGTGGTAGTGGTGCATGAATGGTGGGGGCTGAACGACTACGCCAAGCGCCGCGCCCGCGACCTCGCCGCACTGGGCTACAGCGCACTGGCCATCGACATGTATGGCGACGGCAAGAACACTGAACACCCGGCTGACGCCATGGCGTTCATGCAGGCAGCCCTGAAGGACAGCGCGGCTGCCAATGCACGTTTCACCGCCGGGCTCGATCTGCTGAAAAAACAACCCCAGACCGACCCGAACAAACTGGCCGCCATCGGCTACTGCTTCGGCGGCAAGATCGTCCTCGACGCGGCGCGCCAGGGTGTGCCACTGGCGGGCGTGGTGAGTTTCCACGGCGCGCTGGTGACCAACGCCCCGGCGACAGCGGGCAGCGTCAAGGCCAGGGTGCTGGTGGAACACGGCGCCCAGGACAGCATGGTCACCCCTGATCAGGTCGCGGCGTTCAAGGCCGAGATGGACAAGGCCGGGGCCGACTATCGCTTCGTCAGCCTGGAAGGCGCCAAGCACGGCTTCAGCAACCCCGACGCCGACCGTTTGAGCCACGGCGAACACGGCGGGCCGGACATCGGCTACAACAAGGCCGCCGACGACAGCTCATGGGCGGACATGCAGGCGTTCTTCAAGAAGATCTTTGGTTGACACCAGAAACCTGGGTTGGTCAGTCACCTTTGTGGCGAGGGAGCTTGCTCCCGCTGGGCTGCGTAGCAGCCCCAATACCTGCCCACGCGGTTCGTCAGATGCACCGCGACTGCAGGATTTACGACTGCTTCGCAGCCGAGCGGGAGCAAGCTCCCTCGCCACAGGTTCTCTTTCAACCTGGGTTCTTGTTGTGAGCACTACCCAGCATCAACCCAACCCGGCAAAATGCCCCGCATGAATCCACTGCCCACACTCCCCACCTGCTGCACCCCGCTCGACGCCCATTGGCCGCTGCCATTTGCGCTGCCCGGCACGGTGTTGCTCAGCACCCGTTTCAACCCGTCACACCTGGCAATCGACGACTTCCAGCGCAGCGCGGTCGAACGGCCGGCGAGTATCCAGCGCTCGGTGGCCAAGCGTCAGGCCGAGTTTCTCGCCGGTCGCGTCTGCGCCCGCGCAGCCTTGCAACAATTGGAACAGCTGAATTACATCCCGGCCATTGGCGAGGATCGTGCGCCGGTGTGGCCGGCACATATCTGCGGTTCGATCACCCACAGCACCGGCCATGCCGCAGCCATTGTGGCGCGCAAGGACCACTGGCGCGGCCTGGGCATGGACCTGGAAAACCTGCTGAGCGCCGAGCGCGCCGAACGCCTGGCCGGGGAAATCCTCACCGCCGCCGAACTCCAGCGCATGGCCGCGGGTGCCCCAGAGCAAATCGCACTGTGGGTGACCCTGACCTTTTCGGTGAAAGAAAGCCTGTTCAAAGCGCTCTACCCCATCGTCCAACAGCGTTTTTACTTCGAACACGCCGAAGTGCTGGAATGGAACGAAAGCGGCCATGTGCGCCTTCGCCTGCTGACCGATCTGTCCAGCGAATGGCGCCACGGCAGTGAGCTGGACGCGCAATTTTCGGTGCACGACGGGCAGTTGCTGAGCCTGGTCAGCATCAAGGCCTGAAGACTTTCAGCACCTGACAACCCTCTCAATCCTTCTCTTGATTGCGCGGCCAGCTCAGGCTGAAACAGGCCCCGCCCAGGGTCTTGCTCTTGCCGATCAACGCCCGGCCGCCATGCCAGTGAATGATCCGCCGCACAATCGACAGCCCCAGCCCATGCCCACCCGAGGCGCGGGTTCGGCTGTCATCGAGGCGCAGGAACGGCGTGAAGATCTTCTCCCAGGGCCTGTTCCGGCACACCGGGGCCATCGTCTTCGACGTCCACGCGACAGCGCTGCTGACCCACCTGATAACTGACGCACACCTGCGACTGCGCGTGGCGCATGGCGTTACCCACCAGATTTTGCAGCGCCCGGTGCAGATAACGCGGCTCGGCCTCGACCCACGCGTCATCGCAATCGGCAGCCGACAGGCACAACCCGCGTTGCACCGTGACGTCGGCGCGTAACGGCGCCAACTCGCCGATCACCTGATCGAGCAAGGCGTCCAGGTCGACCCGTTGAAAATTCAGCGCCGGTGAGCCCTGCTCCAGTCGCGCGTAAGTGAGCATTTCATCCACCAGCCCGTCGAGGTCCTGGATGTCGTGATCCATGCCCGCCAGGTATTTCTCCCGCGCCTGGGGCGTACTCGCTGTGCCGATCATCTCCAGGCCAAAGCGCAAGCGCGCCACCGGCGTGCGCAGCTCGTGGGACACCGCCCGCACCAGTTCGCGCTGAATCGCCAGCAACTGCTGCAAGTGCTCGGCCATGCCGTTGAACGCCGCCGCCAGCCGCCCGATGGAATCGGCGCCGCGTGCCGGCACGCGGGTTTCCAGGCTACCCTTGGCGATGCGCGTGGCCGCCGCTTCAAGCCCGCGCAAGCGGCGCTCCAGTTGGCGCACCAGCAGATAAACGATCAAGCCGATCAGGCTCAAACCCAACGCGGCAATCGACACCAGCCACTCGGGCGGATAGGGATTCATCTGATACAGCGGGCCGATTTCCAGCACCCAGGGTGTGCCAACCATGCCGGCGAGCACCCGAATCGAATCACCGCCCTTGCCCAGCGCCATGACGGTGTCGCCCTCGGCCACCCGACGGCTCTGGTCTTCGTCCATGTCGGCCTGTTCGAGGGTGACCAGCGTCATGTCGAAGCCGAACCCCTTCGCCTGCTTGAGCGCCGCCAACCGTTGCGGCTGCTCGGCCACCGGGTAGCGCACCAGTTCATCGGCCAGCAGGTAGATGGTTGCTCGCGCCAGTTGCTCGCTGATTTGCTGCACCTCGCCGGTCAGCACCAATTGCTCTTTGTCGCTGACCAAGCGGTAAACCTTTGCCGCGTGTGGGCCGGTCTGTTCGACCAGCGCCTGGCCGCGCTGTACGCGGTTGCGCTGGCCGAGGTCCAGGCCGGTCTGGCTGAACGTCTGCAACGCCAGCGGAATACCCAGCAGCCGCTCCCACACCGCCAATGCCCGGCGACGCTCGATGTCGCTCATCGGTTGCAGGTTGTCGGCCATCAACGAAAACGTGCCATGGGCCAGCCGCTCGCGGTATTGCTCGCTGCGCACCTGGTTGAGCACCTGCAAGGCCAGCACCCCAAGCACCGCCACCAGAATCAGCGCCGCGCACATGCCGCCATAAATGCGCAGGAAGATCGAGTTCACAGTGCCTGATCTACACAGGCCTCGGGGACGAACAAATAGCCTTTGCTGCGAATGGTCTTGATCAGCCGCGGGTGAATCGGGTCATCGCCAATCTTCGGCCGGATGCGCGAAATGCGCACATCAATCGAGCGATCCTGGCCGTCGTAACCGATGCCCCGCAGTGCGGTGAAGATCTCTTCGCGCGACAAGATTCGCCCGGCATTGGCCACCAGCAGCCACAGCAGGTCGAACTCGGCGCTGGTCAGCTCGATACCGTTGTCCTGCAGCCAGGCTTCGCGCAGGGCGTTGTCCACCACCAAGGGGCCGAACTGCAAACGCCGCAGCTTTTCCGGCGCCACCGGCTCAGGGCTCTCGCTGCGGCGCAGCAACGCCTGGATCCGCGCCAGCAGCAAGCGCGGGCGCACCGGTTTGCAGACGTAATCGTCGGCGCCCAGGTCCAGGCCAAGGATCTGGTCGCTGTCGTCAGTACGGGCGGTGAGCATCAGGATCGGTCCGTCGTAGCGGTCGCGCACCTTGCGGCAAATGCTCAGGCCGTCTTCGCCGGGAAGCATCAAGTCGAGGATCACCAGGTCCGGCTGCTCGGCAATAATCCGCGCCGCCGCCAGCGCACCATTGCCCTCGATGGTCACGCTCAGGCCGTTGCTCTCCAGGTATTCGCGGGTCAACTCAGCCAGACGCTGGTCATCCTCGACGATCAATACCTGCCAGGCTTCTTGCTCCACGGGTGACCTCTGCTTGCCAATATTTCTATTAAGGAAGGGTCCACCCGTTTTTTGTCATGATCGGGGCGGATAAGACAGCGTAAAGGAAGCCGATTGTAGCAACGGCCCCCCTTGCGAACACAAGCCAGTAAATGCGCTCGGTAACCGGCCATTTTTGTGATAGGGTTCGCGCCCGCAAAAATCCGCTTCCGGCTAAATTCGAGAGCAAAAAACTGTGACAAGCGGTCCGATCCAGCAGGGTCGTGGCCTACACGATGTTTGCGAGTTTCATACACAAATTACGCACAGCTTTATCCACAGGTAGCACGTTGCAATCGCCCCCTAAAACGCATTATCTTGTAGCCCGGCGACAAAAAAACCCTACATGTAGGGTTTTACGCCAAGAACCAAACACAAATCAGACAAGAAATTCAAGCGCTTTTCTTGCTCCTGTTCGGTTGAACCAAACTCTTTTTTAGAAGACCAAACCGCGTGCGCGGATGGCTGCTGTTTTCCTTCACCAGGAAGTGAAAACGGTACGGGTGTTGCAGTCGAAAACTGTCACCCACCAGAAATTCGGTTTCAGGCTCACGGCCTGAAACCAAAGACTTCGGCAGGGAAGCGGCGCAAGCGCCCCTTCCTGAAACTGTCCCGAGGTCGTTATGCCCGGCGCTTGCTGGCTGTAGTGCTTCAGGACGGAACGGTGGGCACCGTGATGGTGCCCAATCAAACATAGAGAACGTGGAGACACCCATGCAAACCGACACAACTCGCGAGAACCCGCAGGGCACCGCGCAGCAAGCTGCTGATTCGAATTCGGATCTGTCGGCTACCGCGCCTGGCCAATTGCGTGTGATCAAGCGTAACGGCACTGTCGTTCCTTACACCGATGACAAAATCACCGTCGCCATCACCAAAGCGTTTCTCGCAGTTGAAGGCGGCACCGCTGCCGCTTCGTCGCGAATCCACGACACCGTTGCCCGCCTGACCGAACAAGTCACCGCGACCTTCAAGCGTCGCATGCCATCGGGCGGCACCATCCACATCGAAGAAATCCAGGACCAGGTCGAACTGGCCCTGATGCGTGCCGGCGAGCAGAAAGTGGCTCGCGACTACGTGATCTACCGTGACGGTCGCTCCAAGGAACGCGCCACCCGCGCCCCTGCCGAGGAAGCGGTAAACGCTCACCCGTCGATCCGCATCGCTCGTGCCGACGGCAGCCTGGCGCCGCTGGACATGGGCCGCCTGAACACCATCGTGACCGAGGCCTGCGAAGGCCTGGCAGAAGTCGATGGCGACCTGATTCAGCGCGAAACCCTGAAAAACCTCTACGACGGCGTGGCACTGAAAGACGTCAACACCGCCCTGGTCATGACCGCCCGTACGCTGGTCGAGCGCGAGCCGAACTACTCGTTCGTGACTGCCCGCCTGTTGATGGACACGCTGCGCGCCGAAGGCCTGAGCTTCCTGGAAGTCGCTGAAAGCGCGACCCACCACGAAATGGCCGACCTGTACGCCAAGGCCTTGCCTTCGTACATCGCCAAGGGTATCCAGTTCGAATTGCTGAACCCGGTACTGGCTGATTTCGACCTTGAGAAACTCGGCAAGGCGATCAACCACGAGCGCGACCAACAGTTCACCTACCTGGGCCTGCAAACCCTGTACGACCGTTACTTTATCCACAAGGATGGCGTGCGCTTCGAACTGCCGCAGATCTTCTTCATGCGCGTGGCCATGGGTCTTGCGATCGAGGAGAAGAACAAGGAAGACCGTGCGATCGAGTTCTACAACCTGTTGTCGTCCTTCGACTACATGTCCTCGACCCCTACCCTGTTCAACGCCGGTACCCTGCGTCCACAGCTTTCCAGCTGCTACCTGACCACCGTCCCGGATGACCTGTCGGGTATCTACCACGCGATCCACGACAACGCCATGCTGTCGAAATTCGCCGGTGGCCTGGGCAACGACTGGACGCCGGTTCGTGCACTGGGTTCGTACATCAAGGGCACCAACGGCAAATCCCAGGGCGTTGTTCCGTTCCTGAAAGTCGTGAACGACACCGCCGTTGCCGTTAACCAGGGTGGCAAGCGCAAAGGCGCTGTATGTGCCTACCTGGAAACCTGGCACATGGACATCGAAGAGTTCATCGAGCTGCGCAAGAACACCGGTGATGACCGTCGTCGTACCCACGACATGAACACCGCCAACTGGATCCCTGACCTGTTCATGAAGCGCGTCTTCGATGACGGCAAGTGGACCCTGTTCTCGCCATCCGAAGTACCGGACCTGCACGACCTGACCGGCAAGGCCTTCGAAGAGCGTTACGAGTACTACGAAGCCCTGACCGAGTACCCGGGCAAGGTCAAGCTGTTCAAGACCATCCAGGCCAAAGACCTGTGGCGCAAAATGCTGTCCATGTTGTTTGAAACCGGCCACCCATGGCTGACCTTCAAAGACCCGTGCAACCTGCGCAGCCCGCAGCAGCACGTGGGCGTGGTTCACAGCTCGAACCTGTGCACCGAGATCACCTTGAACACCAACAAGGACGAGATCGCCGTTTGCAACCTGGGCTCGATCAACCTGCCGAACCACATCGTCAACGGCAAGCTGGACACCGTGAAGCTTGCACGCACCGTCAACACCGCCGTGCGCATGCTCGATAACGTGATCGACATCAACTACTACTCGGTGCCGCAAGCGAAGAACTCCAACTTCAAGCACCGTCCGGTCGGCCTGGGCATCATGGGCTTCCAGGACGCGCTGTACCTGCAGCACATTCCTTACGGTTCCGACGCTGCCGTCGAGTTCGCCGACAAGTCGATGGAAGCGGTCAGCTACTACGCGATCCAGGCGTCCTGCGACCTGGCTGACGAGCGTGGCGCTTACGAGACGTTCCAGGGTTCGCTGTGGTCCAAAGGCATCCTGCCGCTGGATTCGCAACAGATCCTGATCGAGCAACGTGGCCAGCAGTACATCGACGTTGACCTGAACGAAACCCTGGACTGGGCACCGGTTCGTGCTCGCGTACAGAAAGGTATTCGTAACTCCAACATCATGGCCATCGCACCAACCGCGACCATCGCCAACATTACTGGCGTATCGCAGTCGATCGAACCGACCTATCAGAACCTCTACGTGAAATCGAACCTGTCGGGCGAATTCACCGTGATCAACCCGTACCTGGTTCGCGACCTCAAGGCTCGCGGCCTGTGGGACTCGGTCATGATCAACGATCTGAAGTACTACGACGGTTCCGTGCAGCAGATCGAACGCATCCCGCAAGAACTCAAAGAGCTCTACGCGACCGCATTCGAAGTGGACACCAAGTGGATCGTTGACGCGGCCAGCCGTCGTCAGAAGTGGATCGACCAGGCTCAGTCGCTGAACCTGTACATCGCCGGCGCATCGGGCAAGAAGCTCGACGTAACCTACCGCATGGCTTGGTACCGTGGCCTGAAAACCACTTACTACCTCCGCGCTCTGGCCGCGACCAGCACCGAGAAGTCGACCATCAACACCGGCAAGCTGAACGCTGTTTCCAGCGGCGGCAACCACGGTGACGACTCGGTCCTGGCTGCTCCAGCCGGTCCTGCGCCAGTGCCGAAGGCCTGCGCCATCGACGAGCCGGATTGCGAAGCTTGCCAATAAGCTGAGCTGGCAGGCGCCGCAAGGCGCTTGCTCGAAAACCCCCGACCGGTCCTCTGGATTGTCGGGGGTTTTCTTTTGTCTGGAGGAATAGCGGTGGCCGTTCAGGCCTCATCGCGAGCAAGCTCGCTCCCACAGGTGACCGAGATCGGTCAGAGAATTACGATCAACTGTGGGAGCGAGCTTGCTCGCGATGGCGTCAGCACAGACAACCAAAACCGATTAATTGCCCTAAATCCCGGCCACAAAAAACCCCTCTTTCGAGGGGCTCTTTGTGTATCGCTACCCGCCAGCCAACATCAGGCCATCTGAATGATGGTCTGCATGATGGTGCTTTGAGTGGAGATAGTCTTGGCGTTGGCCTGGTAGTTACTCTGCCCCTTGATCAGGTCGACCAGCTCGTTGGTCAGGTTGACGTTGGAGTCTTCCAGGGAGTTGGACTTGATCGAACCCAGGGTGCCGGTTTGCGGGGTGTCGTACGCCGCAAAACCGGAATCGTAGGTTTGCTTCCAGTTGGTGCCGCCCGCCGGTTGCAGGCCTTGCTCGTTGGTGAAGCTAGCCAGGGAGATCTGACCGATCGCCTTGGATTTGCTGTTGCTGAAGTTGGCGAACAGCGTACCGGTGCCGTCGATGGTCAGGTTGGTGATCTGGCCAGTGGCATAACCGTCCTGGGTCGCGGTCGTACGGTTGGTGTCGGTGTTGAACTGAGTGGTTTTGGTCAGGTCGTTGCTCACGCCCGTGGCATTGCCTGCCGCGCCGTTGGCCTTCCAGACACCGTTGGTGACTGTACCCGGCGTCCAGACACCTGGCCCCATGACGATGGAGTTGTTGGCGACAGTGAACGGGGAGCCAGTTGCCGGCACCGGAGGCGCGATCCCCAGCAGCTTGCCATCGGAACCGAAGGTCATTGTCATCGGTGCCTGGTTGCTTGGTACCGCAGGAATGACCGGAGGCCCCGGGATGGCAGCGACCGCAGGCGTATAAGCACTACCATTGGGGTTACGGCCATCAACCAGCGTGTAGGTCTGCCAGCTGTTTGCACCGGTCTTGACCACATACTGGTCCATTCTGTGCTCGTTGCCCTGGCTGTCAAAAACCGGGGTGCTGAACATATCGGTGTAAGTCGCGAGCTTGCTCGGATCGAACGGCGTGGCAACCGGATCGATGTCTGGCTCCGTCGAGCTCAGGTTGATGCTGGCCGAGATCGCGCTGGTGGTCTTCGGCGCCAGGTTCGACTGATCGATTTTCAGGTCGCTGAGAACACCGTTCATGATCTTGCCGCTGGCATCCACACCGTAACCTTGCAGGCGAGCGGTGCCCGCACTGTTGGTGATGAAGCCATCCTTGTCGACCTTGAAGGTACCGGCACGGGTGAAGGTCAGCGAGCCGTTGTCGCTCAACACAAAGAAGCCCGAACCCTGGATACCCATGTCCAGTACGTTACCGGTGTTGTTGACGTCGCCCTGCGTGAACTGCTGGGAAACGTTGGCCAGGCGCACACCATTACCAATGGTCTTGCTGCCAGTACCCAGCTTGGTCGCCGAGTAAACATCTTCGAATTCTGCGCGGGACGATTTGAAACCGGTGGTCGCGACGTTGGCGATGTTGTTGCCGGTCACGTCCAGCTGTTTGTTGGCTGCATAGAGACCGCTAAGGCCGATATTGAAAGACATAATCCACTCCTTGTTGCCGCGTTAGCCGGCTCTATATACCAATGGTTTGAACTTTGGACAGGGCAATAGGGCCCAGGCCTGCGAGGTTGAGCATCATCTCCCCCCCGTTCTGACTCATCGTCACACTATTGACTGTTGCCGGCAGGTAGGTCACCAGCGAGGTATTTTTGTCATCGATCTTGCTGTTCGCCGCGAAGGTGTACGTGCCCGGCTGAACCTTGACGCCGGCCGAATCGGTACCGTCCCAGACGAAACTGGCGGAACCGGCCTTCTGACTGCCCAGATCGATGGTCTTGACGGTCTTGCCGTCCTTGTCGGTGATTTTCACCGTGACGCTGGCCACCGAGCTCGGCACCGAGATCGAACCGGTGAGGCTCTTGTTCGGATCGACCTGGGCCTTGTCGGTCTGGGCAATCACCGAGCGACCAACCAGCGACGAGGCCTGCAAGGGCCTGCGACGACTTGAACGAGCCGGAGATCGAGTTCACCGAGGTGTTCAGGGTCGTGATGCCTTCCAGGCTGCTGAACTGCGCCAACTGTGCAACGAATGCACTGTTGTCCTGCGGATCGAGCGGGTTCTGGTTTTTCAGCTGGGTCACCAGCAGTTGCAGGAACGAGTCCTTGCCCAGCGACTTGCTACCGGTCTTGCTGTTGGTGGCCGCAGCCAGGCCGTCAGCGCTGGTGGTGGCCGGCGTCTTCTGCGAAGAAGCCGCCAGAATGTCCTTGAGACTCGGCGCGGTGGTGGTATCGGTAATACTCATCTGAGTCGCCCCTTATCACTGACCGAGGGTCAGGACCTTCTGCATCATGGTTTTGGCGGTGTTCATCATTTCCGCGTTCGTCTGGAAAGAACGACTGGCGGAAATCATGTCGGCCATTTCTTCGACCACGTTGACGTTCGGGTAGTAGACGTAGCCCTTGGCGTCGGCGGCCGGATGGTTCGGCTCGTAGCGCGCTTCAAGGTTGCTCTGGTCTTCGACCACGCCCAGCACCTGCACGCCCTGGCCGGCGGCGTCCTGGTTCTGGAACAGCGAATTGCTGCCGCCGCTTTGGCCGCCCTGGAACATGGTGGCGAACACCGGGTGACGGGCGCGATAGGTCTGATCGATGCTCGAAGAGACGGTCTCGGCGTTGGCGATGTTACTGGCGACGGTGTTCAAGCGAGTGGTCTGGGCACTCATGCCACTACCGGCAATATTGAAAACACTGGATAGAGACATGAATTACTCCCCGCGCAGGGCTGAAACCAGCCCTTTGAATTTGCTGTTGAGCAGCGTGAAGCTGGCCTGGAAGCCCACTGCGTTTTCCGCGTAGTTGGACTGTTCCAGTTGGGCGTCCACGGTGTTCTGGTCGATCGACGGCTGCATCGGCGTGCGATACATCAACGACTCGTCACCATTGCCCAGGCCTTGCGCTTCGATATGACGGTTATTGGTCATGTTCAAAGCGATAGTGCCGTTCTTGTGCTTGTCGTTCTGTGCGGCCAGCACAGCCGAGAAGTCCAGATCCCGAGCCTTATAGTTCGGGGTGTCGGCGTTGGTGATGTTGTTGGCCAGGACTTCGGCGCGCTGTGCGCGAAAGCCCAATGCCTTTTCATGGATACCGAGCGCTTTATCGAAGCTGATGCTCATGTCGGAAACCTTCGGGTGACCTGATTTTTCGTAACCTGAACATAGCAAGTGGCGTGCCAGTTTTTAAAACCCCATAAACCGGGGCTTTGCGGGCAGCGGCAACGCGGCAATGCCAGAAAAGCGGCAACCGTTTTCCGTCGCCTGCCGCTTTTCTGCCGCCTCTCCCTGGCAATGACAGCTCTTGGAGCCAGCTCGGCGCCTACCAAAGCGTGGTGATCTTGCAGGCAAAAAAAACGGGAGCCCCTGAGGACTCCCGTTTTCATGCAACACCCGTTATCGGCGAATCACTTCGCCTGATAGATGATCCCAGGGCTGCATTGCACCATCTGGTAGTGATCCGGCAAACCGTTCAGCGCCTCGGAAGCACCAAGGAACAGATAGCCACCCGGCTTGAGCGTGCTGTGGATGCGCATCAGGATGTCTTTCTTCACCTCGGCGGAGAAGTAGATCAGCACGTTGCGGCAAAACACGATGTCGAACTTGCCCAGGCTGGCGTAGCTGTCCAGCAGGTTGAACGAGCGAAACTCGACGCGGCTCTTGATCGGCGCCTTCACCGCCCAGCGCCCCGGCCCTTTCGGGTCGAAGTAACGCTGCAAGCGCTCCGACGACAAACCGCGACCGATGGCCAGGCTGTCGTACTCGCCGGTCTTGCAGTTGTTCAACATCGTGCCGGACAAATCGGTGGCAACGATCTGCACACCCATTTTCAGCTGACCCATGTTGACGCGCTCGAACTCGTCGATCGACATCGACAGCGAATATGGTTCCTGCCCCGACGAACACGCCGCCGACCAGATCCGCAAACGCTGGCCAGGGCTGGCCTTGATCGCTTCGGGCAGCACCTTGTTCTTGAGCACTTCAAACGGATAGGTATCACGAAACCACAGGGTTTCGTTGGTCGTCATCGCGTCCACAACCATCTCGCGCAAACCACTGCGCGGCTGGGTCTGGATGCGCTGAACCAACTCACCCAACGATTTGATGCCTTGCTGTTCCATCAGTTTGTTGAGACGGCTCGACACCAGATACTGCTTGTTTTCACCGAGCAAAATGCCACAGGCTTTTTCCAGAAACACCCGGAACTGTTCGAAATCCAAATTACCCGTAGACAAAGATGCCGCCTCTTAAATCGTATTGACCGCCAAGGGCAAAGGCCCTTTAGCTGTTGTCTGCTGCTTTGATCCGGGCGACTACCCGGGATGCCAGGTCATCAGGACGGAATTTGGCAAGGAAGTCATCGGCACCGACCTTCTTCACCATCGCCTGATTGAACACACCCGACAACGAAGTATGCAGGATGATATGGAGCTTTTGCATGCGTGGGTCGTTGCGGATCTCGGCCGTGAGGGTGTAACCATCCATTTCGGGCATTTCGATGTCGGAGATCATCATCAAGAATTCCTCTTCCGGCTTCTTGCCCTCGTCGACCAGCTTGCGCAGGTAATCCAGCGCTTGCCGACCGTCGTTCAACGCAACAACATCCACACCCACCGTTTGCAGGCAACGCGTGACCTGCTTGCGCGCCACCGACGAGTCATCGACCGTCAGCACCCGCAGGGAAACCGCTTTGTTCTGCGTCTCGACATCCACTACGCCGACCGAAATCGCTTCCGAAGTGGGCGCCACTTCCGCCAGTATCTTTTCAACGTCGATGATTTCGACTAACTGATTGTCCACTCGAGTCACAGCCGTCAGGTAGTGATCGCGTCCGGTGCCCTTGGGCGGCGGATGGATCTCTTCCCAGTTCATGTTGACGATGCGCTCGACCGACCGAACCAGAAAACCCTGAGTCTTGGTGTTGTACTCCGTGATGATCACGAAGGGATTGCTTTGGTCCTGCAAACCGCCGGACCCGGTCGCCATCGCCAGATCGAGAATCGGAATGGTCGCCCCACGAATATTCGCCACACCGCACACGACAGGACTGGATTTGGGCATCACGGTCAGCTTGGGGCATTGCAGCACCTCGCGTACCTTGAACACGTTGATCCCGTAAAGCTGCTGGCCGTCGAGACGGAACAACAACAGCTCCAGGCGATTCTGCCCTACCAGTTGCGTGCGCTGGTTTACCGAATCCATTACACCAGCCATGCCCAGACTCCTACACCAACACCTAAGTTCCGACGCACATTCATTGCTAAACGGCACGGGGCTTGCTTTTTAACTGTCATGAACGCAAAAACGACATTTTCCCGACGCCTGACATCCACCTGCCGCAAATGGCTGTGCGCAGTATCAGCCGTCTGCCTTTTCAACGCTGGCAGCCCTGCCCTTGCTGACTCGGTTACCTTGCCTGATCTACTTATCGGCGTCACTCAGGGCTTTCTTGAATTCACCGTAGAGGACTATCTGGCCACCAGTCAAACCGAGGGCCGCTACGAAATCGAAGTCAACCAGCTCGACCCGCGCCTGCGCATGCCACTTTGCGACAAGGAATTGACAGCCACCCTGGAGAGTCCGGCCAGGCCATTGGGACGGGTAACCGTGAGGGTTCGTTGCGACGGCGCCTCACCCTGGACAGTCTTCGTGCCCGCTCAAGTCCGCCTGTTTCGGGAGATTGTCACGACCACGCGCCCCCTCAAGCGCGCCGGCATCATCGAGCCCCAGGATGTTGCATTGCGTGAGCGTGATATCAGCCTGATCAACCAGGGCTACCTGACCTCTGTCGATCAGGCCATCGGGCAAAAACTTGTCCGACCAATGGTCACCGATCAGGTCATTACGCTGGTCCATCTGGAACAGGCAGAAGTCATACGCAAGGGTGATCAGGTCGTCATCACCGCCCGCAGCGGGACACTCAGCGTGCGGATGCCTGGCGAAGCGCTGTCCAATGGAGGGATGAGCGAACAGATTCGAGTGAAAAACCTCAACTCGCAGCGTGTGATCAAGGCCCAGGTCATCGCACCGGGCCAGGTGGAAGTGGCCATGTAGGGCTCTTTGTTGGTGAAGAAGTGGCGCGCCACTCGACTGTTCCCTAAACTGTGGCGCATACCGGGCAACCGCTGACGCCTGCACGCTCACTGATAAATGAGCCTAAAGTTTTTCCGGGTATGGCCGAAAACATGGCAAGCGTCCAAATACCCAGAGGTTTTCATCATGGTCATCGATTTCAGCCGTTTGCATAACGCCCCCAGCACACTCACCGGTAGTACGCGTACCAGCGCCAACAAGGAAACCGCCGAGACCGGCAAATCCGCGCCGCTGAATACCCCGGCCGAACAGGCCAGTACCGTCAAAAGCGGGGAATCGGTACACCTCAGTAATGAGGCTCAACAGTTGCAGAAGGTCACTGACAAGCTGCGCGATCAACCTGCCGTCGACAAAGCCCGCGTGGCAGAGTTGAAAGCAGCGATTGCCGATGGCAGCTATAAAGTCGACAGCAACCGTGTAGCCAGCAAACTGCTCAACTTCGAAGCCCAGCGCTAGGCAAAGGCCTGCGCCAGGCTTTTGGACGCTTAAAACCCAAGGCCAGCCATGCACGACACTAATTTACTGCAGTTGATCACCGACGACTTTGCTCCAGCTCAACATTTGCTGGAGTTGTTGCAGACCGAATCCCTCGCCCTGCATGGTCGCGACATGCCGCTGCTGGAAGAAATTCTGGCGCAAAAACAGGCATTGATCATTCTGCTGGAGCAGCATGGTCGCAAGCGCAGCGAGATTCTCCAGAGTCTCAACCTGCCCACCGATCGCACCGGCCTGGAACAACTGGCCGAGCACTCCAGCATTGGCGACGAACTGCTGTCCCAGAGCGATGTACTCAATCAGCTGCTGACCGACTGCAAGATCGCCAACGAACTCAACGGCCGCTCGATCCAGGTCCAGCAAGCCACGACCGCCAACCAGCTGAAAATCCTCACCGGCGGCGAACCCCCTGCCCTTTATGATGCTCGCGGCTCAACCGCCAAAATGGCGAAACCGCGCCCGCTCAGTCAGGCTTGAAATCCGCAATGAACGCGCCCTATCAAGGCGCGAAACATGCTGGCAAAATGCTGGCTTCTGCGTGTCGTCGTATTTTGTCTGGAGATTGATAAACCGTGTTCAACGCCTTAAACGCGGAAGATGCTCCGCAGCCACCCAAGGTGCTTACCACGCCTCTGGAAATCGCCGGCAACCTGCGGCAGCTGCAAGAGAGCCATGATCCCCTGATCATCACTTTCCACGAGCGCAGCCAGCGCTTCCAAAGCTACCTGGTCGATGTGGACCGAGACGGCAACATGCTCGCCCTGGACGAAATGATCCCTCGCGACGGTGAACGTTTCCTGCTTGCAGGTGAACCCTTCCGGGTTGAAGGCTTTCATGATGGCGTGCGTATTGCCTGGGAATGCACCGGAACACTGACCATCGACGAGTCCAACGGCGGCCGCTGCTACCGTGGCACCCTGCCCGATGAAGTGGTCTACCACCAGCGTCGCAATGCCTTCCGCGCAGCCTTGAAACTGGCGCAACTGGTGAACATCGAACTCAGTGGCGAAAAACTCAAGGCCCCAATCAGTGGCAAGCTGCTGGATATCTCGGCTACGGGCTGCAAGCTGCGCTTCGAGGGCGACATTTCGGATCGACTGCAACTGGGCCAGGTCTATGAGCGCTTTATCGCAGCCCTGCCATTTGGCAGCATGACCGCTCCGGTCGAGCTGCGTTACCTGCACTTCGAAGAAAAAATTTCCACCACCTTCGCTGGCGTGCGCTTTCACAACATGAGCGGCCTGGTGCAACGGCAAGTGGAACGCTTCGTCTATCAGCTACAACGCGAAGCACGCCGCTTCGATAAAGACGACGATCTCTGACCGGCAGCCAGACATGAAAACGGGCAATCCCTTTGGGGGATTGCCCGTTTTTCGTTCTAGGGCCTGGCCTCGGTGAAGCTTTGCGTGCGCTCAGGCTTCGGCTCTTCAGGATTCGCCGGCGGATCAGGCTCAAGCTCAGGATCAGAATTAAGGGGGCCCTGCATCTGATCGTGCACGACCTGCTCGTCGACACGCGGATCAAGTGCGGCCACCAGTGGAGAGCTGGACATGCTGTCCGGCATGGCCACATGGTGCAGTGGCGCATCGTCGACCTGATGCAGATTGGTCACGGCCTTCGGCCGGATGCGCCAGACCAGCACCAACGCAAAGAAGCTGAAAAACGCGTAAAGCATCTGGCTGCCAAACAACTTCATCAGCACCCCCGCCGCCAACGGTCCGATGCTCGCCCCCACGCCGTAAGTCACCAACAACATCGCGGTCAGCGAGACCCGACGGTCGCCCTCCACATGGTCGTTGGAGAAGGCCACCGCCAACGGATAGAGGCAGAACTGCACCAGCGAACACAGGAACCCGGCAACGAACAGCACCTCCAGCGGCACCTGCGGCAGAATCGCCAACGGCAATGCCGCCACTGCCAGGGAAAACGCAAAGCAGCGAATCAGCAGTGCGCGATCATAGCGGTCCGATAACCAGCCCAGCGGCCACTGCACCACCAACCCGGCAAAGATGCAGCTACCCATGAACAAGCCGACCTGCTCGGTGCTCAGCCCTTGCTGAGACGCATACAACGGCGCCAAACCGTAAAAGGAACCGACAATCAACCCGGCCCCGAGCACCGTACTCAGCGACTGCGGCACACGCTTGATGAAGAAGCGCGGCTCCATCGGTGCCGGGTGCAAAGGCGCCGGGTGAATCCGTCGGGTCAGCGCCACTGGCACCAGGCACAGTGCAAAACACAGCGCGACCAGCATCAGCAGTTCGAGCCCCAGGGAGGGGTGCATGACCAGAATCAACTGCCCCAGCACCAACCCCAGGTAGGAAGCGATCATGTAGCCGCTGAACACCAGGCCGCGTTGCTTGGCCTCGGCCTGCTCGTTCAGCCAGCTCTCGATGACCATGTACTGGCACATCATCCCCAGGCCTACGATCACCCGCAGCACCAGCCAGGCTGGCAGCCAATCGACCAGGCCATGACCCAACACGGCCGCCCCGACAATCCCGGCACACGCCGCATAAGCA
This sequence comes from Pseudomonas purpurea, assembly GCF_039908635.1. NCBI lineage: Bacteria > Pseudomonadati > Pseudomonadota > Gammaproteobacteria > Pseudomonadales > Pseudomonadaceae > Pseudomonas > Pseudomonas purpurea. Next base: position 4,221,214 of record NZ_CP150918.1, read on the forward strand.
CGAATGTGGCCGACCCGGGCGATCAGTCGGTGACCGATCTTTCCGCCCAACACCAGACCGAAATAGTTGGCGGCCATCAATGCACCGACCCACAGACTATCGACATGGTCTGCCGCCAGGCGCAACGCCAGGTAAGTACTCAAAAGGCCCGAGCCGATCAACATCATCAGCGAGGCGAAATACAATGCTCGAAAGGATTTCCAGATTTGGCGCATCGGCGTTCCGAGCGGCTCCTTGCAGTGAGTACCGGGCTACCGACAACGATAGCCCGATGGCGACGGGTCAGTTATGCCTGGGCCGCTAAAACACGCCGCTCCCAGGGAGTTATTTCGTCAAAGAAACTGGTCAACTCCATGGTTTTCGAAGCGATGTAGCCTTCGATGAACTCCTTGCCGAACAGTTCCCTGGCCAACTGGCTACGCTTGAGACGCTCAAGAGCGGCATGCAAGGTACACGGCAACGACAAGCTGTCCGGTACTTCAAACTCGCCTTGAATCGCCGCACCCGGCTCAAGCTCGTTTTCAATCCCGTAAAGCCCCGCTGCCAGGCTGGCCGCAATCGCCAGATAAGGGTTGGCATCGGCACCCGGCAAGCGGTTCTCGACCCGCCGCGCCACGGGCGAACTGGCCGGAATCCGCAAACCCGCTGCCCGATTGTCGTGAGACCAACAGGCATTGTTCGGCGACGCATAAGGATGGCACAAGCGCTGATAGGAATTCACGTTCGGCGCAAACAACGCAGTGAAATCCGCCATGCAGGCCTGCTGACCGCCAATGAAATGGAAGAAGGTCGGCGTCGGCTCACCCGCCGCGTCACTGAACACGTTCTGCCCACTGCCGATCTCGACAATGCTCTGATGAATATGCATCGAACTGCCCGGCGTATGCGCCAACGGCTTGGCCATGCACACCACGGTCAACCCATGCTTGAGAGCGACTTCCTTGAGCAAGTGCTTGAAGAGGAAGGTCTGGTCAGCCAGCAACAGCGGATCGCCATGCAGCAGATTGATTTCGAACTGACTGATGCCCATTTCGTGCATGAAGGTATCGCGGGGCAAGCCCAGCGCCGCCATGCACGCGTAGACCTCACTGAAAAACGGCCGCAAGCCGTTGTTGGAACTGACACTGAACGCCGAATAACCCGCCTCGCGTCGGCCGTCCAGGCCCACCGGCGGCTGAAACGGCTGGGTCGGGTCGGTGTTGGGCGCGAACACGAAAAACTCCAACTCGGTTGCCACCACTGGCGCCAGGGCCTCGGGCCGCGTACCGCGCAATCACCGCCTTCAATTGACCTCGGGTCGAGAGCCCGGAGCTTTCGCCGCTCAACTCGTCGGCGTCACAGATCGCCAAGGCTCTGGGCTGTTTGCTCCAGGGTAAAGGGTGAATGTGCTGCGGATCGGCCACCAACGCCAGATCGCCGTCGTCGCTGCCGTAAAACCTGGCAGGCGGATAACCCCCCATGATGCATTGCAGCAGCACACCACGCGCCATCTGCAACCGCCGCCCCTCGAGGAAACCCTCAGCCGTCATCACTTTGCCGCGAGGCACGCCGTTAAGGTCCGGAGTGACACACTCAATCTCATCAATGCCGGTCAATCGCTGTGCGAGTGAACTCTGGCCATCGGTCGTCATGACTCAATCCTTGTTGTTATACAGCCGCGAACGGCGACCCGTACAAAATACGCATCACCCGTTCAGGATTTCAAGCACAGACACGCAAAAAGCCGCACAGCAAGGCATTAACCCTGCAGCGCGCCACTGTGCAAACGCTTATTCAGAGTCATGGGGGAAGCAGGCGACTCATTGAACGAGTCGCCTGGCGACAAGCTCAAGGCAGGTAAAGAGAGAACAGCCCGCCGCCCAAAGGGCCGCCGTTACTGATTTCGATGCGGCCATGCACACCGTTGCGCTGATGCAGCTCGGCAATACGTGCAGCGAAATACAGACCCAGCCCGGTACTGCCACTGTGCTGATTGATGCCTTGCACATAATCAGCCTGACGCTCGATCATTTGCGCCGGGTAACCCTCGCCGTCGTCGTTGATGCACAGCACCAACTGCCCGGCCTCCTCGCGCGCACTGACCTGCAGCGCACCCCGCGTGTACCGCAAGGCGTTGTTGATGATGTTGGCCAACACCGAGTCGACCAACCCTCGGTCAAAGAAGCCAAGGGGACTGAAGTCGTCCACCTCGTAGGTCGCGCGGATACCACGATTGGCGAACACGTCCCGGTGAACGGCCAACTGCGCTTCGATAAAGTCATCCAGCTCATGGTAATCAGGCTGCAAGGGCAATTGGTTGACGCCCAACTTATACAGCCCGAGCAGTTGCACCAGCATGCCATTGAGGTGCGCGAACTCGTATTCGATCACACGCTGCTCAGGGGTTTGCCGCTGCCCGTCAGGCAAACGCGAAAGCCATTGCCCATGGGTTTGCATGAGCAAGGCCAGGGAATTTTTCATGTCGTGCACGGTGGAGGCAATCACCGTCGAAAAGTCGAGCCCCTTTTGACCGTCACTCATTCGCGAACGCCTTGATTTTCAGCTTCTGGTAACGCGCAAAACGCGGGTCGCTGTCAGGCATCAGACCGACCATTTTCAACGCGGCCTGACATTCTTCCAGCAACGCCCCATCGAGGCCGGCATCGGCGCCGTGCAACAACGACTGCGCCATGTTCAAGGCAATACTGATGTTCTTTGGCTGCATGGCCAGCGCGCGCCGGAACAACTCCCGCGCCTCGCTCAACGTGCCCGCCTTGTAGCTGCGCACGCCCTGACGGTTAAGGTCGGCGGCGGCGTTACCGGAGTTGAGGATATTCGGGTCGTCAGTCAACTTGGCGATGCCCTGCATCACCGCCGGATCGTCACCGTAGATCTCTGCACAGTTCTTCAGCATCGACGCACCGGCGTCAGCCTGCCCCAGCATCTGCAATTGCTTGGCAACCAGCAGCGCCGCTTCGGCACTCATGAACTGCTCCATGCCATCGAGCCTGGCCATGGCTTGTTCAGTCAGTTTTTCGGCGGTTTCGGCATCGTTGAGCAGCAGGCTGGTGGCCTTCATCAACCGCGCACGGATCTGCAGGCCAGGGTCATTGATGTTTTCCTTGGCCACCAGGCTGAGCGTCTGGTTGATCTCGAGTCGGGTCCGGGTATCCAGACCCTTTTCGCTGCCCTTGCTGATCAGCGCCTGGGCCAGGCCGAGATTGCTCTCCGGGTCCTTGAAACGCGACTGCGCGCCTTGAGCCACTGCCTGACGATAAGCCTTGGAGGCACTCTCGAAATCTTCGTTGGCCAAGGCCAGTTTGCCGAGCAACGACTGGCGGCGAACAGCCAGGGGCGACAACCGGACGGCCTCTTCCAGAACACTCTGCGCACGCTTGGGGTCACCCTGGGCGATCAGCACGTCCGCCATCCCGTCGTACAGCGCCGGCATCATCGGGAACGCCTTCAACCCGGCCTCATACACATTCTTGGCCTGCGTCACCTGCCCCCGCTTGATCAGCGAGCGCCCCAGACCTGCGTAAGCCCAAGGCAACGGCCGTTCAGCCAGAATGGTATTGAGAAAGCGCTCAAGCGCCTCGTGCTGATTAAGGTCGCGCAGCGCATCAGCCCGAAAGCGCTGACACAATGGCGCATAACGCGGGTCCTGCTTGCAAAGCGCAACGCAGGCTGCCAACACCTCGGCAGGCTTGCCACGATCAAGGGCTTGCAGGATCGGCTTAAGCAACGTCTTGCGCTGCACCAGTCGCTCCAACCGTTGAGCCAGGCCGGAGCGATTGAAAGGCTTGGTCAGGTAAGCATCCGGCTCATGCTCCAGGGCACTGAGCACCATGGCCTGACTGGTCTCGGCCGTGACCATGACAAACACACTTTCGTGACTGATCAGCTTGTCGACCATCAGGTCTTCAAGCACCTGCTGGCCATTCTTCTTGCCGTCGCCCAGGTGAAAGTCCTGCAGGATGAAGTCGTAGCGCTTCTGCGCGCACATGCGCAGCGCCACCTCGCCGGTGTCGGCCGTGTCTACATCCTTGACGCCCAGCTCGCGCAACATCGACCTGACCGAACTACGGAAATCCGAGAAATCATCGACGATCAAAAAGCTTTTTTGGTGGTACGCCAGCATCGAAGATTCCAGGCAAGTAAGAAGATGAACCCAAAGGCAAATACAAGGACGAGCTCAACTTCGCTGCCCGTTTCGGCGCGCAGATGATAGCTAGCAGCCATAGGCTATCAAGCAATATTTCACAAACCTGCGATCACTGTTGCCTGCCGCACGCTTAGGGCTCATCGAGTTATCGGCCACTTGCAGCTTTCCCTTATAGGGAGCGAGCATGCAATTACCTAATTTACTGACATAAAAGCAGATTTTGCGATGCCGCGGATTGGTAGCGAGCCGTTTCCGAGCCCCATAGCGAGAACTAACGCGCAGATGTCATGCCGGATAGACAAGGAAAATGATCGAAAGAGCAGCCAGTGGATCCTGGACACGCTTTAGCGTCGATCATGACACAATCAGAATCGCGCTTGAGGCGGCCCTATAGGGGGTATCAGTTTCTTGCGAAAGACCCGCTGCACTGGCCGGTCTACCTGACCCCAGGGTGTTTGCTTCGCTGCCGTCGTTTCCTGAGCGGAAACCACCAAAACATGCTGGCGCTGCACTGACGTTATTAATACAAGGATTTATTACTGTGCACATCAAGGCACGCCATATTCTGTCCGCTTGCGCCCTGCTGTCTATCCAGAACGCACTTGCATCGGGAATGGACTGTACAAAAGCAACCACCTCTGTTGAAAAGACGATTTGCGCAGATACCGAACTGTATCGACTGGATACACACATGGGCTGGGCTTACCAAGGGCTGGTAGAAGCCAACCCCCAGGCACATCCTGAATTGAGAGAAGCCCAGCGCCTCTGGATGAGACAGCGCGATCAGTGTGCCGAGGACAAGTCCTGCCTCACGCTTAGCTACAACGGGCGCCTAGAGGCATTGAAACCCTTATGGACAGAAGCCCTCACCTACCAACCTGATGAACTAGACAAGCAAGTATCAGAAGACCTGCGACAGACCATCGACAGAAAACGCCACGCCAATGCAGAGTTCCCGCTAGAGCGCACACTGAAAGAACTCTCTATAAAGAAAGGGGTTACTACATTTTCAAACGTCAACGATGACGAGAACGCCCTGAGCGACGCACACTTCCCCAAAGTCATCCCCAAAGGTGTCACAAAGGACGAATGGAAGGCCTTGAATGCGTCCAAGGTTGAGGGTGCCGGCGAGTTCGGTAATACCTCGTACAGCCTGATGGACCTGGACGGCGATGGATTAAGAGACCTTGTTGTAGCGACCTATTCAGGCGGCACTGGCTTGTTCACTTTCATAGAAACGTTTCGACGGAACGGAGAAACGTTCGCCAGAACAAGACGTGATTTCGATCCCGAGTGGAGCTCTGAAAGCGCTCTGCTTTCTATCAATGATCGAGGTGCGGACCAAGCCGTCAACTGGATAAAAGTTCGCGGCCGTGTTTATGCAGCCTACCGCAACAGCTACTACGGGGTTGATCACCTCTACCTGCTGAACCCTCTGAAGAAGATAGGCATAGCACCCACTGTAACGGTTAACTACCGCTATCAGCTGTCTATCCCCAGGACTCAAAAAGACGAAACCAGCGGTTCGAACAAAACCTTGGACGTCGCCCTACATAAAGCACTGACTCAAGCGCTGACCAACGTGAGCAAAACCGAGGCGAAAGATATAGGCGACCAGAGCCGCCCGCTATGCCCCATCCCGCCAACAGCAGAAGACCCCAGTGTGTATTACAGTTTCAGGCCCGGACACTACAGCTTCGAAATAGTCGCAGATATGCCAGTCATGATCGGCAAGCAGTGTTACATAGGGAGGATGATGAGTTGGTTTGGAAGGTACAGCGCCGAACATGGGCTTGGCGCTCAATTGGTACTTCGCAAACCGGAGTTCGATCCAGGCGAACGCAGCTATCAGATCAATGGACAACGAAGTGCGACTGATGTGACCACCTCCATGAGCACAGTCGAAGGGGACGATGGCATGTAGGAGAGCTCCGAACACACCCTCCGATAAGTAGAAAGACCAGCTCAGCAGCGGACCAGGCACTGTAGGCGCCATCCATTTCAACAAGCCTGGCTTGTTGTATGGCTGGCGCACCTGATCAATCGTCAAACCCGGCAAGGGTTGATTTCCGCTGATGGCTTTATCGCAGGCAAAACAAAACCCCTACCTGCATACGCAGATAGGGGTTTCGGAATTTAATCTTGACGATGACCTACTCTCACATGGGGAAACCCCACACTACCATCGGCGATGCATCGTTTCACTACTGAGTTCGGGATGGGATCAGGTGGTTCCAATGCTCTATGGTCGTCAAGAAATTCGGTAGCCAGCTCGTGTGCCTTTCGGTTCACGCTCCAGCGAATGGGGATGTGATAGATCTCGGTGCTTTGTGAATCGCAAACTTTCGGTTCGTTTCGTCTTCACACACCGCAATCTGGCGCTCTCTCGAGTCACTAAATTGCTTGGGTGTTATATGGTCAAGCCTCACGGGCAATTAGTATTGGTTAGCTCAACGCCTCACAGCGCTTACACACCCAACCTATCAACGTCGTAGTCTTCGACGGCCCTTCAGGGAACTCAAGGTTCCAGTGAGATCTCATCTTGAGGCTAGTTTCCCGCTTAGATGCTTTCAGCGGTTATCTATTCCGAACATAGCTACCCGGCAATGCCACTGGCGTGACAACCGGAACACCAGAGGTTCGTCCACTCCGGTCCTCTCGTACTAGGAGCAGCCCCTCTCAAATCTCAAACGTCCACGGCAGATAGGGACCGAACTGTCTCACGACGTTCTAAACCCAGCTCGCGTACCACTTTAAATGGCGAACAGCCATACCCTTGGGACCGGCTTCAGCCCCAGGATGTGATGAGCCGACATCGAGGTGCCAAACACCGCCGTCGATATGAACTCTTGGGCGGTATCAGCCTGTTATCCCCGGAGTACCTTTTATCCGTTGAGCGATGGCCCTTCCATACAGAACCACCGGATCACTAAGACCTACTTTCGTACCTGCTCGACGTGTCTGTCTCGCAGTCAAGCGCGCTTTTGCCTTTATACTCTACGACCGATTTCCGACCGGTCTGAGCGCACCTTCGTACTCCTCCGTTACTCTTTAGGAGGAGACCGCCCCAGTCAAACTACCCACCATACACTGTCCTCGATCCGGATAACGGACCTGAGTTAGAACCTCAAAGTTGCCAGGGTGGTATTTCAAGGTTGGCTCCACGCAGACTGGCGTCCACGCTTCAAAGCCTCCCACCTATCCTACACAAGCAAATTCAAAGTCCAGTGCAAAGCTATAGTAAAGGTTCACGGGGTCTTTCCGTCTAGCCGCGGATACACTGCATCTTCACAGCGATTTCAATTTCACTGAGTCTCGGGTGGAGACAGCGCCGCCATCGTTACGCCATTCGTGCAGGTCGGAACTTACCCGACAAGGAATTTCGCTACCTTAGGACCGTTATAGTTACGGCCGCCGTTTACCGGGGCTTCGATCAAGAGCTTCGCGTTAGCTAACCCCATCAATTAACCTTCCGGCACCGGGCAGGCGTCACACCCTATACGTCCACTTTCGTGTTTGCAGAGTGCTGTGTTTTTAATAAACAGTCGCAGCGGCCTGGTATCTTCGACCGGCATGAGCTTACGGAGCAAGTCCTTCACCCTCACCGGCGCACCTTCTCCCGAAGTTACGGTGCCATTTTGCCTAGTTCCTTCACCCGAGTTCTCTCAAGCGCCTTGGTATTCTCTACCCAACCACCTGTGTCGGTTTGGGGTACGGTTCCTGGTTACCTGAAGCTTAGAAGCTTTTCTTGGAAGCATGGCATCAACCACTTCGTCACCCAAAGGGTAACTCGTCATCAGCTCTCGGCCTTAGAATCCCGGATTTACCTAAGATTCCAGCCTACCACCTTAAACTTGGACAACCAACGCCAAGCTGGCCTAGCCTTCTCCGTCCCTCCATCGCAATAACCAGAAGTACAGGAATATTAACCTGTTTTCCATCGACTACGCTTTTCAGCCTCGCCTTAGGGACCGACTAACCCTGCGTCGATTAACGTTGCGCAGGAAACCTTGGTCTTTCGGCGTGGGTGTTTTTCACACCCATTGTCGTTACTCATGTCAGCATTCGCACTTCTGATACCTCCAGCAAGCTTCTCAACTCACCTTCACAGGCTTACAGAACGCTCCTCTACCGCATCACCTAAGTGATACCCGTAGCTTCGGTGTATGGTTTGAGCCCCGTTACATCTTCCGCGCAGGCCGACTCGACTAGTGAGCTATTACGCTTTCTTTAAAGGGTGGCTGCTTCTAAGCCAACCTCCTAGCTGTCTAAGCCTTCCCACATCGTTTCCCACTTAACCATAACTTTGGGACCTTAGCTGACGGTCTGGGTTGTTTCCCTTTTCACGACGGACGTTAGCACCCGCCGTGTGTCTCCCATGCTCGGCACTTGTAGGTATTCGGAGTTTGCATCGGTTTGGTAAGTCGGGATGACCCCCTAGCCGAAACAGTGCTCTACCCCCTACAGTGATACATGAGGCGCTACCTAAATAGCTTTCGAGGAGAACCAGCTATCTCCGAGCTTGATTAGCCTTTCACTCCGATCCACAGGTCATCCGCTAACTTTTCAACGGTAGTCGGTTCGGTCCTCCAGTTAGTGTTACCCAACCTTCAACCTGCCCATGGATAGATCGCCCGGTTTCGGGTCTATTCCCAGCGACTAGACGCCCTATTAAGACTCGCTTTCGCTACGCCTCCCCTATTCGGTTAAGCTCGCCACTGAAAATAAGTCGCTGACCCATTATACAAAAGGTACGCAGTCACCCAACAAAGTGGGCTCCCACTGCTTGTACGCATACGGTTTCAGGATCTATTTCACTCCCCTCTCCGGGGTTCTTTTCGCCTTTCCCTCACGGTACTAGTTCACTATCGGTCAGTCAGTAGTATTTAGCCTTGGAGGATGGTCCCCCCATATTCAGACAAAGTTTCTCGTGCTCCGTCCTACTCGATTTCATGACTAAGAGATTTTCGCGTACAGGGCTATCACCCACTATGGCCGCACTTTCCAGAGCGTTCCGCTAATCTCAAAGCCACTTAAGGGCTAGTCCCCGTTCGCTCGCCACTACTAAGGGAATCTCGGTTGATTTCTTTTCCTCAGGGTACTTAGATGTTTCAGTTCCCCTGGTTCGCCTCTTAAGCCTATGTATTCAGCTTAAGATAACCATCTTATGATGGCTGGGTTCCCCCATTCAGACATCTCCGGATCAAAGTCTGTTTGCCGACTCCCCGAAGCTTTTCGCAGGCTACCACGTCTTTCATCGCCTCTGACTGCCAAGGCATCCACCGTATGCGCTTCTTCACTTGACCATATAACCCCAAGCAATCTGGTTATACTATGAAGACGACATTCGCCGAAAATTCGCATGCTCTCTTAATCAAGAGCAACTCACAAATTTTACCTTAGCCTGATCCGTTACCAGTGAAAGTAACGTCCAGTCTATCTTTCTATCACATACCCAAATTTTTAAAGAACGATCTAATCAAAGACTAGAAATCAACATTTAACCTTCATCCGAAGGAAATGCTCATTTCTAAGCTCTAACGCAGAAACAGCAGTAAGTGGTGGAGCCAAACGGGATCGAACCGTTGACCTCCTGCGTGCAAGGCAGGCGCTCTCCCAGCTGAGCTATGGCCCCGTATTTCTACAGGCGTTTCCCACACAAAATTGGTGGGTCTGGGCAGATTCGAACTGCCGACCTCACCCTTATCAGGGGTGCGCTCTAACCAACTGAGCTACAGACCCAATTTCGAGCTACTAAGGCCGACCTCACCCTGCTCCTTACCACAAAGCATGGGGTACGCTCTAACCAACTCAGCTACAAACCGATACAGGCTGCTTCTATCGTCTTCTTCAATGAATCAAGCAATTCGTGTGGGAGCTTATGCAGCAGCTGATGTCGTCGATTAAGGAGGTGATCCAGCCGCAGGTTCCCCTACGGCTACCTTGTTACGACTTCACCCCAGTCATGAATCACACCGTGGTAACCGTCCTCCCGAAGGTTAGACTAGCTACTTCTGGTGCAACCCACTCCCATGGTGTGACGGGCGGTGTGTACAAGGCCCGGGAACGTATTCACCGCGACATTCTGATTCGCGATTACTAGCGATTCCGACTTCACGCAGTCGAGTTGCAGACTGCGATCCGGACTACGATCGGTTTTATGGGATTAGCTCCACCTCGCGGCTTGGCAACCCTCTGTACCGACCATTGTAGCACGTGTGTAGCCCAGGCCGTAAGGGCCATGATGACTTGACGTCATCCCCACCTTCCTCCGGTTTGTCACCGGCAGTCTCCTTAGAGTGCCCACCATAACGTGCTGGTAACTAAGGACAAGGGTTGCGCTCGTTACGGGACTTAACCCAACATCTCACGACACGAGCTGACGACAGCCATGCAGCACCTGTCTCAATGTTCCCGAAGGCACCAATCCATCTCTGGAAAGTTCATTGGATGTCAAGGCCTGGTAAGGTTCTTCGCGTTGCTTCGAATTAAACCACATGCTCCACCGCTTGTGCGGGCCCCCGTCAATTCATTTGAGTTTTAACCTTGCGGCCGTACTCCCCAGGCGGTCAACTTAATGCGTTAGCTGCGCCACTAAGAGCTCAAGGCTCCCAACGGCTAGTTGACATCGTTTACGGCGTGGACTACCAGGGTATCTAATCCTGTTTGCTCCCCACGCTTTCGCACCTCAGTGTCAGTATCAGTCCAGGTGGTCGCCTTCGCCACTGGTGTTCCTTCCTATATCTACGCATTTCACCGCTACACAGGAAATTCCACCACCCTCTACCATACTCTAGCTCGACAGTTTTGAATGCAGTTCCCAGGTTGAGCCCGGGGATTTCACATCCAACTTAACGAACCACCTACGCGCGCTTTACGCCCAGTAATTCCGATTAACGCTTGCACCCTCTGTATTACCGCGGCTGCTGGCACAGAGTTAGCCGGTGCTTATTCTGTCGGTAACGTCAAAACAATTACGTATTAGGTAACTGCCCTTCCTCCCAACTTAAAGTGCTTTACAATCCGAAGACCTTCTTCACACACGCGGCATGGCTGGATCAGGCTTTCGCCCATTGTCCAATATTCCCCACTGCTGCCTCCCGTAGGAGTCTGGACCGTGTCTCAGTTCCAGTGTGACTGATCATCCTCTCAGACCAGTTACGGATCGTCGCCTTGGTGAGCCATTACCTCACCAACTAGCTAATCCGACCTAGGCTCATCTGATAGCGCAAGGCCCGAAGGTCCCCTGCTTTCTCCCGTAGGACGTATGCGGTATTAGCGTCCGTTTCCGAGCGTTATCCCCCACTACCAGGCAGATTCCTAGGCATTACTCACCCGTCCGCCGCTCGCCACCAGGTACAAGTACCCGTGCTGCCGCTCGACTTGCATGTGTTAGGCCTGCCGCCAGCGTTCAATCTGAGCCATGATCAAACTCTTCAGTTCAAACATCTTTGGGTTTTTAAGAAACCCTAAACTTGGCTCAGCAATCGTTGGTTACATCTTTGATTTCTCGCGGAGTAACTTGTGACGCTGATAATCTTGTTGACTATCAGTCTGACTGCACAAGCACCCACACGAATTGCTTGATTCAGTTGTTAAAGAGCGGTTGGTTAAGACCTTTCGTCTCAACCGAGGCGCGCATTCTACAGCAGCCTCTGTTGCTGTCAAGTGATTATTTTCAGAAGCTTTCGAAGAATTCTTCAACAACTTCAACCACTTGCGCTTCCGATCTCTCGTCAGCGGGAGGCGAATTCTACAGCGTTACTCGCTGTTGTCAACCCCTCTTTTTCTCCGCTTTCGATCGAGAAGACCGAACCGTTAAAAGAGCCAAACTACACCGCTCTTTCAACTCCTTCCAGGCTTCGATGAACTGAAGCAACCCGCTGCCGAAAACTGCGTAACTCTTTATTTACCAAGGAGTTTTCCGTTTCGACTGCGCCGGAAGTGGGGCGAATTATAGACTTCCAGAATCTGCCGTCAAGGGTTAATTACGCTTTTCTATCAGAGCACCAGGAAACAGCTGTCGGCGCCAAGAACGATACCCCCTACCGGCGCGCATAAAGGAACGCACATGATCGATGGTCCCCAGGGCCGCGCTGACCGTGAAGGTCATGGGAGTGGTCTATTTGATCTGGTTTGGATGCCGATTGCTGGTCAAAGCCGAGAAGAACCCACTTGTACCCAGTAGTAATAGTGTCGCCAGAAACTTTCTGGCCGTCATTCGCTCAAGGGGTCGTGACCAACATCACCACCCCTGAGCCCATAGCTTTATATGCTGCTGTTTTTCAGCGGCAGCTCCCACCCACGTTTCACAGGGCACGTTCTTGTTCACGCGGGCAGTTACAGTTGTGGTTTCGATGACCTGGTATGGCGTGGTCGCAATCGCCCTTTCGCAACCCAAGGTCGCTGCTTTATATAAACGGGGAAAGAAAGCAATCGATCGGCTTTGCGGCGGCTCGATTCTTTTCTTGGGAATCCGGCAACTGGCTCGACAAGCACACGATTGAGTTTCAAGCCGGACCGAGCCCTCTTTCTATGACGTCTGAGGACGTCATCGCAGCCTTCACCAATGAATGCACTTTTACACCCTCGACTGAAAGCGGGCGCCAGATCCTAACGCGCTCAAACCTGAGTGCTGGGTGGAGCGACAGCTCAATACTTCAATCCAGGAGCGGAGCTGGCATCTACCCCTTCTAGATTCCAGAGCATAAGGCGAAAATTACGCCTCATTGATCTAAAAACGCGACACCTGCATTGAGCGCAAGCGCAGGGTGATATAGAACACCCTGGCAGTGTTTGTTGAAGCTGCTCAATCCTCGCTTTAAGGGCTCAACTGTGAAAATAAAAATAACTAAAACCTTGATCACCCCCTTGCTCTTCCCGCTTCTGATGCTTCAAGGGGCACCAACCTTTGCCGAACAGGTCGCCGCCGTCCCTCCATCCAATCTTTTGACCTCCGCCGTCGCCTGGAAGCAAACAGCAGCCGAGTTCGAAGCGCTTTACTATCAAGGCTTCAACATGGCGAGAATGCAGTTGGATCGAGCGCTCCAAGCCCACAAAGATGGCGATCTCCCTTTAGCTATCATCAGCGATGTCGATGACACCGTTTTGAGTAGCAATAGCTACTGGGGCTACATGATCAATTCGGGGAAAGAGTTCTTCGACGACGATGCCTGGGACAAATGGGTTGCCGAGAATGGCCCTGTCGCCACGCCAGGAGCGTTGGATTTTCTGAGTTACGCACAATCGAAGGGGGTAGACGTTTTCTACGTCACCAGTCGTGATCAAGGCGAAAAGACCTATGAGTACGCCTTGGCGAATCTGCGCAAAAACAAACTGCCTTTTGCTGATGAAAAGCACCTGACGGTTTATCGTGACAGCTCTAACAAAGAACCACGACAAACAGAAATCGCCAAAAATTATGACGTGGTCGTGATGCTGGGTGACAACCTCAACGACTTCAAGCGAAAGTACTACGTCGCTGACGTCAAGCAGCGCAATAGCCTGATGACTGAAGATAAGGAGCAATTCGGCCGCAAGTTCATCATCTTCCCGAACCCTACTGACGGGCACTGGCTCAAGGCGATTTTTGGTGACTCCGAACCACCCGCCACTCCGGAAAATCGCGCCAAGTTCAAGGCGGCGGCCAGCTCAACAGCCTGGCAGTTGAAGCAGTAACAGGGGCTTACTTTCAGCAACCCGCGCGGATGCACCTACCCCTCTCGGAATCGCCCTCGAACACGGAGGACATCTTACACACGGCAACCCCGTCGCATTCTCGGCCCGCATAAAAAAGCCCCACTAGGTATAACCCAAGCGGGGCTTTTTGTTGCCTGAAGCATTCCTACTGCACCCACCCTGCACCCATGAGAGTTAAGCGGAGAAATAAGAAGCTGCTGGAGGTCTTGAAAAATATGGTGTCCCAGGGCAGGTTCGAACTGCCAACCTTCCCCTTAGGAGGGGGATGCTCTATCCAATTGAGCTACTGAGACACAGGTGACCGCAATAGAATACGGTGCGATAGACGGCGTGCATGTTAAACGCGATACCTGATTTTGTCATGTCATCTGCAGGGCTTTTTCAATGTAGGCATAGGTCGATAAGCAATTCGGAAGCAGTGTGTCGCAAAGTCAAACCGACTCCAGTTTTCCAGCAAGACCTTCCTGCCTGAGCAAACCCAGAAAACGCTCAACCGTTACTCCCAACGCCTCAGAGTTATCCAATCTTAAAATCCCTTCTGCACCGCCCCCTGATGCCTGCACCCAAAACAGCGAGTTGCGCTGCAATCTCGAGTCAATCTCTTCGGCACTTTCGCGATTGCGACGCTGGAGTCGATCACGCAAAACCTCGGCTTTGACTGTCAGCAACACCGGCAACAGCTTTGGGAACCGCGCTTGCGCCTCGGCCAGATACCCTCGCGAGCCATTGACTAGCACGTTACGCCCGGCACCCAACCACTGATCAATCTCGACAGGAATACCATAATCGAGGCCATTGGCGTGCCAGCTCAAGGCAAAACGCCCTGCCTCCCTGAGCCTGCGGAACGCTTCCGGCGAAACACCCAGCGCCTGCTCCCCCATGGACTCTTCCGATCGGGTAATGATCCGCCGCGCCACTTCGCAATTCATCTGAAGCAGAGAATCTCGCGCCGCGTCGATAAGGCTATCCTTACCAGAGCCAGACGGCCCCATGAGATAAATCAGTCGCCCTGGCATCCGCTCATCACCCCGCGTCGATTGGCTACCTAGTAAATCGGCCATTTGCCACTATCCTGTATAAGGTAAGGAACAAAGATCGAATCCGCATAGCATGCACGCTCAGGAGTGTTTCGGCACCCACCTGTCGGGTAACAGGACGCGGTCAGAAATAGAGGCTGGGGTGGTCTTTTCAAACCAGTCCGCATTTCTGATAATTGGTGCTGGCATAACGCCTTTATCCAGTTCAATATTTGTCACAGAATTGACGCCAATGATCTGGCAATTTTGAGGCATGATGCGGGCCTCAAATCAATTCAGGTTGAACATTTGGCAGCGATGCTTGTCCTACTGAACATCCTGCGGCCAATTCCGAGAACCGCTCCCCTGAACTAACCGGTTAAATATATGCGCCCATTGAAACAGGCAATTTATTCCAGCCGTACGGCTGACAAGTTCGTCGTACGTCTGCCAGACGGAATGCGTGAACGCATTGCCGAGGTGGCTCGCAATCATCACCGCAGCATGAATTCCGAAATCATCGCACGCCTGGAACAGAGTCTTATTCAGGAAGGCGCACTGGGTGAAGAATTGAGCATGCGACTGGACAGCCCCGAGCTGTCGCTACATGAACGCGAACTGCTTCAACGCTTCCGTCAACTTTCCCACCGCCAGCAAAACGCGCTCGTTTCATTGATCGCGCACGATGCTGAAATGGCCGCAGAAGCCTCCTGATTTCATCCCGAAAGCTCAAGCCAGCGTAAAGCTGGCTTTTTTTTGCCTGCAATTCAGCCCCATAAACACCGATGGCGCCCATGGGGCGCCATCGAACTATCACTCAACACCTGGAAATCCAGGGCCGCTAGCCCTGGAAGGTCGTGCAAAAGCGACTCAAAGCAGAAAAATCGTCGCCAGCCCAAGAAAGATAAAGAACCCGCCACTGTCGGTCATCGCAGTAATCATCACGCTAGCCCCCATTGCCGGGTCGCGGCCAAGGCGCGCCAGAGTCATGGGAATCAGAACCCCCATCAACGCCGCCAGCAGCAAGTTAAGTGTCATGGCGGCCGTCATGACGACTCCCAACGACCAACTGCCATACAACAGATAAGCGACGACGCCGATCACCCCGCCCCAAACCAGACCGTTGATCAAGCCTACCGCCAACTCCTTACGCATCAAGCGCGAGGTGTTACCCGTACTGACCTGGTCCAGCGCCATGGCGCGCACGATCATGGTGATCGTCTGGTTACCCGAGTTGCCACCGATACCGGCAACAATCGGCATCAACGCCGCCAGCGCCACCAGCTTCTCGATAGACCCCTCAAAAAGCCCAATGACCCGGGAAGCAACGAAGGCCGTGATCAGGTTGACCGCCAACCACGCCCAACGGTTGCGCAAGGATTTCCAGACTGACGCAAAGATATCCTCCTCTTCGCGCAGACCCGCCATGTTGAGTACTTCGTTTTCGCTCTCTTCACGAATCAAGTCGACCATTTCGTCGATGGTCAGACGGCCGATCAACTTATCGTTCTTGTCCACCACAGGTGCGGAAATCAGGTCGTAACGTTCGAACGCCTGAGCGGCGTCATAGGCATCTTCGTCCGGATGAAAACTCACCGGATCGCTGGCCATGACTTCCGAAACCTGCTTATCCGGATCGTTGACCAGCAGGCGCTTGATAGGCAGCACGCCTTTGAGCACGCCGTCATAATCGACCACAAACAGTTTGTCGGTATGCCCAGGCAGCTCTTTCAAACGACGAAGGTAACGCAATACCACTTCAAGGCTGACATCCTCACGGATCGTCACCATCTCGAAGTCCATCAGCGCACCGACCTGCTCCTCGTCATAGGACAACGCAGAGCGGACGCGCTCACGCTGCTGACCATCAAGGGTCTCCATCAACTCGTGGACGACGTCTCGCGGCAGCTCAGGGGCCAGGTCAGCGAGTTCGTCAGCGTCCATCTCCTTGGCTGCAGCCAGGAGTTCGTGATCATCCATGTCGGCGATCAGGGTTTCACGAACCGAGTCGGACACCTCGAGCAAAATGTCGCCATCGCGCTCGGCCTTGACCAACTGCCAGACAGTCAGACGCTCGGCAAGTGGTAACGCTTCAAGGATGTAGGCGACGTCGGCGGAGTGCAGATCATCGAGCTTGCGCTGCAACTCGACGAGATTCTGCCGGTGGACCAGGTGCTCGACCCGATCATGATGAGGACCTTCCTGGCGATGAGTCAGGTCTTCGACCACCCGCTGGCGCTGCAGCAGCTCAACAACTTGAGCAAGGCGGTCTTGCAGGCTTTCTTGCGTTTTCTTTACTTCAACTTCGGTCATAGGCGAACTCCACTCCCAGCAGCGGGGCACGCCGGAAGGATCAATCAGTCAATTCATGATTGGCAAAACGAGGTAATGAGTAACTACTGGGTAAGTCCATGGAGGTATTCCACAAGCCCCGGCGGGGCTGACGGGCGCAATCATACACCGCTTGACGGCTTTAAACGTTAAAAAATCATGGAGAGAACAAGCGCTTGCGAGACATATCTGAGCCACACCTGAATCCATGCAACTGCGACGACGCATCCTGAAAGGAAAACACACCGCCACCGCAAAAAGCAGCGGCTAACCTGTGAGCACACCGTCACGGAGGACGCTGAATGCCACCGACTGCATTTGCTGCTTTAACCCTGTCCCTGCTACTGATCACCCCCCTTCAAAGCGCCGCCACAACCATCCACCGCTGTGAGGACAGCAGCGGCCATATCACCTTCACCACGCTCAACTGCAGTCATGGCCAGAGCCTTTCACTGCAAAACATCGAACGCCCCAGCCTCTTCAGGCAAGACCCGACTCCACCAGGTGGCAACTACCAAGAAACATCCGGCACAAAAGTAAAAAAGCAGACCCCGACCATTGTCGGCCAGCCAGATGACACATGCGGACATCTGATCGATGCCAGACAGAGGCGCGTAGCGATCATCAACCAGCGAATAATCAGGGGCATGAGCCAGCAAGACGTAGAGAGCGCCTTGGGCAGACCGGACAAAATCAATATTCGGGATACGACGACACGTTATCGCTACGAGACCAAAAAGGGTCGCAGTGCCGAAATCGTGTTCGATGAGAAAGGGTGTGTAAAAGGTAAATCCCAGACAGCAAAAAGCCCGCGTTAGACGCAGGCTTTTTGGTGTATGGTGCACTCGACAGGATTCGAACCTGTGACCGCTCGGTTCGTAGCCGAGTACTCTATCCAGCTGAGCTACGAGTGCATTTGTGTTTTTAAACCAGACCACAACTGGCTGAAGCCAAGTTACCTGCATGACTGCAAACAACTCTTAAATGGTGCACTCGACAGGATTCGAACCTGTGACCGCTCGGTTCGTAGCCGAGTACTCTATCCAGCTGAGCTACGAGTGCATTTGTGTTTTTAAATCAGACCACAACTGATTGAAGCCAAGTTGCCTGCATGACAGCAAACAACTCTTAAATGGTGCACTCGACAGGATTCGAACCTGTGACCGCTCGGTTCGTAGCCGAGTACTCTATCCAGCTGAGCTACGAGTGCATTTGTTGCCGCGCATTATAGACCGTCTAATCTCTATTCCAACCACTTTTTCTAGTAATTTCAACAACTTACCGAAAAAGCCAGATTACAACGAACTACGAAAATAATGGCGGAGAACGGGGGATTCGAACCCCCGACACCCTTTTGAGGTGTACTCCCTTAGCAGGGGAGCGCCTTCGGCCACTCGGCCAGCTCTCCGCAACACGGGGCGTATCTTAACCAACCTTTTCCCCGTTTGCAAACATAAAAAACGATAAAAATTAATGGCTTGGTTCTTCGTCCTTCTCTTTCTTTATACGCAGGTAGATTTCCTCACGGTGGACAGCTACCTCTTTGGGTGCGTTAACGCCAATACGCACTTGATTTCCTTTAACGCCGAGCACGGTCACAGTGATTTCGCCATCACCAATAATCAGGCTTTCTGCGCACCGACGAGTCAGAATCAGCATACCTTTCTCCTCACGCATTTCAGTTCAGGGACAACAGTCTGCAAAAAAAAGGCATTCGACCTACAACCAGAACGATCGCAGCCCTACACGCCTAAGTATTGACTAGCGCGAGCAAAAGAACAGTTTTGTGTCGCGCCATTCAAAAAAACAAAGGGCGCGGCCAGACCGCGCCCCCAGGGCAACGCATCACTCGCCCTGTCGGGCCGGTGCGTCCAGTTCGAAAGCTGTGTGCAGGGCGCGCACAGCCAGTTCCAGGTACTTCTCTTCGATCACGACCGAAACCTTGATTTCCGATGTCGAGATCATCTGGATATTGATGGTTTCCTTGGCCAGGGCTTCAAACATACGACTGGCCACGCCTGCGTGGGAACGCATGCCGACGCCGACAATCGATACCTTGGCAATCTTGGTGTCGCCGACGACTTCCCGGGCACCGATCTCGCGAGCGGTGTTTTCCAGCACGGCCTGGGCCGCCTGGTAGTCGTTGCGGTGCACGGTAAAGGTGAAGTCGGTGGTGTTATCGTGCGCGACGTTCTGCACGATCATGTCGACTTCGATGTTCGCGGCACTGATCGGCCCAAGGATCTTGAAGGCCACGCCCGGGGTGTCTGGCACGCCACGGATGGTCAGCTTGGCTTCATCGCGATTGAAAGCGATGCCGGAAATGATCGGCTGTTCCATGGATTCCTCTTCATCAATAGTAATGAGGGTACCCGGACCCTCCTTGAAGCTGTGCAGTACGCGCAGCGGAACGTTGTACTTGCCGGCGAACTCGACCGCGCGGATCTGCAACACCTTGGAACCGAGGCTGGCCATTTCCAGCATCTCTTCAAAGGTGATCTTGTCCAGGCGCTGAGCCACGGGCACCACACGCGGGTCGGTGGTGTAGACACCATCGACATCGGTGTAGATCTGGCACTCGTCAGCCTTCAAGGCCGCCGCCAGCGCCACGCCGGTGGTGTCGGAGCCGCCACGACCCAGCGTCGTGATGTTGCCGTGCTCGTCGACGCCCTGGAAGCCGGCGACAACCACTACACGACCGGCCTTCAGGTCACCGCGAATTTTCTGGTCATCAATCTGCAAGATACGCGCTTTATTGTGCGCACTGTCCGTCAGAATTCGTACCTGGTTACCGGTGTACGACACCGCTGGCACGCCGCGCTTGATCAGCGCCATGGCCAGCAATGCAATCGTCACCTGCTCACCGGTCGAAACGATCACGTCCAGCTCACGAGGGACCGGTTGATCGTCGCCACTGATTTGCTTGGCCAGATCGATCAGACGGTTGGTCTCGCCGCTCATTGCCGACAACACGACCACCAGGTCGTCGCCGGCATCGCGGAATTTCTTAACCTTGTCGGCGACCTGCTCGATTCTCTCGACAGTGCCGACTGAGGTGCCTCCAAATTTCTGTACGATCAAAGCCATTTCAAAGCCGCCTCTGCCCATGAAGGGCGCCCAATAATCACTCAAACAGCCGCCGGGCCCGCCACTAGACTGCGGGCTCGGCAAACTGCCTTATAAACCCTGCTCTACAAATGGAACGGTCAGTGCCAGTGCTGCATCCAGTGCGCCAGCGTCAGTACCACCGCCCTGCGCCATATCCGGACGACCACCGCCCTTCCCGCCCACTGCTGCAGCGGCTTGCTTCATCAAATCACCGGCTTTGAGTTGGCCAGTCAGGTCTTTGGTCACACCGGCAACCAGTACGACCTTTTCCTCATGGACACTGCCGAGCAGGATCACTGCGCGGCCGAGTTTGTTCTTCAGTTGATCGACCAGCGCCAGCAGCGCCTTGCCATCCTGGCCGTCGAGACGCACGGCCAGCACTTTCACACCGTTGACGTCCAGCGCAGAAGCCGACAGATCGTCGCCTGCCGCACTGGCAGCCTTGGCTTGCAACTGCTCGAGTTGCTTTTCCAGCAGACGGTTGCGCTCAAGCACAGCCGACAGCTTGTCGATCAGGTTGTCGCGGCTGCCCTTGACCAGGTTGGCCGCTTCCTTGAGTTGCTCTTCCGCAGCGTTCAGGTACGCCAATGCCTGCGCGCCAGTGACCGCTTCGATACGTCGCACGCCAGACGCCACACCGCCTTCGCTGATGATTTTCAACAGGCCGATGTCGCCGGTACGGTTGGCGTGAATACCGCCACACAGTTCGACGGAGAAATCGCCCCCCATGCTCAGCACGCGCACGTTGTCACCATACTTCTCGCCGAACAGCGCCATGGCGCCTTTTTGCTTGGCGGTTTCGATGTCGGTTTCTTCGGTTTCAACGGCGGAGTTCTTGCGAATCTCGGCGTTGACGATTTCTTCCAGCGCCTTGATCTGCTCAGGCTTGATGGCTTCGAAATGGCTGAAGTCAAAGCGCAGGCGCTGACTGTCGACCAGCGAGCCTTTCTGCTGAACGTGCTCGCCCAGCACCTGACGCAATGCAGCGTGCAGCAAGTGAGTCGCGGAGTGGTTCAGCGAGGTGGCGTGACGGACTTCGGCGTCCACGTGAGTTTCTACCGGTGCGCCCACGATCAGGCTGCCCGACGCCAGCACACCATGGTGCAGGAACGCGCCGCCGGTCTTGGTGGTGTCGCGCACGTCAAAACGCGCGCTGCCCGCCTGAAGGTAGCCGCAATCACCCACCTGACCACCGGATTCAGCGTAGAACGGGGTCTGGTCGAGAACGATCACGCCCTCTTCGCCTTCGCTCAGGGCATCAACCGACTGCCCTTCTTTATAGAGCGCAACGATTTTTGCCGCGCCGCGAGTGTCGGAGTAACCGGTGAACTCGGTGGCCACATCGACCTTGACCAAGGTGTTGTAGTCCAGACCGAAGGAGCTGGCCGAACGCGCACGTACGCGCTGGGCTTCCATTTCGCGCTCGAAACCTTCTTCGTCGATGGTCAGCTCGCGCTCGCGGGCGATGTCGGCGGTCAGGTCCATCGGGAAACCGTAGGTGTCATACAGCTTGAACACTACGTCGCCCGGCACCACGGTGCCTTTGAGTTCAGCCAGATCCTGTTCCAGGATCTTCAGGCCGTGCTCCAGCGTCTTGGAGAACTGCTCTTCTTCAGCCTTGAGCACGCGCTCGATGTTGGCCTGTTGCTGCTTGAGTTCCGGGAAGGCTTCGCCCATTTCGGCAACCAGCGCGGCAACGATCTTGTAGAAGAAGCTGCCGGTCGCGCCCAGCTTGTTACCGTGACGGCACGCACGACGAATGATCCGACGCAGCACGTAGCCGCGACCTTCGTTGGACGGCAGCACGCCATCGGCAATCAGGAAACCGCACGAACGAATGTGGTCGGAGACGACTTTGAGCGACGACTGGTCGTCATTGCTGCAGCCAATGGCCTGGGCCGATGCGCTCAGCAGGTTCTTGAACAGGTCGATTTCATAGTTCGAATGCACGTGCTGCATCACCGCACTGATCCGCTCCAGGCCCATGCCGGTGTCGACCGACGGCGCTGGCAACGGATGCAACACGCCATCGGCGGTGCGGTTGAACTGCATGAATACGTTGTTCCAGATCTCGATGTAACGGTCGCCGTCTTCTTCCGGCGAGCCCGGCGGACCGCCCCAGATGTCGGCGCCGTGATCGTAGAAAATCTCGGTGCAAGGACCGCACGGACCAGTATCGCCCATGGTCCAGAAGTTATCGGATGCGTACGGCGCACCTTTGTTGTCGCCGATGCGAATCATGCGCTCGACCGGGACACCAATGACCTGGGTCCAGATGTCATAGGCTTCGTCGTCGCTGGCATAGACCGTGACCCAGAGCTTTTCTTTGGGCAGTTCCAGCACGCCGGTCAGGAAGGTCCAGGCGTAAGTGATGGCATCGCGCTTGAAGTAATCGCCGAAGCTGAAGTTACCCAGCATCTCGAAAAAGGTGTGGTGACGAGCGGTGTAGCCGACGTTTTCCAGGTCGCTGTTCTTACCGCCGGCGCGGACGCACTTCTGGCTGCTGGTGGCGCGGGTATACGCGCGCTTTTCCTGGCCCAGGAAACAGTCCTTGAACTGGTTCATCCCCGCGTTAGTGAACAGCAGGGTTGGGTCGTTGCCCGGAATCAAAGAGCTGGAGGCTACACGGGTGTGGCCTTGCTCTTCGAAGAAGCGAAGGAAGGCTTCACGGATTTCTGCGCTTTTCATTAGGTTCTTCCACGGAGGCTGCGGCCAAAGGCCTGTGCGAATCGTCAACGGACGAAGCGACGGCAAAGGGCCGCATTATATCGGCCCCGCGCGCGCGGTACAGCGTGTTTATACGATAGAAACGGTCAATTGGACGGTCTGCATTGTCATTTACGGGGCGACTGACTGGAAAACTCGACGAAAGTCGCGATCACCTGTTCGATCTGCGCCCGGCTGATGTCCATGTGCGTCACCATGCGCAAGCGCGGGGCCGCGCTGAGCCTGATCCCGCGCTCGTCGGCAAAAGCCTTGATCGCATGGGCTTTGTCACCCATTTGCACGTAGACCATGTTGGTCTGCACCGGCTCGACCTCATACCCCGCCGCACGCAATCCTTCGGCCAAAAACTGCGCGTTGGCATGGTCGTCCGCCAGGCGCTGCACGTTGTGATCCAGCGCATACAGCCCCGCCGCCGCAAGGATGCCGGCCTGACGCATGCCGCCGCCGACCATTTTACGCAAGCGCCGGGCCTTGCCGATCAACTCGGCCGAACCGCACAGCACCGAGCCGATGGGCGCACCAAGCCCCTTGGACAGACACACCGACACCGAGTCGAAGTGCTGCGCGATTTCCCGGGCATCGACGCCCAGTTTCACCGCTGCGTTGTACAACCGCGCACCGTCCAGGTGCAGCGCCAAACCATGCTCACGGGTAAAACGGCGGGCCTGCGCCAGATACTCCAGCGGCAGCACCTTGCCCTGCATGGTGTTTTCCAGCGCCAGCAACCGGGTACGGGCGAAATGAAAGTCATCGGGTTTGATCGCCGACGCGACGTGCGTCAGGTCCAGCGAACCATCGGCCTGCACTTCAAGCGGCTGCGGCTGGATCGAACCCAGTACCGCTGCGCCACCGCCTTCGTATTTGTAGGTGTGGGCCTGCTGCCCGACGATGTACTCGTCGCCGCGCTCGCAATGGGCCATCAAGCCCAGCAGGTTGCTCATGGTGCCCGTTGGCACGAACAACGCGGCAGCAAAGCCCAGGCGCCCGGCCAGTTCGGCCTCAAGGCGATTGACGGTTGGATCTTCGCCGTAGACGTCGTCCCCGGTGGCTGCCGTGGCCATGGCGTCGAGCATCCCTGCGGTCGGTTGGGTGACGGTGTCGCTGCGAAGATCGATAACACTCATGAATCAGGCCTCGGAAGGGGGCGCCAGCCGCGCCGGCAAAAGGGGACAGTGTTGTCCATAAGGATTACTGCGGTCATCGGCGCAATTAATCAAGGCTCGATGCAGGAAAAGACGATGAGTGCCAACGAAAAAACCGATGACAATCATCAGAAAGGCGCAATGCATCGCCCAACAATATGTGTTAAAAACGCTGCGCCGCCAGAAAATCTGACGGCAAACGTTCTCAGGGCGGGGTGCAATTCCCCACCGGCGGTAATTGCGCGCAATGCGTATAGCCCGCGAGCGCTTGGCGATGTTCACGGCTTTGGCGGTGGATAGCGACAAGGTCAGCAGACCCGGTGTGATCCCGGGGCCGACGGTCATAGTCCGGATGAAGAGAGAACGGGATTGGCGCCATAGGGCCGCCCGTGGACATTCGTGCAGAGACTTGCGCGCCTGGCCTGTGCGCACCCTTAAATCCCATTCGATTCATATGCCCTGTTTTTCACACAAACAGGAGTCAGAACACATGCAACCCACCGCAATCGACAGCAAAAGCAAAACCCACGCAAACGAACGTGTCGCGTTCATTCAGGCCTGCTGGCACAAGGAAATTGTCGACCAGAGCCGTAAAGGCTTCGTCGCCGAGATGCTCGTTCAGGGCTACCAGGAATCGGATATCGATTTTTTTGAAGTCGGCGGTGCTTTCGAAATCCCGCTGCACGCCAAGCTGCTGGCCAAGTCCGGTCGTTATGCCGGCATCGTCGCGGCGGGCCTGGTCGTCGACGGCGGGATCTACCGCCACGAGTTCGTCGCCCAGTCCGTGATCAGCGGTTTGATGCAGGTTCAGCTGGAAACCGAAGTTCCGGTGTTCTCGGTCGTACTGACCCCGCACCACTTCCACGCCGGCGAAGAACATCAGAAGTTCTTCTTCGAGCATTTCGTGCACAAGGGCGAGGAAGCGGCGAAGACCTGCGCGGATACGCTGCACAAGGTGCGTACTTTTCGCCGTAGCGAGCCTCGCGCGATAGCCGTCTAAACACAAAACCTGTGGGAGCCGGCTTGCTCGCGATGGCGGTTGCACAGTCAACCCTGGTGGTGACTGTCAGTCCGCTATCGCGAGCAAGCTCGCTCCCACATTGGTTCTCGGTTTGGCTTGGGATCCCGATCAGGCCAGGTTTTCACCGGTAGTCGGCACGATCAGGATTCCGGCGCGCAAGCCATTCTTGACCTTCGGGTTCGGGAAGATGATCCGGGCGCCCTCTTCCTCGATGATCCAGCGGGTCTGGGCGATGTCTTCGGCCAGCAAGTAACCCACTTCCAGTTCCGAGAAGTTCTCGACGTCCGCCGGCAGATGCAGGTGGAAGCTGTCGCTGTGCTTGATGATTTCCCGCGCCACGCTGAACAGCTGCAAACCGTCCAGGCCCGCCTCGGTCAATGACGGTTCGCTGCCTTCGATGATCTGCTTGAGGCGGGTTTCAAGACGCGAAACGTCGACACCTTCGTTCTGCCCGAATGGCCGGGCCTTGCCCAGCTCCAGGGTGAAGGACTCGGCATCAAGCTTGTCGTAGGTGTAGGAACTGAAAACGATGGACGGCTTGTTCTGCAACAGCACCGCGTCCATGCCGGCAGCGCGCAGGCGAGCCAGTTGCTGGCGCGAATGCTGGCGACCTTCCTTCCACGGGTACAGCGCGAACTGCTCGATTTTCGAGCCACGGATTGCGGTGTGCAGGTCGTAATGCAGGCGGTCACGGTCCGGCACGCTGAAGAAACTCGCCGCCAGGCGCTCCAGTTCACAGGCCCGTAATGCCTCGGGACCGCTGCTCAACTCATGACGACCGTTGAACAGCCGATTGACGTCCTGCTCGATGAAACGCTCCCCGCAGCGCATGGCCGCCGGGTTACCGAACAGGAACAGAATACGTGCGCGCGGCTTCAAATCACCACGGGCGATGTCATGCAACAGGCGATCGAGCAACTCGATCGGCGCTGTTTCGTTGCCGTGGATGCCGGCTGACAGCAGCAGGTCCAGGCCATTGTCGCGAGCCTCAGGTGGCCGGACTTCCAGCGCACCTTCGCTCAGCCAGCGCATCCGCACGCCGTCGACAGTCAGTTGAGTCTTCTCCGCCGGTTCACGACCGGCGAGGGTCAGTTCAAGCAGTTTGCCGAGGGCGAGCATAGCGCGACTTCCTTAGTGATCGTGGGCGCAATCTGGGCCATGCACGTGGTCTTCGTCGCCGACTTCAGCCGGTTCCATTTCCAGTTGCAGGCTGACCAGGTTGGTGGCCAATGGGCGCAGCAACAGGTTGGCGTATTCAGCATCGCCTTCTTCAACGTCAACGCCGATCAGCAGCTGACCACGGCCATCGTGCTGGATCCACAACTCTTTGCCCTGCCACATCACCGCAACGCGAGTGCAGGAAGTTTCCAGTTGAGTGCCGTCGGTGTCTTCAAGAATCAGCTTCAGGGTATCGGTCATTTTTACGTTCTCATCTGGAGATAAAGCGGCGCGCCATCAACGACGCACCCTCTTTCAATTGATCTGGAATGGATAAACCGCGCCCAGTTTAAGGATTTGCGTCAGTTCATCCAGTGCCGTCCGGCACTCAAGCAACAATTGTGGGTCCGCCAGATCGGTTTCGGTCATGCGGTCACGGTAGTGCTTGTCGACCCATTGGGTCAGCGTGCCATACAACGGCGGGGTCATGATAACCCCTGGGTTGACTGCCGCCAGTTCGGTTTCATTGAGTGCGACGCGCAACCGCAGGCACGCCGGGCCACCGCCGTTCTGCATACTCTGCTTGAGGTCGAAGACTTTCACTTCACGGATCAGGCCGCCCGAGCTGGTCAGCTCTTGCAGGTACTGCCAGACGCGTTCGTTGTTCTGGCACTCTTGCGGCACGATCAGCAGCATCGAACCGTCGGCGCGCGACAACAACTGGCTGTTGAACAGGTACGAACGCACGGCGTCTTCGACCGAGACCTTGGAGCGCGGGACGCAGATCGCCTTGAAGTTGCCGCCACACTTGGTCAGTTTGGTCGTGAGCTCTGCCAGCATCTGCTCGGTGCCTTCGAACGCGTCCTCGTGATAGAACAGCGCCTCGCCGTTACCGACCGCAATCACGTCGTTGTGGAACACGCCCTGATCGATCACCGAAGGGTTCTGCTGGGCGTACACCACGCCGTCATCGCTCAGGCCATGCAGACGGGCAACCGCTTGCGAGGCTTCGAGGGTTTGACGCGCCGGGTACTTTTGAGGCGCCGGGTAGCGGGTATCGAACGCGCTACGACCGAACACGAAGAACTCGACACCGGCCTCGCCGTACTCACGGCAGAAACGGGTGTGGTTGGCCGCACCTTCGTCGCCGAACTGCGCCACTGCCGGCAACGCGGCGTGATGGGCGAAGTGCTTCTGGTCAGCGAACATCGCCCCCAGCACGCGGCTGGTGGTCGGGTGCTCGATGCTGCGGTGGTATTTGCAGTTCAGGTTGGCGGCGGTGAAATGCACGCGGCCATCGGCCGTGTCGGCACTTGGGCTGACGGTGGCGGCGTTGGCCACCCACATGCTCGACGCCGAGCAACTGGCAACCAGCAGCGGCATCGCCTGTTTGGCAGCCTGCTCGATCACTTGTGCGTCGGTGCCGCTGAAACCCAGGTTGCGCAAGGCAGCCACATCCGGGCGCTCTTGCGGGGCCAGTACGCCTTGCTGGAAACCCATTTCCATCAGCGCTTTCATTTTCGCCAGGCCTTGCAGCGCCGCTTCCTTGGGGTTGGAAGACTGCTGACTGTTGCTCTGGGACGCGACGTTGCCGTACGACAGACCGCCGTAGTTATGGGTCGGCCCCACTAAACCGTCAAAGTTGACTTCATAGGATTTCATCAGCGAGGCTCCACGAGAATCTGTTGTTATAGGCATCAGTAACTGTTCAATAACACCGCGGCGCGGCCATCGCGAGCAAGCTCGCTCCCACAGGGATTGTGCAAAGCCTGTGGGAGCGAGCCTGCTCGCGAATGGGCGTTACGCCATCCGTACACCGGGCGTCAGGGCTGTCGGCAAGGTCAGGCTCGGGGTTTCCAGCGAGGCCACTGGGTACGCGCAGTAGTCCGCCGCGTAATAGGCACTGGCGCGGTGGTTGCCCGAGGCGCCGACGCCACCGAATGGCGCGCTGCTCGCAGCGCCCGTCAGTTGCTTGTTCCAGTTGACGATACCGGCGCGGCTTTCCAGCCAGAACTGCTGATAACGCGCCTCGGAATCCGACAGCAAACCCGCCGCCAGACCATATTGGGTGTCGTTGGCTTCAGCGATGGCCGCGTCGAAATCAGCGTAGCGAATCACTTGCAGCAACGGGCCGAACAGCTCTTCGTCAGGACGATCAGCGACGGCGCTCACGTCCAGAATACCTGGGGTCAACAACGCGGCATTGGCCTGCGGCTGAGTCATTTCCAACAGCGACACAGCGCCGTTGGCCAGCAAGTGTTCCTGGGCATCCATCAACGCTTTGGCAGCCGCCAGAGACACCACCGAGCCCATGAACGGCGCCGGTTGTTGATCGAATGCGCCGACATCGATGGTCGCGCTGACCGCCACCAGACGCGCCAGCAGCGTATCGCCCCAGGCGCCTTGCGGGACCAGCAGGCGACGGGCGCAGGTGCAACGCTGACCGGCCGAAATGAAGGCCGACTGAATAATGGTGTACACCGCCGCGTCGAGGTCCGCGACCTGATCGACCACCAGCGGGTTGTTGCCGCCCATCTCCAGCGCGAGGATCTTGTCCGGACGCCCGGAGAACTGCGCATGCAGGTGGTTGCCGGTACGGCTTGAACCGGTGAAGAACAGACCATCGATACCTGGGTTGGCCGCCAGCGCGATCCCGGTTTCACGTGCGCCCTGCAACAGGTTCAGCACGCCCGCCGGCAGACCGGCTTCGATCCAGCACTTGACCGTCAGCTCGGCGACTTTCGGGGTCAGCTCGCTCGGTTTGAACAGCACGCTGTTACCGGCCAGCAACGCCGGAACGATGTGACCGTTCGGCAAATGCCCTGGGAAGTTGTAAGGACCGAACACCGCCACCACGCCATGTGGCTTGTGGCGCAATACAGCGGTGGCGTCGCCCAGCGGGCCGCTCTTCTCGCCGGTACGTTCGCGGTAGCTCTGCACCGAAATGGCGATCTTGTTGACCATGCTGGTCACTTCAGTCGCCGCTTCCCACAATGGCTTGCCGGTTTCCTCACCAATGCAGTGAGCCAGTTCGTCCGCGTGGTTTTTCAGGGCGGCGGCAAAGGCTTCCAGGACGCCGATGCGATCCTCCAGGGAACGCTTGGCCCAGGCCGGGAACGCCTGACGCGCAGCTTGCACGGCGCTGTCGACCTGAGCGGCGCTGGCGCCCTGCCCCGACCACAGCACTTGCTGGGTCACCGGGTTCAGCGATTCGAACGCTTCACCCTGGCCCGCCAGCCACTCACCTGCGATGTATAGCGAATTCATTATTTCGACTCCCGGGCAGCGGACAACGGCACGGCGCGAACCTGATCGCCGGCGTTGAGTTGAAGGCGTTTGGCGGTCAGCGGATCGACCACCAGGGTACCGGCAGCAAAGCGTGCCGGCGCAGCGGTGATCCGGCAGTCTTCACGCTTGCGGTTGTGAATCAAAAATGGCGTGGCGTCGTCACCCGGCGTGCCGATGGCCAGCACCAGCGCCTGACTGTCGCGCACCGCTCGGATCTTGCCGGTTTCGCATTCAACGGCCGGGCCTGCGTCAAAGATATCGACGTAACCCTGGTAGCTGAAGCCTTCGCTCTTGAGCATCGCCAACGCCGGTTCGGTGTCCGGGTGGACCTGGCCGATGACATTGCGCGCGTCTTCCGAAAGGAAGCAGGTGTACAGCGGAAACTTGGGCATCAACTCGGCGATGAACGCCTTGTTGCCCACGCCCGTCAGGTAATCGGCCTGGCTGAATTCCATTTTGAAGAAGTGCCGACCCAGGCTTTCCCAGAACGGCGAACGCCCGGCCGCGTCGGACACACCGCGCATCTCTGCGATGATTTTGTTGCCGAACAGCTGCGGGAACTCGGCGATGAACAGCATCCGCGCCTTGGCCAGCATGCGGCCGTTGAGGCCGGTGCGGTAATCGCCGTGCAGGAACAACGAGCACAGCTCGGAGTTGCCGGTCAGGTCGTTGGCCAGGAACAGTGTCGGGATTTCACGGTAGATGTTCAGCTCTTGCGAGGCGCTGACAGTCAGGCCGACGCGGAAGTTGTACCAGGGCTCACGCATGCCGACGGCACCAGCGATGGCGGAAATACCCACCACGCGGCCGTTGTCGTCTTCGAGCACGAACAGGTAATCCGCGTCGCCGCGCCCCGCTTCGCCGCGAAAGGTCTTTTCAGCCCAGCCAACCCGATGCGCCAGACGCTCTTCGTTGGCCGGCAAGGTGGTCAGGCCGGTGCCGGTGCTGCGGGCCAGGTCGATCAGAGCGGGTAAGTCGCTGCTGCGTACGGGACGAACGATCATGCTATCTCCTCAAACGGGCCGCTAACGCCACCCGTGAAACTCGCTGCTTTCTAGTTAAACCGCGACCAGGCGCACGCTGGCACCTTCACCAACACCCAGGGCTTCGGCGGCTTCCAGGTCCAGGGTCACCGGTTTGCCTGGCGCATAGTCCAGCTCAAGCAACACGGCGCGGTAATCCTGCAACTGGGCGTTGGCCACCAGGTACTGACGACCGGTGCCTTTGACCGTTTCGCCAATCTTCACTGGCACCACACGGCTCTGGGCAATCGAACGGATCCCCGAAACGCGTGCGTGCAAGGTCGGGCCACCGTCGAAGATGTCGATGTAGTGATCGGTCTCGAAGCCTTCGCGCATCAGGATGTCGAAGGTGATCTGCGCCCGCGGGTGTACCTGGCCCATCGCTTCTTGAGCGGCGTCCGGCAACAGCGGCACGTAGATCGGGTAATGCGGCATCAGCTCAGCGAGGAAGGTCCGGCTCTTGAGCCCGCACAGACGTTCGGCCGCGGCGTAGTTGAGGTCGAAGAAGTTGCGCCCGATGGCGTCCCAGAACGGCGAGTCGCCATTTTCGTCGCTGTAGCCGACGATCTCGGTGACCACGGAATCGGCGAAGCGCTCCGGGTGGCTGGCAACGAACAACAGGCGACCACGGGAGTTGAGTTCCGACCAGGCCGAACCCACCAGTTCCGGCAGTACATAGAAACTGGTCAGCAAGCTGTTGCCGGTCAGGTCGTGGCACTGGGAGAGCACGTGAATCTTGTTATGAATCTTCAGCTCGCGAGACGCATGCACGAAGGTTTCATTACGGAAACTGTAGAACGGCTCGGAATAACCGGCCGAGGCCACGATGGCCGAACAGCCCACCAGTTTTCCGGTGGCGGTGTCTTCGAGGACAAAGAAATAGCTTTCTTCACCGTTGAAGCTGACTTCGGCGGCAAACGAGGCTTCGCTTGCTGCGATCTTGTCGCTCAGGCGTTCGACATCATCCGGCAAGGAAGTGACACCAATCGGGCTGTCCGCAGCCAGACGCTGTACCTCGCCCAGATCAGCCATTTGCGCGGGGCGCATCACCAGCATGGTGTCACTCCTTTCTTGAAAAATTACACATAAGAAATAATCCAGACAGACCACTGAACACTGTGGGAGCGGGCTTGCTCGCTCCCACATTTGGTCCGGTCTGGAACATAAAATCGGGTTCGACGCCTGAGCAGTCAGGCGTCGAAAGGTCTATCAGGCTTGAGTCAGTTTGGTCACGGCGCGCTCGAGACGCTCCAGGCCCTGGTCGATGTCGGCATCTTCAACCACCAGGCTTGGCGCGAAACGAATCACGTCCGGACCGGCCTGCAGGATCATCAGGCCTTCTTTCTCGGCGGCGTTGAAGATTTCCTTGGCGCGACCTTTCCAGGCATCGCTCAGCACGCAACCGAGCAACAGGCCCAGACCACGCACTTCAGTGAACAGGCCGGACTTGCTGCCGATCTGCTCCAGGCGGGTCTTGAACTTGTCGTGCCTGGCTTTGACGCCGCTCAGCACTTCAGGTGTGTTGATCACGTCGATCACCGCTTCAGCCACCGCGCACGCCAGCGGGTTGCCGCCGTAGGTGGTGCCGTGGGTGCCGACGACCAGGTGCTTGGCCAGGTCTTCGGTGGTCAGCATTGCCGCGATCGGGAAACCGCCGCCCAGGCTTTTGGCGCTGGTCAGAATGTCCGGGGTCACGCCGTAATGCTGGTAGGCGAACAGTTCGCCGGTGCGGCCCATGCCGGTTTGCACTTCGTCGAAAATCAGCAGCGCGTTGTGCGCGGTGCAGAGTTCGCGGGCGCCTTGCAGGTATTCAAGTTCGGCCGGGATGACGCCGCTCTCGCCCTGGATCGGTTCCAGGACCACCGCGCAGGTCTTGTCGGAAATGGCCGCTTTAAGCGCCGCCAGATCGTTGAACGGCACGTGGGTGATGCCAGTGATTTTCGGACCGAAACCGTCGGAGTACTTCGACTGGCCACCGACGTTCACCGTGAACAGGGTGCGACCGTGGAAGCTGTTGAGCGCGGCGATGATTTCGTATTTTTCCGGACCAAAGCGATCGTGAGCCACACGACGGGCCAGCTTGAAAGCGGCCTCGTTGGCTTCGGCGCCGGAGTTGCAGAAGAATGCGCGCTCGGCGAATGTCGCGTCGATCAGCTTATGGGCCAGGCGCAGGGCCGGCTCATTGGTGAACACGTTGGAAACATGCCACAGCTTGTTCGCTTGCTCGGTCAAGGCACCGACCAGCGCCGGGTGCGCGTGGCCCAATACGTTCACCGCGATGCCGCCCGCGAAGTCGATCAATTCACGACCGGACTGGTCCCAAACGCGGGAACCGGCGCCACGGACAGGAATAAAAGCGGCAGGTGCATAGTTGGGAACCATAACCTGGTCGAAATCGGCGCGTTGTACCGCAGCATGCTCAACGGACATCGGAGTCTCCTGATGAGAAACACCCGCCGGAAACTGGCGGGCTTGGTGAGGATTGTAAGGACAGTTTTCAGCCCGGCCTTGCCGCCAAGCGACAACTTCTTATAGCGCAAAACCCTGATTTCTCCGGGTTTACGGCAATGCGACAAATAGCGTCGCAAAGGCGCAGTTTAAACTGCTGGCGCGGATTTGCGGCAGGCTTGGCGCGAGATGAATGCCCGCGCGCCTAAATATGTACCGCACCGCCATCGGCTCATCCTGTTTCCTTTGACGCCCTTTAAGCGCTAACGGATCAGCACCATGCAATTACCCGACGAACCGGCGCACGCAGCCCTGGCTGACGCGACCTATTTCGCCCACACCGACACTCACTTCCCCCCGCTCGCACACACGTTCGCACACTGGCTCGGCAACGCCTCACCCGCCAGGCGCCTGGCACTGAGCAAGGCACGCCCCCTCCTGACACATCGACTGCGCACGGCCCCGGCCCCGCAACATGCCGAACTCGGGCGACTCAATGCCGCGCACTGGATGGCCCAGAACCCTGTCGACCGAACCCTGGAAAACCTGCAAGACGCCTACGCCTTCGCCGAGCCCCTGCTCAGAAACGCCCTGAAAGAACGATTCAGCGTGGACCTGGACGTTAAAAGCACCTTCTTGCGCCTGTACATCCCCGCGACCATTCCCTGGTTCCCGATCCAGTCAGGCGCTGCCCGCACCTGGACGGTTTCACTGCTGAATGCAGCGCTGCACAACTTCGAAGAGCAGGAAACCGATAAGGACGCCTACGAACCCGACTCGACGTTCATCACCGCGCCGACTTCGACCGGACAGTTCGACACCCTGCCCGCACTCAACCAGAAGATCACCGTCCAGGCCTTTACCCGCCTGTGTCGGGAACTGGACATTGGCGGCCAGTACCGCACCTACCTTGAGGAAAACCTGGGTGTCTCCAATCCGGTGGTCGCGGCGGTGCTGCGCCCCCGGATCGAGGCCAGCCAGAAAGCCGCGCTGAAAGCGGCACTGCAACTGGCGCGGATGAATGGCGACATTCAGGACGACTTCTTTCAGTTGATCCAGAGACTGGCCGACGGCGCGCACGGCATCAAACTCGGCAACGAACCCCTGCTGTGCCACGACTTGACGATCATGTCCGCCAAACTGACGGGCATCGTGGTGTTTGCACCGAATCTGGAACGCTCACGCCATGCCGCACGCATCGTGGCCTACCTCCCCGATGACCCGGAACACCCGATCAAGGAATACACCTCGACGGCCGAGCTGATGCG
Source organism: Pseudomonas purpurea (assembly GCF_039908635.1). Taxonomy (NCBI): domain Bacteria; kingdom Pseudomonadati; phylum Pseudomonadota; class Gammaproteobacteria; order Pseudomonadales; family Pseudomonadaceae; genus Pseudomonas; species Pseudomonas purpurea. Next base: position 4,255,586 of record NZ_CP150918.1, read on the forward strand.
AACCCTCACCCGCCAACTGCGTACATCCGATTACCAACAGTTTTTCAGCCGCTTTGTGGCCCACGAAGACCGAGGGCATTTTTTTGGCAACCTGGCTGATCGCCTGGACCAGGTGACCTGGCATCAACGCCCCTACGGTGACCCGCTGCCGTCATGGCGTGAAACGCCGGTCGAGCGCCCCGAGCTGCAGTTTTCCATGACGCCGATCCATCGCGGCCCCTGGCCCCATCTCTACCGGGAACAGCTGAACAAGATCCTCAACGACGCCCGCGTCATCGCCGTTTCCACCGCCGCCGCAGACCGACAGGCCCGCTGGGCACTCTGGGATTCCTTTACCCGCGTGGTGTCCGCCATTGTGCAGATCGCCGCGTTCGTCGCCCTGCCCTTTGTGCCGTTTCTTGGGGAATTGATGCTGGCCTACATGGCCTATCAATTGGTCAACGATGCCTTCGAAGGGGTCATCGACTGGGCGCAAGGGCAGACTGTCGAAGCGTTCGAGCACCTGATGACGGTCGTTGAGTCGCTGGTCCAGTTGGGGGCCTTCGCCGCAGGTGGCGTCATCGCCGCCGGGGAGTTTCGCAGTGCACTTCCCACTGAGGTTGTCGCCTTCATTGACCGGTTCAAACCGGTACAGGCGCCGAACGGCAAAACCCTTTACTGGAAGCCCGACCTGGCGCCCTACGAACAAACCGCGGCCCTGCCACTGCCCTCGATTCCCGATGCGTCAGGGCTGCATCAGCACCACGGCAAAACCCTCGTGCACATCGACGGCAAGCGCTTCGCCGTCAGGCAAGACCCGACCGGCGACTATCGCCTTGAGCATCCCAGCCGCCCCGACGCCTACCGCCCGGCGCTCAAACACAACGGCAGCGGCGCCTGGCAGACCGAACTCGACCAACCATTGGAATGGGACAGCCACACCGTATTGCGTCGCCTGGGGCCTCTGAGCGAAAGGCTCTCCCCTGCCGAACGCGAGCGTGCGCTCAAGGCCTGCGGCCTGCACGAGAACACCCTGCGCAAAATGCATGTCGAGCATGAACCGCTGCCGTCGCTGCTGGCCGACACCCTCAAACGGGTCAACATCGACAAAGACCTGCAAACCTTTATCGAGCGCCTCGGCAGCGAGCATCATGAACAGTACTCAAACGCCGATGCGAAGACCCAACTCCAGTTACTCACCGAACATTTCCTATGGCCCGAAAGCACAGGCCTCAGCCTGCTCGATGTACAGGGGAACATCGCCTGGGAAACCACGAACCCCGCAAGAACCGGCATTGAGGTTCAGGAGGGCCGGCTGACCGACGGCGACCTGCTCAAAACCCTGCTGGCCCACCTGAGCGAAACCGAGCAGAAAACCCTGCTGGAAGAAGACCCGGGCATGCCGCCCCTGTCACTGAGCGCACGCACCGCGACACTCAGACAAAAACTCGCCCGAACCGCCACCCGCCAAAGAGCATCGCTGTTCGAGCGTCGATACCGCGCCCTTGAACACAGCCATGACGCCAGGGTTCAAAAACTGATCGACACCACCACGGATCTGCCGCTCAGCGTGGCAACCGAACTGCTGGAGCACGCCAGTGGTTCCGAGCGGCAACAGATGCATAGCGGGGTCGTACCGCAACGCCTCAAGGAACTGGCCCGCTGGGCGATGCAAGAGGTCCGCGTGACGCGAGCCTACGAAGGCATTGACCTGTCGTCACTGGAAAACCCGGACACCGACCTGCTGATGTTCCATTCCCTTGAACGCCTGCCGGGATGGTCGTCCGATGTTCGCATCGACCTCCAGGACTACTCATTCGGTGGCCACACGCGTACCCGCATCGGCAAACAAGACGCCCCCCTTCGCAAAGTGCTGGTGCAGCGCGAGGATGGAGAGTACGAGGCCTATGACGACAAAGGCCTGCACTTGAGCGGCGCGACAGACCTCTACAGCGCGCTGCTTCATGCCTTGCCAGACACTGAACGCAATGCGCTGAAGATCAATATCCACCAAGGGCAAACACTCAAACAGATGCTGCACGACCACACCCTGGAGCGCAGTGAACTGAGCAACATCCTGGAACGAAACCCGATACTCAAACCCGCCTATGACCCACGCACCATGCGCCTTCTCGGCGGGGCCGACGGCTATGATCGCCTGCTGCCAGGAGGGCCGGAGCTCAATCAACAAGTTCGTCAGCTCTACCCGGCGCTCGACCCGCAAGAAGTGCTGGAGGTCATCCGCCAACTGCACAACCACCCCGCTGGCGCCCATATGGAAATTGCCCGGCTGCAAGGCGAATACACGCGACTGAGTAATGAGCTGCATGCCTGGGCCAACCAGTTGCCCCACCTTCACCCTCAAACCGGTCACAGGTTCAGCGCCGCGCAGGTGATGGAGAACAGAGAAGCGCGCATTGGGTTCAGGGCCGAAATGCTGCGTGGCTGGCGTCGGCAAATCACTGCCCGCACTACCGACGCCGCTGACGGTGTCGAATGCCTGTTGAGTTTCTCCAAACCGCTCGTGGGCGAATTGCCGAGCGTGACGGCAGACTTCAGCCGCATCTCGACGCTGTCGCTGACGGACAGCGGCGCCCCACAGGGCATCACACGCTTTCTGCAACACTTCAGCGGCCTGACCCGCCTCGAACTCAGAAATGTTGCCCTCGGCGAACTCCCGCCAGCGCTATCCGCCATGCCCGCGCTCAATCAATTGCTGCTGAGCGACTGCGGCATCGCCCTGACACCCGAGACGCAGGCAACGCTTTCATCCCTCGGCAACCTGGTGACGCTGGATCTCTACAACAACCCGCTGGGGTTCTCGCCCAATCTGCGGGGGATGCCTGAACTCAACTTCGTCGACCTCTCCAACACAGGCATCAGCAGCATGCCGGAGGGCCTCCTCGGCCACCCGAAGTTGCATACAGCGATTCTCAATGACAACCGGATCACCGACCTGGCGCCGGGTTTTTTCAATCTGCCCACCCGCATCAGCAAAGGCATGGACTTTGGTAACAACCCTCTCTCGCAGACAAGCCGCGAACAGATCAAGGCCTACTTTGGCAAAAACCGCCAAGACTTCGGCGTCATGGCCAACCCCGCCGAGATTGACCGGATCCAGGCGCTATACCCGCTTCTGGACAGGGAAGAAGCCAGCGACTTCATCTACCAACTGCCCGGAAACCTGGAAGCCGGCAGCACCGAACTGACGCGCCTGGAAACCGAGTACACCAAGCTGGGCAACGATCTGGCCGTGTGGACATCCAATGTTCCCGCCGTTCATCCGCGAACGGGCCAGCCCTTCACCCTTGAAGAACTGACGGAGGAACACTTTGCTCGTGACGCGTTCAAGGAAACCGTAGAGAAATGCTGGCGGCGCGAGTCCGACCTGGAAGGGTTCAATGAAGCAGGCGAGGCCCGCTACGAGCTGTACACCGACGAGATCATCAATGGAACGTTGCCGACGCTGACGGCGGACTTCGGTCATGTCTCACGTCTTTATCTGGATGGTGAAGAGGCCGTCACATCAGACGTCCAGGGATTCTTACGCTGCTTCCCCAACCTGCTGCACCTGACCCTCAGCGACTACGCGTTACGCACCATTCCCGAGGCAGTTTTTTACCTGAGTGAATTGATAACACTGGAACTTCCCGACTGCGACATCACCCTGACCACGCAGACACAGGCGGCATTGGCCGGCATGGAACATCTTGAGCGCCTGATCCTGAGCGGCAACCCGCTGGGGCTGCCTGCCGATGTCAGCCAGATGCCGAAACTCAAGCACCTGATCCTCCACGACACCGGTATTTCAGCCATTGCACCCGGCCTGCTGAGTCGAACGAAACTGGAGATCGCCAACCTCAGCGACAACGCCATCACCGGCATCCCCAGCGACATCCTGGAACTGCCGGTCGAGGTGGCTCAAGCGATTAACTTTCGGGGCAATCCGTTCTCCCAGGAAAGCCTGCAATTGTTCATCGCCTACTTTCAGCGAACCGGAGAGGATTTCGGCATTGATCAAGTCATCGACAACGCAGAACTGGCGACTTCATCTTCCGAGGGCAGCGAAGTCGACGAATGATCCAACGCGACCAAGGCCACTCGACCACGGCCTGACAACCCGACAGTAACGCTCGATTGCACAAACCCGGCACCGGCCGGGTTTGCTGCATGACACACGCCGCCACACGGCAACTATGTACCGCACAGCGCCCATCAGCGCCTGTTTTCCTTGGACCTACTCCACACACCAGGGAACCTGCACATGAACCTGTACGAATACGCTCAGCCCCTCACCTTGCCGACCGATGCCAAACCCGACGCCCTGGGTTTGTATCAACACCTGGGCAAACACTTCCTGCCACTGGAAGGCAGCCTCTACGCCGTGCGCCTGAACCGCCGCACCGGCCAGTTTCACATTGAACACCCCGGCCGCGCCGACGCCCGTCAACCTCGCCTGCGGCATAACCACCATGGCGCCTGGCACACAGAGTTCGAGCAACCGTTGAGCTGGGACCGCGAGACCGTCATGCGTCGCCTCGGCCACAGCGTCGAATCGTTTTCCAGCGCCGAGCGTGAGCAGATCCTGTGCATCAGTGGCTACCACGACGACGTGTTGCGCGAAATGCACGTCGAGAGCCTTCCCCCGCCCTCACTGCTGACCGACTGCATCAAACGCTTCAGGCTCGACCGCGACCTTCACTCAGCAATCGCCCCGAACACGCGCAAATCGCTGTTTGAATCCCGATACCGGGCACTTGAGAACACGCACGACCTCAAGGTTCAGCCGCTACTCGTCGAAGCCCAGGGATTGCCGACAGACATCGCGCAAGAACTGCTAAGCAATGCAACCGGCAGCGAATGGCTGCAACTGCACGGGGGGCGAGCGCCCCAACGCCTCAAGGAGGCCGCACTGAAAGCCATGGAGGCAGTGCGCGCCGCGCGAGCCTGCGAGGGTTTTTATCGCGCCTCGCTGGAAACCGCAGACACCCACCGACTGGCCTTGCACAGCCTTGACTCACTGCCAGGCTGGCCCGCCGACCTGCGGATCGAAGTTCGGGATTTTTCCCATGACGGCCCGCTGCGCGACAGCATCGGCCCGATTGACGCGCCAGCCCTGGGCATTCTGATACGTGCCGAGGACGCCACGTACCAGGTTTATGACGGCAATCAACCCGTACGGCACCCCGGCGACTTTTATGCAGCCCTGCTTCAGGCATTACCCGACGCGCAGTACGTGGAGCCGAACCTTGCCATCGACGAAGGACAAACCCTCAAGCAACGCATCGCACAGCACATCACCGATCAACCGACACTGCGTCGACTGTTTGCAAAACATCCCCGTCGAAAACCGTTCTACGATCCGACGACCCTGCGCCTGCCGGGCGGCCATCAGGGTTACCCGCGCAATCACGCCACGGTCCCCACCCTCGACAGCAGAGTCCGCGAGGTTTACCCCAGCCTTGCGCCGGATGAACGCCAGCGCATTGCCCTTGAGTTGCAACGTGACCCTAACGGGCCCCACGCTGCACTCTCACGTCGGGCCTGCGATCTCTCCCGACTGCGCGAAGACCTGAGCACCTGGCTGACCGAGCCCCCCATTGCCCCCCCCGAAACGCGGGCCCTGCTGAGTGATCTGGAACACCAGGCCGCGCAACACAATCGCCGGTTACTGGCCCAGGAAATCCTGCGCAGTTGGCGCCGGCAATCCGAACGGGATTTCAATACCCCCGACGACGCCGACCGATACACGCTGGATTTCACCTCACCGATACTCGGCGACTTGCCGACGCTGAATGCCGATTTCAGCCATGTGTCGCATCTGTCCCTGGAAGGGAGTCGGGCGATGCAGGGCGTCCCCGAATTTCTCCAGTCCTTCAAAGGGCTGCAACGTCTGGAGCTACGACGTTTTTGCCTGCCACGTTTCCCCGACGCCGTGACGCGGATGCCCCATCTGGACACGCTGATTCTCAGCGATTGCGGCATCCGGTTCGATGCGAGCGACGAGGCGAAATTGGCCTCCTTGAACACCCTGGTCATGCTGGATCTGTCGAGCAATCCTTTCACTGCGGTGCCGAATCTCGAATCGCTGCCCGAACTGGTTCACCTGGACCTGAGCCACACCGGTCTGACCGAAGTTCCTGTCGGTGTAATACGCCACCCCAAGCTCAACACCGCCAAACTGTCGGGCAACAAGATCAGTGAGCTCCCCAGCGAACTGTTCGACAGCCCCGTTTACCACAAACACGGCGTGCAACTTGGGCACAACCCGCTCTCCAGCTCCGCGCGGGAACTCATCAAGCACCACTATTTCAGCAGCGCCTATGACGTGGGGGTCTACGCCCCCGAGGCGGACATCGAACGCGTCACCGCGCTGTACCCCAATACAGAGCCCAGGCAGGCGAGTGATTTTGTGTACGACTTGCCCGGTACTTTGGAGGACGGTCGGTTCGAACTGGAACGACTGGAAACTGAACTCGCCCAACTCGGCGATGACCTGTCAGCCTGGGTTGCCGACCTGCCAGCCCTGCATCCGCGCAGTGGCGAACCCTTCAATGCACCACAACAACGAATCGAGCGTGAGTACCGCAGCGCACTCAAGCAACGGCTGGAGCAGTGCTGGCGGCGCGAAACCGGGCAGGACGACTTCAATGACGCGCTTGAGCCGACCTATGAGCTCATCGTCAACACCCTCATTCATGGCGACCTGCCAACCCTGAAAGGCGACTTCAGCCACGTCTCTGCGCTGGAGGTCCACAGTGCCGAGGGCGTGACGGGTATCGGAGGTTTTCTGGAGGCTTTTCCCAACCTCAGGAGCCTTACCCTGCGCGACTGCAACCTGGGCAATCTCCCCGACGCCCTGTTCACGATGAGTCAGCTGCGGGCGCTGTCACTGGCGCACTGCCGTATCAGCCTGTCATCCCGCACGTCGGCCGCACTGGCGCAAATGGAACAGCTCGATACGCTCGACCTGGGCTCAAACCCTTTGGGGCAGGCACCCGACCTCAGCCAAATGACGACACTCGTCACCGTGCGGCTCAATGACACCGGGATCAGGGAAGTCCCGCACGGCGTGTTTCACCTGGCGGAACTGGAATGGGTCGACCTCAGTGACAACGCCTTCACCGAAATCCCCGGCACGCTGCTGGAACTGCCTTTGGAGAGGGCTGAAGGCTTCAACTTCAGCGGCAATCGCTTTTCAGGGCAGAGCCTGGAAAACCTGATTGCCTACTTCGAACGCACAGGCGTGCATTTCGGCATTGAAGAACTTATCAACCCGGGTGACGGGCTCGATCAACCGCGCTCTGAAGGGACTGACGACAATTCAAACGGGCTGCTGCTGCGCCGCTGATTGCGGTCTTCACGCGGCGTGGCACCGAAGAAGTTGCGATAAGCGCTGGAGAAGTGTGGCCCCGAGGAGAAACCGCAGGACAGGCCGATCTGGATAATCGACTTGCTGGTTTGCATCAACATCTGCCGGGCCTTGTTCAGGCGCAGCTCGAGGTAATACTGGCTCGGCACACGGTTGAGGTACTGCTTGAAAATCCGCTCCAACTGCCGACGGGACACGCACACGTGCTGGGCGATTTCGTCGGTGGTCAGCGGTTCTTCGATGTTGGCTTCCATCAGCAACACGGCTTGCGTGAGCTTCGGGTGGCTGGAGCCCAAACGATTCTGCAATGGAATCCGCTGACGCTCGCCGCCCTCGCGAATGCGCTCCACCACCAACTCTTCAGACACCGCGCCGGCGAGTTCGGCGCCGTGATCGCGGGCCAGCACTGCCAGCAGCAAGTCGAGCACCGACATCCCGCCGCAAGCCGTCAGGCGATCACGATCCCAATCGAACAGGTGGCTGGTGGCAATGACTTTCGGGAAGCGCTCGGCAAAGTCGTCCTGCCAGCGCCAGTGCACCGCCGCGCGGTAACCGTCGAGCAAGCCCAACTGGGCCAGCGGATAGACACCGGCCGACAAACCGCCAATCACGCAACCAGCGCGAACCAGTTGCTTGAGCGCGCTGCTCAGGGCCGGCGCCAGCGCCGTCGGTGGCTCATCGGCCAGCAAAAACAGCTTCTGCAAGCCTTCGAGCTTGCCGGCCCAAGGCTCGCCCGGCAATTGCCAGGCCCCTTCGCCAGGCGCTTCGGCCTGCAAGAACGACAGTTCGTAGACAACGTCTGGATGCACGCGCTGAGCAACACGCAAGGCCTCCTCGGCCAGCGCCAGCGTCAAGGCTTTAGTGCTGGGCCAAATCAGGAAACCAATTCGATGGGCAGTCATGGCGGGCAATCCGAAACGAAAACAGTGATGAAGGCATGGGCCAATGCTAGCCCGTAAATGAACGCAAATCTCAAAACCAACAGAGATCAAATGTGGGAGCTGGCTGCCTGCGATAGCGGTAGGCCAGATTGCATCTCTGGTACAGACACACCGCCATCGCAGGCAAGCCAGCTCCCACAGGGGGTCGGAGCCAGCCTCTAGGCTGCGAAGCATGCACTATCCCGGTGCGCAACGGCAGTCCTGATTACTTCAGGCTGCCCGAGAGGAATTGTTGCAGGCGTTCGGATTGCGGATTGACCAGCACTTCACGCGGGTTGCCGCTCTCTTCGACGACACCCTGGTGCAGAAACACCAGTTGGTTGGACACTTCACGGGCAAAGCCCATTTCGTGCGTCACCACCACCATGGTCCGACCTTCCTGGGCCAGGGCCTGCATCACTTTGAGCACGTCGCCTACCAGCTCCGGGTCGAGTGCCGAGGTCGGTTCGTCGAACAGCATCACCTCAGGTTCCATCGCCAACGCACGGGCAATCGCCACACGTTGCTGCTCGCCGCCGGACATGTGCCCAGGGTAGGCGTCCTTACGATGGGACACGCCCACTTTGGCCAGGTAATGCTCGGCTTTCTCGCGTGCTTCAGCCTTGGACATGCCCAGTACGTGGACCGGCGCTTCCATGATGTTTTCCAGCGCGGTCATGTGCGACCACAGGTTGAAGTGCTGGAACACCATCGACAGGCGCGAACGCATGCGTTGCAGCTGTTTCGGGTCGGCCGCCTTCAGCGCGCCGTCCTTGTTCGGGATCAGCTTGAGTTCTTCGTTGTTCAGCAGAATCTTGCCCGCGTGCGGCTGCTCAAGCAGGTTGATGCAACGCAGGAAGGTACTTTTGCCGGAGCCACTGGAGCCGATGATGCTGATGACATCACCCGCCGCTGCTGCCAGGGACACGCCCTTGAGCACTTCGTGACTGCCATAGCGTTTATGCAGGTCTTGGACTTCAAGTTTGTACATGCGGTCGGTTCTCACAAAAACAGTCAGTCAGTCGTTGAGCAAGCGCCCGTGACGCAGCGCTTCGCGCCCCGCCACCTTGGCCAGCCAGAAACCGGGTTGGGCATACCGCAGCCGCTCCACGGCAAACAGTACGCCGGCCGTACCAGCACACACGGTGCTGACCCGATCAGCCAAAGGATCAATCACTTCAAAAATCGGCTCGCCGGGTTCCACCCAACTGCCCACCTCGCGCAGAAAACTCACCACGCCGGGGTGCGGTGCAAACAGCAACTCGGTGCCTTCGAACGGCACGCCTTCGCAAGGCTCTTGCGCAGGCTTGGGCCATTCGCCGCTGATCAACCCTTGCTCCGCAAGGAATGCCAGAATGCCTGCGGCGTGAGCCTCGGCCTGCGGGCGCGTGGTGTCCGCCTGACCGCCCAGTTCCAGCGTAGTCGCCAGACAGGCCAGCGGAACCTGCGCGTCCGGGAACCGGCGCGACAAGCGCAACCACGGCAGCGAGCACGCCTCATCGAAGGAGCTGCCACCGGAATCTTCCGCCAGCAGCCCGACCCGCATATCCAGGTGCGCGGCCAGCGAACGCCACTGCGGCCAGTGTTGCGGCAAGGCGTACATGTGCAGCGCCGCTTGCGTGTCGCAATGCAGGTCGAGCACCACATCCGCCGTGCATGCGTGGCTCAGCAGCACACGCTGCATGCCTTGCAACTCACTGGCGGCGGGCGGCAATGCGACCAGCGCATCGCTCATGGCCTGGCGGATCAAGCGGACATTGGCGTGAGGATCATCCCCCAGCCGCCCTTCCAGTTGCGTCGCCACCGGTTCGCTCAACTCAACGAAATCACGGTTGAAATTCTTGCCGCTGCCCGCCTCGAAACGGCCCTGGTGATTGCCTTGCAGCAATTGACCCAGGCCCAACGGGTTGGCCACCGGCACCAGCTCGATCACGCCGTTCAGGGCGCCTTGGGCTTCGAGTTCGGCCAGGCGCTGTTTCAGCTCCCAGGCCGTGCGCATCCCCGGCAGCTCATCGGCGTGCAGACTCGCCTGGATGTAGGCCTTACGTTCGCCTTGGCCGAAGCGGAACACCGAAATCCGGCGTTCACTGCCCAGGTGGCTCCACGGCAAGACGTGATCGATGCGTTCCATATCAGTGTTTCCGCGGGGCCATGTAGCCCAGCCAGCGGCGCTCGGCCAACTTGAACAGGCGCACCAGAATGAACGTCAGGCACAGGTAGAACACGCCGGCGGTGATGTACGCCTCGAACGGTAAGTAGTACTGCGCGTTCACGGTACGTGCGGCACCGGTGATGTCGATCAGGGTCACGATGGACGCCAGACTGGTGGTCTGCAACATCATGATCACTTCGTTGCTGTACTGCGGCAGCGCCCGGCGCAGGGCCGACGGCAACAGGATGCGCTTGTACATCTTGTAGCGCGACATGCCCATGGCCTTGGCCGCTTCGATCTCGCCGTTCGGCGTGGCGCGCAGGCTGCCGGCGATGATTTCAGCGGTGTAGGCGCTGGTGTTGATCGCAAACGCCAGGCACGCACAGAAGGTCGCGCTGGACAGCCACGGCCAGAGGAAGCTTTCGCGTACCGCTTCGAATTGCGCCAGGCCGTAGTAGATCAAAAACAGCTGCACCAGCATCGGCGTGCCGCGGATCACGTAGGTGAACAGCCAGGCGCTCATGTTGACGATCGGCTGCTTGGAAACGCGCATCAGCCCCAGCGGCAGGGCCGCCAGCAAACCGAAGAACAGCGACAGCGCGAGCAGTTTCAGAGTCGTCAGCAAACCGCCGAAGTACAGCGGCAGGCTGTCGAAAATGACGTTGTAGTCGAAGATCATAGATCAGCCGCCCTTACGCCTACCGAGTAGCGCTTCTCAAGGTGACGCAATGCCAGCAACGAGACACTGGTGATGACCAGGTACATCGCCGCCACTGCGAGGAAGAAGGTGAAAGGCTCGCGGGTGGCATCTGCCGCCTGCTTGGCCTTGAACATCATGTCTTGCAGACCGACAACCGAAATCAGCGCGGTCGCCTTGGTCAATACCAGCCAGTTGTTGGTGAAGCCCGGAATCGCCAGGCGAATCATCTGCGGCACCAATACCCGGAAGAACACCTGAAAACTGCTCATGCCATACGCCACGCCCGCTTCGGCCTGACCTTTGGGAATCGCCATGAACGCCCCGCGGAAGGTTTCCGAGAGGTACGCACCGAAGATGAAGCCCAGGGTGCCGATACCGGCCACCAACGGGTTCAGGTCGATGTAGTCGTCATAGCCAAGCAACGGCGCCACGCGGTTGAGCAGGTCCTGACCGCCGTAGAAAATCAGCAGGATCAGCACCAGGTCAGGAATACCGCGAATGACCGTGGAATACAGGTCGCCCAGCCAGGCCAGCCAGCGTACCGGCGACAGGCGCAACGCGACCCCGATCAGACCCAGAACAATGGCCAGGGCCATGGACGACAAGGCGAGCTGAAGCGTCAGCCATGCGCCATCGAGGATGACAGCCCCGTAGCCTTTCAACATGATTCAGGTCCTCGAAAATTGGGATGAAAAAATGGCGCAAACCTCAGAGATCCTGTTGCTTGCGCCATTTCGGACAGACAGCTGCGACGATTTACTTGCCGTAAATATCGAAGTTGAAGTACTTGTCCTGGATTTGCTTGTACTTGCCGTTTTCGCGGATGGCCGCGATGGCAGCGTTGATTTTGTCCAGCTCGGCCTTGTCGCCTTTACGCACCGCGATGCCTACGCCGTCGCCGAAGTATTTGACGTCGGTGAACGCAGGGCCAACGAACGCGAAACCTTTGCCGGCGTCGGTTTTCAGGAAGCCGTCATCCAGCAGGGTGGCGTCAGCCACGGTGCCATCGAGGCGACCGGCAGCCACGTCCAGGTAGATTTCGTTCTGCGAGCCGTACGGCTTGATTTCAGCACCCAGCGGCTTCAGGACTTCTTCAGCGAAACGGTTGTGGATCGAGCCACGCTGTACGCCGATTTTCTTGCCCTTGAGCTCACTCAGGTTGTCGCTGACCGACGTGCCAGCCTTCATCACCAGACGTGCCGGGGTGTTGTAGTACTTGTTGGTGAAGTCCACGGACTTCTTGCGATCATCGGTGATCGACATGGACGACAGGATCGCGTCGATCTTGCGCACTTTGAGTGCCGGGATCAGACCGTCGAACTCTTGCTCGACCCACACGCACTTGACCTTCATCTCTTCGCACAGGGCGTTGCCAATGTCGTAGTCGAAACCAACGATGCTGCCGTCCGGGGCCTTGGAGGCGAACGGAGGGTACGCCGCTTCGATACCAATTTTCAGAGGCTTTTCATCGGCAAATGTCGGCAGGGACAGCACGGACAGTGCCAGGGCGCCAAGAAGCACGAGTTTCTTCATCTTAGGACTCCATCGGTAAAGGGCGAAAACGGCAGAGTGAGCGACAGCCCAATATGCGAATGGGTGAAACCGGAAAGCGGCGCAGCGTCCTAGGACTCTTGCGTTGAATTCAACACTGATTTCAAAGCAGGCAACGACGAGCGAGTGATCGGCATTCTAACGACAGGCCCGAAGCCGATATTTCTTCAATGCGACAACAAATTACAGAAGCACTGAGAAACCCGCCCAAGCACATTGACAGCCCTTGAAATTCATGCAAGAGCAAAAGACGATGAACCGATCTATGCTGCAAATTGCGGGCCTATTATTCGCAAACCCTTCTAATCCGGCAAGCGCAGCGTTATCCCTTATTTTTCAGCAACCCTGAAAAGCCCTGAAAACGGGCCTTTGCGTTTCCCTACGCCCCGTCTCGGCGCAGCGCGGTTACACATTCAGTAACTTGAACGATCGTGGGTAACAGTAGGAATGCTCCTACGGAGGAAGCCGATAATTATTGGCCGGTGTTTAAGCGGTGTCTGACAGATCGCTATCGCGAGCAAGCTCGCTCCCACAAGGATTTGTGGTGTGTATGCAATCTGAACCACACCACAAAATCTGTGGGAGCGGGCTTGCCCGCGATGAGGCCCGCACAACCAACACAAATCCCAGACACAAAAAAACCCGCCGGACTCAACACCCGACGGGGCTTTCAGTGACTCTGAATTAACGCTTACGCGACATTCATGGTCTTGTGAGTATCTATCAGATGCTGCACCACACCCGGATCAGCCAAGGTGGAGATATCACCCAACCCGTCATACTCAGCCGTGGCAATCTTGCGCAGGATGCGACGCATGATTTTGCCCGAGCGGGTTTTCGGCAGGCCCGGCGCCCACTGAATGACATCCGGCGAAGCAATCGGACCGATCTCTTTGCGCACCCAGTTTTTCAGCTCCAGGCGCAGCGCTTCGTTCGGCTCTTCGCCACCGTTGAGGGTGACGTAGACATAAATGCCCTGCCCCTTGATGTCATGCGGCACACCGACCACCGCCGCTTCGGCGACTTTCGGGTGCGCAACCATCGCGCTTTCGATCTCGGCGGTGCCCATGCGGTGGCCGGATACGTTGAGCACGTCATCCACACGCCCAGTGATCCAGTAGTAACCGTCTTCATCGCGGCGAGCACCGTCACCGGTGAAGTACATGCCACGGAAGGTCTTGAAGTAGGTGTCGACGAAACGGTCGTGATCGCGATACAGCGTGCGCGCCTGACCTGGCCACGAATCGAGAATCACCAGGTTGCCCTCGGCAACGCCCTCGATGATGTTACCCAGGTTGTCCACCAAGGCCGGCACCACCCCGAAGAACGGCCGCGCCGCCGAGCCCGGCTTGAGCGCGTGAGCGCCCGGCAGTGGACTCATCAGCGTGGCGCCGGTTTCGGTCTGCCACCAGGTATCGACGATCGGGCAACGGGATTGGCCGACGTTCTTGTAGTACCAGTCCCACGCTTCCGGGTTAATCGGCTCACCCACCGAGCCCAGCAGACGCAGGCTGCTGCCATCAGCGCCTTCACAAGCTGCGGTGCCCGACGCCATCATGGCGCGGATCGCGGTCGGTGCGGTGTAGAGGATGTTGACCTTGTGCTTATCGACGATCTTAGCCACCCGCGTGATGTCCGGGTAGTTCGGCACCCCTTCGAACAGCAAAGTGGTCGCGCCATTGGCCAGCGGGGCCGTAGACGATATAGGTGTGGCCGGTGACCCAACCGACGTCGGCGGTGCACCAGTAGATTTCGCCCGGACGGTAGTCGAACACGCGCTCGTGAGTCAGCGCGGCGTACAACAGGTAACCGCCGGTGGTGTGCTGCACGCCCTTCGGCTTGCCGGTGGAGCCGGAGGTATAGAGGATGAACAACGCTTCTTCGGCGCCCATCTCTTTCGGCGCACACACGGTGCCCGCCACTTTCATCAGGTCTTCGTACCAGATGTCGCGATGCTGGTTCCACTTGATGTCGCCACCCGTGCGCTTGCACACGATGACCTTTTGAATGCTGTTGGTTTCCGGGTTGGTCAGTGCGTCGTCGACGTTGGCCTTGAGCGGGATACGCTTGCCGGCACGCAGGCCTTCGTCCGCGGTGATCACCACTTTCGATTTGCAGTCGATGATCCGGCCGGCCAGGGCTTCCGGCGAGAAACCGCCGAACACCACCGAGTGAATCGCGCCGATCCGGGTACAGGCCAGCATGGCGACCACGGCTTCGGGAATCATCGGCATATAGATAGTCACCACGTCGCCGCGATGCACATCCTGGCCGCGCAAGGCGTTGGCGAACTTGCAGACTTCTTCGTGCAGCTCGCGGTAGGTGATGTTGCGGCTCTCGGCAGGGTCGTCGCCTTCCCAAATGATCGCGAGTTGATCGCCGCGCTCGGCGAGATGGCGGTCGAGGCAGTTGTAGGAAACGTTCAGGGTGCCGTCGGCAAACCACTTGATGTCGACGTGGTGATCGTCGAAAGACGTCTGCTTCACCGTGGTGAAAGGTTTGATCCAGTCGAGGCGCTTGGCTTGTTCGCGCCAGAAGCCGTCCGGGTTGACGACCGACTGCTGATACATGGCCTTGTAGGTCGCCTCATCAGTCAGCGTGGTAGCCGCAACCTCGGGACGAACGGGATACAGAGAAGCCGCACTCATCTTTCTTACCTCGGTGAAATAGTTGTTTTTGTATGACCTCGTTGTAGCCGGGCCGGGGCTATAGAACCATTCGACGATGGTAGTAACAAGCCCCTACAAAACGCTGCGATTACCGGCGAAATGGCCCAGGGGCCTCGGTTTAAGCGGGCTGTAGCCCTTTCAAGAAAGGTGGCTTTGAAGCGCTGGAGGTCGTTTTCGAGGGATTGTTACAAGATATGCCAATAGTCTTTATCAAAAGCACGCCTATATGCGTGTCACCCCGACGCCTAAAATCAGCCTCGCCAACCAGGCAATGTGATTAACCCAGTTGCAGCCCCCACGAAGGCAGTTAATCCAAGACCCTTTAATCAAGTTCCACACGCAACCCCAAAAAGGTTGCGTGACCCCATTCGACCTCAGAAAGGTAAATTTGAAATGAAAGCTTTATTGGTTCTGGCCCTCAGCAGTCTGTGCGCAACCGCCATGGCAAACGAGGTCCCGACTGATGTCGCCAGCAAAGCAGTACCGGTAGAGGAATACACTTACTCCACTCACCTGGACATCGCCAAAGTGATCTCCATGAGCGAAGTTCCGAATGTTTGCGAAGTTGTACCGGCGCGAATGGAATACGAAGACTCGACAGGGCAACGGCACATTCTGCGTTACAGCATCATGGGTAATGGCTGCTCTAACGGCTGATACTCAACGCTGAAGCCTCTCTCATTGCCGGCCGCAAGAAATCATTCTTGCGGCAATGATGCCTACAGGGATCATTGCCCTGCATCGCTCGACGATCGCCCCAACCCACCTCTTTTTCGCCAACCTTGATGGACTCATCAGGCCAGCACTGCGTTGTGTCCACGACCATCGAAACATGATCAAAAACACAACATGTAGTGAAAAACCCGTTTTTTGGCTATTTTTTGAACAGAAAAGCCCATCGACAATGTCCACTCAAAACTGAACACAATTTTGCCCACAAAACCGCCTCGATACCGCTGCAAGTCCCGCCCCATCGGGGTTACACCGCCTTACCTGCTAACGTCGAGCGCATCAGCACTCCCCCGCCGCCAAAAACCACCCACGCCAGCACAAAAAAAATCTTCATCGGCCAAAGCCCTGCAAACCCTTGGTCCGCCGCGAAAACGTCCCCTGCGAAGGGATCGCTGAGCCATTTCGCCGCACCACAAGCATGAAAAAACACCTATAATGCGCCGGTAAATCGGGCCTGCAACATCCCCTTACAGGAGGATGAAAGCCATGCTGAAGTCTCCGCAGGAGCTGACCACGTCAACTCCGCCCTTCAGCGACTTCAGGACACCCGTAGACATTTCTGTTTTTTGCCTGCGTTTTACGCATCAAAACGATTCCTTTAGATCCAACGCGGCCACCAGGCCGTGTGAAAAACCGACTTTCAGAGTTTTCACACGGACGACTGGCCCTCACGCAGGAGACGACACGTCATGCTGAGCTGGGACGAATTCGACAAAGAAGACGGCGAAGTTGTCGCCAAAGGCGCCAATGCCGGTCACGCGACCGAAGCCAACATGGACCGCCTCGACACCGCTGGTGGTGCCGCCGCACTGGAAGCCCGTGCCGTAACCGCCACCGACTCCGCCGCGATCATTCGCGCCAAGGCTGCCCTGGACAACCTCGACATCGCCGAAGGCCTGGCTGAACTCGAAGGCGCCTCCGCCCGTGTAGCCGTTGACGAAAAGCGCATGATCAACTGCCGCGCCGACCTCAACCAACTCGTCCCGTTCAAATACGACTGGGCCCTGGCAGAAGTACCTGGACGGCTGCGCAAACCACTGGATGCCGCAAGAAGTCAACATGACCGCCGACATCGCCCTCTGGAAAGACCCGGAAGGCCTGACCGACGACGAGCGCCGCATCGTGATGCGCAACCTGGGCTTCTTCTCCACCGCCGACTCCCTGGTTGCCAACAACCTGGTACTGGCCGTGTACCGCCTGATCACCAACCCGGAATGCCGCCAGTACATCCTGCGCCAGGCATTCGAAGAGGCGATCCACACCCACGCCTACCAGTACTGCATCGAATCGTTGGCCATGGATGAAGGCGAGATCTTCAACATGTACCACGAGATCCCGTCGGTCGCTAAAAAAGCCACCTGGGGCCTGAAATACACCCGTTCGATCTCCGATCCGAAGTTCGAAACCGGCACCGTCGACACCGACAAAGAGTTGCTGCGCAACCTGATCGCCTACTACTGCGTACTGGAAGGCATCTTCTTCTACTGCGGCTTCACCCAGATTCTCTCCATGGGTCGCCGCAACAAAATGACCGGCGTCGCCGAGCAGTTCCAGTACATCCTGCGCGACGAATCCATGCACCTGAACTTCGGCATCGACGTGATCAACCAGATCAAAATCGAAAACCCACATTTGTGGGATGCTGAAATGAAGGAAGAAGCTTCGCAGATGATCCTGCAAGGCACTCAACTGGAGATTGAATACGCCCGCGACACCATGCCTCGTGGGGTGTTGGGCATGAATGCGGCGATGATGGAGGACTACCTGAAGTTCATCGCTAACCGTCGTTTGAGCCAGATTGGTCTGAAGGAAGAGTATCCGGGGACGACTAACCCGTTCCCTTGGATGAGCGAGATCATGGACTTGAAGAAAGAGAAGAATTTCTTTGAGACTCGGGTTATTGAGTATCAGACGGGTGGGGCTTTGAGCTGGGATTAACTTTTATTTTTTCCAGATAAAAAAGCCCTGCATATATGCAGGGCTTTTTTATTAGCGAAAAAATACAGTACCGATCTTCAAACTAATCAAAGCCAATATCAAATGTAGTCCCTTTTAGACAAATCGAACGCCCAAAAAGACTGGGATCGAGAGAGTAAATTTCCATCCGAAAACTCTCAAGCTCCTGCTCAGAAAAGTAAATTTTATTGAAAGCTTTTATCTGAAATCTAAAAAGATCCGCTGATGAAAACTCAGAAAAGCCATCTTTCAAATACATCAAAGCTTTGGGAAGCAATACCTCAACCTGCTTGTCAAAAATCAACTTAAGCACTCTTAACAAAGCCCCAAGCCTATTAGGATTCTCAACAAGCACGATATCTAGCTCTCTTCGCTTCAGGCTATCCACATAATAAAGATCAGAAATCAGCGCATTATCCATAAATGAAAATGCTACCGAATCCCAATTCGTTATAGTAGTAAGAAGCAAACTTCTTCTGTCCACAAACTCTACATTCCCACTAGCAAATGCCCAGGTCTCCCTCATAGGCCAAACATCTATACTCCACCCCCCAACTTTAACTCTGTACCCGCCAAAGTGATTCCGCCCTGAAAGGGCTCCTCGTTCCTGAAAGAAATAAAACAGAGTCTCAGGCGAACAATCTACAACCAAATCAATATCAGAGTTAAACTCTCCACTACCATACAGAGCAATATCTCTTAGCAGCCCTCCAAAGACCAAGACCTCCCCACTTCCGGAAAGAATCCTTATAAAGTTCTTCACCTCCAATCGTTTTGGAGAATCAAAGAACCTTATAACTCTCTTCTTCAGGGCTTCCAAATTACTTGCAATGGCTATCATACAAAGGCTTTAACTCCGAGTGCAAAGCAATCAAATAACTATCAGTCATACCAGATATAGAATCAGCTAACAATTGTGCTTCCTTATATCTAACAGGAAGCTCATTTTTATCATCCTCAAAAATCCTTCGGTAATTCTCTGATATCTTCGAATAAACATACTTCCCAAATGGCTTGTCAGACTCCTGAGTTTTATCAAGCCGCCCATACACTCCTACCCACAACATATCCATTACTTCAGTGATATATGTATTCCCTCGCAACTCCAACTCAAGCACGCTTTTATGCTTAAACCCATATTCAAGGTCAAATTTCTTTAGCGCCTTACACAGAACGGCCGAGCCAGAGACACTGATTAAACCTTTATAAAGGCTTCCACCACTTATCAGTGAGTCTACTTTGCTCGAAAACTCATCCACGACAGAGTTAACCATTGCGGTTATCGAGAAAACTCTAAACATTTGCATTGAACACTCATTTAGCTCCTGAGGGCTCAATCCTGACACCTCAAAAGAAGAACTACTGTGCTCAGATTTCGCAAAAACGTCTTTCGCTACCTCATCGTCTCCACACGCACTCTTAAGGTAACGCAACAAATCATAGTAAGATGCCAACCCCTTCTTAACGGTATCCTCTGCATCTAGAACAGAGTAGGCAATATCATCACAGGCCTCCATTACATAAGTAAGCGGATGCCTCACCCCATGAGAAAGCCCTGTCTCGCTCCAAATATCCTCTACTATTTCCTGCTCAGACTTAAAAAACCCTTGCTTTTTCCATTCTTTTTCGTCAACACCACAAACAGAAACTGGATACTTTATTAGTGCAGCGAGAGTTCCATAAGTAAGATTCAAGCCAAATTTATCATTTAATATTTGCAACTTTGTAACAAGCCTGACGGTTTGCGCGTTACCATCAAAAGCAAAAAAGTCTCCTGCCTCGTCAGCACTCATTCCATTTAAAAATATTTCCGACTTACTTTTAAACCAACTTTGAATTGCATATTCACCCTGATGCCCAAACGGAGGATTACCCAAATCATGCACTAGCCCAATAGCAGCGAGCATCGCGGGTATACCACGCTGAAGAAACGGACCACGTTCCGCACCCTCAAAAATGCTTTCCTTCTCATAAACCAATCTTAAACCGATACTTCTTGCCAAAGTTGAGACTTCATGAGAGTGGGTCAGCCTCGTACGGACACTATCATTTCGATCTAATGGAAACACTTGTGTTTTATCTGCTAAACGCCGGGTTGGAGCAGCGAATAGAATTCGATCATAATCACGCTCAAACTCAAACCTTCCACTTTCGCCCCCTCCACTCTTCTGCCCTTTAGTTTTACGGCGCCCATCATTTAAAAGACACTTCCAATTCAACATACCAACTCCTTTTAATATTTTTTTGGCCTAAAAATCTGAAATCGCCAGCAGCGACTGAGGACACAACAAAGCCTACTTTATTTTTACACGCTTGCTCATCTGTTTTTTTACCCAATCAACAACATGTCGAAACATCTAATGATTGACTTATCACCGAAAAAAATCATAGTCTCCGTGCCGGTGCCTAAGAAACACCTCACACAGCGGACTGACCGCCCCCGACAGTAGCGGCTTTTTTGTGCCTACGGTTTCCCCGTGCGCATCAAAAGATCTCTGTTATGCCGGGAGTGGGCTAATACAAGACCCGAAAGGGGAATATGTCCGGCCCTCTGTGTGGGGTTTCTTAACTCCCGGCACCCAGCCCTAAGAAAGCTGACATCACACAGAGGTAAAAAGAAATGCCTAAAAATCTCTCCTTCTCACCGAAGGTGCTTTGCTGCTACAGCTTCACAGTCCATGCGCTTCCATCCCAGGAGGCTCGCCATGTCTGACCCCTACACTCCCCTAGTCTTCACTCGCCACAACCTCCACCTTCATGCCCTCCTCCTGGAAAACCAACCATGGTTCTGCGCCCGCGATCTGGGTCGGTTGATGGGCGTTGATCTGAACGAACGGATAGTCAGCAAGCTGGACGAGGATCAGCGGCATACGCTGACGATTCGTTACCACGGGCAGCCGGAGAAAAGGCTAATGCTCAGCGAGTCCGGGGTGTATGCATTGTTGGTGTATCACTACGCGCCGGGGCATCGATTGTTACGCGAGTGGTTGACTCATCAGGTGGTGCCAGCGATGCGTGATGCGCGGCAGTCGAAAAACGCAGATCGACCAATGTTGAGTTTGTTGGATTGGCCGGAGATGTCGTTGAGTCTGTTGCATTGGCAAGATGAAGGCTGGATTCGGTTGCGGGATATGCCTTATTTGCTGCTTAACCGGACTCGGCGGCGGGTACCGGTGGTTCGGCCTTGGTGGCGGAAGGTGGTGGATTGGTTTCAGTGGTCCAAAGCTTCGGCGGGTTAGGCGACGGAGTCTTGCGTAGGACCAACCAAGCGAAAAATTGGTCTTTCCTGTAGGAAATTTCGTAGACGTCGTAATGGCCACTCAGTATCGTCCGAGGGTTTCCAACCCTCGGCGACTGTATGGACACTGAAAACGAAAAAAACGACTGGAGTGACGCGGAGCTAGAAGCTGCGGTTGACGGATATTTGAAGATGCTGGCGATTGAAAGAAGTGGCCAGAAGCTCAACAAGGCCCACGAGAACCGTCTGTTACGCGAGGGAGTGTTGAACAAACGCAGCAGAGGCTCCATCGAATTCCGAATGCGTAATATCTCCACCGAATTCAATGATTTGTGTCTGCCGTACATTATTGGTTATTTACCGGCCAAACATCTTGGCCCCGGTGTCGCCCCGCGCATACGTGCGGCGTTGATTGCAAAAGGTGCTTTCAATCCTGACGACTACGCACCTACTGCGGATGATCAAGCTCTGGACGCCAAGGTTCTGAAGCTTGAACAGCAAGGCTTGTTGGGCACCCCTCGTGGTATCGAAAAACCTCAACGAGTAAACGGCACTGCCTCTTCGTTTTTACGTGACCCGTTGGTAAAAGCCTGGGTACTAAAAAACGCTGAGGGGAAATGCGAAGGCTGCGGCGAACTCGCGCCATTCAAGCAAATCAACGGTTTGCCGTTTCTTGAAGTTCACCACGTTAAGCGTTTGGCGCAGAACGGTTCGGATCGGATTAGCAATTCCGTGGCACTCTGCCCGAATTGTCATCGGCGTTGTCATCATTCGAGCGATAAAGATGAGTTCACCTTGTCGCTTTATACGAAGGTGGAGCGGTTGAGACCCGAGTAATAGTCGTCCGCTGTTCGGCCCCATTGCACATGTTGAGGTTGTCGTTGGCTGGGGGATCGCCATCGCGAGCAAGCTCGCTCCCACAGGGGATCTGCGGCAGGTTTGGGAATTGCGGTGTTGAAAGGGCCGCAGGTTTGTCCTGCGGCCCTTTTCTTTGGTTGTAACAAGGCTACTGGCTCAGCGCCCCAACCCGCTTATCTGCCACGGGCACACCGCCTCCCTCACCCCGCTCGGCCCGACGATCTCTGGGGTTTGGCCCAGTGACCGGGCGTTCAGTACGCCGCCAATCCGTTTGATCAGTTCGTCAAAGCCCAGCTTCGCGTCCTCCTGGTGCAGTTTGCGCAGTTGTTCGACCATGGCGTAGGTGAAGGCGCCGTAGGTGTTGGCGCCGACCTGGTATTCGCTGGCTTTTTCATTTTCCCGTGCGGCGTAGAGCATCAGGGGCATGTACGGGCCGTGGTGGCCGTAGAGTTTGCCTTGGCGCAGGAGTTGGGCGGTGCTGTCGGGGCGTAGGCCGATGCAGGCGCCTTGGGCGCGGCGGGTCCGGGTGAGCGCCTGGGGTTTGCTGCTGTCGGCGTGGGCGCTGAAGTCGCGACCATCGCTGTCGGCGGCGTAGGGGCGGCGGTCCCAGTCGCCGGCGTAAGGGTCCCAGCGCAGCAAACGGTGGCGGATGTCGCTGGGCGGGGTGATGCCGCGCACGCGGCCGGCGCCGCGGGTCATGCCGCCCGCGTTGCAGCAGTCGAGCATGACGGTGAGTTTGGCGCCGTGGCCGTCCGGGTCGAAGGGCAAGTGGCTGTAGAACTGTCGGAACAGTTTGTCGGTGAAGTGAGTGTTTTCGTCATCCCAGTCAAAGTCGTAGAGCACCAGGGTTTCGTCCATGCGGTCGGCTTCCTGGCTCGCGCCGTAGGCTGGCAGTTGAGTACCGTGGCCGGAATAGAACAGCATCCGTTCGTCGCCCGCTCTCGCGCCTTCCACCAACCATTCCAGGCGTTCGACGAAGTTTGCCCGTGTCGCCCGTTCGTTGTGCAGCAGGCGTATGTCCCCGGCGTCGTAGCCGCTTTCCTGAAGCATGCGGCTGATGAGGTAGGTGTCGTTGATGCAGCCATCCAGGCGTGCGCCCGGGTCCGGGTAGTCGTTGATGCCGACCACCAGTGCGCGGCGTTTGCGTTGACCGGTACGGGACAGGAATGCCGGAACTTCAAGAATCCGCGCCGCCACCACGTCACGGGCCAGTTGTGGCCAGAGGCCGGTCTGGCTGGTGGGTGACGACAAGTAGGCCTGGGCCGCATGATTGAGGTCCAGCAGGTCATCGCGCAGCGGCACGGTGAATTCGGTTTGCAGGTCGATGCGCGCAGAGTCCGGCGAAGTGATCGGCCGGGTCAGCAAGCCGTCGTTCGGGTTGTACAGGTGGAACCAGCGACGAATGCCCCGGCCGTTATCGTTCAAGCGCATGACGCGCCCGCCCCACACTTCGCGCATCACCAACGGCAGCGCGATGGGTGAGCCGAAGCTGACGAATACCCGGCCGTCGATGCGCTTGAGCGCCGAGCCTTTTTTGGCCACCGAACGACGCAAGGCGTCATAACCGATGAGGCTGCCCAGCCCTTGGGCAAAGATGATCTGCGGGTCGAACTCGTCGATTTTTTCCAGCAAATGCTGGACCAGATCGGTGCGCAAGTCGGGGTCTTCGATCCATTGCACGGTGGCACCCACCGTGGTGCGCAGCATCTGATTGACCGGCAGGCCCCAGCTGCCGAAGACCTCATTGTCCTTGTCGGTGGCGTCGGCGCGCAAAATCGCAAGCCCACGGGTGATCTGGGCGAAGTCTGGCCCCCCCTTGAGCTGATCGTCGAAGGACAGAAACTCGATGTCGTCACCTTCGACATGGCGACCGTTTTGCGCCAACTGACCGTGAATCAGCGAGCGCCATTGGTCCTGCCAGTTCGCGTCTGTGCCGCCCTGTTCATTGAACGCCTGCGTATAGCCCACACCGGGCAAGCACAGCACTTTCAGAGGCGCAGTGGCTTGCTGTCGCTCGGCCAACAAGGCCCTCGTCGCTCTCGGCAACGTGGTGGCGGCCGGCAACGGGTAAGCCGTGTCCATCAGGTCTTGCAGGTTGCGCAGTTTGGCTTCGAGGTTGTCCTCGCCAGGGGCTGCAAGCGTCACGGTATCGGCGGGGGCCGCGAGACCTCGCATGTGCTCCGCCAGGAAGGCTCGGACATTGTGGGCGCTGTTTTGCCAGATCTGCACCGGGTCCAGACCATTGAGGTAGCCCGTGGCCGTGTCCACCACTTGCCGGCTGAGGGTCGCCAGCCCGGACTCCGTCAATGGCAATCCGTCACGCGAAGGTACGGCAGTGGCGTCGAGCTGGATCGGCGCCGTGAGTGGCGCGTTCCGCCAGATCGGCGCGTTACCGAAGTGATCGGCTGCCACCACCCGCGGGCCGAGGGCACTGCGCGGCACATTGAAGTGGTCGCAGAGAAACGCCAGCAGGCTGGTGTGGTCGTAATGTTGCCGGTTGATAGAACTCGATGCCCAAGGCACCAGCCCGGGTTTGAGCCAGGGCGAGGCAAAGATCGCCGGTACGCGAACGCCCAACAGGGTAAATGGATTGTTCCAGTTCACATCCGACGTCGTGTCGGTTTGCACCGCGGCAGGTGGCACGACGTGATCGTGGAAACCGCCATGCTCGTCATAGAGCAACACGAACAGAGTCTTGTCCCACACGGCTTTGTTGGCGGACAACGCATTGAACACGTCACCGACAAACTGATCGCCAAAACGAATGTCCTCCGGGGGATGATGGGACACGTTCGGCCCCAGGGTCCCGTTGAGCAGGCCGTAGCTGGGTTCGATCCAGGACAGCGCCGGCAGTGCCTGATCGTGAATGTCCTGCTTGAAGCTCTTGATACTGGAGTGTTGTCGCCCTCCCCTGACCAGCGCAGCCAGTGGAATGGCGCCGTCGGAATAGATCCGCACATCATGGCCGTGGCTTCTGAGCAGCGAGAAAATGCTCTCGCTGGTGAACTGGGCAATCAGGCTTTTGATCCCGGAAACCACGGTTTTGTTTTTGACATCGGGCATCAGCAGATGCCCGTTGCAACTGCCGAGCATGGCAAAAAACCGGTTCGGCCAGGTCGGTCCGGGCACCGAGGAAAACCAGCGATCACACACCGTGTAATGACGGGCCAACCCCTGAATCGCCGGCAGCGGATCACCCGCAGGCGTTTCACCGAATGGGATGTAGTTCATCGCCCGTTGGGCCATGGACTGGGCGTAGGTCTTGTAGGTTTTCAGGTCTGCGCGCGCCTTGGTGTAGGCATTTTGCGCAAAGCCGTTCATCAATGGCGCGGTGAGGCTGTCAACGCCGGTTACGTCCAGCTGTACCACTACGTCGTCGAACTCATGGCCCAGGTCGAAGCCTTCACTGTCCTTGGCGGGTTTGGCCGGAAGTGGCGGCGGTGGAGGTGCCCATAAACTGAAGTCGTCGGTGCTCTCTTGCTGCTGGGTAATCACCACGCTGCCGCCACTGGCCAGCGTCACCGAGTTGCTGGGTGTGGGCACAGAACCGATACCTTCGCAGGCGCTGTCGACTTTGTTTCTATAGTCGCCCAGCAAATGATCGAACGAACGGTTTTCCATCATCAGTACAACGACATGCTTGATATCGGCAGGCCAATTGTTGGACATGTTTGCCTCCATGGCCCAAGAGGCCTATGCAAGAGCTAACGGTGGTTGTCAGGACGGGACGGGGAGCTCGCGGAACAACAATGGCTCATGGCTTGGGGTCCGGCGGTGTTTTACTGCCGGTCAGGCGAATGACCTGGCTCAGTATCTTGAACCAGTAGTCGCCGCCCAACGAGGCGGCCAGCGCCGCGGCCATGACCCCAAACAACCAATACAGGAACCATGCAGGCGCGTTGGGCTGATCTTTCTGCAAGAACATCGGCAGGGTGTTCCAGCCGATTGCGCCTTGAGGCAACGCCTGCAAACTGTTCAGGGCGGCATTGAATTGGCATTGGGACTTGTCGTTGTTGTCGGCGCAGGCTTGCCCTTGATTCAGTCCGGGACCGTTTTTCACCAGGTCCGCGGCCATCTTCATGCTCACTTCATGCAGGGCATCGCCTCGCACCATGCCTTTCATGAGGTCGAAACCGTTGACGTTGAGGGCAAGACACAGCAGCAGTGCACAACCCAGCGACACGGCTTTGGCATGACGCCGCGTCCAGCCTTCGGCGCGGTCCATGACCGCGTTGATCCAGCGCTCCAGCCGGGTTTTGAACGCGCAGAGCAAATCCTGAGTCGTGGTGACCTTGGCCTGGGCGGCGGCCAGCAGGCTCGAGAGAGCACGACGCAGGTGTTCAGAGGGGATCAGCGCAATGCCCTTGGCCAGGGCCGCATTGAGTTCTTCGAGGGAAATATCGAGGGGCGTGGCATCGTCCTTGCGCAATAGCAGATCAATCACCACCTGCGCCAGCATGGCCGGGTCCAGGTAGCTGGGGCGCTGGCCGGGCGGCGCCATGGCTTTGATCACCGGATGATCGAGCACCTGTTGCAGGAACTCGGCGTCCTGGGTGCCCAGCGTTTTCAACTTGCCGACAAACAGCAACTCCAACGCCTCATACAAGTAACGCGCCCTGACTCTCTGAAAGAACGACAGAACGATTTCAGTCAGCGTGGTGACGCAAATGCCCAGCACGGTGAACAGCGCCAGCATCCCGATAATCGTATCCAGAACGACCGATCCAAACACCCTGACCTCCTTGTACACGCGGTGAACGGCAAAACAAGCAGTCAGCCCGGAACGGCACCTCACACGACCTGTCCCACAACGCTAGTCAGGCCCTGGGCACTTGTCCAACGCAGAGGTGTGATCAAGCGACGAACGTGA
This sequence comes from Pseudomonas purpurea, assembly GCF_039908635.1. Classification (NCBI taxonomy): domain Bacteria; kingdom Pseudomonadati; phylum Pseudomonadota; class Gammaproteobacteria; order Pseudomonadales; family Pseudomonadaceae; genus Pseudomonas; species Pseudomonas purpurea. The sequence goes on from NZ_CP150918.1 coordinate 4,282,583, forward strand.
ATGAATGCGTGCGCCAGAGCGCGTCACCGGCTATTAATACGCCACCCCACTCTCAAGGACCTGAGCGTTTATGAAATTCGACACCGCCTACTGCATCAGTCTCGACGATAAGCTGTCGATCTATGACGTGCGCGACCTGAACTTCGACGAAATCATGGACTTCGATTCGGCGAAAGAACGCTTCCAGTGCCCCAACGATGGTTGCCGGGCAGCATTCGATGAAACCAACGGGCTGGGCACCTTCAATGCCAAGAACGTCAACTATGTGCGTACACCGCACTTCAAGAACCTGCCCGGCACCCAGCATGTCGAGGGCTGCCCTTATGTCAGTCTCAGGGCTGCGGCGGCAGAAGGCGCGGAAGCGGATGACGGACCGGAAGAGCATTTCCCGTCGGAGTTGTTGCTGACCCGGCGTGAGTATGTGCGCAAGTCGCCTGCCCCGGCCTCTCAGGTTGACGCACCTGGGGAAGAACCAAAACCTGCAACAGCAACCAAAACCGTTGAGCACCCGACCCGCGAGTCGGCACCGGACAAAACCAGTGTCTTCGCGCACCCGGTCGAGTGCTTTGTGTCGAACTTCGATGACAAAGACTTGCTCAAACGCATGCCGCTCAAAATCGGCGAGCACACGGCGTCTTACGGCGCGTTCTTCAAGAAAATCGAGTACCTGCAAGACAACAAGGGGCTGATTTACTGGGGCAAGATCAAAGAGATCAAGGACTACAAAACCAGCTTCCGCATTGATTTCGAGAAGAAGGTCTGGCTCGACAAGAAGTCTTACTCAGTCAATGTCTACCTGAGCAAAAGCCTGATCGAGAACTACCGCAAGCGCAAAGCGTTCCTGGAAGAAATCAAAAGTGCCATCGGCAGCGAGCGGGAACTCTATTGTTTCTTCTATGGCGTGACACCCGAGTTGAAGCAGGTGCCAAGCAAAAAGAATCCCGAGCAGACGTTCGGGGTGTTCAGTGGGGATATCGAGAACCTGGATCACTTCATCATCCGCGAAGTACCAGGGCTGGAGGCGCAGTGACCTGCGCGCCTCGCGCTGACGGACCCGGTCAAGGCAATTGCAGTCTCACGCCGCCCGGCTGTTGCTTGATGAGGTTGTAAGGCAAGACGCTCCATTCGGTGCTGCTGCACGGTGCGAGGGCATGGGGAAAATAGGGGTTCAGGTAAATACCTTGATCGGTGAAGTACCAGGACGCGTACTGCCAAGGTTCTGCATTGGCGTAGACACACATGCCATCGTCCGTACCGGACGCCTGCATCTCTGTCGGGTGCAGGACCGTGAACTGCCGGATCAGCCAGGGGGCAAATTCTTGCCGACGATAAGTGGAATAAGCCTCGCGTAACTCCGGGCTTTGTTCATCGGAGTCACCCAAACGTTCCTCGTAATGCAACGGCTTACCCTGCCCTACCCAGAGCACGTCTTCCAGGGTCAAGACTTTACCGGTTTTGGCATCCAGGTTAAGCGGCTTTTCGCTGTAGTCCGGGTGCTGGCCACCGCAACTGTATTCCATGCTGATGTTGATGCTGACGACGCTGGACGTCAGCAGCTGCGGCTGAGCAACCAAATTGACATACGCCCATTGAGCGCTACCCAACAGACAATTGTGATAACTCGTCACCTCCTGCCACAACCGTCCCATCAGTTGCTGATTCAGCCGTTTGCGCTCCTGAGGCGAATACCCTGAAACGATCTCGAACAGTGAGATCTTCGACTCAGGCTCAGACCACCATTGCAGCGTGTAGCCCATGAAGTCCTGTTTTTTGCCGGGTTTGAGTGTCAGGCCTTGCAGACGCAAGTAGTCGTACGGCGCGGTGTTACGCAGCGAGGCGATGTAAGGCACCGCGTCCGCGGGTACGGGAGGAAGCCGGGCGTTGACCAGGCTGACTTTAAGGGTTTTACCTTTGGGACTGCGCCACTCGCCTTGCCAGCCGTTGGGGGTTTCTTGCAGGCGTAACTCCGGTCGCGGCGTGTCTTCACCGTAGCGCTCTTGACCCTCGTTGAGCACCAGTGTCTGGCCATCAAACGCGCCCGAGAGCGGAATATCGCGGTGATACTTTTGGTAGAGATAGCGACCGCTGACATTGCTCGGCGCCCCCAAGTTCATCTCCAGCACAATCGGCATCTTGCCCAGGGTACCAGTGAAAAAACGGTCATCCTCGCCAAACGCCACGCTCGACAACACGCTGAACAACAGTGCAACCGAGCCTGCCAGACGCAACAATCCTTTGAACATTGAACAGTCCTTGAGTGAAGACAAAGCAGCATCGAAACCAGAAGCCAGACACTGCCCGAGTGGAAACGGTGGCGGATTATGACGAGGTTGATGACGGGAATCGACAAGCCGAGCATGGAAGCTGCTGCGCCTGCCAGGTGAAGCCCGCCCTGGAGTATTCGGTCGCGATAGCCCTGTGGATGCACCGACAACCTAACAGACAGAAACCCTGCCGAACCAATCAAAAAAATGAGTTTGATCCGGGCACAAAACAACTGTACAAAAACACAGTCATTTGAATTTCCACTCTCGAGCCCGGAGAAAACCATGGCCTCTCTCGCGATGAAAATCACCCTGGAACGTATCGCCCTTTTTCAATTCACCTCCACTCACAGTGCACAGGCCCGTGAGCTGCTGGGCTGGAGCCTGGAACGGTTTTCCGAAGAGTCGGGCGTTTCCGCACAGGCCATTGCACGATTTGAGGCGGGAGGTGATTTGCTCGACGTCACCCGCCTGGCCCTCGCGTTTCGGCTTGAGGCCGAGGGGCTGGTGTTCTTTCCAGGCTTTGCGCCGGGTAGAGGCATGAACGTGCGAGGCTCAACGCCCAGCCCTCTTGAACGAGCGGATTACGCCATGATCGAGTGAGCCCGAAAGCGAGGCGTCATAACGAAGAAATCGGGCTCATGCCAATGGCTGATGTTCGTGAACCTGTCGGCCTTGACCCACAGGTTCACGCAAACGATGCCGGGCCATTATGCTCTCGACTTTTCGACGCCATCTACAGTGACATCACCCGACGCTGTGCTGACCTTCAGATACCTGATGCTCAACCTCAAACCACCAGGCACCACCACGCTGAGGTTGCATCAGGTTGAACGCCTCCCCCATCTGTGGCGTGGTGATGGAAACATTACGCTCCCAGGCCAACGCCAGGATGCGGTCGAACGGCTCGTGCCAGGCATGCATCGACAGGTCGAACGTACCGTTATGAATCGGCAGCAACCAGCGACCTTTCAGGTCGATGTGCGCTTGCAGGGTCTGTTCCGGTTGCATGTGGATATGGGGCCAGTCGACGTTGTAGGCACCTGTTTCCATGAGTGTCAGGTCAAAGGGGCCATAGCGCTCGCCGATCCGCTTGAAACCATCGAAATAGCCGGTGTCGCCACTGAAAAAGATTCGCCTGCCCCCATCAATCATCACCCATGAGGCCCACAACGTGCTGTTGCCATCGAAGAGACCCCGGCCGGAAAAGTGCTGCGACGGCGTGGCGATGAAACGAATGCCCTCCACCTCGGTGCCTTGCCACCAATCGAGTTGCCGGACCTTGTCGGCATCCACTCCCCACTTGATCAAGGTGTCGCCGACACCTAGCGGCGCGAGGAAAAAACGGGCCTTGTCGGCAAGTTTGAGAATGGACTCATGGTCCAGGTGATCGTAATGATCGTGGGACAGAATCACCGCCTCAATGGGTGGCAATGCCTCCGGACTGATCGGCGGCTGATGGAAACGCTTGGGGCCGGCCCACTGCACCGGCGACGCGCGTTCGGCGAAGACCGGATCGGTCAGCCAGAACTTGTCACGCAACTTGAGCAGCACCGTGGAATGGCCCAGGCGAAATACACTGCCATCAGCCGCCGCCAGCAATTGTTCACGGGTGAGTGCCTGAACCGGAATCACCCCGCTCGGCCGAGTGTTGCGCGGTTTGTGAAAGACCATGTTCCAGAAGATCCGCAAGGTCTTGCCCAATCCCTCGCGCCGGACGGCAGCATGATTGCGGAAGTGCCCTTGCTCCTGCCGGGACGATTCAAGCTCAGGGGCGCGACTAGCGCCGGTCAAGTAAATGGCCATGATTGGGAGGCTCCAGCAAAACCGCGGAGGTCGCGGCTTTGTTATCAGGACAATAAATGGCCAAGGCACGCACGCATCAGCCGGGAACATATTTTTTGGGCACCGAACAACTACACTGCACAGTGTAGTTCCGAGATTGCAACAAATCCTCGGACAAGTAAACTGCCGAGTGTAATTCCTGCCTACTTTACCGAAGCCTATTTATGACAGCTCCACAGCGCCTGACCGACCGTAAACGCCACGCCATTGTCCAGGCAGCAATCACTGAGTTCCGCGCCTGCGGTTTCGACGTTGCCAGCATGGACAAGATCGCAGCGACCGCTGGTGTGTCCAAGCGCACGGTCTACAACCACTTTCCCAGCAAGGAAGAGTTGTTTGCCGAGATCCTCAACAAACTCTGGTGCGGCATTACCGCCCAACAGGAAAACACCTACCGCAGCGACCTGCCGCTGCGCGAACAGCTTCAACAGGTGTTGCTGGCCAAGTTGCAGATGCTGGCGGACGACAACTTTCTCGACCTGGCCCGCGTAGCCATTGCCGCCACGATCCATTCACCGGAGCGCGCCCGGGATATGGTCGCCCGGTTAGGCGAACGTGAAGAAGGCCTCGCCCTGTGGATTCGCGCCGCCCAGGCCGACGGAAAACTCAAGGCCGTCGACCCGGGTTTCGCCGCCCAGCAGGTGCAGGGGTTGCTCAAGGCCTTTGCGTTCTGGCCGCAAGTCTCCATGGGGCAGGCGGCCCTTGATGTCGACCAGCAGACCCAGGTGATCGAGTCGGCGCTGGACATGTTCCTGGCCTGCTACCAGCTCAAGCCCTGAACATCTGCGGCTGTTGAAACCTGCCTGGGAATGCGGCAACGCACGGTCGCCGCGACGGCCCAAGCCCTCTGTTCCCAATAAATGGCTTCGAAGGACACTGATTATTGCGCGTGGAATAAATGACAATATTCACGCAATTGATCCGATGAACGGCGATAAAAAAACACAACGAAGTGTTCGGAACCCATCTGGTGCAGGGATATATGGAAAACAAACGCGGCAAAGGGCTGTCCTTTGCCAAACGTATTTACATGCCAAGGATTATCGGCCTGGGTATTGGCTGCATCAGCGTGTTTGCTGCGCTGTACCCATTGCAAATGCCCCTGTGGATTTGGGCATTGTTGCTGTTCAACGGTTTCATCTGGCCCCACGTGGCCTACCAGTTGTCGACCCGCGCAACCTTCCCCTACCATGCCGAGCGTCGAAACCTGCTTTACGATTCGCTGTTGGGCGGCTTCTGGGTCGCGACCATGCAGTTCACGCCGCTTACGACGGTCACGATCATTTCGATGATGGCCATGAACAACGTCGCCGCGGGCGGCTACCGACTCTTTGTTCGCGGCATCCTCGCCCAATTCGGCGGCGTGCTGCTTTCATGGCTGCTGTTCGGTGCGGCGTTTACGACCACAGTCACACAGATTCAGGTGTACGCATGCCTGCCGATGCTCACGCTGTATCCACTGGCGGTGGGCATGGTCTGCTATCAACTGGCGATCAAGCTTTCGGAACACAAACGGGCGCTGAGCGCGTTGAGCCGTACCGACAGCCTGACCGGCCTGCTCAACCACGGCTCCTGGAAAGACCTGCTGCACATCAAGTTTCACCTGTGCCAGCAGCAACAGATTCAAGCGACCATCGCGTTGATCGACATTGATCACTTCAAGGCCATCAATGACACCTACGGACACATCGTGGGCGATTCGGTGCTGCGCAAGTTGAGCGCCGAACTCAAGCGCAACCTACGCGAAAGCGACCTGGCCGGGCGATACGGCGGCGATGAGTTCTGCGTGATCCTGCCGGACATGCCCCTTGAGCAGGCCCGGGAGGTGATGGAGCGCTTGCGTCACGTGTTCAGCAACTATCGCAACCCGAACGTGCCGCAGCTGCAAGTCAGTTTGAGCATAGGCCTGGCCACCTACCAGCCGACCTTCGAGGACGCCGCCAGTTGGCTCAATGAAGCGGACAAAGCGCTGTACACCGCCAAAAAAACCGGCCGCAACAAAATCAACATCGCGATGAACGAGCCGTTTGCCGAATCGGCACTGGCCCTTCCCGCATGAACGCCTTACACGAATCGACAGAAAGCCTTTTTTTCGTACCCGTTTAATGAGGTCTGTACGAATGCAGGCTCCTCGCTGAGCCACTGTACACGCGGCGCCGGAACCGGCGTCGCGCAAAGGCTGGCGGGGCTATAGTGAAACTCAGTCCCAGCCTGTTGCAGAGATCCCCATGAATTCCACCAAACCCGAAAACGAACCTGCCGCCCCCGTCGACCACCTGCGTTTCCATCGTCCTCACGCCCACCTCGAACCGACTTTCGGTAATGACCGTTTTGCCCTGCGCGCCGAGGCGTTTGCACGGTTCTTCGGCACACCGACCTTTCTTGGCGCGCAAACCCTGATCGTGGTGGTCTGGGTCTGCCTCAACTTGTTCGGCGTGACGCATTTCGACGTTTACCCGTTCATCCTGCTCAACCTGGCATTCAGCCTGCAATCGGCTTATGCGGCGCCACTGATTCTGCTGGCGCAAACCCGTCAGGCCGCGCGCGACAAAGCCCAGTCCGACGCCGATGCGCGACACCGCGAAGCCCTGGCCGTTGCCAACAGCGAACGTCAGGCACAGGCGGCGCAGAACACCGCACAGTTAATGACATTGCTTGAACAAAACACGCGTCTGACCGAAATGACCAAAACCCTCACCGAGCGCATCGAAAATCTGACGAGCGAAATGCATCAGCATTTTGTGCGCAAGAATGCCCCCCAGACGTAGGCGCGTTACTCAGGCAATCGAACGCAACGGGCCAACTCATCGAACAAGGTCACCACTGAGCGCAGGGCGCGGCAGTCCGGCCGGGTCAGCAGCCACAGCGCGGTGTCATAACCGGCCAGCGGCGCGCTCAAGGGTTCAAGCACTTGGCTGTCGCCGATGAGAAAGTCCGGCAGCGCCGCAACGCCCAACCCGGCGCGTACCAGTTCAGTGACCGAAAGCATGCTGTTGCAGCGATAGCCGGGCACCACGCCGGGCCACTGCTGGCGACGCCAGACGACGGTGGGATGGTCGGGTAGAAAGTCATCCGGGGCGATCCAGTTCAGCCGCGCCAGATCACTGGCGTCGACTGACTCCAGGTACGCCGCACTGGCACACACCCGGTAGGAGACCGTCCCCAGGCAACGTCCGACCAGATGTTCCGGCGGTGTCCGCGTGAGGCGCAACGCGATATCGGCGTCACGGCGGCTGAGGTTGGCGAAGTCGTTGGAGGTGCTCAGTTCCAGGTTCAGCGCCGGATAGCCGGGCATGAACTGCGCCAGGGCCGGCAGCAGCAAACCTTGCAGTACTGAATCGCTGCACGTCAGGCGCACGGTGCCACTGATGACTTCGCCGCCCTGCTCGACCCCGATCCGCGCCGCTTCCAACGCCTGTTCGGCGCGCTCGGCCTGCTCGGCCAAGGCTTGCGCCAGGGTGGTCGGCAGATAACCGGCGCGGCTTTTTTCGAACAGCGGTTGCCCCAGCGACGCTTCCAGCCGTCGAACGCCGCGAAACACCGTCGAGACATCGACCTTCAACAACGCCGCCGCCCGTGCCAGAGCGCCGCCACGCACCAGCGCGAGGATCAGCGAAAGGTCAGCGTATTCCAATTGATAGTGCGTGGCTGCATTGAACATTTGGGCTGATGCCAATATTGATTGCGTGAACGCCAATCTATAGTCCGCACCAGGAATCGACAAGCCATCCCCGCAAGGACATCGCCATGCAGCCAACTGTTGTCAGACCCAGCGTTCACATTGCCTTGATTGGCGATTACGACCCTCAAGTCACCGCCCACCAGGCCATTCCCCTTGCTCTGGACATGGCCGCGACCCACGCCGGGCTCAAGGTCGAATACCACTGGCTGGCGACCGACTCGCTGACCTCACCCGTGCAAATGAAAGGCTTCGACGGCATCTGGTGCGTACCCGCCAGCCCTTATCGCAACGCCGAAGGCGCACTGCTCGCGATCCGTTACGCTCGCGAACAGCAACGCCCGTTCCTTGGCACCTGCGGCGGTTTTCAACACGCGGTTCTGGAATATGCGCGCAACGTTTTGGGCTGGGCCGATGCCGAACATGGCGAGACCGCACCTGACGCAACCCGCGCACTGCTCACACCGCTGTCGTGTTCACTGGTGGAGGCGGTCGACCGCATTCGTTTGCAGGGTGGTTCGTTGATGGCCAAGGCCTACGGCACGCGGGAGATCAGCGAAGGCTATCACTGCCGATACGGGGTCAATCCAGACTTCCAGCACGCACTGTTTAAGCAGTCCCTGCGCGCTTGCGGGCATGATGCCCAAGGCGAGCTGCGCGCCGTCGAACTGCGTGGTCATCCGTTCTTCGTCGCCACGCTGTTCCAGCCAGAACGGGCAGCACTGGCCGGCACACTGCCGCCACTGGTCCGTGCCTTTTTCAACGCCTGCGCGGAGCACCGCACATGATCGCCCGCACACCCGCAGCCCCTTATTACGCCGTGACTTTCACCTCGCTACGCACCCACGGCGATAACGGTTACGAGGAAGCCGCCGAGCGCATGGTGGAACTGGCCCGTGAGCAACCCGGCTTCCTGGGAGTGGAGTCAGCCCGGGGCGCGGACGGGCTCGGGATTACCGTTTCTTACTGGGCCAGCGAAGCGGCGATCCTGGCCTGGAAGCACCATCCCGAGCACAGCGCGATTCGTGAGCGCGGGCGTTCGACCTGGTACTCGTCCTGTCATACACGGGTGTGCAAAGTCGAACGGGCGTATGGGTTTGAGCAGTAACCGTTGTGATGCGCTTCTGGCCGCTATCGTCGGATCGACGCCCGAATCAAGCTCGCGAAAGCGGCCAGCACCAACACAAAAATTCAACTCTGTACCAGGCTCCTCATCGCCGCGATCTCCGGCACTTCTCGCCGGTTCATGTAGACCCGCAAGGGTTCGGTGATGTTGATGCGGTCGTCGATATTCTGGTCCAGCAGCAACTGGATCAAGTCGCGCTTGAGGGTCATGGTCTGGCCGTCCTGCGCGGCCCAGACGAACTCGCTGGTGGGGATGATGCCGTCATCGGCCACGTCCATGCCGAAGGAATCTTCGCTGAAACGTACGATGTATTGGCCGGTCTTGCGGTTCAGGCCGACGAAGCCTTTGAGTTGGTCGGCAGCCTGGCAGATAAGCTGGGAAGTGATGCGCATGGTAAACCTCACGGAAGGGTCCCAAGGGACCGCGGATCGATGGTTTACACGCAGGGCTGGATGTCGACTGTTCTGGGGTTTCCCTCTGGCGGGGAAACTGCTGGAGGCAAGAGTACTGCAAAGAACCGCACAAATGTGCTGAAAAAAGAGGCATTACGCACGTTTATGTCGGTCTGGCGATAGCACAAGCGGCGCTCAATTGTTAAAAGGTACTCCTTTAAAATCGCCCTCCAGAAAAGGACCTCGACCATGCCTGTCACCTACACCAAAAGCGCCCTGCTGCTGAGCCTGTTGCTCGGCCTCGGCCAGGCACAGGCCGCCAGCCAGCCGACCCAGAACGCTCTGGCCAGCCTCAACGGCATCCCGCACCCAGCGGTAATTGCCCACCGTGGCGCGTCCTTCGATGCACCGGAATCCACTGCCGCCGCCTACAAGCTGGCCCGCGACCTGGGTGCCGATTACCTGGAAATGGACCTGCAACGCAGCAAGGACGGCGTGCTGTTCGCCCTGCACGACAACAACCTGCAACGCACCACCGACGTCGCGACCAAATTCCCTGAGCGCAAGGACAGCCCGGCCAACGAGTTCACGATCAAAGAACTGAAAACCCTGGACGCCGGCAGCTGGTTCAACGCCGCCCACCCGGACCGTGCCCGCCCTGCGTACGCTGGCCTGCAAATCCTGACCCTGGACGAGATCATCGACATCGCCCAGGGCAACCCGCAGCACAAGCCTGGCCTGTACATCGAAACCAAGGAGGCGAAGCAGTTTCCCGGCCTCGAACGTGACCTCAAGGACAAATTGCAAGACCGCGGCTGGCTGAGCCCGGCCGGTTCCAAACTGGCCAAGAGTGAACTGGCCGTCGGCCAGGGCAAAGGCAAGGTAATCCTGCAGACTTTCGAGAAGAGCAGCCTGGAGCTGTTGCAAAAAGAAATGCCGCAAGTGCCGAAAATCCTGCTGCTGTGGGTCGGTGAAGGTGGCATGGAACCGAAGTCGAAGGTGAGCTTCGCCGAATCCGGTGACAAGGACAAAGCCGCCTACTACGCCAGGCAGGAACCCAAGGACAAGGCTGAGTTCGAGCAGTGGGTCGACTACGCCAAGGCACAGGGCGCCATCGGCACCGGTCCTTCGGCAGCGCTGACCAACGGCGGCGATCAAAGCTATTTCGACCTGGTAAAACCCTGGATGAACCAGTACACCCACGACAAGGGCATGCTGGTGCACGTCTATACCATCGACGATGCCGTGGATTACAAGAAAGTGATGGACGCAGGCGTCGACGGTATCTTCACCAACCGTGCCTCGGAGCTGCTCAAGTATTACCAGCGCCCGGCCACCGCCAGCGTTGCGCAGTTGCTTGAGAAAAACGGTTATTGAGGTGTCGCCCGCTGTTTGATCGCTCCCATGCGGGAGCGTCACGGGCGTGCGGGCTGGGTGTGTCGCTTTCCGTAGGAGAACGGTGGACGCCCAGTCCTTGCCCGCGAAGAACAATAACGCGGTGTATCCGTTACACCGAGGTGTTCCCATCGCGGGCAAGCCCGGCGATCCGTCGCCCAGCAATCGTTTACTGACCGGCATCACCTACCTGTCCGCCGGGTTCGGGCAATGTTAAGGATGAATTAAGTTGCGCAGGCTAACCTGAGGCCACTTAAACAGCTCACACAAGGACTGACCCCATGAAGACATTGACCACCCTGTTCACCGCCGCTGCCCTGACCCTGACCGCCGGTTTCGCCATGGCCGATGTGCGTCCGGACCTGATCCCGGGCCTGCTCAAGGACGGCATCATCATGGACATGCAGAAGCTCAATGAGGCCGCCCTGGCCCAGCACCCTGGCGCTACAGCGGCAAACATCACCGACACCGAACTCGAGCACAACGCCACGACTGGCGCTTATGCCTACGAAGTCGAAATCCGTGACGCCAAGAATGTTAAGTGGGACGTGAAACTGGACGCCAAGACCGGCCAGGTACTGAGCAACAAGCAAGACAAGTAACGCGCCCGACAAAAAGCCGCGTGACCTTCGGGTCTCGCGGCTTTTTTGCAACTCGGCGGTAGACACCTGCGATGAACCCGAGGCTGGTTCCGGGCTTGAGCGTCATCGTGTAGCGACGCGCAAACGGGTCGCTACACGATGGCGCAGGCGGGTTGAATCAGGCGCTCAGGCGCGCCGTCACTTCGTTCAACTGCCCCGACAAGCCTTGCAGGTTATGGCTGGCGGCCTCGGTGCGTTGCACGTTGTTCAGATTGGTACTGGCGATGCTGGTGATCTCGGTCAGGTTGCGCGAAATGTCTTCGGCGACCGAGGTCTGTTCTTCGGCGGCTGTAGCGATCTGACGGTTCATGTCGCGAATCGCTTCCACCGACGCGGTGATGCGCTCCAGCATGGCGCCGGCCTCTGTCACCTGCTCGACGCTTTCTTCACTGCGCGACTGACCGCTTTCGATGGCCTGCGCCGCGTCCACGGCGCCGGTCTGTACGCTCTGGATGATCTGGTTGATTTCGATGATCGACGCCGCCGTGCGCTGGGCCAGGCTGCGTACTTCATCGGCCACCACGGCAAACCCGCGTCCGGCTTCACCGGCCCGGGCGGCTTCGATGGCGGCATTCAGCGCCAGCAGGTTGGTCTGCTCGGCGATCCCGCGGATCACTTCCAGCACCTTGCCGATACGCCCGCTGTCGGCTTCCAGACGACGGATGACCGTGGCGGTGTTGGCGATTTCGCCGCGCATCTGGGTGATGGTGTAAATCGTCCCCTGCATGACCTTTTCGCCCTGCTGGGCCGAATGGTCGGCGTCGTCGGCCGCTTTCGCCGCGTCGGCCGCATGCCGCGCCACTTCCTGGGCGGTGGCAGACATCTCGTTCATTGCCGTGGCCACCTGGTCGGTGCGGTTGAACTGCTCGTTGGTGCCGCTGGCCATCAGCCCGGCAATCGAGTTCAACTCACCGCTGGCGCTGTTCAGGTCGGTGGCGCTGCGCTGCAGACGGCTGAAGGTTTCGGCCAGGAAATCACGCAGAGTGTTGGCGGCAACGGCCAACCGGCCCAGTTCGTCTTGACGGTCGCTGCTCACGCGCTCGGCGAAACGGCCCTGGCTCAGTTGCGCGACGTACTCGATCAGCTTGCGAATCGGCTCGACCAGTTGACGGTTGACCAGCCACAGGCTGAGCAGGCCAATCAGCAGGCCCGAGACAAGCATCACGACGACGCCCAGCAGCACGGTGCGGTCGGCACTGGCACGGATCAACGCCGATTGCTCGACACCTTGTTTGCGCAGGTCGAGGACCAATTCACTCATCTGTTCGCTGGCAGCACGGTCCACGCCTTTGACGGCATTGTCCCCGACTGCTGCGTCGGCACCGGCGGCCACGTAAGCGTCACGGCCCTTCTGGTACGCGCCACCCAACACACGGTGGGCTTCACGCAGGCTTTCCAGGCGATTCTTGAGTGAAGCGTCGATGCCCCGCTCGCGGGTCAGCTCACCGAGGATCTTCTGGACATCCGCCTGGCGCTCTTCGAATTGCTTCCAGTATTTGTCCCGCTCGGCCGGCTGCTTGCCGCGCAGCAGGACGTTTTTCCATTCCTGAACCTGGGCCTTGAATTGCAGGTTGGCCTCATCGATCAGTTGCGAGGTATGCAGCGGGCCTTCGATCAGGTTGCTATAGCTCTGCACCCCGTTGGAGAGGAAGTGAAAGCAGGCCAATGCGATCAACAGCATCGCAAACAGGCTGCCGCTGAGCAGTGCCAGGATTTGAGCTCTCAGGGATTTGTGCAAAAACATCGAGTGATACTCATGACAGGGATGAGGCACGCACCGCACGGGCATGCAAAGTGTCCGGACATCCCTGTCAGCAACGCTCTGGCCCACGGCCAAGAGCGCGCAAGTTAACGTCTATGCCATCGGCGCTGCGGGGGCTTTCTTGAGGCCATCCGACCACCGGTCGAAGGCAATTTACCGGCGCCGTCAAACTGTCACAAAACGGTCAAACAGCCTTGCAATGATGCGGCTCAAGTGAGCCTGTGAACGTTCTGACAGGCACTTCCTGCCAGCGAGACTCAATGAACCACAGCATTGACCACCGTCACCGCGATTCTGACCTGTTCGGCCTGCTTTACGGCTTCAGTTTTCGCCCTGGCGAGCGCGGCCGCGAGATCGATTCGGCCAAGGCGTTGCAGTATTTGCAGGCCCCGGACGACCCCGAGCAGTTCCTCTGGCTGCATTTGAACCTGGCCCACGCTGCGTGCGAGCGCTGGATGAAAAGCCACCTGGCGCTGCCGGACGAATTCTTCGAGGCGCTGCACGAAGGCTCACGTTCAACCCGCATTGAACACGTCGATTCCGCGTTGCTCGCGGTGGTCAACGATGTGGTGTTCAACCTCAACAGCATGGTGTCCTCGGACGTCTCGACCCTGTGGGTCTGCGCCCGCAGTCGGTTGATTGTCAGCGCGCGCCTGCAACCGCTGCACTCGGTGGACAAGCTGCGTTCCTCGGTCAAGGCCGGCGAGTGCTTTCGCTCGCCACTGGAATTGTTGGTGCATTTGCTGCGCGACCAGGGCGAAGTGCTGACGCAGATTGTGCGCAAGACCAGCCAGAGCGTCGATCAGATCGAGGATGAGTTGCTGTCCTCGCGCCTGTCCACCAACCGCGCCGAACTGGGCGCCAACCGTCGGGTGCTGGTGCGGTTGCAGCGGTTGCTGGCGCTGGAGCCCGGTTCGCTGCTACGACTGCTGAACCGGCCGCCGCCCTGGTTGCAGAAGGACGACGTCAAGGAGCTGCGCAAGTCCACCGAGGAGTTTGCGCTGATCATCAACGACCTCACGGCCCTCAGTGAGCGGATCAAACTGTTGCAGGAAGAAATTGCCGCCAACCTCAACGAACAGAGCAACCGCACGCTGTTCACCCTGACTGTGGTCACCGTGCTGGCGCTGCCGATCAACATCATTGCCGGTTTCTTCGGCATGAACGTCGGCGGGATTCCGCTTTCCGGCGACCCACAAGGCTTCTGGATCCTGGTCGCGCTGGTGGCGACCTTCACCGTGCTGGCGGGACGCTGGGCGTTTCGCAAGCGCCAGGATTATTGAGTAGTCCTGCTGCAAAACCATCCGTTTGACGGACAAGAACCAGGTCGACCACTTCGGCGCCGACACCACTGGCAAGCTGCACCTGTTCACGCAACTGCTTTAAACTGCGCCCCATTGGAAAATCCCGGGAAGGAGCACCGCCCCGGGATTTTTTTGCGCCGTCGAAAAGCCAACGCCGGCCTTTCGTCGAAAACCCGCTGTCCCTGACCGTTATTGACTCAACACAAAAGCAATCGGACTTCAGTTTGTTAGCCTCATGCCGACTTAGATAAGACTCGATGCACTCAGGAGGGGAACCGTGAATCTGTACATCAATCAGCTTCAGAAGAAAGCTGACTTTAAAGAAGCCATCTACGCCGGTGACATTTTCCTGAATACCCAGCTCACCGCGGCCAAAGAGCTTTGTGCCTTTGCCCAGGAGAGCATTACCGCCGCGTTTGACGGCGAAACCAACCACCAGGCGCTGCATACGCTGATGCCGGTGGAAGAATTCGTGGTACTGGTGACTCGCCTCAAGGGCCAGTTCACCAACAGCCTGCGTGCCAAAGAGCTCATTCGCAGCTTCACCGACGAGATTGGCGCAGCCCCCGAAGAATTCATCTTCGACGTACCGCGTATCCGCGTCGTGCCTAACTACGACTACCTGCACGCGGGCGTCAGCTATGCCTACAAACCTCATCGCGATACCTGGTACGGCGGCGTCGATTGCCAGATCAACACCTGGATGCCGGTTTATACGATTCAGCCTGACCAGACCATGATGATCAACCCGGCCTACTTCGATGCCCCGGTGAAAAACACCTCGGCGCAATGGAGCCTGTCGGACTGGATTGACGTGCAACGTCAACGCGCCAAGGACAACGTCAAGGAAGAGGTGCGCCAGCACCCGGTGCCCACTGAAGCGATCAACACCGCGTCGGAAATCCGCATCGCTGGCAACACCGCTGAAATGCTGATTTTCTCGGGCTCGCACCTGCACGGCACCGTGCCCAACTACACGCAACAGACCCGCTTCAGCGTGGACTTCCGCCTGATGCACCTGGACGACCTCAAGCACAAGCGCGGCGCAATCAACGTCGACAGCGCGTGCCCGGATGTCGGCGCCGGTTTCAAAGACTATTTCCACGCCCACGACTTCTCGAATTTCCAAGGAACCAAATAATGACCAAGCGTCGCATTACGCCTGCCGAGGCCCAATACAACGAAACCCGCGCCGGCGTTCTCAAGCGGGTCGACGCCGAGTACGTGGCCGATGCCCCTTTCGTGTTCGCCAACCGCATCGGCGTGACTGCCGCGTTGTCGCGCATGGAACTGTTCAAGAAAGTGGCCGAGATCCCGGGTGCCATCGTCGAGTGCGGCGTGTACAAGGGCAACTCGCTGATGCTCTACATGCACCTGTCGATGATCCTGGAACCCTACGCGATCAACCGTTCGATCGTCGGCTTCGACACCTTCGAAGGCTTCCAGAGCATCAACAAGGACGAAGACCCGGCCGACGTCAACGAGACCATGTTCTCCGACACCGACCAGTCGCTGATCCAGGACATGATCGACGCCAACGACCTGCTGCGTCCGGTCAACCGCATCCCGCGTTGCGAGCTGGTCAAGGGCGACATCTGCAAGACTGCACCTGAGTGGGTCAAGTCCCGTCCGGACCTGGTCGTGGCCATGCTGATCCTCGACACCGACCTGTACGAGTCGACCAAAGTCGCGCTGGAAACCTTCCTGCCCTACATGCCAAAAGGCGCCATCGTCGTACTGGACGAAGTGGCCTACCGCAACTTCCCGGGCGAAACCAAAGCCCTGCGCGAAGTGTTCGACCTGAACAAGATCGAACTCAAGCGCCTGCCATTCGACTCCTGCGTGGGCTACTTCCACGTTTGATCGAACCCGAGCCGCCCGCCCCTCCCGCCATGGGAGCGGGTCGGGCGCCGCTCTGTTTGCCTACCTGCGCAAACCCTCCCGCCTCAGGCCATCCGCCGTTCCAGCATCCGCGCCCGCAGCACGTCATACGCCCAGTGATAGATGTAGGTGTACGGCAGGAAAAACAGCAACACACCGATATCCAGGATCAACGCCTGCATCAGGCCGACGTTCAGCCACCAGGCAATCAGCGGCACACTGACCGCCACCAGCCCGCCTTCAAACAGCAAGGCGTGCAAGACCCGGGTCCAGGCACTCGGGGCCAGCGCCAGGCGTTTGAGCAGACGGTCGAACAAACCGTTGAACACCACGTTCCAGGCCAGGGCGATCAAGCCAATGGCAATCGTCGCGACGCCCATGTCGACCACGGGTTTGTCCATCAGCCACGCCAGCAGCGGCGTACACAACAAGACCGCCAACAGCTCGAAACCAATGGCTTGAAAAACACGTTCGGAAAAAGATTTCTGGGTGCTCATGATCAAGCTCCATGGGTGAATGTGGTTGCCATCATCTAGCACCATGACGATACTTCATAACCAATAACCATCGACCAAGGCGATAGTTTATGGCCTCACATGAAGTCCTGCTGGCATTCGTCCAGGCGGCGACCCAAGGCTCGTTCTCAGCGGCGGCGCGCAAACTGGGCAAAAGCCAGTCGACCATCAGCGCGGCCGTTGCCAGCCTGGAAATCGACCTGAACGTGACGCTGTTCGACCGCAGCAGCCGCAAGCCCGGCCTGACCCCGGCCGGCCACGTCATGTTGCAACGCGCCGAAGACATCCTCGCCGCCACCAGCCGCCTGGAAATGACCGCCGCCCAGCTGTCCGGCGGGGTCGAACCGAAACTGACCGTGGCGATTTCCGACACTTACCAATCGGACCGTTTCGAATCCGTACTCAGCGCCTTCGAACAGCGTTACCCGGACCTGGAACTCGAATGCCTGATTGCCGAGTGCGATGACCTGGTGGCGCTGGTCCAACGCGGTCGAGCGCAGATCGCCTTTGCCGAAATGCAGGCCATTTACCCCGCGGACCTGAACAGCGCGACCCTCGACGAGCGCACGGAAATCGCCCTGTTCGTCTCCCGCGAACATCCACTGGCGAGCGTGGCGACGATCGACCAACAGGTCCTGCAACAGCACCGCGAGTTGCGTCTGGCAACCATCGTCAACCCATACGAAACCCGCGCTCGCGGACGAGTCTGGTCGGCGCCGAGTTACTTGATGCTGCTGGAAATGGCCCAGGGCGGTTTCGGTTGGGCACCCTTGCCGCGCTGGCTGGTGGAACGTTTCGGCGCAGGGACGCTGCTGGAGCTCAAGGTGCGTGGCTGGCCGAAACCGGTGGCGATCGATGCGCTCTGGTCACGGCTGCACCCACCGGGGGCGGCGGGGAGTTGGTTGCTGGCCAAGATGCTTGAGTGACGGCCACGGTCGCAACCTTGCGCTTACGCCAACTCACTCAAGCGCCGCTCGATGAAGCGCCGCTCCGGCGCTTGCCGGGTCAGTTCAAGGGCGCGCCGATACGCCGCCCGGGCCTCTTCAGTGCGCCCCAACTGTCGACAAAATTCGGCCCGCGCCGAGTGCGCCAAGTGATAGTCGAGCAAGTCGCCCCGCGCCAGAATGCCTTCGATCAGCAGCAGCCCTGCCAACGGCCCATCGCGCCGTGCCAGGGCGGCGGCGCGGTTGAGTTCGATCACCGGCGACGGCACCGCTCGCAACAAGACATCGTACAGCCCGACGATTTGCGGCCAGTCGGTTTCCTGCGCGCTGGACGCTTCGGCATGCACCGCCGAAATCGCGGCTTGCAGGCAGTAGGGGCCGAAACCACGGGTACTCAGCGCCCGCTCGACCAACCCGCAGCCTTCGGCCATCAGCTCGGCATTCCACAGTGAACGGTCCTGCTCATCGAGCACGATCAACTCACCGCTTGCCGAGGTCCGGGCCAGGCGACGCGACTCATTGAGCAGCATCAACGCCAGCAGGCCCATCACCTCGGGCTCCGGCAGCAACTCCATCAGCAAGCGGCCGAGACGGATTGCTTCGCGGGTCAGGTCTTCGCGGGTCAACTCACTGCCGCCCGACGCCGAATAGCCTTCGTTGAACACCAGGTAAATCACCCGCAACACGCTGTCCAGGCGCTCGGGCAATTCGCCCATGGACGGCACTTGATAGGGGATCTTTGCATCGCGGATCTTGGCTTTGGCGCGCACGATACGCTGGGCGATGGTGGCTGGCGCCGAGAGAAAGGCCCGGGCGATTTCTTCGGTGGTCAGGTCGCAGACTTCCCGCAGCGTCAACGGCACTTGTGCGTCCGCCGCCAGCGCCGGGTGGCAGCAGGTGAAGATCAGCCGCAAACGGTCGTCCTCCACATCGTCGGTGCTCCAATCGTTGTCTTCGAGTTCCTCCAGTTGCGCAACCAACGCCGGTTGCGCAGCGGCGAATCGCGCTCGACGGCGTAAACCGTCGATGGCCTTGAAACGCCCGGTGGACACCAGCCAGGCACGCGGGTTATCCGGCACGCCATCGCGCTGCCAGCGCTCGACCGCGACGAAGAAGGCTTCATGCAGGGCCTCTTCGGCGAGGTCGAAATCGCCCAGCAAACGAATCAACGTCGCCAGGATGCGCCGCGATTCGTTGCGGTAAACCGTCTCGACCAGCGCCCTGACCGGATCGCCCGGCATCAGTCGGGCATGCCCGTGGTTACCAGCGTCACCAAGCGGTCCAGGCTTTGCCCCCAGCCCTCATGGAACCCCATGGCTTCGTGGGCCTGGCGGTCCTCTTCACTCCAGTGCATGGCGCGGGCGGTGTAGAGGGTCTTGCCGTCGACCTCCTCAAACGTCACTTCGGCGGTCATGAACGGCTTGCCCGAGGGAGTCCAGCCTGGTGTGAACGCATCGGTGAAGACCAGCCGTTGCGGCGCGACGATCTCCAGAAACACGCCGCTGGTCGGGTACTCGCTGCCGTCCGGCGCACGCATCAGGGTGCGAAACTGACCGCCGACCCACAGGTCCATTTCACACTCCGGTGTGGTCATGCCGTGAGGTCCCCACCACTGGGCGAGCAGCGCAGGCTCGGTCCAGGCGCGGAACAGTTTGCGGCGCGGCGCATCAATCAAACGGCTGATGGACAACTCATGCTCGGCAGGCTGGCGGCCTGCTCCGGGAAGACTCATGGCGATACTCCTGTTTATGACGGTTATCAGGGATTCAACGTGCGAACCGGGCGCACTTCAACGCTGCCGACCCGGGCCGCCGGGATCTTGCCAGCTACCTGAATCGCCTCGTTCAAGTCCTTGGCATCGATCAGGTAGAAGCCGGCCAACTGCTCCTTGGTTTCGGCGAACGGGCCATCGGTGATCGACAATTTACCGCCGCGCATGCGCACCGTGGTGGCCGTCTGGACCGACTCCAGCGCCTCGGCGGCGAGCATCCGCCCACTGCCCTGGACCGACTCGGCGTAGGCCATGCACTCGGCGTCATGCGGGCTCTCGGGCAAGCTGTGCAGCAGGTGTTCGTCGCTGTAGACCAGGCATAGGTATTTCATGAAAGTCTCCGTGATCAGGCTGATCAACTATGGCCGCAGATTGGAGGTTTGGCGAACATCCCGACGATCAGGGGTGCAGGTCGAACAGCACGGCGCCGCTCACCATGTCGAACGGTGCCGACCAGTGCTCATGGACGATTCGCCATTGCCCGCCCACCCGCTGATACCCCGCCGTCACGCGCATCCAGCAGGCCTTGGTTTCACCCTTGTCGTCAGTGCCGCCACAGTGGGCCAGCCAATGGGCGAAGGCCATGTCCTGAGCGGTGACGATGTCCATCTGATGAAACTCGAACACATGCGGGCCGGGGCACATCGTCATGCAGGCTTCCCAATGCGCCCGATAGGCGACCTTGCCTTTGAATTGCAGCGCCGAGACCGCGTCGAAAGACACGATGTTGTCGGCGTACAAACCCATGACTTTTTCCACATCCTTGGTGATGACCGCCTGACGGTAGGTCTCGATCAGGGCCTGGATTTCAGTGTTTTCGGTTGGCGCATTCATGATGGAACTCCGAGTGTTTTAGCGTGAAGACACCCTTAGTCGTCTGGCAAAAAGCCCAATCGACAGCCCAAATAAAATAAATTCCAACGCGCCAAACTCGCTAGAATCCGTGCCTCACCTTTGTCGGACCATGGACACCGCCAGTGACTACCCAGCTCGTTCCCTACGAACACCTGAACGCCGTTCAGCGCCTGCAAGTCGAAGCCATCGAAATCCATCCGCAGCAAAAGCAGTTTTCCGGTGACATTCACGGCGCCCTGCACTCACTGGGCGGCACGCCCACTGACAGCATCAAGGGCTTCGCCCTCCTTCACGAAGACGTTCCCGTCGCGTTTCTGCTGCTCAAGCGCCCGCCGTTCCTGCCGGACTGGGCCAGTGAAGACACCGCCACCCTGCACGCCCTGCAAGTCGACCATCGCCTGCAAGGCAAGGGCCTGGGCAAAGCCTGCCTGCAAGCCCTGCCCGACGTGGCCCGCCAGGCCTGGCCGCAGATCAAGGGGCTGGAGTTGTCGGTGGACGCCCACAACGAGTCGGCATTGGGGCTGTACTTCAAGCAAGGCTGGGTTGATCGCGGCGAAGCCTACAAGGGCCGGATCGGCTACGAGCGACGCATGGCCCTGGCCTTCTGAACCCACAGCAAATCTTCAACGGATGAGATGAACAATGCTGACCACCCTTGAACAACTGGAAGCCATCTACGGCCTGCCCCACGACCGCGCGGTGCGCAAGCAAATCCCCTTTTTGAACCAGGACTACCAGGCCATGGTGCGAGCCTCGCCCCTGGTGATTGTGAGTTCGGTCAGCCCCGAGGGCATGGATGCGTCGCCACGGGGCGATGCGCCGGGTTTCGTGCGGATCATCGACGACCAGACCCTGGCCATCCCGGATCGCCCCGGCAACAACCGCATCGACACCCTGCGCAACCTTATTGTCGATTCACGGGTGGGGTTGCTGTTCATCATTCCGGGGATCGGCGAAACCTTGCGGGTCAACGGTACGGCCACTATCAGCGATGACCCCGAGCTGCTGGAGAGCTTTGCCGTCAACGGCAAACCGGCACGCACGGTGATTCTGGTGACCGTGCAAGCGGCGTATTTCCACTGCTCCAAAGCCATCGTCCGCTCGGACTTGTGGAACCCGGAAAACTACCTGGACCGCTCCGCCCTGCCAACGGCGGGCGCCTTCCACAAGCGCCTGAACGACGGCCAGTTCGATGCCGAAGCCTACGATCGGGAAGCCCCGATCAGAGCGCTGAACAGCCTCTATTGAGCACGCAACAAAAAGGGCTGCCAAAGCAGCCCTTGTCCTGATTCAGAGTGTCAGTGCCATCTCATGCCAGGCCATGCCGCCGTGGTCGGAATCCGAAGCCTTGAGGTAGACGAAACCAAACCCGGCGTAGAGCGGCACATGTCGCTCCTTGCACATCAAATGGATGCTCGCCTTGCCCTGCTCGCGCATCCGGGCGATGAACGCCTGCATCAGGTGCCTGGCCAGGCCCTGCCCTTGAAAGTCCGGGTGCACCACCACCGACATGATGACCACGTGCGGGCCTTGCGGGTCGTGACCGATCAACTCCTTGAAGGCTTCATCGGCCATTTCCACCACAAACGCCGCACCGGAATTGATAAACCCGGCGACCACCCCGTCCACCTCGGCGACGATAAAGCCCTGAGGCCAGGTGGCGATGCGCGCGGCGATCTTTTCCCGGGTCGCCGCTTCGTCACCTTCGTAGGCCTGGGTTTCGATGGCAAAACAACGGTCCAGGTCAGCGGGCAATACCTGGCGAATGACGGTCGAGGATGAGTTCATGGCAGGCACGTTCGACGAGTAAAAAGGGCCCACGATCATAGAGGAATAAGGCCTGCATATCGATCATCCGCCACCGCGTAAAGCTTGCGTATAGCCGCTGTCATTGGCCGCCGGTTCGTACTATTTGTGTCCCTGTCTTTTTCCATGAATAGGGAAACTCACCATGAGTAGCGTTCAGATCGGCCTTCTTATGTTGTTCACCATCAGTGCCTTTGGCTTCATCACCCTGTCGGTCGACGTGCTGCGCGCACGACGATTGAACAAGGGCAAAAAGCCCGAGGCTCAGTCGATAGCCTTGCGGAAATAAACCACCCGCTCGGTTTCTGCAAAACCCAGCGCCTGGTGCATGGCATGGCTGGCTTGATTGTCCAGCGCCGCATCGGAAGCCAGTTCCGTACAGCCCAATGCCTGCGACCACTGTTCCACCCCCGCCACCAGCGCGCGGGCGACACCTTGCCCGCGGCTGGCTGGCGTCACGAACAGCCCCTCCAGGAACCCCACTGGAGAGGTCTGCGTGCCGTTGACATATTCACTGCGAATCGACGCTTCGGCAAAGCCCAGCACCTGACCGGCCTGATCACTGAAGGTCAGGGCGATGTAACGTTGGGGGCTGGATAAAATGCTCGCCATTTCCCCAAGGTGTTGGTCCGGGGGGCTGTCGGACCATAGCGCCTGACGCAACGTCAGCCAGCCGGTCTGTTGGAGGTGGGTGCAACGGGTAATCATTGCTTGAGCATCTCGACGGTCAAAGGGCGGGTAGCATAAGCCAATCCCGCCACTGCGACCGATCAACGTTCCTTGAGCGGCAGCCAGATTTCCAGCACGCCATCGCCGGTTTGCGGGTTGAAGTCCTCGCTGTAACGCTCGAACTCCGGCGCATCGGCCGCTTCATGGCCAGATGCCGGCAGCCAGGTTTTCCAGATGTACTGAAAGGTTTGCGCCAGGGTATCCAGCGACCCCTTATGCGTGAAGACCGCGTAGTGCTGGGGTTGCACTTCGATCCAGCGATAGAGTTCGGGCAGGTCATCGAGCTTGCTGATTTCAACGCCCGCGATGTACTCAAACCCGCCCTTGCCATCCGGGTTGCAGCAGATGCCGTAGGTCACATCGCCTTTTTGCCCCGGCACCTTGCCGATGTGCGGAATGAATGTGTCCCAGAGCTTGGGAATGTCTTGCGTGGTATCGGAACTGAACCGCCCGCCCAGGCCCGCGATCAGCAAAAAATGCCCGGTTTCGAAGCGCGGTGCGGCGACGGCGCCCTTTTTATGCTCATCCATGAATAGACTCCTGCGACAGTAAAGAGGGTTCGGCTGGGAGTATAGAAGCCAAACCGGATTCCCCCAGTCAAAGACCGGGAAGTTCAACCACACCGCTCGTCCCGACAAATTCCTGATAACCGGAAATAATCACGTACACCGCGAAATAGCAGAAGATCGCTGCAGATGCCAGATAAGAGTAGCGTAGGAGCTTGTCGCCCAGCAACTTGCCACCCTGGGTCGCCGCCAGGCACAGCGCCACACACCACAGCAGCCCCGCGCAAAAGAACCCTGCCAGAAACAGCCCGGCGCTGGCCAGGCTGCCACCACCGGAGCGGGCGATCAGCGTCCCGCCCACCGCCGCGAACCACAAAATGGCACTGGGTGACGACATCGCCAGAAAAATCCCACGGAAAAACTCCCGGCGATGAGAACCGCCCTTCACCTCACCGGCCTCAGCCAACACGGCACTGTGATGGATCGCCGAGTAGATCATCCTGGCCGCGAAATACAGCAACAACACCGAGCCACCCACCCACAACACCCAGCGCACCGCCGAGTACTGCAACAGCACCGTCATGCCCGCCAGCGCCAGCACCGCGTAGACCAGATCGCCGACGCAGGTGCCAAGCCCCAATGCGAAGCCTTGAAAGTACCCGCGCTGCATGGCCAGGGTAATCATCGCAATGTTAGCCACGCCAATGTCCAGGCACAGTGAAAGGCTCAGCAAAAATCCGCTGGAAAACTCCATGTTTCATCCTGTTTGAGGGTCGTGTTCGAGTGAGCGCCGACTCAAGCAAAAAGCGTGCGCACGCGGGCGATGCGACAAAATCGTTGAAGTGAAACGCCGAGTGTCGTCGAAAATAGTTGAACGCCGCTACTGGACAATCGGCCATCCGCGCCTTTATCTTTCGCCGCAGGCCACCGCAGTGGCCAACGTCGCTCGGACGGTTCCGGGCGCTCACGTTATTCGAGGCAACAATGGCCGACCAAGGTTCGCCGCGCCGCTTTGCGCGCATAGATCGACTCCCCCCTTACGTATTCAATATCACTGCCGAGCTGAAGATGGCCGCCCGTCGTCGTGGCGAAGACATCATCGACTTGAGCATGGGCAACCCCGACGGCCCGACCCCACCGCACATCGTCGAAAAAATGGTCACCGTTGCCCAGCGCGAAGACACCCACGGTTACTCCACGTCCAAGGGCATTCCGCGCCTGCGTCGGGCCATTTCGCGTTGGTACAAGGACCGTTACGAGGTCGATATCGACCCGGAAAGCGAAGCCATTGTCACCATCGGTTCGAAGGAAGGCCTGGCACACTTGATGCTCGCCACCCTCGATCAGGGCGACACCGTGCTGGTGCCTAACCCGAGCTACCCGATCCACATCTACGGCGCAGTGATTGCCGGCGCGCAAGTGCGTTCGGTGCCGCTGATTCCGGGCGTGGACTTCTTCGCCGAACTGGAACGGGCCATTCGCGGTTCTATTCCGAAGCCGAAAATGATGATCCTCGGCTTTCCGTCCAACCCGACCGCGCAGTGCGTGGAGCTGGACTTCTTCGAGCGGGTGATCGCCCTCGCCAAGCAGTACGACGTGCTGGTGGTTCACGACCTGGCCTACGCCGACATCGTCTACGACGGCTGGAAAGCGCCGTCGATCATGCAGGTGCCGGGCGCCAAGGACATCGCGGTGGAGTTTTTCACCCTGTCCAAGAGCTACAACATGGCGGGCTGGCGGATCGGTTTCATGGTCGGCAACCCGGAACTGGTCAACGCCCTGGCGCGGATCAAGAGCTACCACGACTACGGCACGTTCACCCCGTTGCAGGTCGCAGCCATCGCGGCACTGGAAGGCGATCAGCAATGCGTCAAGGACATCGCCGAGCAATACCGGCAACGCCGCAACGTGCTGGTCAAGGGCCTGCATGAACTGGGCTGGATGGTCGAAAACCCAAAAGCCTCGATGTACGTCTGGGCCAAGATCCCCGAGGCTTATGCGCACATGGGCTCGCTGGAGTTCGCCAAAAAACTGCTGGCCGACGCCAAGGTATGCGTCTCGCCGGGCGTGGGCTTTGGTGAGTACGGTGACGACCACGTGCGCTTCGCACTGATCGAAAACCAGGACCGGATTCGTCAGGCAGTGCGCGGGATTCGCGGGATGTTCCGGGCGGATGCTGCTGCGGGCTGATAGCGCGATTTTTTGAACGAAACAAGGAAATGCCCCTGTCAGCGTGTTGCGCTGACAGGGGCATTTTCGTTTCCAGTGATGGGGGCTAAGGCAACGTCGTTGCGCCTTTGTAGTAGAACGGTGTCATATCAATAGTCGATGTTTTCAGCGTGCGCCCTACCCCCTCACACGCTGCGTTGTTCAACAGGCCGTTGTCATAATCACCCATCCAACTGAACAGGCCGCCCAGATTCCATTTTTTAACGTACTCGCCTTTAGCCTTGATCGTGCGAGGCGTATCGAAAGAAATGAACAGCTCTGTGTCCGGGTTGTAGAGAAAATCGGCATCCGCTTTCTCATCGGTGTAGAAGATGAAGCCATTAAGTGGCTGCTTGGTCTCCAGGTCCAGGTAGTTGTAAATCATGTCTGGCCATTCAGTGACGCCACTTTCAAATGAACCTCCCGTCACTATCCCGGCGCGTGGGGTGTACGTCCCTACCAGAGGAGAAACACTGGTCAGTTTTGCCTGTTGGGCATTTCGGCTGTAGCCCGCATACCCCAAGAGAATCTTTCTCGAGTCCACGCCCAGGCCCAACAAGTACTGCACGGCGGAATCAGCAGAGTTTTCGGTAAGATCAGTCGGGTCACTGCGGTACAGGTTGCAATGGTGCTGAAGTTTCGTTGCCCATGGCGTGCCGAAGAAGTCATAGCACATCAAGTTAATGCCTTCGACACCCGCCTCAATCAGCAGAGGAATATTGGACTTGGCCAATTTGACCGGATCGGCGATGGAAGCAATGCTGATTTTTACACTGGGCAGCCTGGCCTTGACCTCGCGGATCAGCACGGCGAAGTAAGCAGGGTCGTCGTCATCGTAATCATTGGGCTTCCAGGTTTCACCCTCTCCAGGTTCGCTACCGGAAACCGCAGGGTATTCCCAATCGATATCAATGCCCGTGAACATGGGAAACTTTTGAAAGATAACGGCAATGGAATCGACAAGAATGGCTCGCTTGGCTGAATCACGCACAACCGCGTAAAAACCATGGCTCATCGACCAGCCACCTAAGCTGAGGGAAAATTTCAAGTCGCTGTTGGCTGCTTTGAGTTTAACCAACGCACCCAAGGTGCCTTGTGCCTTGGTGGGGTCAAATAGCTCATTGTATTTTTCGCCGACATAACCCGGAAAACCACAATTGATGTAGGCCCCGACGTCCCCCCAAGGATCGGTGAGCATTGCCTTGGACATCCAGCGTTTCTCTGCTGCTTCCAGCTGTGCATCAGTCGGTGGGGTGCCTGGCACCGGTTCATGGTCCCAGTAGTGTGCCGCTCTGGCGATGACGGTTTTATTGACGCCCAGGTCTCCGACAATGGCTGCAAAACCAAGCACGATTTTGTCAAAGGTCCCCGTTTTGCCAAACAGCCTCATGATGTCGGTGCCGCGCCCTCCGATGGCATAACTTGGATCAGGTTCTGATGGACCATTACCGTAGCGAGGATCACCGATCCCCCAATCGCTGTAATAGCAGAACGACTCGAATTCGTTTTTTTCATACTGATTGAAGAGGTTCTTTGTCACCCGCCCTGGGGTCCAGGACAACTGATCATCTTTGGTACTGGGAGAGAACCCATTGACGACATAGGTCTTTTCAGCCGCACCGACACCCCAGTTAACCGTGCCTGCACCCACTTTCGTCCCCGGATCTGATGGAAAAACAAGTTTGCTCTCCCTGCCCTCCCGACCCACGTTTGTGATTCCCTTTTCTTTGGCGGTCATGATTTCTCTCCCTGCACGTTCAAGTGAGTGGCGAAGAATGCCCAGCATCGAGGTGCTTCAGCCGGGCAGTTTCTGGATCACCGCACAAGAGCCACCCATGACGTGGGCACAACGTCATGCGCCACTTTTACGCCGGACACGACACTGCGCCTACCTGTCAAAGTTGACAGTAGCGACGAACGGTAGCGGGAGAGAGAAGCCCATCTACGAAGGTGTTACAGGCGATCAGCGCATTGCGTCGCTGTCGCTGGCAAGCCAAAAACACGGGCGCTTGCGGCCCGAAAATCGGCCAGATGCCCGCACAAGGCGCGGGCATCCGCAGTACGTCAGACCACCAGCGACAGCAGCAGGATGAACCCCAGCGCGACGATGGACAGGATGGTTTCCATGGCCGTCCAGGTCTTGAAGGTTTCGGCCACGGTCATATTGAAATACTGCTTCACCAGCCAGAACCCGGCATCGTTGACGTGAGACAGAATCAACGAACCCGCGCCTGTCGCCAGCACCAACAGCTCACGATTGACGCCCGGAATCATCCCGACCACCGGCACCACGATGCCCGCGCCGGTGATGGTAGCCACGGTTGCCGAACCGGTCGCGATACGAATCACCGCCGCCACCAGCCAGGCCAGCAGGATCGGCGAGATCTGCGCGTTCACCGCCATGTGGCCGATCACATCACCCACACCGCTGGTCACCAGCATCTGCTTGAAGCCGCCGCCAGCACCGATGATCAGAATGATCGCCGCCGTGGGTGCCAGGCTGGCGTCGAGCAACTTGAGGATCTGCTTGGAGCCAATGCCCTGCCGGTGCCCGAAGGTGTAGAGCGACAGCAGCAACGCCAGCAACAGCGCGGTGATCGGGTGGCCGATCATGTCCATCCAGATGCGGAAGAAATGCCCTTCCGGCAGCGCCACATCGGCGAAGGTCTTGAGCAACATCAGGAACACCGGCAACAGCACGGTGATCAACGTGATACTGAAACTCGGCAACGTGTTGGACTGCGGCTCGCGGGCCAACTGATCCACCAGTTCCTGGTTAGGATGGCCCGGGATGTACTTGGCGATGAACGTGCCGTAGAGCGGGCCGGCAATAATGGCAGTCGGCAGCGCAACGATCAGGCCATAAAGGATGGTTTTACCGATGTCGGCACCGAACACGCCAATGGCCAGCAACGGCCCCGGATGAGGCGGAACCAGGCCATGCACGGCGGACAGACCGGCCAGCAGCGGGATGCCGATCTTGATCAGCGACACACCGGTGCGGCGCGCCACAATGAACACCAGCGGAATCAGCAGCACAAAGCCGATTTCAAAGAACAGCGGAATCCCCACCAGGAACGCCGCGAACATCATCGCCCACTGCACGCGCTCTTTGCCGAAGGCGCGGATCAGGGTCTGGGCGATCTGATCCGCCCCGCCCGACTCGGCCATCATTTTGCCGAGCATGGTGCCCAGTGCCAGGATGATCCCGACAAAGCCGAGCACACCGCCAAAGCCGTCCTGGAACGCCTTGATGATCTGCCCGACCGGCATGCCCGAAGTCAGCCCGAGGAAACCGGCCGCAATAATCAGGGCAATGAAGGGGTGGAACTTGAACCGGGTGATCAGCACGATCAACCCGATGATGGTGACCACTGCATCGAGCAGCAGGAACGTATCGTGGGCCAAACCAAACATGGGGTGTCTCCTGTTTGTTGTTCTTATAAAAGCGGGTTTAATTTGACTGCCAACGGGACAGCGCTATCTGTAAAAGCACACTTCAAACCGGGCATTTCAAACCATGCTCCTGCCACCAGGCATTGGCCAACGCAGCAAGGTGCTGGACACTTTGGGTGCTCGCATCGAGCGCCAGGGTCAGCGGTTCACCGATGGGGGATTCGAGGGTCGCGAACTGGCTGTCGATCAGCGTCGACGGCATGAAATGCCCCGGACGATGAGCCACACGTTCGGCGGCCACGGCTGGCGTCAGTTCCAGAAACACGAAGCCCAGGCCAGGCAAGGCACTGCGCAGGCGTTCGCGGTAGCTGCGTTTAAGTGCAGAACACGTCAGCACCGGGCGCTGGCCCGTCGCATCGACACGGCGCAATTCATCGCACAGGCTGTCGAGCCAGCCGGCGCGGTCGTTGTCATCCAGGGGAATGCCGGCACTCATCTTTTCGATATTGGCGGCGGGGTGAAACGTGTCGCCTTCAATGGCCGTCGCGCCGCTGAGCAGGCACAGGGCCTCGCTGACGCTGGACTTGCCGCATCCGGCCACGCCCATGATGACCAGGGCGGTGATGGGTTGACTCATGAAACACCTCAGCACGCAGACAGCGCTACCTTTGCTCCTTGAAACTCTAGTGCAAAAGCAGAAATTGCCGACGCCTTCTTGTCATTTTTATGGGTTGGAACGGGTTCTTTCTCAACACCAAAAAGCAGGGATCAGGCACGCCCTGCTCACGCATTTGCAGCTGCGCCGAGACAGCGCTACCTTAGTGCCTTGATTTTTGTTTGGCAAGCCGCCCGATGACCTCCTCTAAAAACGATAAAAATACCCGTACCACTGGCCGCCCTACCCTTAATGAAGTAGCACGCCTGGCCGGTGTCAGCCCGATCACCGCCTCCCGAGCGTTGCGCGGTATCAGCACGGTCGCCACCGAACTGGTGGAGAAAGTCCAGAAAGCCGCGCTGGAGCTGAACTATGTGGTCAACCCGGCCGCCCGCGCCCTGGCCTCGGCCCAAAGCCACTCGGTGGTCGTGCTGGTGCCGTCGCTGTCCAACCTGTTGTTCATCGAAACCCTGGAAGCTATTCATCAGGTGCTGCGGCCAAAAGGCTTCGAAGTGCTGATCGGCAACTTCCACTATTCGCGCGATGAAGAAGAAAACCTGCTGCGCAACTACATGGCCTATCAGCCTCGCGGCCTGCTGCTGACCGGTTTTGACCGCACGGAAAGCGCTCGACGCATGATCGAGACCAGTAACATTCCCTGCGTGTACATGATGGAACTGGACGCTGGCGCCGGGGTGAACTGCGTCGGTTTCTCCCAACTGAGCGCCGGTGAAACGGCCGCCCGGCATCTGCTCTCACGAGGGCGGCGGCACCTGGCCTACATTGGTGCACAACTGGACCAACGCACGTTGCTGCGCGGCGAAGGCTATCGCCGGGCACTGCAACAGGCCGACCTGTACGACCCCGACCTTGAACTGCTGACCCCGCGCCCCTCCTCCGTCGGCCTGGGTGGCGAGTTGTTTCTGCAAATGATGGCCAGCCATCCGCAGGTCGACGCGATTTTCTTCGGCAACGACGACCTCGCCCAGGGCGCGCTGCTTGAAGCGATGCGCTGCGGGATCAAGATCCCCGAACAAGTGGCTATCCTCGGTTTCAACGACCTGCCCGCCTCGGCTCACATGGTGCCGCGCCTGAGCAGCATCAGCACCCCGCGAGAAGCCATCGGCCGCCGCGCTGCCGAGCAGATGCTGACCTTGCTGGCCGGCAATAAGGTCGCCCAACCGGTACAGGACATGGGTTTCGAGCTGAAGGTTCGCGAGAGTACCTAGCATTAACCCCTCAGGTGCGCGGGGCAATGCCCCCGCGGCTCAGGGTTGATTGGCCATCAACTCGACAAACGCGAGGGCGGCTTTCTGCAACGGCTGGTTCTTGAGCCACACCGCGTGCACGGGCAGCACCAGGCCATTTTCGATGTTCTTGAAACTCAGGCGCTTGAGCCGTCCGGTCGCCAGCAGCGGGCCCTGCCACCGACAACGGGAAATTGCCCCAGCCGATACCGGCTTCGACCATTTCCAGGGCCATCGCGAGGGTATCGGTACGCCAATGAGACTCGCCAAGCAGCGGCCGGGTTTCGCTGATCGGCAAATCACGGCTGGCGACGATGATTTGCCGCACTTGCACCAGGTCTTCCAGGTACGGCGCCTCACCCAACGTTTGAAACGCGGCGTTGTCCGGTGAAATGGTGGCGATCATCCGTTCGGTGCCCACAAACTGAAAACGCTCCAGCACGTTCACGCTCAACCCGGCGAACGCCAGGCAAACGCTGACGCGAGCGCTGTGCAACAACTGCAACACATCGTCCTGCGGCGCACTGAGCACTTCGATATCGAGCAAGGGGTAACGCTCGGCGAGGTGCTTGATTGCCGCCAGCAATGGCGTCTTGTCGAGGTCAGCCACCACACCGATCGACAGTCTGCTTTCCAGCCCCAAGGACAACTCCACGGCATGCACTTGCAGTTGTTTGAGTTGCTCGGCGATCAACCGTGCATGGGGCACCAATGCGCTGGCCATCGCCGTCGGCACCGGCTCGCGATGGCTGCGGTCGAACAGCGGGTAACCCAGTTCAGCCTCAAGGTTGGCAATCCCCATGCTGACGGCCGAAGGCACCTTGCCCAATGACCGGGCGGCCGCTGAAAACGAACCGCGCTCGATCACGGCGAGGAACAAGTGGATGTTGTCGCTGGAAAAGCTCATGCACCTACCTATCAATAAAACTGACATCTACTGACTTTTTCTATCAGCCCTATTGAAGCTATCTTTCGCCGCCTTCGCCAGCCCCCCTCAACAAATCGCTGGCGCCCAATGCATTCCGAAAGAGGAACCCCCATGCAAGGCGTGAAACGCAAACTGGTCTATGTCTCGTTGTACGAAATCATCGGCATGACCTTCTCCGCCCTCGGCCTGGCGTTGCTGTCAGGCACGGCGCCCAGCAGCACCGGTCCCTTGGCGGTGATCATCACTACCATCGCCGTGACCTGGAACTTCATTTACACCTTACTGTTCGAGCGCTGGGAAAGTCGCCAGGTGTCGCGCACCCGCACCGTCAAGCGCCGCATTGCTCACGCGGTCGGTTTCCAATTGACGCTGGTCGTGTTCCTGATCCCGCTGATCGCCTGGTGGATGAACATCAGTCTGGTGCAGGCGTTTCTGCTGGACCTGGCGCTGATCGTCTTCATTCCCTGCTACACCTTTGCCTTCAACTGGCTGTTCGACCGCACCTTCGGTCTACCAGCCTCAGCGCTGCCGGACCCGGCCTGAGCAGCGTATAGACTGATCGGCCTCGCCCCTGACTGACCCAGAAGGTTTAAGTGCCGAACTCGCCTACGGATCTCCCCCCACTGATCCCAAGACACTTCCCACACACCAGACAGAAACGCTTGCCATCAATTCCTGTGCATTTGCCGTAGTTTTTTTGGAGCTGGTTTTTTTAAGCCCAAGGAGTCGAAAGCGATGCACACAGAACTGCAAAAACAGCAGCGACTGCTCTCATCCTGGAGCGAAGCCCTCGGCACCGAGGCCTTCACCTCACACACCATCACCCTCGGTCATTTGCTCGACACCTTCGAACAGGCCGCTCAACAAAGCTTCCAGCGGCTGTTGCAGGCACTGCTCCGTGAAGGGCTGCTGGACCTCAACAGGCTGGAACCCGATGGTTCGCATCATTGGCTGACATTGCCCGATGGTGCCCGTCTGTGTTTCTCACACCTCATCCCCACAAGAATGGGCAGTTGGGACATCCAGGGCAGCATCACGCTGCATCGTCAGGGACATGACCCGCAAAAGCTGCTGTTCCCCTCCCGGCTGCTGACGTTGCTTGGCCCTTTGCTTGAGCCTCCACCCTCTATGGAAGTCGAACAGCGCCTGGTGCTTGAACTCGATGACAGCCTCGCTAATGCCACACTCTGCCAGGCCTTTCACCTTGGCTGGAGCCAGCACCTGCGCGAACTCGCCAAACGTGAGGGAAGCACCACGCTGCTCGCCTGGCTCAGAACCACCCGCGCAATCGTGAACCCCACCGCGTTACTGGAACAATGGGGTGCCCAAGGTCATCCGTGGCACCCTGATTTCAAGACCAAACTGGGCCTGAACACTACACAGGTCATCGCCCTTTCACCTGAGTTCAAGGCTCGTGTCCCCGTGCGCCTCTGTGCCCTGCATCGACACATCGCCCATGTCGAAATGCTGGAAAACACCCAGGATTACGTGAGTGAGTGGCAAGCGCACTTTCCGTTGGCGACTGAACAACTGATTGAGCATTTGTGTGAACGTGGCCTGAGCCCTGCGAACTATCTGCCCATCCCCGTCCATCCCTGGCAGGCCGATGAACTGCTGCCCAACGAATTCGCTCAAGAAATCACCGACAACTTACTAGTGATGACCAGGATCGTCGCCTTCAGCGGTCACCCCACCCTCTCCTTCCGAACACTGATGCCGGGCGGCAATGCGGGCTCGCCGATGGTCAAACTCCCCGTGGCGCTTCGCCTGACCAGCGTACAACGCACCCTGTCACCCCGCTCGGCGCGCATGGGGCCCAGGGTCAGTGCCTTGCTGCTGAAAATACTTGAGCAAGAACCCGATATCCGCAAACGCCTGAGCATCCTTCCCGAGCGCATCGGCCTGCATTACTCATCGCAACCTGCGGATGACCCGCGCGCCCGGCACCTGGCCGCGCTGTTTCGAGACAACCCGCTGAGCCTGCTACATCCCGACGAAATGGCCGTGCCTGTAAGCAGCCTGTTTTCTCTCGACGAGTACGGGCAGCCGTTGTTGCGCCAGTGGGTGGCGCAGGCCGAAGGCACTCATGACCAGCCCGCCATGCTGCGTTTTTTCCAGGACTATCTATCGATTGCCGTCCCAAGCCTGCTCGGCCTGTACCTGCTGTATGGCGTGGCACTGGAGGCCCATCAGCAGAACAGCTTCATGGTCATGGACGCGTCCGGGCGCCTGGATCGTTTGCTGATCCGCGACTTCGGCGACATCCGGATCCAACGCCAGACTTTGCACCACCAAGGCCTGGACCTGCTGTTGCATGACCCGCTGATGACCCTTTATGACGACGCCGGTTTTGTGCGCGACAAGCTCTTGCACACCACGTTCATGTGTCATCTGGGCGAGCTGGTTTTGCTGTGCAGCCGCCACTGGGATCAGCCCGAAGGTCCCTTGTGGGATTTGCTGGCCGCCCAGGTCCGCGCCTGCTTCGACACCTTGCGTGATCGGGTGGACCCACAACGCTGGCATACCGAACGTGCAGCGTTGCTTGAAGAAGACTGGCCGGCCAAATCATTCATGCGCATGCGTTTACTCGACAGTGCTGTCGATATTGTCGGCCGCGTGAATAATCCGTTGCGCATTGCTTGAGTTTGCCGACACGGGCAGTGTTGATCCAAGTACACCCGCGCTGACAACTACGATGCGTCACCCTACATTCATAATCACAACTAAAACCCTGCTGATGAAACACTAAAACTCAATTGCAATTTCAATATTCATGCATCAACCCATAGGCTACCCATCCACTTCAACACACCCAAGGTTATTGCAGGATGCAAAACTCTCTACCACTGTTAAAGGGCAATGCCTTACACATCAAGAACAACCTGCCTCATTGGAGCAAAGGATTGCCCCCTAGGGAGCGCACTCGGCTAGCCGCTTACAAATTCGCCCTGCCTCTCTGGCACAAAAGCGCAACAGATGAACAACTGGACAAGTTAAAGACTGCTCATGCCAACAACCAGAACTCAAGAAATGCTATAGAAGCACTTGTCGATGACGTCGACACGTTTGCAATACCGTTGCTCATCCATGCACTGGCCCGCACATTCAACCTGACTGTTACCGAGGAGCAACTCAAGCACCAAAACAAACTGACAGTACGACTGTATACAAAGGTCGGCACGTTGGTCACTGGAACAAAAAGCCGGGCATGCAGCCTGCTGGAAGCGGCCAAGCATAACTTCGCCTCATCTGAAGCTGACGCCGATGCATTCGAGAGTTACTCGGGCTTGTACCTGGCGACAGAAAAAGGGGTAACACAGCAGTCGATCCCCATTACCGAACTCGTCAAGTTGTGCAGAACACTGGATATCGGTGGTCGCTACCAGACTTACCTGCGAAACATCCTGACCCCGGATGACCCGACCGCCCACCTTAAAGTAAGAACGCAGGTCGAGTGGCAGTACCAAAGCGCACTGAAACTCGCCCTTCAAGTTGCACACATCAAAAAGAACATTAGTCCAGGCGCCTACAACAGGTTGCACAGTGCCTGGTCCTCTGACAGTGCAACTGCCTCGCCGCTGCGTTATCGGCACTTGACCATGCTTGATTGCGACCTGATCAATCCGCTGCTGATTTATCC
The DNA here is from genome assembly GCF_039908635.1 of Pseudomonas purpurea. Classification (NCBI taxonomy): domain Bacteria; kingdom Pseudomonadati; phylum Pseudomonadota; class Gammaproteobacteria; order Pseudomonadales; family Pseudomonadaceae; genus Pseudomonas; species Pseudomonas purpurea. The sequence goes on from NZ_CP150918.1 coordinate 4,318,072, forward strand.
GTACCCCAACCACCCCACCCAATCGGCCACGGTCGTGGTTTATCTGCCTGACGATCCCTTGCACCCGCTAAAGGAATACAACAACGCCAGCGCGTTCGAAGCTGATCTTTCGCAAAGACTGCGCGCTGAAGACTATCGAACGTTCTTTCGTCACTTTGTCGCCCAGCAGGATGAAGTGACGTTCTTTTCCAGTTTGAAGCGCAGTTTGCCCAGTACCGGACACCCGCACCTGGACCTGGTGGAAGTTCATATTCCAGAAAACATTGGCTACGCCCTGTACCGGCGCCAGGTTCAAAAAATCTATAACGATGCATCCTTCCATGTCATTACCACTGCGCAGGCAGATGCAACTGCCCGCTGGGAACGATGGACCCATTACATGACCCTGGGCCTGGACCTGCTTAACTTCGTCAGTATGTTTGTGCCTGTCCTGGGGGAAATCATGCTGAGCGTCACGGCGGCGCAATTGATGACCGAGGTGTTCGAAGCCATTGAACAATGGGAGGACGGTGATACCGCGCAAGCATGGGGGCACTTGATCGGGGTCGTCGATAATCTGGCAGTCATGGGAATGATCGGTGCAGGCGCAGGAGCCTTCATCGGTACGCTGAAACCTTCGTCCTTCGTCGAGGGGCTGCGACCGGTGAAGGTGCCCGATGGCTCGACGAAACTATGGAAGCCCGATCTAAAGCCCTACGAGCAAGCACTGAAACTGCCTGAAGGCTCGAAACCCGACGCCTTGGGCCTCCATTGGCAGCAGGACAAAACGTATCTGCCACTGAACAACACACACTATGAGGTCCGGCTTGATCCAGAGCGCAACACGGGAGCGATCACCCATCCGACACGCGCCAACGCCTTTTCGCCCTCACTCAAACATAACGGCGCCGGTGGCTGGGTTCACGAACTGGAAAAACCGCTGGAATGGCAAGGCCCCAAACTGATGCGACGCATCGGCCATTCGGTCGACGCCTTCAGCGATGCACAACTGGGGCAGATTCGTCGCGTCAGCGCCCTCGACGAAAATCTCTTGCGCACCATGTACGTCGACAATTTGCGACCAGCCGCTTCGCTGGCCGACACCATCAAGCGCTTTAACCTGCATGAAACCCTTGAAGATCTGATCCCGAAAATGCGCGCCGGCAAGCCGCTTGAGCCTGGAACCTACCCGGTTTCATTCGTCACAGAACAGCCTCGTTGGCCAGTCTCGCTTTACCTCAAGGTCTACGAGGGCCCGACTCTCAGCGCAAGCTTTACCGAATACGGTGCCGGACGCACCCCCAATGCCCGAGGGGTGGAGCTGACCCGTACAGAGATCAACAACGGAGCACTACCCGACCGAGTGCTGGAGCAACTCAACGAGGCGCAGGTTCATCAACTTCTGGGGGAGGGCATTTCGACCCGCAAAGAAGTCCGGCTACAAGCACTTCGCGATCAGTTCGCCGATTACGCCTCAGAAAGAAAACCGGCCATTTTCGAGAACCTCTACCGCGAAAGCGAAATCGTAGGCCATCCTCAAGTTCAACAACTGCAACGCCAGTATCCAGGGCTCCCCAACAGCGCGGCCCAAGAGCTGCTGAGCAGGGCAAGTACCGAAGAACTCAACACCTGGCGCGACAGCGGTCGGCTGTCCATGCGACTGGAAGAAGCAGCCCAGTGGCACCTGCGACAAACCCGGGTTTGCCGCGCCTATGAAGGTCTCTACCTGGACGCAATGGCCAGCCAGGATTGCGAGTTGTTGACCTTGCGTACCCTGGAAAAACTCCCCGGCTGGTCTGATGACCTGCGCCTCGAAATCCGGGCTGACGCCTTCGATGGAGAACGGCTCAACAGCATTGGAAATGAGCACGCCAGCGTGCAAAAAAGGCTGGTCAAGCAAGGCAGTCAATACACCACCCATGACGCCGAGGGCAATGATCTGCACGGCAAAGACGACCTGTTCAACTCGATCCAGCATGCCCTGTCCGATGCCGAACGCCTGCGGTTGGGTCTGCCGTCCCCAAACCAGGGGCCACAGTTGAAGCTCAAAATCCAGGAACATGCCTTGTCGCGTACAGAGCTGTGGGAAGTGCTGTTCCATAGCGGGCCCAAGAAACCGCACTACGACCCATCGTTCATGCGCTTGCGGGGCGGCGCACCGGGCTATGCCTTGGGTGAGATCGCAGAAGACGGTACCCCACTGGCTGACCTGCTCGATGTTCAGACGCAATACCAGTACTGGGTCGACGGAGCATTTCATGCTGAAACCGCGCAACACCTGAAAAATGATTACCTTATCGGCCTGAAATTCATCGCGGACGAGATGCAGGAGCAGCATTTAAATGCGGTATGGCATGCACTCCAGGAGGCCAATACAGCCGACAACTCGCTGGCCAGAATCAGTGCGATCCAGACCGTTGAGCTATTGCCTGACCTGAAAAAATTACTGCCGGAGGAACGCTTCGACGAACTGCTCAAGACTGTATTCGCCGATGAGGTGCTGACGCCTTTGTCGTCCTCGGACCGAGACCTGGGCATGACAGCCCGCTACCTGAAAAAAGCCGGGCGCACCGAAGAGTACGAGCTTCTGCGCCGTTCAGCAGCGGGTGAAGAGGTAGAAATCGCTGTACCACTGGGCGATCTGCGCAGCTACTCCAGCGAATTCAACTGGCCCGTTGCCGCAACTTCCGAACCGATTGAGGTCAGCGCCGAAATCATGGCCAACCTGGAAATGGCCCAACGTGCCATCACCCGCGCCAAAGAGCTGTTGCCCTTGTCCGGCAACCAGCTACCGAGCATCTGGGAAAAAGGTGGATCAGCCATCGCGGAACTGAAAAAACTCAGGAAAATCGATCTGGTCACCGGTCTTCCTACCGCACAACTGACCGAAGCAGAAGCGGCGCAGGCAGCCATCAAGATCAGGGGTGGCAACTGCTCGGAAAACTCCAAGGTGACGCTCTCTATTCTGGCCAGTCAGCCCCGAACCTCAAAAGTCCACATTGTCCTGGCGGACAACGTCGACCATCAGTATGTCGTGATTGGCAACGATCTGAGTAAACCCGAAGAACTGGTGGTCGCAGACTCATGGCCCGAGTTTTCGGGTGCGCACCTGGCCAGCCAAGGCTACTTCGGTTTTAAACCAGAACCTGTACTGACACTGGAACCGGGCCCGGCACTGCCGGAGTACGCCTTTATCGACAGTGTCGCCGAAGGCCCCGCCAATCTCCCCGCCAGGGGCAGCGATGACTCGACACTCAGGGCAATCAAAGTCGCCAAGTTGAACGTCAAAGGGGCTTATGCCCAGTGGACCTCACAAAACGAGTTCGGCATCCGCTACAGGGAACCGGGCGGCCATGCGGTGTCCTTCGAGCGGCATCCGGCTGAAGCCATTGAATCGCGTATCGAAGCCTTGATCGCCTACAGCCAGGCTATCTCCAAAGGTTGACCTATCGTCACCCTCTGTCACCGACACAGGTTTGCCGCCAACCCGGCGGCAAAGCCTTTCCGCTTTCCGGCAACACATCCCCACGGGTTGCCGGAAAGCCCCTGCAAACGGGATGAACACGTACCGGCACATAAATTGCTCTGTGCACTGGGATAGCAATTGCCTACAGGGACTTCAACATGTTGGTCAACGCACAAAAATCTTCGATCGTGCAGCAAATCCAGCGCCCCGATATGGACCCGGCCATGTCGGCCGCCAGCGCGCTGTACAGCGGTCAAATGCAGAACGTCCAGAACGCCGCGAACATTCAGGGGACGGCTGCCACTCAGCACGCCAGCACGACCGTGGCTGACAACGTCGACGCGGCCTTCGCCAAAACCCGCGTGCTGCTGCAAACCACTGACCCTGTCAGCAGTACACCGCAAACCACTACCGCCACTGACAGCGCGGCAATGACCGAATTCAAGGAGTACATGAGCAAGTCCCCGGAACAACGGATGCGTGACAGCATTCTCAAGGAACTGGGGATTACCGAGGAAGACCTAGCCAACATGTCACCCGAAAAACAACTGGCCATCGGCAAGGAAATCGCCCAGCGCATAGAAGACAAAATGAAAATGGCCGAGGCCGAGAAAGCGCAAACTCCCGCCAGCGCACTCGCCGCCGAGAAAACCCTGGCGGCCATTTAAAACAGCGCCAACCACCAATACCCCCCACCTCGGTGGAATGCCAGTCAGTTAAGCGAAATCCCTGTGGAAGCGAACCTGCTCGCGAAATCAGTGTGTCAGCAAGCATTGATGTTGAATCTACCGACGCCTTCGCGAGCAGGCTCCCACATGTTTCGTACCCTAGCTGACAGTCACTCCCCACTCGGGGAGTCTTTTTCATGTACTCCGCTTAATTAAGTTGCAACGTCGAATTGAACTGGCTGATGGCATCGACCACATGCCGCGACCCTTGCTGAATCTCCAGGATCACCTCTCCCGCTTCATTGGCTAATTCCACGCCCAGGCCCGTACGGCTCAAACTCGATTGCATGCTCGACACCGCACTCAGGGATAAATCATGGTTCTTGCGCACCACTTCGACGATTTCCAGCGTCGCCTGGCTGGTGCGGGCCGCCAGGCTACGAACTTCGTCGGCTACCACCGCAAACCCTCGTCCATGTTCCCCGGCCAGTGCCGCCTCGATCGCCGCGTTGAGCGCCAACAGGTTGGTTTGATCGGCAATCCCGCGGATGGTCTGTACGATGGTGCCGATAATGTCTGACTGCTTGCTCACCGCATCAATGCTGCGGGCCGCTTCGTTGAGGTCCCTGGAAATCTCTTCAATAATTTGTACGGTTTGCTGCACGACTTGCGAACCTTTCTGGGCACACGCGTCGTTTTGCACCGACGTTGAATGAGCGGATTCAGCGGCCGTCTGCAGGGTCGTGACTTGCTGGGTGATATCACTGGCAAACTTGACCACTTTGTACAAACGGCCCTTGGCATCGAAGATCGGGTTGTAAGAGGCTTCGAGAAATACCATCCGCCCATACTTGTCGACCCGCTCAAAACGGCGGGAGTGGAATTCGCCCCGATTGAGGGATGCCCAAAACGCCTTGTACGCCGCAGACTCACTCTCGCTGCGATGACAAAACATACTGTGATGCTGACCCACCACTTCGTTGAGTGAATAGTGCATGGTCTGCAAGAAGTTCTCGTTGGCATGCATGACTCTGCCGTCCGGCGAGAACTCGATCAAGGCCATCGAGCGGCTCAGTGCGTTGATCAGGCTCTGGTTTTCATGTTCCTTGTTGATGCGTTCGGTAATGTCCGAAGCGACCTTGATGACACTGCTGACCTGGCGTTGCCCATTGAGCACGGGCATATAACTGGCCTCGAGCCAGACTTCCTTGCCCGCCTTGTTCAGACGCTGAAACGTGCCACTGGTGGGCTCGCCTCGCCCCAACTCACGCCAGAAGCGTTGGTAGTCATCACTTTTAGCGTAATCCTCTTCGCAAAAGATCCGGTGATGTTTGCCACGGATCTCATCGATGGAATAGCCAACCGCCAGGCAGAAGTTTTCATTGGCATCGAGGATCACCCCCGCGGGATCAAACTCGATCATCGCCATGGAGCGGCTGACTGCCGCCAACTTGGCGTTGGCCTCACTTAGCGCACAGGTGAATCGCTCGATTTCAAGCAGGTCAGACTTGTGATGTAGATTAAACATGGTGGTATCACCTTCAGCGCTGTCTTTTGTTTGACGGAAGTGTTTGGTCTTTCGCGGGACTTACCACAACTTTCCACAGAACAGGCAAACGTACCCCCAGAACAAGGATAAGAGTCAGGTGATAAATGATGTTTAATCGAAGCGCCGATGAAGCAACGCTCTTATCAAGCCATCCTTTTCTTGATGACCCGGTAACGGGCCTGACCTAACATTCATACGCAACTCCTTTTAATAACTAACTCCCTATAGCGTCGGCGCCTTGATTGCACACTCTTAATGCTATCGAACACATTTTTACTTAAGTAAAAACCTCACCAAAGCCAACAAAAAGCTTCATATTGCAACCGACATAACTAGTTACGAGTGAGCATAGACAGCAAAAGCACGGATGCAAGGCCATCAATCGGCCATACGTTCAATGGTTGTCAGCCCTGTTTCCTGGCTGAGCATACCGAGCAATGCAAGCACGGCAGGTGACGGCGTATCGCGGCTGGATGCCACCAAGCTGAACTCGCGATGTAGAGGTGTGGCCAAAGGGAAAACACACAATCCCCTGCGGTTGGCGGGCAACGTCATCTCCGGGACCAGCGCAACGCCGACATTTTCCTGGACCAGGGTGAACGCACTGCTCCACTCCCGAACTTCGACACGCACGTCACGCAACGCCAGCCCGGCGTCAGCCGCCAGGCTGCGAGCATTTACCGTGCAACCACCGGTGGCCAGCACGAACGGCTGCTCGACCAACTCGGCCAGCGACACCGTGCCGTCGCGAGCTTGCCTGGCCAGTGGATGGCCCTGCGGCGCCACACCTACCCAACTATCGCGGCCCAATACGGCGGCGGTGCGCTCGGGACTCGGATTCAACACCACCCCCAGGTCGGTCAGCCCGGCCTCCCTTCGACCTCGTGATCGCTCACCTCCAATGCGACCACCTCAATACCGGGGTAAAGCCGATTGAATCGACGCAACAACGCCGGCATAACTTTCGCCAGTACGATGGGAAAAACGGCCAGCCTGATCGAGCCACGCTGAACATCCCTGGTCCCTTCCACGGTACTTCGGATGTTCTGGAGTGCATCAAGCATCACCCGCGCCTGCTCGATCACCTGCTGGCCAATCGCGGTTGGCAGGGTCTGGCGATTTTCCCGGGTGAACAACTGCACGCCCAGCATGTCCTCCAGCAACGCCAACGCCTGGCTGGCGCCGGACTGGGTCATGCCGACGCGCTCGGCGGCGCGCGTGATATTGCCGGTGTCCGCCACGGCCACCAGCATGCGCCAGTGCATCAGGTTCATCATGGCAGTAGCGGTCCTTATGGCAGAAGTCTGAAAGATTAATTGTACGCAGGGCATCCGCGACGATGACACTGAAAAAAACCAACCGGAACCCTGATCATGAAGCTGTATTACTCACCCAACGCCTGCTCCCTCGCCCCGCATATTGTCCTGCGTGAACTGGGTTTGCCTTTCGAACTGGTGCGCGTCGATAACAGCAACAAGACCACCCACAGCGGCGAAGACTTCCTCGCCATCAACCCCAAGGGTTACGTAGCGGCGTTGCAATTGGAGAACGGCGAAGTACTCACCGAAGGCCCGGCGATCCTGCAATACCTCGCAGACCTGCACCCATCGGCAGGCCTGGCGCCCGTCAACGGAAGCTGGAAACGGGTGCGCTTGCAGGAATGGCTGAACTTCATCAGCAGCGAGATTCATGGAGGGTTGGGTTTGTTGTTCAACGGGGCGATTCCCGATGCCGTCAAAACGCTCTTGAAGGAGAAACTGTTCAAGCGCTTTGCGTTTCTGGTGCAGACCCTGGAGCAGCAGGATTATCTGTTGGGCGAGTCGTTCAGCGTGGCCGATGCCTACCTGTTTACGACCCTGCGCTGGACCCAAGTATTTGCCATCGACCTGGGGCAATGGCCCGCGCTTGAACGTTTTCAGGCGCGGATCGATGCGCGGCCAACGGTCAGCGCAGCGTTGGCGGCAGAGCAGGCATACCCCTGACTGACCCGGGAAGCCTTGCCGATCGATGGGTTATCGCTCAAAAATGAAAGCGGAACCCGATGCCAGGGTTCCGCTTGGGTGACTCAGTGCCCGAACACATCGACCTTCTTGGCCTTCTTGTCAGCACGCTTTTCATCGGCAGTTTTTGCCGGTTTTTTCTTCGCTGCTTTCTTTGAATCCATGCCTTTGGCCATGATACGTACTCCACTCATACGGGATGTGGGATCAGGTATACACCTATCCAGACGCGTGTGTTCTTTTATAATCGCCGACTTTGCATCCCGACGACCCCGCTCATGCCCAACACCCAGTACACCCGGCTCGCCGAGCCTCAGTGGCCATTGCTGAACAAGTTTTACCGCGCCCACCAATCCCCGATGAAAGCCGTGCGCGAGGCTCAATTGTGGGTTGGCAAACGCGACGAGATCATCGCCGGGCTCTGCTTGCGGCCCATGGAGGGAGGGTTCTGGCTGACGGGGTTGTTTGTCGACCCGGCCTGCCGGGCACAAGGCGTGGCGGCCAATTTGATGGCCCACGCGCTCCAGCAGGTTGAGGGGCCGGTGTGGCTGTTCTGCCATCCCGACTTGCGCGGGTTCTACGAGCGCAACGGTTTCAGCACCGGGCCGCTGTTGCCGTATGCCCTGGCCGAACGCCTGGCCCGCTATGCGCGGTCCAAACCGATGATTGCCATGGCGATGGAACGTCGGGCGCCAGCACTGGACGCCATCTGAGGCCAGTCAGCGGCTCAATCGTCCGCGCCGGGCTCCAGGTCGGGGAACATCACGTCGATGTACCCGAACTTGCTGAAGTCGCTGATACGCGACGGGTACAGCCGCCCGATCAAGTGATCGCATTCGTGCTGCACCACCCGCGCATGAAACCCGCTAGCGATGCGCACAATCGGTTCGCCCTTGGGGTCCACGCCTTCATATCGAATGCGCTGATAACGCTGCACCGCGCCCCGCAGGCCCGGCACCGACAGGCAACCTTCGAAGCCTTCTTCCAGCGTCGGTTCCAGCGGTGTGATCAGCGGATTGATCAGAATCGTCTGCGGCACCGCTTCAGCGTCCGGGTAGCGTTCGCTGTGCTCGAAACCGAAGATCACCAGTTGCAGGTCGACACCGATCTGCGGCGCGGCCAGGCCGACACCCCCGACGCTTTCCATGGTCTGGAACATGTCGTCGATCAATTGCCACAGTTCGGGGCTGTCGAACATCTCGGCAGGGACTGGCGGGGCAATGCGCAGCAGGCGCTCGTCGCCCATTTTGAGGATTTCACGGATCATGGTCAGGCTTCGTCAGTGGTCGGTTTGAGCGAGTGATCCCGTCCCAATCCCGATACGTGTTGTTTGGGGTCGTGTTCGCCGAAGTCCTTGTCACCAGGATGCTTGCCTTCGGTCGACATGTGATCGATCACCGCATTCATCTCCGCGCCGAGTAACAGCACCGCGGCGGAAATATAGAAGTACAGCAACAACACGATGATCGCGCCGATACTGCCATACATGGCGTTGTAGTTGGCGAAGGTTTTCACGTAGAACCCGAAGCCCAGCGAAGCGATGATCCACACCACCACCGCCAGCACCGAGCCTGGGGTGATGAAGCGAAACGGCTGCTTCACGTCGGGCATGACGTAGTAGATCAGGGCCACGGCCACCATCAGCAGAATCACAATCACCGGCCAGCGCAAGATCGTCCAGAGCGTGACGATGAACTCCTCCATGCCGACCTGGGACGCGATCCATTCCATCACCTGCGGACCGAGCACCATCAACGCCGCAGCGGCCAGCAACATACCGGCGATGCCCACCGTGTAGAAAACCGACAGCGGGAAGCGCTTCCAGATCGGCCGGCCTTCAACCACGTCATACGCCGCATTCATCGCGCTCATCATCAAGCGCACACCGGCCGACGCGGTCCACAAGGCAATCACGATACCCACCGAAAGCAAGCCGCCCTTGGATTGCTGGAGCTGATCGATCACCGGGTTCACTTGCTCCAGGGCCTGGGGCGGCAACACCAGTTCCGATTGCAGGCGCAGCCAGGAAAAGAAGTCGGGCAGGTGCAGAAAACCGATCAGGGCAATCAGGAACAGGATGAAGGGAAACAGCGAGAACAGCATCTGATAGGCCAGTGCCGAAGCATACGTCGACATCTCATCGGCGATGAATTCGGTGACGGTGCGCAGCATGACCCGATGCAAGGGCAAGCCTTTGAGTTCCGGAAAAATCATAGCGTCTCCTTTCGCCGCAAAAGGTTGAAGTCGGTGGCGACTCAGGGGGCGTTTTCTACATCAAGGTAGCCTGTTTGGCGACCTCGAAACAAATAACCGGTGTCGGTTAACCATAGCCGACATAAAAACGGCCACCCAAGGGATGGCCGCTGTACGACACTGAAACGTGCTACCCGGTCAGGTTCTGTAAAGGTTGACCGACGGTCGTTGCGCAGAGTTTCATTTACTTTTGCAGCGTCATTTGATTGCCCGTGGCAGGTTAGGCTTTATGTTTTCAGCCTTTGCCCCGAGAATGCGCAACGTATTCAGGCCATGGCGCTGAAGATCCAATCCCGTAGGAATGATATGAAACTCGATAAAAAGCAGGCCATTGCCCGCAGAAACCTGGAACTCGGCGGTGCTGTGCTTGGCGTCAACAACTGCCATTTCACCGAATTGAACCGCAACCGCAACATCTGGTGGTTCGATCTGCCGGTTGCGCGCCTGGCCATTGGTCAGTACGAATGGATTCACCTGCTGATGTACACGCCGGACACCGACCAGTTGCTGCACCTGAAAGTGCCGACCGTGTTCCTGCGGGAAAAAATGGAAGGCCTGGTGGTGCGCAACGAGGGCAAGCGCAAAGCAGCCCTGAGCCTGGAGCTGAGCGCCGACAAGGACTCGTTCCTGCAAGACATGCGCCCGGCCGGCACCAATGTGAACTTCGCGCAGTTCCGCCTGTAACAGCGACCCCAGGCTGTACCAAGGACCTCGGTGGCGAGGGAGCTTGCTCCCGCTGGGCTGCGAAGCAGCCCAAAATCAAGCACTGCAATAGATCTGGAGTATCTCCATCGACTAGATGGCGACTGCTTCGCAGTCGAACGGGAGTAAGCTCCCTCGCCACAGAAGCACTCCTCATATCGCTTTAAACAAAAAGCCCCGCATCTGCGGGGCTTTTGTGTTTTACGCGGGGCTTATTTTTTCAAGCCAAGCTTTTTCAGCTCTTCATCGCGCAGTTCACGGCGCAGGATCTTGCCGACGTTGGTGGTCGGCAACGCGTCGCGGAACTCGATCGCTTTCGGCACTTTGTAGCCGGTGACGTTAGCGCGCATGTGCTCCATCACCTGTTCCTTGGTCAGGGTCACGCCCGGCTTGGCAACGATGAAGACCTTGATCGTCTCACCGGATTTTTCATCCGGCACACCGATGGCCGCGCATTGCAGCACGCCAGGCAAGGCAGCCAGCACGTCTTCAAGTTCGTTCGGGTAGACGTTGAAACCGGAGACCAGAATCATGTCTTTCTTGCGGTCGACGATGCGCATGTAGCCGTCCGGCTGGATCAGCGCGATGTCACCGGTCTTCAACCAGCCTTCGCTGTCGAGAATCTCGTCGGTGGCGTCCGGACGCTGCCAGTAGCCCTTCATGACTTGTGGCCCCTTGACGCACAACTCACCGATTTCACCCAGCGGTTGCTCAACGCCAGCGTCGTCGATGACTTTGCACAGTGTCGACGGCACCGGAATCCCGATGGTGCCGATCTGGTTGTTCTGGGCCGGGTTGACGGTGGCCACCGGGCTGGTTTCGGTCATGCCGTAACCTTCGCAGATGGCGCAACCGGTCACGGCTTTCCAGCGCTCGGCAGCCGCCAGTTGCAAGGCCATGCCACCGGACAAGGTGACCTTGAGCCCGGAAAAGTCCAGTTTGCGGAAGGCTTCGTTGTTGCACAGCGCCACGAACAGGGTGTTCAGGCCGACGAAACCGCTGAACTTCCACTTCGACAGTTCCTTGACCATCGCCGGCAGGTCGCGCGGGTTGCTGATCAGGATGTTGTGGTTGCCGATCAGCATCATCGCCATGCAATGAAAGGTGAAGGCATAGATGTGGTACAGCGGCAGCGGTGTGATGAGGATCTCGCAACCTTCGCTGAGGTTGGAACCCATCAGTGCCTTGCACTGAAGCATGTTCGCCACCAGGTTGCGGTGGGTCAGCATCGCGCCCTTGGCCACGCCGGTGGTGCCGCCGGTGTATTGCAACACCGCCACATCGCTGCTGGCCGGGTTCGCTTCGGTCACTGGCTGGCCGTGGCCTTTGCTCAGGACGTCGTTGAACTTGATGGCCTTGGGCAAGTGATACGCCGGGACCATCTTCTTCACGTACTTGATGACGCTGTTGATCAGCAGACGCTTGAGCGGTGGCAGCAGGTCGGCCACTTCGGTGACGATCACATGCTTGACGCTGGTTTTGGGCACGACAGCTTCGGCCAGATGCGCCATGTTGGCCAGGCACACCAGGGCCTTGGCGCCGGAGTCGTTGAACTGGTGTTCCATTTCCCGCGCGGTGTACAGCGGGTTGGTGTTGACCACGATCAGCCCGGCGCGGATCGCGCCAAACACGGCAACCGGGTACTGCAGGACGTTGGGCAGTTGCACGGCGATTCGATCACCGGCCTGCAAATCGGTATGCTGTTGCAGGTAAGCGGCAAAAGCGCCCGACAATTCATACAGCTCACCGTAAGTGAGCGTCTTGCCGAGGTTGCTAAAGGCCGGTTTGTTGGCAAAGCGCTGGCAGGATTGCTTCAACACTGCCTGAATATTCGGATACTCGTCCGGATTGATCTCGGCAGCAATCCCGGCAGGGTACTTATCCTTCCAAAAGTCTTCGATCATGGAAGCCCACTCCTCAGCAACGCGAATTCATCACCGCATTTGATGCGATTATTATTGGTGTGTGTTTTTTATAGGTGAATCTGGCTTTAACTCAGGCCGAGAAGTCACAAAGCGCGCCGAGAGTAGCAGCTTTGCCAAGGGTCGACTAGAGCCAAAGGAAGCCCCTACAGTCATATTCATGACTCAAGACAGTCAAATGGTCAGTTTTAGAGTAAAAATCCTAGAGCTCATTTAAAGTCCCTGAAACCGTTGCTCTAGAGCCATCAGTATCATCGCCAACAGGTTGACGGCATCCCAATGTGGGAGCGCGAAGACGGTGTGCCAGTCATCCTTTATTTGACTGGCACACCGCCTTCGCGAGCAAGCCAGCTCCCACAGGGATTAATGGTCAGGCGATATCACGCAACTCCCGCCGCAGGATTTTGCCCACCGGCGTCATCGGCAAGAAATCACGCAACACAATGTGCTTGGGGACTTTGTAGGCCGTGAAGTTTTCCTTGCAGTACGCCTTCAGCTCTTCAAGGCTGACCCCCGACTCACGCGCGACCACAAACAGCTTCACCGCCTCGCCGGAACGCTCGTCCGGCACGCCGATTACCGCGCAGTTGGCGACTTTCGGGTGGGCCATGACCACGTCCTCGATTTCGTTCGGGTACACGTTGAAACCCGACACGATGATCATGTCTTTCTTGCGGTCGACAATGCGCACAAAACCATCCGGGTCGATCACCGCAATGTCGCCAGTCTTGAACCAGCCCTCGGCGTCCAGCACCTCGGCGGTGGCTTCTGGTTGCTGCCAGTAGCCTTTCATGATCTGCGGGCCCTTGATGCACAACTCGCCCCGCTCGCCCAATGGCTGCTCGACGCCGTTATCGTCGATGACCTTCAAGGTGGTGCCCGGCACTGGCAACCCGACGGTGCTGAGCCGCGATTTGTTGCCATACGGGTTGGTGCACGCCACCGGCGAGGTTTCGGTCAGGCCGTAGCCTTCGGTGATTCGGCAACCGGTCATCTGCTCCCAACGCTCGGCGGTGGCCTTGACCAGCGCGGTGCCGCCGGAATTGGTGAGTTTGAGGCCGGAGAAATCCAGGGTCTTGAAATCCGGGTGGTCCATCAATGCCACAAACAACGTGTTGAGCCCCAGCAACGCCGAGAAGCGCCAGTTCTTCAGCTCCTTGATGAAGCCTTTGATGTCCCGTGGATTGGTGATGAGTACGTTGTGATTGCCAGTGACCATCATGCACATGCAGTTCGCCGTGAAGGCATAGATGTGGTACAGCGGCAGCGGCGCGATCATCACCTCCTGACCTTCCTTGAGCAGCGGCTGGCCGTCGGCACCGTGCTGCCCCAGACACGCCCGGGCCTGTTGCATGTTGGCCACCAGGTTACCGTGGGTCAGCATCGCGCCCTTGGCCAACCCGGTGGTGCCGCCGGTGTATTGCAAAACCGCGACATCGTCGAGGGTGGCGTTCAACGGCTTGATGCCCTGGCCACGGCCCAGGCGCAGCGCGCTTTTGAAGGAAATGGCCTGGGGCAGTTGGTAGGGCCGGGACCATTTTCTTCACTTTGTCGACCACGGTATTGATCAGCCAACCTTTGGCGGCGGGCATCAGATCGCCCATCTTCGCTTCGATCAGGTACTGGATCTGTGTGTCGGGCAGCACTTCCTGAACCTTCTGGCCGAACAGGTTCAGGTAGACCAGCGCCCGTGCACCGGAGTCCTTGAATTGATGGCGCATTTCCCGTGCGGTGTACAACGGGTTGGTGTTGACCACGATCAACCCGGCACGCAAGGCGCCAAACACTGCAATCGGGTAATGCAGAACGTTGGGCATCTGCACGGCGATCCGGTCGCCGGCGACCAGGTCCGTATGGGCTTGCAGGTAACCGGCGAAGGCTGCGCTGTAGCGCTCAAGGTCTGCATAGGTCAGGGTCATGCCCATGTTGGTGAACGCCGGGCGGTCGGCGAATTTCTTGCAGGAACGCTCGAACACCTCGATCACCGATTTGTAGGCCCCCAGGTCGATATCGAGGGGGACGCCGGCCGGGCGTTTGTCATTCCAGAAATCAGGTTGCATTGTTCTTGTCCTCTTTTACCTGAGCGTGTCCGGGCCGCATCTCTGTCATTTCTGAAAGGCGGGGCTCTTCGGACACTAGCAGTTATGGCGAATCAGGCAAATATACGCGTGAGCGTCATTGATCGTATGAATCTTGCTGCCCGGACATGTCCCGATCGGACGGCGAACGGTTGATGAGCTATACAATGCAACGACCCCGCGCAAAGGAATCGCCATGATCCACGACACTTTCTGGCTGACCACGAGTGACCGCAGTCGGCTTTTCGTCAACCAGTGGTTGCCCGAAGTACCGCTCAGGGCGGTGATTCTGCTGTCCCACGGCATGGCCGAGCACAGCGCCCGTTACGCACGCCTGGCCCAGGCGTTGTGTGCCCAGGGGTATGGCGTGTATGCGCCGGACCAGCGCGGCCATGGCAAGACCGCCGAACAGGGCGGCCTGCTTGGGCACTACGCGGACAAGGACGGCTGGCGCAAGGTGGTCGGCGACCTGGCCAGCCTTCAACAGCACATCGGCCAGCAGCATCCCGGCACGCCCGTCGTGCTGCTCGGCCACAGCATGGGCAGTTACATCGCCCAGGCGTACCTGCTGCACCACAGCGCCAGCCTGCACGGGGCGATTCTCAGTGGCTCCAATTGCCAGCCGGCGGCGCTGTACCGCGTGGCGCAGTTGATTGCCCGGTTCGAGCGCCTGCGCCAGGGTGCCACCGGGCGCAGTGCGTTGATCGAGTGGTTGTCGTTCGGCTCATTCAACAAAGCCTTCAAACCCAATCGCACCCCGTTCGACTGGCTCAGCCGCGATCCGGCCGAAGTCGACCTGTACGTGCACGACCCGTTCTGCGGCTTTCGTTGCACCAATCAATTCTGGATCGACATGCTCGGCGGGTTGCAGCAAATCAGCAAAGCGTCCAATCTCGCCCAGATCGATCCGGGCCTGCCGTTGCTGGTGATGGGCGGCGAATGTGATCCCGTGAGCAATGGCACACGTCTCAAGGATCTGGCCGACGCCCTGCGCAAGGCTGGCAGCCAGTGCCTGCAACTGAACATCTACCCGCAGGCGCGGCACGAGGTGTTCAATGAAACAAACCGCGACGAAGTGACCGCGGATGTGCTTGGCTGGATTGCTCAGGCGCTGGAGCATCGCCGGCCGCCAAAAACCGAATAATTGTTCGTCAACAGGACTTTAAACAGATGACTCAGGTTACCAACACCCCTTACGAAGCCCTTGAAGTCGGCCAGACCGCCAGCTACAGCAAGACCGTCGAAGAACGCGATATCCAGTTGTTCGCCGCGATGTCCGGCGACCACAACCCGGTGCACCTGGACGCCGAATTCGCCGCTGCCAGCATGTTCAAGGAGCGCATCGCCCACGGCATGTTCAGCGGCGCGTTGATCAGTGCCGCGGTCGCTTGCGAACTGCCTGGGCCGGGCACTATTTACATCGGCCAGCAGATGAGCTTCCAGAAGCCAGTGAAGATCGGCGACACCCTGACCGTGCGCCTGGAGATCCTCGAAAAACTGCCGAAATTCCGTGTCCGCATCGCCACCCGCGTGTTCAACCAACGCGATGAGTTGGTGGTGGACGGTGAGGCTGAAATCCTCGCGCCGCGCAAACAGCAGACCGTGACCTTGCCGACATTGCCGGCGATCAGCATCGGCTGATGCCACGAGCAGTCTTGCGGTGCCCGCGAAGGCGGGGTTTAACAGACAACATCGATGTTGAATCGGCGCCCGGAGCCGGCTCGCCCCACACTAGAACTGCGCCGATCGGAATGGTGTGGCTAGCCGAATAAAATGTGGGAGTGAGCTTGCTCGCGAAGCGGGCATTGCATTCAACATCAATGTTGACTGTGACGCAGCCTTCGTCGAATCGTCGCCCGGAGCAAGCTCGCTCCCACAAGGATTGCGGTATTCAATCCTTAACTGACTGGCATTAGCCAGGCTGGCTGGCGTTTTCGACCGTTCACACGCGTTTAAGAACGGGCGCGCGCCTGGTTGCGCAGCGCTTTGACCTGATCGTGGTTGCGTTGAACGCCATGGTACTGACGCTCCACCAGGTCACGAATACCCACCAGGTTGTGTTTGTTGATTTTCTCGATGGCGTGCTTGTACGCCTTCAGGGCATGGTCCTCGCCCCGCTCGGCTTCGTTGAGCACGGCCTCCTCGTCCTTGCCGGTAACCAGCGACTTGAGGTCGACCCAACGACGGTGCACGTCACCGCTGAGGCTGGTGCTCGTCTCAGGATCGCCCCCCATCGAGCGCACCGTGCCTTGCAGTTCGGCGGCGGCTGTCGCGCAATCGGCTGAACGTTTGACAAACAGCGCCTTGAGTTCAGGATGCTTGATATCTTCAGCACAGGTCTTGAAACCTTCCTGACCGTCCTTGCTGGTCTCGATCAGGTCGTTCAGGACTGAAATGGCTTCTTTATTCATGTCGGTCATTTTTCAATTCCTTGCGGGTTGAGAGTTGCCATAGGTGTTGCACCCGGCATGCCAGCCTTGAATTGAATTTTTTTATCTTACATTTCAACAAGTTAAATTTTTAACCTGCATCTGTATCCGCGTTTTTTGCATGATCTGTCAATTGGCCTGCATGCAGAATGCCTGTATTTTCCAGACTGCTTCACTCAAGACGAACGATCGATGAACCCTGAAAAACTCGAACTGCTGGTAACCCGCGAAATGCCCTTCGGCAAGTACAAGGGCCGCATCCTGGCCGACCTGCCGGGCCAATACCTGAACTGGTTTGCCCGCGAAGGTTTCCCTCACGGTGAACTGGGTGGCTTGCTGGCCTTGATGCAGGAAATCGATCACAACGGCCTGTCCGACCTGCTTGACCCATTGCGCGCCAAACACGGCAAACCCAAACCTCGCCACTGACTGACAGAGCCGCCCATGCCCGACAACACGCACCGCGCCCACGACGAAGCCTTCTGGCAGACATTCGCCGACCGTTATGACGTCGTACCCGAGCCCATCAACCTGGAAAACGGCTACTTCGGGCGCATGTCCCGCACCGTGATCGAGGAATATCAGCGCCACATCGACTTCATCAACCGCAGCAACTCGGTGCATGTACGCCAACGCTTCGAACAGATCGAAAGCCTGGAGGTGCGTCGGCAGGTGGCCGAGCTGATCGGCGCCGCGCCTGAAGCGGTCGCCCTCACCCGCAACGCCTCCGATGCGTTGCAAGCGCTGATCCGCAACTACAACCGCCTGGAACCAGGCGACCAGGTGCTGATCTGTGACCTGGATTACGACACGGTCAAGGGCGCGATGCGCTGGCTCGCGCGTTATCGCGGCGTCGAAGTGATCGAGATCAACCACTCGCACCCGGCCACTTTCGACAGTCTGCTGGCCACTTACCGCGAAGCGTTCGTGCGTTACCCACGGCTCAAGCTGATGGCGCTCACCCACGTCACCCACCGCACGGGCCTGGTCATGCCGGTCCAGGCGATCGCCGCAGCGGCCAAACAGCACGGCGTGGACGTGATCCTCGACGGCGCCCACGCCCTCGGGCAGATCGAGTTCAACCTCGATGAGCTGGGCATTGCCTTTGCCGGCTTCAACCTGCACAAATGGATCGGCGCACCGCTGACCCTCGGCTTCGCCTACATCGCGCCGTCGCGTCTGGCCGACATCGACCCGGACATGGGCGAAAGCCATTTCCCGGACAACGATATCCGCTCGCGCACGCCCTACAGCACCCCGAACATTCCGGCGCTGCTGACCTTGCCGCTGGTGCTCGAAGAGCACCGTGCCATGGGCGGCTCGGCAGCCAAGGGCGCGCGGCTCAACTACCTGCGCAACCTCTGGGTGGGTGCCGTGCGCGGTGTGCCGGGGATCGAAGTCATGACCCCCGACGATCCGCGACTGTATTGCGGCATCACCTCGATGCGCTTTACCCGGCATGCCGACCAGCAACAGATGGTCGAGCGCCTGCTCAATGAGCACAACCTGTTTACCGTCACCCGTAACGGCGCAGCGACGGGGCCGTGCATCCGTATCACGCCGGGGTTCACTACCACGGCGGCGCAGATGCAGCGGTTGGCACAGGCGTTGATCGAACTGAGTTGAACCCTCTGGTGCCCGAGCCTGTTCTCGGGTGCCGGACTCATACGGTGTACGTGTCGAAGTCCTCGGGTTTGATGTGCTCCGACACCGCTTGGGTGTCGATGCCGATGCTCATGTACCCGAAGTAACCGTCCTCCCAGGAATCGCGGCCGATGGGGTAAATGCTCAAGGTCGATCGCTCTCCTCCCATGCGCGTGTAGTAGTCATCCTCGGCATTGTTCAACACCGACACAGTGCGACCGGCGTACTCCTGGGTGTTGAGCACCGGGCGCGACGCAACCTCGGGGAGATACAGCTGCCCGACCCAGGCCACGTGCCGATCATCGAGGTAGTTGCTGCCCATGATCCGCACCGCCACATGAATGTGCAGCGCGCGTCCGGCATAGAACCCCGGATAAATGCTGGTAAACCTGACACACCCGTTCCTGTCGCTGAACTGACCGCCGCGCAGGTACGTGTCGTCGTCGGTTCGGGGAATGGCGCCGATGCTGCCGACGCTGACTTCCTGATCCGGATTCACTTTGCTCCAGCCGGAATAGGCACCCCGTGCATTGCAGTGCCAGATGTCGACCAGCGCATCACTGACCGGCAGGCACGTCGCCGCGTCAACGATCCGCAGCCTGAGCAACAACGGAACACCACTGCTGCCCTCGCTGATGTTCCTGCGGATCAGTTTCGGGTTTCGGAAATAGGGCCCGGCAATCTGTTCCGGTGCCAGCACGCAAACGTGCGCTTGGGGGGACGGGGTGGTTGGGTGATCATCCATGATCTGAACTCCTCATCGGTGGTCTTGAAGGGCTGATAGAGCATCAGCCATTCGCGCAGCGTGAAGGAGAACCGGCGACCATCTGCGGTAACTATATCTACAATCTGTTTACAAGCCGTCTACAAGGTACGGACTCGTCCACCGCTGAAAAATGCGCAAAAAAAACGGCGCACCGACCAAGTGCACCGTAAAGCCGTAGAACACAACAACGATTCTTCGCTAACGAACAGCCGGTCAGTCCAGCAGGGCCAGCGCCTCGGCGGTGCACTCCTGGATTCGTGCCCAGTCGCCGTTCTTGATCCACTCGGGGTCAAGCATCCAGCTACCGCCCACGCACATCACGTTCTTCAACGCCATGTAGCTCTTGATGTTGGCTGGCCCCACGCCGCCAGTCGGGCAGAAGCGCACTTCGCCGAACGGGCCGCCAAGGGCCTTGATGGCCGCGACACCGCCACTGACTTCCGCCGGGAACAGTTTGAAACGCCGATACCCCAGGCTGTAACCCTCCATGATCCCGGAGGCATTGCTGATGCCGGGCAACAGCGGAATCGGGCTGTCAACGCTGGCTTCCAGCAAGTCACGGGTGATGCCCGGCGTGACGATGAACTGCGAACCGGCCGCTTCGGCGGCGGCCAGCATGTTGCGATCAAGCACGGTACCCGCGCCGGTCACCAGTTCCGGACGTTGCTCGCGCAACACCTGGATGGCCTTGAGGCCGAACTGCGAACGCAGGGTCACTTCCAGGGCTGTCAGGCCTCCGGCCGCCAGCGCATCCGCCAACGGCAGAATGTCTTGCTCGCGAGCGATGGTGATCACCGGCAGGATCCGCGCCGTGGCGCAGAGGCTGTCGATCAGGGCAACTTTGTCCGCCATGGAAACGGTCGGTTGGGAGGTTGTCATAGCGGCTGATCCTTGGTTCATGGGCACCAGTAAATCTCTAACGTAGGTTGCAGAAACGCGCGAATCGGCATCGCGGCGACATCGTCACCGGCCAGTGCGGCACTCAGGGTGGTCAACTTGGACTGACCGGAAATCGACAACGCGGTGTACTGCGCCGACGCCAGCAGCGCTCGGCTCATGCTCAGGCGCTGATGCGGCACGGTCGGTGCCAGCATCGGCCAGCAACGGCGCGTACCGTCGGCCTGCAACGCTTCGGCCAGGTTCGGGCTGCCGGGAAACAGCGACGCGGTATGCCCATCATCGCCCATGCCCAGCACCAGCACGTCGATCGACAACAGTTCGCCGAGCAAACGATCCGCCTGCTGCGCCGCTTCTTCCAGACTGGCCGAAACGCTGTAGAGGCTCAGGAACTTCGCTTTCACGGCCGGGCCCTGCAACAGGTAACGCTTGATCAGGCCGGCGTTGCTGTCGGCGTGTTCCACCGGCACCCAGCGCTCATCGGCGAGGGTGACCACAACCTTGGACCACTCCAGCGTCTGCTTGGCCAGGTGCTGGAAAAACGCAACCGGGCTGCGCCCACCGGAAACCACCAACGTGGCGCAGCCCTTCGTATCGATGGCTTCGCTCAGTTGCCGCGCCACTTTAAGCGCCAGGCCTTCGGCCAACAGCACCGGGCTTTTGAACTCATGGGCGCTGACGCCCTGCGGCAGTTTGAATTCAGATATCGCCATACCACGACCTCCCATCACGCGTAATCAGTGCAATCGAGCTCATCGGCCCCCAGGACCCGGCCGCGTACGGCTTGGGGGCATCGCCAGACTTCTTCCACCCGGCGATCAGCTGGTCACACCATTTCCACGCGGCTTCGATTTCATCTTTACGGACAAACAGGTTCTGATTGCCGCGCATCACTTCCAGCAACAACCGCTCGTAGGCATCCGGGATGCGCGCGCTGCGATAGGTGTCGGAAAAATTCAGCTGCAATGGACCGCTGCGCAGTTGCATGCCCTTGTCCAGGCCTTGCTCCTTGGTCATCACGCGCAAGGAAATACCTTCGTCCGGTTGCAGGCGGATAATCAGTTTGTTGCTGATCTGCAAGCGCTGCTCAGGGGCGAAGATGTAGTGCGACGGTTCCTTGAAGTGGATGACGATCTGCGACAGCTTTTGCGGCATGCGCTTGCCGGTACGCAGGTAAAACGGCACGCCGGCCCAGCGCCAGTTACGAATGTCGGCACGCAGGGCGACGAAGGTTTCGGTGTCGCTCTGGGTGTTGGAGTTTTCTTCCTCCAGGTAACCGGGCACCGATTTGCCTTCGCTGTAGCCGGCAATGTACTGGCCACGCACCACTTGGGTCGTCAGGCCTTCCGGGCTGATCGGCGCCAGGGCCTTGAGGACTTTGACTTTTTCGTCGCGAATGCTGTCGGCCGAAAGGTCCGCGGGCGGGTCCATGGCGATCAGGCACAGCAACTGCAACAGGTGGTTCTGGATCATGTCACGCAGTTGGCCAGCCTTGTCGAAGTAGCCCCAGCGGCCTTCGATGCCGACCTTCTCGGCCACGGTGATTTCCACGTGGGAGATGTAATTCTGGTTCCACTGGGTTTCGAACAGGCTGTTGGCGAAACGCAGGGCGATCAGGTTTTGAACCGTCTCTTTGCCCAGGTAATGGTCGATGCGGTAGGTGCGGTTTTCCGGGAAAAACTGCGCCACGGCATCGTTGACCTTGCGCGACGATTCCAGGTCCGAACCGATGGGTTTTTCCAGCACCACACGCGTGTTTTCGTTGAGACCGACCTTGGACAGGTTCTCGCAAATCGCCCCGTACACCGCTGCCGGTGTGGCGAAATAGGCGATCATCCGCTGGGACTTGCCCGCCAGTTCGGCCAGGGCAACGTAGTCGTCCGCCTTGAGGAAGTCGACGTGCAGGTAAGTCAGGCGGCCCAGGAAGCGTTCGACCACCGCTTCATCGATGTCCTTGGCCTCGACGTACTGGCGCAACTGAGCGGCGATGTTTGCCAGGTGCTCGTGCTCGCTGCCCGGCTCACGGGCCAGCGCGATGATGCGCGTGTCCTCGTGCAACAGGCCGGCGCCATCGAGTTGGTACAAGGCAGGAAACAGCTTGCGCAGGGCCAGATCGCCCAACGCGCCGAACAAGGCAAAGGTGCACGGTTCAACTGTAATCGAAGGCATGATGTTTGTTCTTTTATCAAGTTAAGCTACAAATACCTTTTTTCAAGACATCGCTCAAGGAAAAATGTAGTAATAACCACAACATTTTTCCAAAATACAGAATCCGAGTGGTGGTCGGTCGGAGCCATCAGTAGGATAGGCCACCGTTATGGGCCGCTTCAAAGGCCCCATTTGCATAGCCGACCTAAGGAACATGTATGGACCGCGTGCGAAATTTACTGGAACAGATCCAGAATCGCCTTGAAGACCTGAACAAGGCAGAACGTAAAGTCGCCGAAGTGATCCTGCTCAATCCTCAGCAGGCGACCCGCTTCAGCATCGCCGCCCTCGCCCAGGCCGCCTCGGTCAGCGAGCCGACGGTCAACCGTTTCTGCCGTTCGTTCGGCGTCAGCGGCTACCCGGAACTCAAGTTGCAACTGGCCCAAAGCCTGGCCAGTGGCGCGGCGTATGTCAGCCGCGCCGTGGAAGCCGACGACAACCCCGAAGCCTACACCCAGAAAATCTTTGGCAGCGCGATTGCGTCGCTGGACAGCGCCTGCCAGGCGCTGGACCCGAACCTGATCAGCCGCGCCGTGGATTTGCTGATCCAGGCCCGGCAGATTCACTTCTTCGGCCTCGGCGCATCAGCCCCGGTGGCCCTGGATGCGCAGCACAAGTTCTTCCGCTTCAACCTGGCCGTCACCGCCCACGCCGATGTGCTGATGCAGCGGATGATTGCCTCGGTGGCTCACACCGGCGAGTTGTTCGTGATCATTTCCTACACCGGCCGCACCCGCGAACTGGTGGAAGTGGCGCGCATCGCCCGCGAAAACGGTGCCTCGGTACTCGGCCTGACCGCCGAAGGTTCGCCACTGGCGAAGGCCAGCACCCTGAGCCTGAACATTCCACTGCCCGAAGACACCGACATCTACATGCCGATGACCTCGCGGATCATCCAGCTGACGGTGCTCGACGTACTCGCCACCGGCATGACCCTGCGCCGTGGCGTCGACTTCCAGCCACACCTGCGCAAGATCAAGGAAAGCCTCAACGCCAGCCGGTATCCGATTGGCGATGAGTTTAATTAACCCAACATCTTTGCTGCCTGGCCCGGCCTCATCGCGAGCACACTCGCGATGGGGCCAGCCGCAACACCGCCAGCCTTGAGCTAACCCCCCACCCGCGCCTGCAAACTCAAATGCGCCCGCTCCCCCGGCGCCAGGCTCAGGCTGTCGGTGCCGCCGCTGGCGGCCTCGACGCAGACAAACTCCGAGACCTCATTCCAGCTCACTCCCAGCAGCGGCCGTGACCCCGGATGCCAGACCACCGTGTCGGCGCTGTCGCCGGTATCGATGCACAACTGACGCTGCCAGGCGTGGTCCTTGAGCTGCAATTCGCCCTCGTGCTGGAACACCCGCTGGCACCCGCCATCGACCCGCAACTCGCCTTCCTGCTGGCAGGTTTCACGTTTGAGCTGGTCGTAACCTTGCACGCCGTCAAGCCCAGACAGCGCTACCTCACCGATATCACCAATACGCCAGTAAGCATGCAAAGCATGACTCAACTGGCATGGCAGGCTGTCCTGATGCTCGGTGCTCAGGCGCAGATCCATGCGTTCGCCCAGGTGCGCGTGCAGGTCCACCTGCCAGTCGCACAGCTGCAATTGCCAGTGCAGGCGCACGCCCTCGTCATCGCTGCTGCTGTCGATCAGCTTCCAGTCGATCAGCCGCGCCCAGCCATGGGACGGCCAGGCGTTTTCGCTTGGGTGACGGCCATACCACGGCCAGCACACCGGCACGCCGCCACGAATGGCCCCGACTTGCGGCCACTTCGCCGCGCACCAGAGCCAGGGCTTCTGGCCCTTGGGCTGGAAATGCAGCAATTGCGCGCCCTGCCGGCTGAACACGGCCTGACACAGTGGGTGATCGATCACCAGCACTTCGCGCTGCTGATAGCGCTCCCACGCAAACACCGGACGTTCGCGCAAGGACTTGAAGAAGCGTTGTAGCGGATGCTCATGCATGTGCCGCGGTCCCGAAAATCATGGGGGTACTTATAATCCAAAAGTCTTGCACAGCACTCTGTGGCGAGGGAGCTTGCTCCCGCTGGGCTGCGAAGCGGCCCCAAAACCATTCACTGCTGCGTGTCACTAAAGCTGCACTCTCAGAGTTTACGACTGCTTCGCAGCCGAGCGGGAGCAAGAGCGGTCGACACAGTATCTCCACGCCCCAAAAAAAAGCGGACAGCCTTGGCCATCCGCAAAATGCGCATATAGAGAGGAGCTTATCGCAGCTTAAGTTAGAACACCGACTGAATTTTCAAACCGGCGACGATCGCGTTGTCGACTTCGTCCACGCCCCCCGGATGAGTGATGTACTGCAGGTTAGGGCGTACGGTCAGCCAGTTGGTAACGTGGAAACCGTAGTTGACCTCGTAGTTGTACTCAGTGCTACGCAGCGGCGAGAACATCGGATCATCGTAGTTAGTGGCACCGTTGGCGACGTTGAGCAACTCGGCGTTTTTCTTCACATCATCGTTGACGTGGATACGGGAGAAACCGATTCCGACGTCATCCTTTGGACGTGCATCAAACGGGCCTTTGTACACAAACATCAACGACTGATAGTTGTCGACGACGTTGGTGTCCTTATCGTGGAAGGTAGCGTTGGCCGCGATATTCAACCCGCGAGAAGCGTCGCCATTGTGGCTGGTGAGTTGCTGCTGCACGACGAACCAGTAACCGTGCTTGCTATCGTGGGAGCGATAAGCCTTGCCTGTTGTCGCCGCATCCTGACCGTTGACGTCCTCGCGAACATCGGCGGCATCGGCGGTACTTTTGTAGTAACCGACACGGTATTCGCCCGGCAGATTGTTGACCTTCGGCGACCAGACCAGTTCGACCGGCAGGACCGTGCCCGCCGTACCACTGCCGCTGAGCTTGAAGCCGTTACCGTGCTCCAGTTGCGACGGGTTCTGGTTGTACGCGCCAATCTGCGCAAAGAACTCAGGCGTGATGTTGTACTTCACGCGGATCGCCGCCTGGCTGACCGGCCAGTTGTACCAGATGTTGGTGGCCCAGTTACCCACTTGGGAACCGCAGAATGCCAGGTTCTGGAATTCGCACGGGAAGGTATTGAAGTCTTCGCCTTCACCGAAGTAACCGGCCTTGACGTCCAGTTTATTGTCGAGGAACTGATGCTGGATCCACAATTGGGTCAGACGGACCATATGGCCCCGGCCATAGACTTCCTGAGAGGAACTCAAGGTGCCGGCACGCGGGTCGCCGACACGGTCATTGGAGATGTTCTGACCGTTACGGTTGGTGAACTGGACCTTCGCCTGGGTGTTATCCCAACCCAGCAGTTTTTGCAGGTCCAGCGCCACGCCCAGGCCGAACTGGTCGCTGTAGCGCGCGGTCTTGTCGTCGTTATAGCCACCATGAAGGTTACCGCCCACTTCACCGACGTAGTCCATCTTGATGTCGACGCCTTGCTCGATCAGCCTGGTTCGCTCGCCGCCCCAATCGCCCGTCATCCACTTCGAATCGGCACTGAACGCCTCGGCGGCGTGCACACTACCGGCCAGGCTCATCGCCGCAATCGCGGACAGCTGGCAGACAAACCGGGCACTGGTGTTGTTCTTCTTCATCCCTACATCCTCGTTCTTTATTGTTATTAACTTTTCTTTTCTAACGCGGTTACATCCCCTGTGGGAGCGAGCAAGCTCGCTCCCACATTGATCTCTTATCGGCCTTTGAATTGGGCGACGTTGGCTGTGTGCGACTCGGCTTTCGGCAGGCCCGCCGCCCCCAAACGCTCGCCAGTCTTGGCATCGAACAGCAGCACTTTCGATGGGTCGAATTGCAGGGTCAGGGTCTCGCCCACGGCAGGTGCCACGTCCGGTGCCAGGCGGCAGCAGACTTTGGTTTCATTCAGATTGACGAACACCAGGGTGTCCGGGCCGGTCGGCTCGGTGACCTGGACTTCGGCGCGAATGGTCGGCAAACCATTGGCCTCACCGTTCGCCAGAACGATCTGTTCCGGGCGCATGCCCAAGATCACTTCGCGATCCTCAAGACCGGCGTCCTGCATGCCCAGCGGCAACTCACAACGCGCCTGGCCACTGTCGAGCAGCGCCAGCAGGCGACCGTCCTTGCGCTGCAAGCGCAGCGGAATGAAGTTCATCGGTGGCGAACCAATGAAGCTCGCCACGAACAGGTTGGCCGGGTCGTTGTAAATCTGCTTCGGCGTACCGAACTGCTGGATGATCCCGTCCTTCATCACCGCCACTTTGTCGCCCAGGGTCATGGCTTCGATCTGGTCGTGGGTCACGTAGACCGTGGTGGTTTTCAGGCGCTGGTGCATCAGTTTCATTTCGGTGCGCATCTCGACGCGCAGCTTGGCGTCGAGGTTGGACAGCGGCTCGTCGAACAGGTAAATCTTCGGCCGCCGCGCCAACGCCCGGCCCATGGCCACGCGTTGCTGCTGGCCACCGGAGAGCTGACCGGGTTTGCGGCTGAGCAGGTGTTCGATTTGCAGCAGCTTGGCCACCCGCGCCACTTCTTCCTCGATTTCAGCGGCGGGCATTTTGCGAATCTTCAGGCCGAAGGCGATGTTGTCGCGCACGCTCATGGTCGGGTACAGCGCGTAGGACTGGAACACCATGGCGATGTCGCGATCTTTCGGGCTCATGCCGCTGATGTCGGCGTCATCCACCAGAATCGCCCCACCGCTGATGTTCTCCAGGCCGGCGATGCAGTTCATCAACGTCGACTTGCCGCAACCGGACGGGCCGACGAGGATCAGGAACTCACCGTCATCGATCTTCAGTTCGATGTTTTTCAGGGTGTCCGGCAAGCCGCTGCCGTAGGTCTTGTTGACGTTGCGTAATTCGAGAGTTGCCATGTTCTACCCCTTGACCGCGCCGGACGTCAGCCCACGCAGGAAATACTTGCCAGCGAATATGTAGACCAGCAGTGTCGGCAACCCGGCGATCATCGCCGCCGCCATGTCAACGTTGTATTCCTTGGCCCCGGTGCTGGTGTTGACCAGGTTGTTCAGGGCCACGGTGATTGGCTGGGCATCGCCGCTGGCGAAAACCACGCCGAACAGAAAGTCGTTCCAGATCTGGGTGAACTGCCAGATCAGGCAGACCATCACGATCGGAATCGACATCGGCAGCAGGATCTTCCAGAAGATCGTGAAGAAGCCCGCGCCATCCAGCCGCGCCGCCTTGACCAACGCATCCGGAATGCTCACGTAGTAGTTGCGGAAGAACAGCGTGGTGAACGCCAGGCCGTAGACAATGTGCACCAGCACCAGGCCCGTGGTGGTGTTGGCCAGGCCGAGTTTGCCCACGGTGAACGAGGCTGGCAGCAACACGGTCTGGAACGGCAGGAAGCAGCCGAACAACAGCAGACCGAAGAACAACTGCGAACCGCGAAAGCGCCACATCGACAGCACGTAGCCATTCATGGCACCGATGAACGTGGAGATCAGCACTGCCGGCACGGTGATTTTCACCGAGTTCCAGAAGTAACCACCCACGGCATCCCAGGCCTTGAACCAGCCGATCCCGTCGATCACTTGCGGCCAGCTCAGCAGGTTGCCGGTGCGGATGTCTTCCGGCGACTTGAAGCTGGTCAGCAGCATCACCACCAACGGGATCAGGTAGACCGCCGCCGCCAACAGCAACGTGGCGTAAATGGCCACGCGACTGAAGCTCAAACGCGGTTGATTAATCATGGCGTTTGCCTCGCAGCTCGGAATACAGGTACGGCACCAGAATCGCCAGGATCGCGCCGAGCATCATCATCGCGCTGGCCGAACCGATGCCCATCTGGCCACGGCTGAAGGTGAAGGAATACATGAACATCGCCGGCAGGTCGGACGAGTAGCCCGGACCGCCCGCCGTCATCGCCGCCACCAGGTCGAAGCTCTTGATCGCAATGTGCGCGAGGATCATGAAGGCGCTGAAAAACACCGGACGCAGGCTCGGCAGGACGATCTTCAAATAGATGGTCGGCAGGCTCGCGCCGTCGACCTGGGCGGCGCGAATAATCGATTGATCGACACCGCGCAAACCGGCCAGGAACATCGCCATCACAAACCCCGAGGCTTGCCACACGGCAGCGATTACCAGGCAATACACCACGCGATCCTGATCCACCAGCCAGTCCAGGCGAAAACCTTCCCAGCCCCAATCCCGCAGCATCTTGTCCAGGCCCAGGCCCGGGTTGAGCAGCCATTTCCACGCTGTACCGGTGACGATCATCGACAGCGCCATCGGGTACAGATAAATGGTGCGGATGAAGCCTTCCTTGCGGATACGCTGATCCAGCAGCACCGCCAGGAACACCCCCAGCAGCAGGCTGATGCCGATGAACATGCCGCCAAAGAGCGCGAGGTTCTTGCTCGCGACCCACCAGCGGTCGTTGTCCATCAAGCGGATGTATTGCTGCAGGCCGACCCATTTGTAGCTCGGCATGAAGCTGGAGTTGGTGAAGGACAGAATGAACGTCCAGATGATGTAGCCATAAAAACCGACCAACACGATCAACATGCTCGGCGCCAAAACCAGTTTGGGGAGCCAGCGTTGCAGCGCATCGAACGGTGAGGCTTTGCTGAAAACCGCCACAGAGCTCATCGGGATAATCCAGGTGGAGAAGTGAGAATCAGAGGGTGATCCCGTGCCGTGTGGGAGCGAGCTTGCTCGCGATAGCGGTGTAACAGTCGACATCTCTTTTGAATGTCAGCCAGCTATCGCGAGCAAGCTCGCTCCCACAGGGGGAACTCACTCAGGTAGATGCCGCAGGGATTACTGGGCGGCTTTGACGGCCGATGCCAGTTGGGCGCTGGCCTTGGCCGGGTCTGCGTCCTTGTCGTTCATGAAGTTGGTCACCACATCGAAGATCGCACCCTGCACGGCCAGGGAAGTGGCCATGTTGTGCGCCATGCTCGGTTGCAGGCCGCCGGTCTTCTCGTCCGCCAGGAAGTCCTTGGCCGAGGCCTGGGCGCACGAATCGAAGCCCGACGCGCTCATGTCGTTGAGCATGTCGGTACGCACCGGGATCGAACCTTTGTTGATGCTGAAGACCTTCTGGAAGTCTTTGCCCAGCGCGACCTTGGCCAGGTCCTGTTGAGCGGCGATGTCGCCTTTGCGATCAGCCTTGAGCTTGAACACGGCGAGGGAGTCGATGTTGTAGGTGAAGGCTTTTTCGGTGCCCGGGAACGGCACGCACTGGTAGTCCTTGCCGGCCACTTTGTGCGCGGCAGTCCACTCGCTCTTGGCCCAGTCGCCCATCATCTGCATGCCGGCCTTGCCGTTGATCACGTCGGCAGCGGCGATGTTCCAGTCACGCCCCGCCCGGTTGGGGTCCATGTAACCAGTGAGCTTTTTCAGCTCGGTGAAGGACTTGACCATCTCGGGGCCCGAGAGGGTTTTCTGGTCCAGGTCGACCAGGGCTTTTTTGTAGCCATCCGCGCCCATGACCGAGAGCACCACGTCTTCAAACACGGTGCTGTCCTGCCACGGCTGGCCGCCGTGAGCCAGGGCAATGAAGCCGGCAGCCTTCAGCTTGTCGCCAGCGGCATAGAATTCTTCGAGGGTGGTCGGGGCTTTTTCGATGCCGGCTTTCTTGAAGACTTCCGGGTTGATCCACAACCAGTTGACCCGGTGAATGTTCACCGGCACCGCCACGTAGTCACCCTCGTACTTGACGGTGTCGGCGACTTTCCTCGACAGCAGGCCGTCCCAGTTTTCCGCTTTGGAAACGTCCTTCAAGGCATCGGTGCTGAGCAGGCCAGTGCTGCCCCACTCCTGGATATCCGGGCCCTTGATTTGTGCAACGCCTGGCGGGTTACCCGCAACGGCGCGGCTCTTGAGTACGGTCATCGCCGTAGAGCCACCGCCGCCGGCGACCGCACCGTCCTTCCAGGTGAAGCCGTCTTTTTCGACTTGAGCCTTGAGGACATCGACCGCTGCTTTTTCGCCACCCGACGTCCACCAGTGCACGACTTCCACGGAACCTTTGGAATCGGCGGCAAGGGCACTGAGGGGAAATGCAGTCAGGGGAAACAATGAGGCGAGAGAAATGACAGTGGCGAGGCGAGAAATCGCATTCATCTGAAGTACCTTTCTTGTTGTTATGCATGCAAGTCTGGTGCTTGCGCTGCAAAAGAGTTTAAACAGCGTAGTCCACCTCGCAGGTAACGAAGCGACGGTGAAATGTCACCGCATGGTTACATAAGTGCCGGGCTAGACACCTGGGCCAATGCCCAGGCCATGCTTGGCGCCAACGGCAAGCGCGGAATCAGCACGGCTTGCCAGGCGTGATAGAGGTCCGGTTTACCGCCCCAGATCTCGGCGCTCGGGCGGTTTTGCGGGTCGAGTTCGTGATGCCAACTGCCGTGAGTCCGGTCGATCAGCCAAGTTTCGCTGTATTCCCAAAAGCGCCGATACCAGGTTTCGTACTGCGCCTCGCCGGTACGCTTGAGCAAGGCGCTGGCGGCAGCACTCGCTTCGCAGTGAACCCAGTGCAAGCGCTGGCGCACGACCGGGCGATGGCTCCAGTCGAGGGTGTAGACGATGCCCGGCGCGCCATCGACTTCCCAGCCGTGCCGACAGTTGCTCTCGAAGAGTTTTTGCGCGTCGACCGAAAGCCAGCCCGGAGTAAGCATGCCCACTTGCACCCGCGCCGCTTCCAGGTGCAGCAACAACCGCGCCCACTCGAAACCATGGCCCGGCGTGGTGCCGTAAGGGCGAAAACCGTCGGTGGGGTTGTCGTGGTTGTACTCAGGCAGTGGCTGCCAGCCTTGATCGAAATGCTCAACAACCTGGTAGTCGCTGGCGACCGCGTGACCGTGAATCACCCGTTCGACGATTCGCAGTGCGCGGCTCAGCCAGCGGTTGTCCTGGGTGACATCGGCCAGCGCGAGAAACGCTTCGGTGGCGTGCATGTTGCTGTTGGCGCCGCGATAAGCTTCCTCGATGCTCCAGTCACGGTTGAAGGACTCGCGCACCGCGCCCTCCTCCTCGCTCCAGAAATGCGCCTCGATGATCGCGATTGCATCGTTGAGCAAAGCCTGGGCACCGGGCCTCTGGGCAACCACCGCCGAACTGGCCGCCAGCGCCACGAACGCATGCAGATACGCGGCTTTACCGGTATCGCCATCGCAGTGTTCGGGCGCGGCGAACCAACCGCCGAATTCGGCGTCACGTAGCGGACCGTTGAGGGCTTTGATGCCGTGATCCACCAGTCCGGCAAACCCAGGCAAGCCCTGAATATGTGCCAAGGCGAAGCTGTGGGTCATACGGGCGGTGTTCAGGGTGTGGGCCTGGGCATCGGCCGGCAGTTGACCGTGTTCGTCCAGATGGCCGAAGCCCTCGGGCAGCTTCGACGCTTTGGCGAATGCCAGCAGGCGCAAGCCTTCGTCGGCCAGCCATTGTTGATGGGCAGGCGCGTTCAGCCAACTGCTGAATGCAGGTTGGAAGGTGTTCATGGCATACCTTTTTTGTTGTTATGACTGGAGGGCAGTCTAAACAACGGGCGATGGCCGGCAGGTAACGAAGGGGGCGAGTTATGTCACTGACTAGTGACATTCATCCAAATTCAGTGGTGAGTGATGTCTTGTGGCGAGGGGGCTTGCCCCCGTTGGACTGCGCTGCAGTCCCATTCTCTTTGCGGAAAAAAAGGGGGGGGGTGCTTCGCACCCCAGCGGGGGCAAGCCCCCTCGCCACAGGGTTAATCAACACTGCGAGGCAGTTGCAACGTTACCCTCAATCCGCCCTCTCGCAAATTCTGCAAACTGACTTCCCCGCCATGGCTATGGGCAATGTTGCGCGCAATGCCCAGCCCCAACCCATAACCCTGCTGCTGGCCCGCCAGGCGAAAGTGCGGTTCGAAGACTTGCTCCAGGCGCTGTTGCGGAACCCCTGGGCCTTCGTCGTCGACGTGCAGAATGAAGGCACTGTGATCGTCGTCGATGTGCAAATGGGCGTTCTGCCCGTACTTCAGAGCGTTGTCGATCAGGTTGCCGATGCAGCGCTTGAGCGCCAGAGGCTTGCCGGGATATGGCGCCAGCGCCCGGCCCTGTTGGGTCACGCGGCCATTGCCGTGGGGCGCCAGATACGGCTCGACCAGACAATCGAGCACATGGTTGAGGTCCACCGGCTCGATGTTCTCGTGAATATCGGTGTCCTTGACGCACTGCAACGCGCCTTTGACCAGCAACTCCAACTCGTCCAGATCACGGCCAAACTTGGCTTGCAGTTGTTCGTCTTCGAGCAATTCGACCCGCAGCCGCAACCGCGTGATCGGCGTGCGCAAATCATGGGAAATAGCGCTGAACAACTGGCTGCGCTCGGTCAGGTAACGGCTGATGCGCTCGCGCATCGCATTGAATGCACGCCCGACTTCGACCACTTCACTGCCGCCGCCCTCGGCCACCGGCTCGACCTCGGCGCCCAGCGACATGTCCCGTGCGGCCCGCGCCAGACGCTTGAGCGGACGACTCTGCCAATGCACCAGCAAGCCGATGAACAGCAGCAGAAAACCGCTGGTGAGCACGATGAACCAGACCTGCTGCGCCGGCAAACCTTGTTCTTCGAGGCTGGTGTAGGGCTCGGGCAAGAGCGAGGCGATGTACAGCCATTCACCCTTGGCCAGTTTGATCTGGGTGACCAGCACCGGTGGGTTGACCGGTTCCAGGGTCAACGCGTAGTGCGCCCATGAGCGTGGCAATTCATCGAGTTTCAGGCCACCGTTGAAGATGCGCAGATCCTCGGGGCTGACGAAGGTCACCGAGATATCGACATCGTTGCCCAGGGACGTGCGCAGGACTTCCTCCACCGCTTCCAGCACCGCTTGCTTGCGCGGCGTCGCGGGCAGCACCTCCATGCCCAACGGTTTGTCGTTGAGGGTCACGACGAAACGAGTGCCCCCCATGCTGCGCAATTGGTCGAGCACCAGGGGTCGATAGGCCACCGGCAAGGAGCGAAAGTAACTGACGCTGGCGGTCATCGAATGGGCCAGGCTGCGGGCGGCGGTGACCAGGCCTTCCAACTGCGTGGCGCGCAATTGCGAAACCCAGATCACACTCGACAGCGCCTGGGCAAACAGCACCACCAGCAGGGTCAGCAGCAACATCCGCCCGAGCAGCGAACGCGGCACCGGCACTCGCCGAATCAGCCGGGCGAAGGCCTCAGTGACCATTGCTGGCGACCACGTTGGCGGCCAGTTGATAGCCGCTGCCGCGCACCGTGCGGATCAGGCGCGGGGGTTTTTCGGTATCGCGCAGACGCTGGCGCAAACGGCTGACGGCCATGTCGACGATGCGATCGAGCGGCATCAGGTCGCGGCCACGGGTGGCGTTGCCGATGGTGTCGCGGTCGAGGATTTCCTGAGGGTGATCGAGGAACAGTTTGAGCAGGGCGAAATCGGCGCCAGACAGAATCACTTCCTCGCCGTCGCTGTGAAACAAGCGGTGGCTGACCATGTCCAGGCGCCACTCATCGAACGCCAGCACTTCGCCGCCGGAGCGCTCCTGACCGAACTGCGCACGGCGCAGCAAGGCCTTGATCCGTGCCTGTAGTTCGCGTGGGCTGAAGGGTTTGCCAAGGTAATCGTCGGCGCCCAGTTCCAGACCAATGACCCGGTCGGCTTCGTCGGAACTGGCGGTGAGCATGATGATCGGCACCTGGGCCTGACGCGGGTGCTGGCGAACCCAGCGGCACAGGCTGAAGCCGTCTTCATCCGGCAGCATCACGTCGAGGATCACCAGGTCGCTGGGCGCCTCGTTCAGCGCCTGACGAAACCCTGCGCCATCAGGCGTAGTGCGCACCTGGAAACCGGCGCGGCTGAGGTAGGTGTCCAGCAACTCGCGTATCTCTTGATCGTCATCGACCAACAAAATCGACTTGTTGACTGAGCTCACAGGGCGGCGTCCTTGTTGTTATGGATGGGGCGGATTATGCCTGATGCACCATTTTTACAAACACTACAAAACTACTGTGGGAGCGAGCTTGCTCGCGATAGGGCCATCACATTCAACATCTTCGTTGACTGAGACACCGCCATCGCGAGCAAGCTCGCTCCCACATGGTTTCTCACTTTTCAGATTGGAATAGACTGGTCGAGCGCCACACCCGCGCCAGTCAAACCGGAATACGGCGCGGTGACCAGCCACACCGGAATGCCCTTGAAATACTCGCTCATGCAGCCCTTGTCGGCGAAGCATCGGGCGAAACCGCTTTGCAGGAAGAAGTCGGCAAACCGCGGAATCACCCCGCCGACGATGTACACACCGCCGCGAGCGCCCGTGGTCAACACGTTATTGCCGGCCACGCGACCGAGCCAGCAGCAGAACTGCTCCAGCACTTCCAGGGCAATCGGGTCGCCGGCAAGGCCTGCGGCGGTGATCGCCTCCGGGGTGTCGAGCCGCGGTTCATGCCCGTCCACCGCGCAGATCGCCCGGTAGACGCGCGGCAAACCGCTGCCGCTGAGTGCGGTTTCGGCGCTGACGTGACCGATTTCGTTGTAGATGTGCTGCCACAGCTGGGTTTCACGCGGGCTGCTCAGCGGCAGGTCGACATGCCCGCCCTCGCCCGGCAATGCTGCCCAACGACCTTCGCCGAGGTCCAGCAAAGTGCCCACGCCCAGGCCCGTGCCGGGGCCGATCACCACCGCCGGGCGCATCGGCTCCGGCATGCCTTCGCACACCACCCGATACTCGTCCGGTTGCAGGCGCGTCATGCCCAGCGCCATGGCCGAGAAGTCGTTGACCAACAACAACTGATCAACCTGCAAGGTCTGGCAGAACGCCTTGCGACTCAGCCGCCAGTGGTTGTTGGTGAATTTGAATTCATCGCCACTGACGGGGCCGGCCACCGACAGGCACACTGCGCCAATCGAGCCGGGCTTGAGGCCGAGCTCTGTCAGGTAGACGCCAATGGCCTCCTCCGGGCTGGCGTGGTCCGCCGTCGCCAGCACCTGGATCGACGCCAGTTGCTGGTCTTTCCACAACGCAAAACGCGCGTTGGTCCCGCCAATATCACCGACCAGGGCCAGTTTCACTTAAGCGTCTCCAGGGCAGAGGTAAAGGCGCTGGCGCCCTGCTCTGCCGAGCTGAAGGCCATGCGCATGAAGCCAAACAGTTCGCGGCCGCTGCCAACGTTGTTGCCCAGCAAGCCCTTGGCAGGTTCGCGGGCGGCAAATTCGTCATCATCGACCATCAGCTGCAAGGTGCCGTTGGCACCATCGACGCGGATGATATCGCCCTCTTGCACCCGTGCCAAAGCACCGCCAACGAAGGCTTCGGGGCTGACGTGAATCGCCGCCGGGATTTTCCCCGAGGCGCCGGACATCCGCCCGTCAGTCACCAAGGCGACCTTGAAGCCGCGGTCCTGCAACACGCCCAGGAACGGAGTCATTTTGTGCAGCTCCGGCATGCCGTTGGAGCGCGGTCCCTGGAAGCGCATTACCGCGACAAAGTCCTTCTCCAGCAGACCGGCCCTTGAAGGCGTCCGCCAGGTCTTGCTGATCCTGGAACACCATCGCGGGCGCCTCGACCACTTGATGCTCCGGTGCCACCGCCGAGACTTTCATCACGCCACGCCCCAGGTTGCCTTCCATCACTCGTAGGCCACCTTCCGGCGAGAACGCCCGGGCGACAGGACGCAGGATGTTTTCATCAAGGCTCTCGACCGGACCTTCGCGCCACACCAGCTTGCCGTTATCGAGGAACGGTTCCTGGGTGTAACGGCTCAGGCCGTGACCGAGAACCGTGTTGACGTTTTCATGAAGCAGCCCGGCTTCCAGCAGTTCGCGGATCAGGAACGACATGCCGCCCGCTGCCTGGAAGTGGTTGATGTCGGCTTTACCGTTCGGGTAGACGTGGCTCAGGGTCGGCACCACCTCGGAGAGGTCGGCCATGTCCTGCCAGGTCAGTTGAATGCCCGCCGCCATGGCGATGGCCGGCATGTGCAGGGTGTGGTTGGTCGAGCCGCCCGTGGCGTGCAACGCAACAATCGAGTTGACCAGCGAGCGCTCGTCGACGATTTCGCCGATGGGCATGAAACTGCCGCTTTGCTTGGTCAGGCGGGTGACCTGGTGCGCCGCTTCGCGGGTCAGTGCATCGCGCAGCGGGGTGTTCGGGTTGACGAAGGACGCGCCGGGCAAGTGCAGGCCCATGACTTCCATCAGCAACTGGTTGGTATTGGCGGTGCCGTAGAAGGTGCAGGTGCCGGGGCTGTGATAGGACTTCATCTCCGATTCCAGCAACTCTTCACGGGTGGCTTTGCCTTCGGCGTAACGCTGGCGCACGTCGGCTTTCTGCTTATTGGAAATGCCCGAGACCATCGGCCCGCCCGGCACGAAAATCGTCGGCAGGTGACCGAAGCGCAGTGCGCCCATCATCAGGCCCGGCACGATCTTGTCGCAGATGCCCAGCATCAGCGCGCCGTCGAACATGTTGTGGGACAACGCCACCGCCGTCGACAGCGCGATCACTTCACGGCTCGGCAGGCTCAGTTCCATGCCCGGCTCGCCCTGGGTCACGCCATCGCACATGGCGGGAGTACCGCCGGCGAACTGACCGACCGAGCCGATTTCGCGCAAGGCTTCCTTGATCTGTTGCGGGAAGACTTCGTAGGGCTGGTGCGCCGAGAGCATGTCGTTATAAGACGAAACAATTGCCACGTTGGCCGCGTTCATCATCCGCAGGCTGTTCTTGTCGTCGGTACCGCATCCGGCCACGCCATGGGCGAAGTTGGCACATTGCAGCTTGCCGCGCATCGGGCCGTCACTGGCGGCGCCGCGAATCAATGCAAGGTAGGCCTCACGCGTAGCGCGACTACGAGTGATAAGCCGTTCGGTGACCTCAAGAACGCGGGGATGCATGTGTAGAACTCCAGGCTAACGGATGTGGCGACCTGATTGTCTATGCGGGTCAAAAGCCGTTGTTGTTGGAATGACAGACGGTTTTCTTGACCACTCGGACCAGTTGATTCAGGTCACTCGTTGTAGATAAAACAAAATACTGCCACTAAAAAGGCTTGTTTTCTATTTTTATGCGAATAATCTTGTAATTCCAACAACAAAACGACGGCGGCGCTGTTAAATGACTCTTCGTATCGCAATCAATGGTTTTGGCCGCATTGGCCGTAACGTCCTGCGCGCACTGTATACCCAAGGCTATCGTCAGGATTTGCAGATCGTCGCCATCAACGATCTGGGCGACAGTTCGATGAACGCCCACCTGCTCAA
Source organism: Pseudomonas purpurea (assembly GCF_039908635.1). Classification (NCBI taxonomy): domain Bacteria; kingdom Pseudomonadati; phylum Pseudomonadota; class Gammaproteobacteria; order Pseudomonadales; family Pseudomonadaceae; genus Pseudomonas; species Pseudomonas purpurea. The sequence goes on from NZ_CP150918.1 coordinate 4,355,835, forward strand.
GTACGACACCGTGCACGGCACGTTCGATGCCGACGTGCAGCACGACCAGGAAAGCCTGACCGTCAACGGCGACCGTATTTCGGTCAGCGCCATTCGCAACCCCGCCGAGTTGCCATGGGCCGCCGAGAAGGTCGACGTGGTGTTCGAATGCACCGGCCTGTTCACCGACCGTACCAAAGCCGCCGCCCATATTACGGCCGGCGCACGTAAAGTGATTATCTCGGCACCGGCCAAAGGCGCCGATGCCACCATCGTGTACGGGGTCAACCACGACATTCTGCGTTCGTCGCACCAGATCATTTCCAACGCATCGTGCACCACCAACTGCCTGGCCCCGGTCGCTCAAGTGCTGCACCGCGAACTGGGCATCGAAAGCGGCCTGATGACCACCATCCACGCCTACACCAACGACCAGAACCTGACCGACGTTTATCACAGCGACCCGTACCGCGCCCGTTCGGCCACCCAGAACATGATCCCGAGCAAGACCGGCGCCGCTGAAGCCGTCGGCCTGGTGCTGCCGGAACTGGCAGGCAAACTGACCGGCATGGCCGTTCGCGTGCCGGTGATCAACGTGTCGCTGGTGGACCTGACTGTGCAGCTCAAGCGCGAGACCACCGCCGAAGAGGTCAACGCACTGCTCAAGCACGCAAGCCAGCACTCCAAAGTCCTGGGCTACAACACCTTGCCGCTGGTCTCCAGTGACTTCAATCACAACCCGCTGTCGTCGATCTTCGACGCCAACCACACCAAAGTCAGCGGCAAGCTGCTCAAGGTGCTGGCCTGGTACGACAACGAATGGGGCTTCTCCAACCGCATGCTCGATAACTGCCTGGCCCTGTGCAACGCCGAATAAGGCCCGGCATGAGCGGGTCGCCACTGGCACTCCCGGGATGCTGCTTTCGCAGCGCCTCGGCTTGCCGGTGGAGAGCATGATAGCGGCCCAAAGATGAATCAATCGCCCGCGTATCGAACCCACGATTACCCGGCATGGCGGCTAGAGCGGAAGTAATTCTCACACGAAGCACTTGACCTTTCCTACAGATGATAAGCATTATCATTCGCTTGAAATGGATCAGGTCCTATTGTGAGTCAGTCACAGTTCAATCATGTCTTCCTCGCTCAACGGGTGTCGCTGCTGCGCACTCTGGAGCGCATGGTCAACAACCACAGCACCGCCGAAGACCTGTTGCAGGAAACCTACCTGCGGGTCACCCGTGCGTTGAGTGAACGGGCGATCGATCACCTGGAACCCTTCGTTTTCCAAACCGCCCGCAACCTGGCGCTGGACCATCTGCGCGCCCGGCGCATTCAGTCCCGAACGATGCTTGAAGACGTTCCCCTGGACGTCGTGCAGAGCATCGCCGCGCCGCTCAGCAGTGCCGAGGACGCCGCCCATGCCGAACAGTTGCTCGAACGCTTGAACTTAAGCCTCAACCAACTCAGCCCACGCCAACAGCAGATCTTCATCCTCAGCCGCCTGCACGGTCATAGCTATCTGGAGATCGCCGAAAAACTCGGCGTTTCCCTGAGCACCGTGCAAAAAGACCTGAAGCTGATCATGGCGATCTGCGTCGGCGTCGTCGAACGCTGCTAGCCCCAGGCTTTCAACCCAAGACACACACAAGACTTGAAGCCTGTGACTTTAAGCGTGAAGCTTGCCGCTTGAACTTATGAAACAGCCGTGCGCAGACACAGCCGAGGTACAACCGTGACGGACATCCACCACTCCCAATCGCCCACCCCGGCGCGGGACTCCGCCAGCGCCATGGATCAGGCATTGGACTGGCTGATCGTGCTGGAAGATCCGAGCGAAGAACACACCCGGCAGTTCCACGAATGGCTGGCCGCCGACCCGCTGCACGCAGACGCCTTCGCCAAGGCCCAGGCGATCTGGGACAGCCCGCAGCTTGCTCAATGCGCCCAGCAGTTGAGCGTGAAAACCTCCAGGAAACCCGCCCTCGCACGCCTGCGTCCGCACTGGAAACCTTTGGCCACCGCCGCAGTGCTGATCATCGGGCTGTTCAGCTTCAGTAACCTGCCGATGCGGATCCAGGCCGATCACCTGACCGTGGTGGGTGAACGCCAGCGCCTGCAACTGGAGGACGGCTCCAAGGTCCTGCTCAATACCAACTCGGCGTTTTCCAGCACCATCAATGACCAGCAACGCGTTGCCCGGTTGTTTCAGGGCGAGGCGTTTTTCGAGGTGCCGGGCAATCGAGGCCTGCCGCTGGAAATCGATGCCGGCCCGGTCAAGGCCAGCGTGCGCGACACTGCGTTTGCCGTGCGCTACCTCGACGGCGTGGCGCAAGTGCGGGTGCAGCGCGGCGATGTCGACCTGCGCGCCACCCATGATGACGCCCGCGTGCGGTTGTCTGCCGGGGAAAGCATCCGCATCGGCCCCAACGGTTTCGACCAGCCGGCCAGGCTCGATGCCAACACCGACCTGGCGTGGGTCCAGGGCCGACTGGTGTTCGAGAACTGTCCGTTGAGCCAGGTGCTGGCCGAACTGGGGCGCTACTACCCAGGGTGGATCATCAACAACAACGAGCGCCTGGCCGACGTTGCCGTGACGGGCAATTATCGTCTCGATCAGCCGCTGGATGTCGTGCGTTCACTGGCCCACATCACCTCGGCGCGCCTTCAGGAATTCCCGGCGCTGGTGATCCTGAACTAAATGAGAATTATTTTTACTCGATAGCCATCCACCGTACGTCTCGTTATAGCCAATGCAACTGATTCGCATCTTTGATGCCGATCTGCACCTATAAGATTCGTGCGACACGGAGCACTATCGATGTCCTCTCGCCTCAACAGCCGGTCCTTCTCACCTTCCGCCCGCGTGCAAAACTGCACCCTGTCCTTGCTGACCGCCGCCATTCTGCTGGCGGGTGCGCACGCTGCACCGGTCATGGCCGCCTCTGCTGCCCAGCAACCGAGCCGCAACATGGGCGATTACACCTTCGCCATTGCCCAGCAACCGCTGGTGTCCGCCCTGAATGACTTCACCCGCGTGACGGGTTGGCAAGTCGGCCTGCCGGCGGCATTGGGCCAAGGCGTGGCCTCGCCGGGCGTGCACGGCTCGTTGAGCCCAGAGAAAGCCCTGGATCGCCTGTTGGTGGGGACCAACCTGAGCTACCGCAAACTGGGCAACAACAATATCGTCCTGGAAAAACGCACCGTCGGCGGCACCCTCGCCCTGCAACAGGTGACCATCAGCGCCACCCGTCAGGAGCAGGACGTGAGCAGCGTGCCGAGCACCGTCACCGTGCACACCCGCGATGAACTGGACCGCAACAACGTTAATAACATCAAGGAACTGGTGCGCTATGAACCGGGTGTTTCGGTCGGCGGCACCGGCACCCGTGGCGGCATCAGCGGCTACAACATTCGCGGCATCGACGGTGACCGGATCCTGACCCAGGTCGACGGCGTCGAGATTCCCAACGGTTTCTTCAACGGCCCTTACGCCAAGACCCAGCGCAATTACGTCGACCCGGAAATCATCAAACGCGTGGAGATCCTCCGGGGTCCGGCCTCGGTGTTGTACGGCAGCAACGCCATCGGTGGCGCGGTCAGCTACTTCACCCTCGACCCGGACGACATCATCAAGCCTGGCCAGGACGTTGGCGCCCGCCTGAAAACCGGCTACAGCTCCGCCGACAACAGTTGGCTCAAATCCGCCACCGTCGCGGGCCGCGTCGAGCAGTTCGACGGCTTGCTGCACCTGAGCCAGCGCGACGGCCATGAAACCGACTCGTACGGCAACAATCATGGCACCGGCCCTGGACCGTACCGCCGCCAACCCGGAAGACGTGCGCACCACCAACGTGCTGGCCAAACTGGGCTGGAACTACGCCGACGACGCGCGCCTGGGCCTGACCTACGAGAAGTACAAGGACGACCGCGACACCAACCAGCGAAGCGCTGTCGGTGGCCCGTTCAACAACGGCCAGCCGCTGGGCATGTACCGTTCACGCACCGGTAACGACACCGTCACCCGCGAGCGTTTCGGCCTGCAAAACAGCTTCGGCCTCGATTCGCTGCTCGCCGACCACGTCAAGTGGAGCCTCAACTACCAGATCGCCAAGACCGACCAGAGCACCCTGGAAAACTATTTCCCGTTCAGCCGCAACGTCATGCGCAGCCGCGAAACCCTCTATGAGGAAAAACAGTGGGTGCTCGATGCCCAACTGGACAAGGCGTTCAGCGTGGGTGACACCGAGCACCTGCTGACTTACGGCGCCACCGTCAAACACGAGAAAGTCACCGGCTCGCGCCGTGGTTCCGGCACGTGCCTGGCGGTGGGCCGTGGCTGTACGGCGATCGGCGCTGTCAGCCCTGGCGATGCGCTGAAGAAATCCAGCGACTTCCCGGACCCGACCATCAATACCTACAGCCTGTTCGCCCAGGATCAGATCAGCTGGAACAACTGGACCTTCCTGCCGGGCCTGCGCTACGACTACACCCAGCTCAAGCCACACATCACCCAGGAATTCCTCAACACCGTGGCCCCCGACGGCAAAGGCGCGGTCAGCGACGAGAACAAGACCTGGCACCGCGTTTCGCCCAAGTTCGGCCTGACCTACGCCCTGACCGAAAACTACACTTGGTACGGCCAGTACGCCGAAGGCTTCCGCACCCCGAGCGCCAAAGCGCTGTACGGCCGCTTTGAGAACAGCACCACCGGTTACAGCGTGGAGCCGAACCCGAACCTGGAACCGGAAAAAAGCAAAAGCTACGAGACCGGCCTGCGTGGCAACTTCGAGTCCGGCAACTTCGATGTGGCGGTGTTCTATAACAAGTACCGCGATTTCATCAACGAAGACGCCGTGTCGCCGGGCTACAACGAGCTGACGTTCCAGAGCAACAACATCAAGCACGCCACCATCAAGGGCGTCGAGTTCAAGGGTCGCCTGAACCTCGACACCTTCGGTGCGCCACAAGGTCTCTACACCCAGGGCTCGCTGGCCTATGCCTACGGTCGCAACAACGACACCGGCGAACCGCTCAATGCCGTCAACCCGCTGACCGGCGTGCTGGGCCTGGGTTACGACCAGGACAATTACGGTGCCTTGCTCAGCTGGACACTGGTCAAGAAGAAAGACCGCGTCGACAGCAGCACCTTCAAGTCGCCGGACGGCGCCAGCAGCCAGTTCAAGACGCCGGGCTACGGCATTCTCGACCTGAGCGGGTTCTACAAGGTCACCGATGACGTGACTGTCAGCGCGGGCGTGTACAACCTGACCGACAAGAAATACTGGCAGTGGGACAACGTGCGCGGCTACGACAGCGTCGGCGAAGCCGCTGTGCTCAGCCCGGCGAACCTCGACCGCTTGACCGAGCCGGGTCGTAACTTCGCCATCAACCTGGTCTGGGACATCTAAGGCCGATGCCTCGCTGCGTTCTTTTATTCAGAACGCAGTGAGGATTTTTTACTGTGCCGCGTCTTCTAGTTCGTCTAGTTACAAAGTGCATCTCATTCTCAAGGACATCTTCATGACCACCGCCGACACCGCCCAGCGCCCGACCCTGCGTTCCCAACGCCTGAACCAGATCACCCACTTGCCGCACGCCAAGCTCGACACGCTGGTCAAGGCCCATGCACCGTTCGAAACCCAGGCCAACTTCGCCCGTTTCGTCGTGGCCCAGTACCTGTTCCAATCGGAACTGGTGTCGCTGTACACCGACGCCGAGCTGACCGCCATCGTCCCGGACCTGCCGGAACGCTGCCGCGCCGAGGCTGCCAAGGCTGACCTGGCCGACCTTGAGACCGACGTCCCGGCCCCGGTGGCAGGTGCCGTGAGCAACCCGAGCAAGGCTGAAGCACTGGGCTGGATCTTCGTGTCCGAGGGTTCGAAACTGGGCGCGGCGTTCCTGATCAAGCGCGCGGTAGGCCTGGGCCTGAGCGAAACGTTCGGTGCCCGTCACCTCGGCGAACCTGCTGGTGGTCGCGCTGAAGGCTGGAAGAGCTTCGTCAAAACCCTCGACGGCCTGGCATTCAGCGCCGAAGAAGAAGCCGCGGTAGATAAAGGTGCGATTGACGCGTTCAACCGCTTCACCGTGCTGCTGGAACAGGCTTACGCCCCTGCGCCTGAACTGGCCTGATTCACACGATCCCCCGTGGGAGCGGGCTTGCTCGCTCCCACAAGGACCAGGCAAGCCAGTAATCTTCCGATCAAGCCTCGCAGTCACGTCTCAAAACCCATGCCTCACCTAGCCACCTCAAAACTCACCCGCATTCTCTTCGGTTTACTCGCCTACGCCAGTCTGGCGCTGGGCCTGATCGCCATTGTCGTGCCCGGCCTGCCGACCACCGAATTCATTCTGCTGGCCGCCTGGGCGGCGACCAAAAGTTCGCCGCGCCTGAGTGCCTGGCTGGAAAACCATCGCCTGTTCGGGCCGATCCTGAGCAATTGGCGCAACGGCAGGATCATCGCCCGCCGGGCCAAAGTCAGCGCCACCGTCAGCATGCTGCTGTGCGCCACGCTGATGCTGGTGATGCTTGACCACGGCTGGCCGATCTACCTGGCCATCGCGGGTATGAGCCTGGGCAACCTGTGGATCTGGTCGCGCCCCGAATCCTTGCCGCAACCTTCCTGACACACCCCGGCGCCCCTGTGGCGAGGGCGCTTGCTCCCGCTGGGCTGCGAAGCGGCCCCAAAACTCTCCAGACCCACCGCCTACACCGGATTCACGACTGCTACGCCCGGACGCGGATCGGCCGAACGGGAGCAAGCTCCCTCGCCACAGGAACAGCATTTCCCCCGCGCAAACGCTTGCGCTGACCATTCATCGGCTCACCCTCATGCAACAGGGTTGTAAGCCGATGTTTCGGGCATGGCGCTGAATGGATTTGGCGAGACGAGTTGTCCCTGACTCGCAACCAATACTTCATTCATTCGCGAGATCGCCCCCATGTTCGACTCTCTGTCCATCCGCCTGAAAATCGTGCTGTTGTCCGGGCTGTGCCTGCTCGGCGTGGTCGGCCTGATTGTCGGCATGAACATCTACCAGACCAATCAAAACGACCAACTCGTCAGCACGTCCAGCACGAAGATGCTGACCGGCAGCGTCGAAAACCTGCTGCAGGCCAAGGCCGCCGAGCAAGCGGTGCGCGTGCAGAAAACCTTCGGCGAAAGCCTGTTGGTGGTCACCGCCCTCGCCGACCAGATCAACGACATGCGGGTCATGGCCGGCAAGCGCTCACTGGACGCTTCGGCCCTGCGTGAAGAGCTCAACCACAGCCTGAAAACCGCGTTCGAACGCAACAACAAGGTGCTGGGGATCTGGCTGGCCTTCGAGCCCAACGCCCTGGACGGCAAGGACAGCGAGTTCGCCAGCGACGCCGTGCGTGCATCGAACGAAGCCGGGCGCTTCGCCAGTTACTGGAGCCGCGCGGCCGGTCCCGGGGTGAACACGGTGATGGTCGAGGACGACATGACCAAAACCACCCTCAGCCTCAACGGCACTCCGTACAACAGTTGGTACACCTGCCCGCGTGACAGCAAGCGCACCTGCCTGCTGGACCCGTATGCTGACACCGTCGCCGGCAAACTGATGCTGATGACCACCATTTCCGTGCCGCTGCTGGTCGACGGCAAAGCCATCGGCGTGGTCGGCGTGGACATCGCCCTCGACGCGTTGCAAGCCGCCGCCAACGATTCCCAGCGTGAACTGTTCAACAACGCCGGGCACATGCTGATCGTCTCCGGCAGTGGCGTGGTTGCTGCCTACAGCGCCGACGCCGGCAAGGTCGGCAAAAGCATAGGCGAAACCCTCGGTGCCGACGGCAAGGACGTGCTGCAACTGCTCGGCGCCAGCTCACCGAAGATCCTCAAGCAAGGCGAGCTGATCCGGGCGGTCTACCCGGTCAGCCCGATCAACGATGCCAAGGCCTGGGGTGTGGTGATCGACTTGCCGCAACAGGTGCTGTTGGCCGATTCGGTGAAACTGCAAACGGTGCTCGATGACGCCCAGGAAACCGGCACATTCAAAACCCTGTTGGTGGCCATCGCGGCCGGCCTGCTCGGCCTGCTGCTGATCTGGCTCACGGCGTCCAGCGTGACCCGGCCGATCAACAGCGTCGCGCAGATGCTCAAGGCGATTGCCAGCGGCGACGGTGACCTGACCCAACGCCTGGACTACAGCAAACAGGATGAACTGGGCGAACTGGTCAGTTGGTTCAACCGCTTCCTCGACAAACTGCAACCGACCATCGCGCAGATCAAGCAAAGCATCACCGACGCCCGTGGCACCGCTGACCAGTCTTCGGAAATCGCTCGCCAGACCAGCGAAGGCATGCAAGTGCAGTTCCGCGAAATCGACCAGGTGGCCACCGCGTCCAACGAAATGAGCGCCACCGCCCACGACGTCGCCAACAGCGCCTCGAATGCCGCCAACGCCGCCAAAGGCGCCGACCAGTCGGCCCGCGACGGTATGTCGATCATCGAGCGCAGCACCCGCGACATCAATCAACTGGCCGATGAAGTCAGCAAAGCCGTGGGCGAAGTCGAAGCCCTGGCCGTCAACAGCGAGCAGATCGGTTCGGTACTGGAAGTGATCCGCAGCATTGCCGAGCAGACCAACCTGCTGGCGCTGAACGCGGCCATCGAAGCGGCCCGTGCCGGCGAAAGCGGTCGCGGTTTTGCGGTGGTGGCGGATGAAGTGCGCAACCTGGCCAAACGTACCCAGGACTCGGTGGAGGAGATCCGCCTGGTGATCGAACGCATTCAAAGCGCCACTCGCGGCGTGGTTGCCACCATGCATTCGAGCCAGACCCAGGCCCATCACAACGCAGGTCAAATCCAGCAAGCGGTGCAGGCCCTGGGCAAAATCAGCGACGCGGTGACGGTGATCAGCGACATGAACCTGCAAATCGCCAGCGCCGCCGAACAGCAAAGCGCCGTGGCCGAAGAGGTCAACCGCAACGTCTCGGCGATCCGCACGGTCACCGAAACCCTGACCGGGCAGGCCACTGAGTCGGCGCAAATCAGCAGCCAACTCAACGCCCTGGCCACCCACCAGATGAAACTCATGGATCAATTCCGGGTGTAGTGACCAAACACCTCCGCCCTGTGGCGAGGGAGCTTGCTCCCGCTCGGTTGCGCAGCAGCCGTAAACACGGTCATTGCGCTCCTTCTGACAGGACTCTGTGCTTGGTTTGGGGTCCGCTCCGCGGCCCAGCGGGAGCAAGCTCCCTCGCCACAATTGATCTATGCTCGGGCTCTCTTCCGGAGGGCCTTCGATGACTGATTTACTCACGTCCATTCAAGCCGCGCTCGGCTTGCCCCGCACCCCGATTCCGTTCACGTCGAGCGGCGCCCTGCCCTCGGCGTTTGCCGTAACGGACCTGGCCTGCGCCAGCATGGCCGCGGCCGGTCAGGCCATCAGCGAGTTGCTGCACCAACAGACCGGCCGCTTGCCGCCCCTTGAAGTCGACCGCCGCCTCGCCTCTTTCTGGTTCGCCACCTCGCTTCGCCCCATCGGCTGGAGCGTCCCGCCGCTGTGGGACAAAATTGCCGGCGACTACGAAACCCACGATGGCTGGATTCGCCTGCACACCAATGCACCCCATCACCGCAGCGCCGCCGAGCAGGTGCTGGGCCACTGTTTTGATCGCAGCGCCATGGCTGCCAAGGTCGCTCGGTGGGCCAAAAGCGATCTGGAACACGCGGTGGTCGAGGCCGGTGGCTGCGCCGCCGAAATGCGCTCATGGCAACAGTGGCTCGCCCATCCGCAAGGTCTGGCGGTCAATGCCGAACCACTGATTCACTTCACGACAAATGACGGCGGGGCCTCGACCACCTGGCAAGGCTCGGTCGCACAGCCGCTGACCGGCCTCAAGGTGCTGGACCTGACCCGCGTGCTCGCCGGGCCGATTGCCAGCCGCTTTCTCGCAGGCATGGGCGCCGACGTGTTGCGCATCGACCCGCCGCACTGGAGCGAGCCGGGTGTGGTCCCGGAAGTCACCCTCGGCAAACGCTGCGCCCGCCTCGACCTGCACGACGCGACAGACCGTGCGGTGTTCGAAACCCTGCTCAAGGACGCCGACATTCTGCTTCACGGCTACCGCGCCGACGCCCTCGAACGCCTCGGTTATGGCACCGCTGAACGACAGAGGCTCACCCCCGGCCTGATTGATGTCTGCCTCAACGCTTACGGCTGGAGCGGCCCGTGGCAAAACCGCCGGGGTTTCGACAGCCTGGTGCAGATGAGCAGCGGCATCGCCGAGGCCGGCATGGGCTGGAAGCAGGCCGACAAACCGATGCCTTTGCCCGTGCAGGCCCTCGATCACGCTACCGGGTATTTGATGGCGGCGAGTGCGATCAGGTTGTTGGCTGAACGGTTGCGGTGTGGTCGTGGTGGGTCGGCGCGGTTATCGTTGGCGCGTACCGCGAAAGTATTGATTGAGCATGGCGCGGGGACGGATGAGCCGCTGCGGGCGGAGAATCAGGACGATCAAGGCCTGTTGATTGAACAAACGCCTTGGGGGCCGGCGCACCGACTGCACGCTCCATTGAAGATCACCGGGACGCCGTTGCAGTGGGTGCTTCCGGCCACTGAATTGGGTTCACATCGCGCGCAATGGTGGTGACTTTCAGGGCCTCTTTGCGAGCAAGCCCGCTCCCACAGGATTTGTGCCGAATGCCTGTAATAAGCACGACACTCAACCTGTGGGAGCGGGCTTGCCCGCGAAAGCGTCCGAATTGCCAGCAAAAATCCCGGATCAGCTCAATCCGCCCGACTCAACGACGTCCAAAGCACCTGCGCCGCATACGCCCGACACGGCCGCCAACCCTCGGCACGGGCCAACAACTCGCGCGGCGTGACCGGCCCGCCCTCCAGCGCCGCCAACGCATTGATCAACCCCACGTCCCCTGTCGGAAACGCATCCGACTCACGCAACTGACGCAACGCGATGTACTGCGCCGTCCAGTCGCCGATCCCATGCAATGCCAACAACTGCGCAACACCGCCCTCCCGACCAGGCTCAAACAACAAAGGATCATCGAGCAATGCCTGCGCCACGCCTGACAAGGTCCGGCCACGGCTGCGCGGCATGCCGAGGGTGGCAAGATCAGCCGCCGCCAGCACCTGCGCCGAGGGAAACACATGGGTCAGTTCAGGTTGTGCAGCATCCGCTTCCCGCAACGGCTTGCCATACTGCGCGACCAGTTTTCCCGCCAGTTTGATCGCCGCCACTACTGTGATCTGCTGCCCCAGCACCGCACGAATCGCCAACTCCAACCCATCCCACGCCCCCGGCACCCGTAGCCCCGGACGCTCGGCAATCAAGCGCGCCATCAGCGGATCAACCGCCAGTTGCCGATGGACACGTGGCAAATCCGCGTCCAGGTCGAACATCCGTCGCAAGCGCACAACGATCTCGGGCACGGCCGAGGGTTCAGGAAAGTGCAGGTTCACTTCAAGGGCATCACCAGCCGCAGGCGTGATCGAAAATATGCCGTGCACACCGTTCAGGTTGATGCTGCGCGAGTACACGCCGTCGACCACCGTTTCCAACCCGACAATCGCCCGCGCCGATAAAAAACCGAGCATCGCCGGCCAGTCATAGGGCGGCTGATAGTCGAGCAACAGCCTCACAGCGACAACAATCCGCTGTACAACCCATACGCCGCCAACCCCGCTCCGGCGACGACACAGCTGAAAATACCCTTCTCGACATGGGTGAACAGCGGCTCGCCCTGCTCCCGCTTGGCTTTGGCGAACAGAATGACTCCCGGCGCATAGAGCAGCGCCGACAGCAGCAGGTATTTCACCCCGCCGGCGTACAACAGCCACACGGCGTAACTCAGCGCGATACCACCGATCAGCAAGTCTTTGGTGCGCTCGGCCGACGCGTGTTCATAGGTTTCCCCGCGTCCGCTCAACAGCACTGCATACGCTGCCGACCACAGATACGGCACCAGAATCATCGACGAGGCGAGGTAAATCAGGCTGGTGTAGGTGCCGGCGGAAACCAGTGTGATCAACAGGAAAATCTGAATCATCACGTTGGTCAGCCACAGCGCATTGACCGGCACATGGTTGGCGTTTTCCTTCGTCAGGAACGCCGGCATGGTCTTGTCCCGGGCCGTGGCGAACAGAATCTCGGCACACAGCAGCGCCCACGACAGCAACGCACCGAGCAAGGACACCGCCAGGCCAATGCTGATCAGCAGCGCGCCCCACGGCCCGACGATGTGTTCGAGCACCGCCGCCAGCGACGGGTTCTGCAATTGGGCCAGCTCAGGCTGGCTCATGATCCCCAGCGACAGCACGTTCACCAGCACCAGCAACGCCAGCACCCCGAGAAAACCAATGACCGTGGCACGGCCAACATCCGAGCGTTTCTCAGCGCGGGCCGAATATACGCTGGCGCCTTCGATGCCGATAAACACGAACACGGTGACCAGCATCATGTTGCGCACCTGATCCATCACGCCGCCGAAATTCGGGTTACTGCGGCCCCAGATATCGCGGGTAAAAATGTCAGCCTTGAACGCCACTGCGGCGATCACGATGAACATCACCAGCGGCACGATCTTGGCCACGGTGGTCAGTTGATTGATGAACGCCGCCTCCTTGATCCCGCGCATCACCAAAAAGTGCACCGCCCACAGCAACACCGAGGCACAGCCGATGGCGATGGGCGTGTTGCCCTGCCCGAACACCGGAAAGAAATAGCCCAGGGTGCTGAATAACAGAACGAAGTAACCGACGTTGCCCAGCCAGGCGCTGATCCAGTAACCCCAGGCCGACGAAAAACCCATGTAGTCGCCAAACCCGGCCTTGGCGTAGGCGTACACCCCGGAGTCGAGTTCCGGCTTGCGGTTGGCCAAGGTCTGGAACACGAATGCCAGGGTCAACATGCCCACGGCGGTGATCGCCCAACCAATCAGCACGGCCCCGGCATCGGCCCGGGCGGCCATGTTCTGCGGCAAGGAAAAGATCCCCCCGCCAATCATCGAACCCACCACCAGGGCGATCAACGCACTGAGTCGAAGCTTTTGCGCCGGTTGCGACATTGTTGTTTCTCCATCCCGTTCGGGTCACGCCTGCGAAACCGTAACAACGGTGCATTCAACTAAAGAGGTAAAGGCCCATCACGTTTATTAGATAACACCAACAAACACCTTTTATTTAGAACTGATGAATCTATGAGTCAGTAGCGATTTGCCAGTTTTGTGTGCGAGTAGCGATAAATCAATCCTGTGCTGAAAACAGATGTCAAAAATTTGCACATTCGTGAAAAGGAACTAGCTTCAAACGCCTCGGCAATAGGAGTTATTCCCGTTTGATATTAACTGAAGGCTCTGCACCGGTCTTTCCGGGCATAACAGTTTCACTCCGGATGGCACCACAAGTCATTCATTAACAATGGAATGTACCCATGCACTGATCTAAGTCAGCTGATTGATTTGCTAACAGATCTACGCTGTTGTCTCTCTTCTCCTGCATTGGAGTCATGCAATGTCTGAATCCCCCGGAAAACTACGACTGGGTGCGTTAGTCGCTCTTGTTGTCGGCTCGATGATTGGTGGCGGGATATTCTCTTTGCCGCAAAACATGGCCGCCAGCGCCGACGTCGGTGCAGTCCTCATCGGTTGGGCCATCACCGCCGTCGGCATGTTGACCCTCGCGTTCGTCTTCCAGACCCTGGCCAACCGCAAGCCTGACCTTGATGGCGGTGTCTACGCCTATGCCAAGGCCGGTTTTGGCGACTACATGGGTTTCTCGTCCGCCTGGGGCTACTGGATCAGTGCCTGGCTGGGCAACGTCGGTTACTTCGTCCTGCTGTTCAGCACCCTGGGTTATTTCTTCCCGATTTTCGGCGAAGGCAACACCGTAGCGGCCGTGGTGGGCGCCTCCGTGCTGCTCTGGGCCGTGCACTTCCTGGTGCTGCGCGGGATCAAGGAAGCGGCGTTCATCAACCTGGTGACCACCGTCGCCAAGGTCGTGCCGCTGCTGTTGTTTGTGCTGATCGCGATCTTCGCTTTCAAACTGGAGATCTTCACCGCCGACATCTGGGGCATCAAAAACCCGGACCTGGGCAGTGTGATGAACCAGGTGCGCAACATGATGCTGGTCACCGTGTGGGTGTTCATCGGTATCGAAGGCGCGAGCATCTTCTCGTCCCGCGCCGAAAAACGCTCGGACGTGGGTAAAGCCACCGTCATCGGCTTCATCACCGTGCTGCTGTTCCTGATGCTGGTGAACGTGCTGTCGCTGGGCATCATGACTCAGCCGGAACTGGCCAAACTGCAGAACCCGTCGATGGCCGCCGTGCTGGAGCACGTGGTCGGTCACTGGGGCGCGGTGCTGATCAGCGTCGGCCTGATCATTTCCTTGCTCGGCGCGCTGCTGTCGTGGGTGCTGCTGTGTGCGGAGATCATGTTCGCCGCTGCCAAAGACCACACCATGCCGGAGTTCCTGCGCCGCGAAAACGCCAACCACGTGCCAGTCAATGCCCTGTGGCTGACCAATGCGATGGTGCAGATTTTCCTGATCATCACCCTGTTCTCGGCCAGTACTTACCTATCGCTGATCTACCTCGCCACCTCGATGATCCTGGTGCCTTACCTGTGGTCGGCGGCGTATGCGGTGCTGTTGGCGGTGCGTGGCGAGAGCTACGAAAAAGCCCTGGCCGAACGCAAGAAAGACCTGGTCATCGGCAGCATTGCCCTGATCTACGCGATCTGGCTGCTCTACGCCGGCGGGGTCAAATACCTGCTGCTGTCCGCCCTGCTGTATGCCCCCGGCGCGATCCTGTTCGCCAAGGCCAAGCTGGAGTTGGGCAAACCGATTTTCACCAACGTCGAGAAGCTGATTTTTGCCGCAGTGGTCGTGGGCGCCCTCGTGGCGGCTTACGGACTCTACGACGGCTTCCTGACCCTGTAACACCCGTTCTGTTATGTCATCTGGAGGATCACTGTAATGACCACGGAAAAAGTTAAGTACGGCGTACATTCCGAAGCCGGCAAACTGCGCAAAGTCATGGTTTGCTCCCCAGGCCCTGGCCCATCAGCGGCTGACCCCGAACAACTGCGACGAACTGCTCTTTGACGACGTGCTCTGGGTTGCCCAGGCCAAGCGCGACCACTTCGACTTCGTCACCAAGATGCGTGAACGCGATATCGATGTGCTGGAAATGCACAACCTGCTGACCGACATCGTCGCCATCCCCGAAGCGCTGGACTGGATCCTGGAACGCAAGATCACCGCCAACCAGGTGGGTCTGGGCCTGGTCAACGAAGTCGGTTCATGGCTGCGCAGCCTGGAGCCGCGCAAGATCGCCGAGTTCCTGATCGGCGGCGTGTCCGCCGATGACCTGCCGAGCAGCTTCGGTGGCAAGACCATCGAGATGTTCCGCGACTTCCTCGGCCACACCAGCTTCATTCTGCCGCCGCTGCCGAACACCCAGTTCACCCGCGACACCACTTGCTGGATCTACGGTGGCGTGACGCTGAACCCGATGTACTGGCCAGCGCGACGTCAGGAAACTCTGCTGACCAGCGCCATCTACAAGTTCCACCCCGAGTTCACCAATGCCGACTTCCAGGTCTGGTACGGCGACCCGGATCAGGAACACGGCAACGCCACGCTGGAAGGTGGCGACGTAATGCCCATCGGTAACGGCGTGGTGTTGATCGGTATGGGCGAACGCTCGTCCCGCCAGGCCATCGGCCAGCTTGCAATCAGCTTGTTCAAACACAAAGCGGTGGAACGCGTGATCGTTGCCGGCCTGCCGAAATCCCGCGCCGCGATGCACCTGGACACCGTGTTCAGCTTCTGCGACCGCGACCTGGTGACGGTATTCCCGGAAGTCGTGAACCAGATCGTCGCCTTCACCCTGCGCCCTGATGAAAGCAAACCGGGCGGCATCGACATTCGCCGCGAAGAAACCAGCTTCATCGACACCGTCGCCAAGGCCCTCAACCTCAAGGCCCTGCGTGTGGTGGAAACCGGCGGCAACAGCTTCGCCGCCGAGCGCGAGCAGTGGGACGACGGTAACAACGTGGTGGCCGTGGAGCCTGGCGTGGTGATCGGTTACGACCGCAACACCTACACCAACACCCTGCTGCGCAAGGCCGGGATCGAGGTCATCACCATCAGCGCCGGCGAACTCGGCCGGGGCCGTGGCGGCGGCCACTGCATGACCTGCCCGATCATCCGCGACCCAATCGACTATTAATTTGTGTGCCTTGCCTCGTCCTTATAAAGCGCGAGGCAAGGGGATAACCGAAACCCAAGGAGATCCAAAATGGCTTTCAACATGCGCAACCGTAGCCTGCTCTCGCTGATGCACCATACCAATCGCGAGCTGCACTACCTGCTGGACCTGTCCCGCGACCTGAAACGCGCCAAGTACACCGGCACCGAACAGCCGCACCTCAAAGGCAAGAACATCGCGCTGATCTTCGAAAAAACCTCGACCCGCACCCGCTGCGCCTTCGAAGTAGCTGCCCACGATCAGGGCGCTCACGTCACCTACATCGACCCGGTGTCGTCGCAAATCGGCCACAAGGAAAGCATGAAAGACACCGCCCGCGTTCTGGGCCGGATGTTCGATGCCATCGAATACCGTGGCTTTGAGCAGGAGATCGTCGAGGAGCTGGCGAAGTTCGCCGGTGTACCGGTGTTCAACGGCCTGACCGCTGAATTCCAC
This sequence comes from Pseudomonas purpurea, assembly GCF_039908635.1. Classification (NCBI taxonomy): domain Bacteria; kingdom Pseudomonadati; phylum Pseudomonadota; class Gammaproteobacteria; order Pseudomonadales; family Pseudomonadaceae; genus Pseudomonas; species Pseudomonas purpurea. Next base: position 4,372,507 of record NZ_CP150918.1, read on the forward strand.
CCGACCCAAATGATCGCCGACACCCTGACCATGCGCGAGCACAGCGACAAGCCGCTGCATGACATCAGCTACGCCTACCTGGGCGACGCCCGCTACAACATGGGCAACTCGCTGCTGATGATCGGCGCGAAACTGGGCATGGACGTGCGCATCGGCGCGCCGAAAGCGCTGTGGCCCCATCAGGACTTCATCGATCAGTGCAACGCCTTCGCCATCGAAAGCGGCGCTCGCATCACCATCACCGAAGACCCGAAAGAAGCAGTCAAGGGCGTGGACTTCATCCACACCGATATCTGGGTATCGATGGGTGAGCCGGTTGAAGCGTGGGACGAGCGTATCGAGCAACTGCTGCCGTACCAGGTCAACGCCAAGATGATGAAGGCCTCGGGCAACCCGCGGGTGAAATTCATGCACTGCCTGCCGGCGTTCCACAACAGCGAAACCAAGGTTGGCAAGGACATCGCCGCGCGGTATCCGCACCTGGCCAACGGCGTAGAAGTCACCGAAGACGTCTTCGAGTCGCCGGCCAACATCGCCTTCGAGCAAGCGGAAAACCGCATGCACACCATCAAGGCGATCCTGGTGTCGGCACTGGCTGATATCTAAGGACCGACGTTTCCCTCCTGTGGAGGCCGCATTTTGTGGCGAGGGAGCTTGCTCCCGCTCGGCTGCGCAGCAGTCGCAAAGGCATCAACCGCATCGCGTCAGGTACACCGCGTATCACCTGATGCGAGCGCTGCGCACTCGAGCGCGAGCAAGCTCGCTCGCCACAAAAGCCTCTCCTACGGGATCACCGAATTCTGAAAGGACTGCATTATGCGTATCGTCGTTGCACTGGGCGGTAACGCCCTTCTGCGCCGTGGTGAACCCATGACCGCGGACAATCAACGCGCCAATATCCGGATCGCCACCGAACAGATCGCCAAGATTCACCCCGGCAATCAACTGGTGATCGCACACGGCAATGGCCCGCAAGTCGGCCTGCTGTCGCTGCAAGCGGCGGCATACACCTCTGTTTCTCCTTACCCGCTGGACGTGCTCGGTGCCGAAACCGAAGGCATGATCGGCTATATCATCGAACAGGAACTGGGCAACCTGCTGGACTTCGAAGTACCGTTCGCGACCCTGCTGACCCAGGTGGAAGTCGACGCCAACGACCCGGCCTTCAAACACCCGACCAAGCCTATCGGCCCGGTCTACTCCAAGGCCGAAGCCGAAGCCCTGGCGGCTGAAAAAGGCTGGGCGATTGCCCCGGATGGCAACAAGTTCCGCCGTGTGGTGGCCAGCCCGAAACCCAAACGCATCTTCGAAATCCGCCCGATCAAGTGGCTGTTGGACAAAGGCAGCATCGTGATTTGCGCGGGCGGTGGCGGCATCCCGACCATGTACGACGAAAACCGCAAGCTCAAGGGCATCGAAGCGGTGATCGACAAGGACCTGTGCTCGGCGCTGCTGGCCGAACAGTTGGATGCCGAATTGCTGGTGATCGCCACCGACGTCAACGCGGCGTTCATCGACTTCGGCAAGCCTACCCAGAAAGCCATTGCCCAGGCTCACCCTGACGAAATGGAAAAACTCGGCTTCGCCGCGGGCTCCATGGGCCCGAAAGTCCAGGCGGCCTGCGAGTTCGCTCGCAACACTGGCAAAGTCGCGGTCATCGGTTCACTCTCGGACATCGAAGCGATCGTCCAGGGTAAGGCCGGCACCCGTATCAGCACGGCGCAACCTGGCATCACCTACCAATAAAAAAACTCCAGGGGCAGGCGTCAGGTCTGCCCTTCTCCAATGCCTTCGAAGGAGAAACGCTGATGGCCACGTTCGAACCCGGTCACTTGCACATAGAACGCCATGCGCTGAACAATGACGATGTCAGCTATAACGTGTGCATCGACTATGAAGTCACCCAGGATCCCAAGGAAGGCAAAGGGATGTTGTTCACCGTGCACGGCACCATGCAGGGCAAAGAGATGAAAGAGTCGTTCTTCCTGCCCAAGGATCAGGCCTATAACTTTGCCAGCAACGTGACAAAAATCGCCGAGCGGCACGGAATCCCCAGGACACATAGCCAGATCGGCTCGGTACACAAGCACTACGACGCGATGTTTGAAGATGTGCGGGTGCAACTGAATATGAAGTCTGGCGACCCGGTGAATCCTGAACATTTGGAGTGAGCCCTGCTCCCCCGAACACCCCAAATCCCTGTGGGAGCGAGCTTGCTCGCGATAGCGGTCTTTCAGTCAACATCCATGCTGAATGTCCGTCCGTCATCGCGAGCAAGCTCGCTCCCACAGGGGATCTATATCCGCCGGAAAAGCACCGTGCATTTCACCATTGACCCGCCCCAAGGCATACTGGCCACCCTCCGCAATCCAGAACACTGAAACGCCCCATGCGTATCCACGTCAGCTTCATCGACCGCGTCGGCATCACCCAGGAAGTCCTGGCCTTGCTCGGTGGGCGCAATCTCAACCTGGATGCCGTGGAAATGGTTCCGCCCAACGTCTACATCGACGCCCCGACCCTCAGCCCCCAGGTGCTCGAAGAACTGCGCGATGCGTTGTTCAGCGTACATGGCGTGCAAGCGGTGACGGTGGTCGACATCCTTCCCGGTCAACGTCGACACTTGCAACTCGACGCTCTGCTCGCCGCGATGACCGACCCGGTGCTGGCCCTCGACAGCGCCGGCAACGTGTTGCTGGCCAACCCGGCGCTGATCACCTTGTATGGCCGCGAGCCGGCCGGGGAAAGCGTCGCCGAACTGTTCGCCGACCCGACGTTGCTGGATACCTTGCTGGAACAGGGCTTTCGCTTGCCGTTGCGCGAAATCACCCTCAACGGCCAGACCTTGCTGCTGGACGCCACGCCGATTACCGACGCCGGTGCCCTGCTGACCCTGTATCAACCCAACCGCATCGGCGAGCAACTGTCGGCATTGCACCACGATCACGCCGAAGGGTTTGATGCACTGCTCGGCGAATCTGCCGCCATCCGCACCCTCAAGGCCCGTGCGCAACGGGTGGCGGCGCTGGATGCGCCGCTGCTGATCCAGGGCGAAACTGGCACCGGCAAAGAACTGGTGGCCCGCGCCTGCCACGCCATCAGTGCCCGGCACAGTGCGCCGTTCCTGGCATTGAACTGTGCGGCATTGCCGGAGAACCTCGCCGAAAGCGAACTGTTCGGCTATGCCCCCGGCGCCTTCACCGGCGCACAACGCGGCGGTAAACCGGGGCTGATGGAGCTGGCTAACCAGGGCACGGTGTTTCTCGACGAGATCGGCGAAATGTCGCCGTACTTGCAGGCCAAACTGCTGCGCTTCCTCAATGACGGCAGCTTCCGGCGCGTGGGCGGCGACCGTGAGGTCAAGGTCAACGTGCGGATCCTCAGTGCAACCCACCGTGACCTGGAAAAAATGGTCAGCGAAGGCACCTTTCGCGAAGACCTGTTCTATCGCCTCAACGTGCTCAACGTCGCCGTGCCGCCGCTGCGCGAACGCGGCCAGGACATCCTGTTGCTGGCGCGCTACTTCATGCAGCAGGCCTGCGCGCAAATCCAGCGCCCGGTCTGTCGTCTGGCGCCCGGCACCTACCCGGCCCTGCTCGGTAACCGCTGGCCGGGGAATGTGCGGCAATTGCAGAACGTGATCTTCCGCGCCGCCGCCATTTGTGAAAGCAGCCTGGTGGACATCGGTGACCTGGACATCGCCGGCACCTCCGTAGCGCGCCAGAGCGACACCGACGTCGACAGCCTCGAACAAGCCATGGAAGCCTTCGAGAAGACCCTGCTGGAAAAGCTCTACGTCAACTACCCCTCGACCCGCCAACTGGCCAGCCGCCTGCAAACCTCCCACACCGCCATCGCCCACCGATTGCGCAAGTACGGGATTCCCGGCAAGGCCTGAAATCGCCATCGCGAGCAAGCTCGCTCCCACAGGGGATTTCCGGTGATCACATAATGTGTGACCGATGCAAACCAGTGTGGGAGCGAGCTTGTTCGCGATGAGGCCCTGCGCCGCACCACAAAACTCACCCAATCAAAACCGACCTCCATCTGTACTGAAAGCGCTACAGCGGAACGATTTCGCTACACAGCCGTTTCGCCTGCGCTACGCAAGGCTTTGATCCCCATCGTCTTTTCTCCTCGCCCCGAGCTGTAGCGTTTTCGCTACAACCATGTCACTGACATCTTCCTGAGAAACAATTAACTCGTTGATTTATAACGAATAAAAAACATTGGCCGCGTTTTTGCTATGTCTTTATCCATAACAGCTCTGCCCTGCACGAGCATTCAATCGCGTCCACCAGACGAATCTGGCCCCCGAGGAGTTTCCATGAGCGAGTTGCGTTTTACTGAAGATCACGAATGGCTGCGCACCGAAGCTGACGGCAGCGTGACAGTCGGCATCACCGCCTTCGCACAGAACGCCCTGGGCGACGTGGTGTATGTGCAACTGCCGGAATTGCAGGCCTATGAGCAAGGCGCAGAAGCCGCCACCGTTGAATCGGTAAAAGCCGCCAGCGGCGTGTACATGCCGCTGACCGGTGAAGTGGTCGAAACCAACTCGGCGCTCGAAGGCAACCCGGAGCTGGTCAATGAAGCGCCGCTGGGCGAAGGCTGGTTCTTCCGCTTCATCCCGGCCGATGCCGCCGCTGTCGGCCAACTGCTGGATCAGGACGCCTACGACCGCCTGATCAAAGCCCAAGCCGAAGCCTGAGGAGCGCCGACATGACCCAAGTACCTCCTGTTTCTGTAAGTGTGAGCACCGCCAACGAATTCATCGCGCGTCACATCGGCCCGCGTTCAGGCGACGAGCAAGCCATGCTCAACAGCCTGGGCTTTGATTCCCTGGAAGCCCTGAGCGCCAGCGTCATTCCCGACAGCATCAAAGGCACCAGCGTGCTGGACCTCGGCGCTGGCCTGAGCGAAGCCGACGCACTGGCGTCGATCAAAGCCATCGCCGCCAAGAACCAACTGTTCAAGACCTACATCGGCCAGGGCTACTACAACTGCCACACGCCGTCGCCGATCCTGCGCAACCTGCTGGAAAACCCGGCCTGGTACACCGCGTACACCCCGTACCAGCCAGAAATTTCCCAGGGCCGCCTCGAAGCACTGCTGAATTTCCAGACCCTGATCAGCGACCTCTCCGGCCTGCCGATCGCCAACGCCTCCCTGCTCGACGAAGCCACCGCCGCTGCCGAAGCCATGACCTTCTGCAAACGCCTGAGCAAGAACAAAAGCAGCCATGCGTTCTTCGCCTCCATCCATTGCCACCCGCAAACCCTCGACGTGCTGCGCACCCGTGCCGAGCCGTTGGGCATTGACGTGGTGGTCGGCGACGAGCGTGAACTGACTGATGTCAGCACCTACTTCGGTGCCCTGCTGCAATACCCGGCGAGCAATGGTGACCTGTTCGATTACCGCGAACTGACCGAACGCTTCCACGCCGCCAACGCGCTGGTGGCCGTGGCCGCCGACCTGCTGGCCCTGACCGTGCTGACCCCGCCGGGCGAGTTCGGTGCCGACGTGGCCATCGGCAGCGCCCAACGCTTCGGCGTCCCGCTGGGCTTCGGTGGCCCACACGCGGCGTACTTTTCCACCAAAGATGCGTTCAAGCGTGACATGCCGGGCCGTCTGGTCGGTGTCTCCGTGGACCGCTTCGGCAAGCCGGCCTTGCGTCTGGCCATGCAAACCCGCGAGCAACATATCCGCCGCGAGAAAGCCACCAGCAACATCTGCACCGCCCAAGTGCTGCTGGCCAACATCGCCAGCATGTACGCCGTGTACCACGGCCCTAAAGGCCTGACGCAGATCGCCAACCGCATTCATCACCTGACCGCGATCCTCGCCAAAGGCTTGAGCGCATTGGGCGTTGCGGTTGAGCAAGCAAGCTTCTTCGACACCCTGACCCTGAACACTGGCGTGCAAACCGCTGCGCTGCACGACAAGGCCCGCGCCCAGCGCATCAACCTGCGTGTGGTAGAGGGTGAACGACTGGGCCTGTCCCTCGACGAAACCACGTCGCAAGCTGATGTGGAAACCCTCTGGGCCTTGCTGGCCGACGGCAAAACACTGCCGGACTTCGCCGCCCTCGCCGCCTCCGTTCAACGCACAATCCCGGCCGCGCTGGTGCGCCAATCGCCGATCCTCAGCCACCCGGTATTCAACCGTTATCACTCGGAAACCGAGCTGATGCGCTACCTGCGCAAGCTCGCCGACAAGGACCTGGCCCTGGATCGCACCATGATCCCGCTGGGTTCGTGCACCATGAAACTCAACGCCGCCAGCGAAATGATCCCGGTGACCTGGGCCGAATTCGGCGCCCTGCACCCGTTCGCCCCGACCGAGCAAAGCGCCGGTTACCAGCAACTGACCGATGAACTGGAAGCGATGCTCTGCGCTGCCACCGGTTACGACGCGATCTCGCTGCAACCGAACGCCGGTTCCCAAGGTGAATACGCTGGCTTGTTGGCGATCCGTGCCTATCACCAGAGCCGTGGCGAAGAGCGCCGCGACATCTGCCTGATCCCATCCTCGGCCCACGGCACCAACCCGGCCACCGCCAACATGGCTGGCATGCGAGTGGTCGTGACCGCTTGCGACGCACGCGGCAACGTCGACATCGAAGACCTGCGCGCCAAAGCCATCGAGCACCGCGAACACCTCGCCGCGCTGATGATCACTTACCCCTCGACCCACGGTGTGTTCGAAGAAAGCATCCGCGAAATCTGCGGGATCATTCATGACAACGGCGGCCAGGTGTACATCGACGGCGCCAACATGAACGCCATGGTCGGCCTGTGCGCACCAGGCAAGTTCGGCGGCGACGTGTCCCACCTGAACCTGCACAAAACCTTCTGCATCCCCCACGGCGGTGGCGGCCCGGGCGTCGGCCCGATTGGCGTGAAATCCCACCTGACGCCGTTCCTGCCGGGGCACGGCACCATGGCGCGCAAGGAAGGCGCGGTCTGCGCGGCACCGTTCGGCAGCGCGAGCATTCTGCCGATCACCTGGATGTACATTCGGATGATGGGCGGCGCGGGCCTCAAGCGTGCTTCGCAACTGGCGATCCTGAATGCCAACTACATCTCCCGTCGCCTTGAAGAGCACTACCCGGTTCTGTACACCGGCAGCAACGGCCTGGTGGCGCACGAATGCATCCTCGACCTGCGTCCGTTGAAAGACAGCAGCGGCATCAGCGTCGATGACGTCGCCAAGCGCCTGATCGACTTCGGTTTCCACGCCCCGACCATGTCGTTCCCGGTGGCCGGCACGCTGATGATCGAGCCGACCGAAAGTGAATCAAAAGAAGAGCTGGACCGCTTCTGCGACGCCATGATCCGCATCCGCGAAGAAATCCGCGCGGTGGAAAACGGCACGCTGGACAAGGACGACAACCCGCTGAAAAACGCCCCGCACACCGCGGCGGAAATCGTCGGCGAGTGGAGCCATCCCTACAGCCGTGAGCAAGCGGTGTATCCGGTGGCGTCGCTGATCGAAGCCAAGTACTGGCCACCGGTCGGCCGGGTCGACAACGTGTTTGGCGACCGCAACCTGATCTGCGCCTGCCCGTCGATCGAAAGCTACGCTTAAAAATGTGGGGGGCGGGTTCGCTCGCCCCCTCTTTCAAGAACAACACAAAACCTTGTGGGAGCGAGCTTGCTCGCGATAGCGGTCTTTCAGTCGACATTGATGGTGAAAGTCAGTCCGCTTTCGCGAGCAGGCTCGCTCCCACAGGGGATCTACGCCTTGCACCAGCCTCAGTCACTCCTATAACAAGAAACCGGAGAACAACCATGTCGTTAAGCGTGTTCGACCTGTTCAAGATTGGCATCGGCCCCTCCAGCTCCCACACCGTCGGCCCGATGCGTGCCGCTGCGCGCTTCGTCGAAGGCCTGCGCCGTGAAAACCAGCTCAAAGACACCACCTGCGTCAAAGTCGAGCTCTACGGCTCGCTCGGCGCCACTGGCAAAGGCCACGGCAGCGACAAGGCTGTATTGCTGGGCCTGGAAGGTGAACACCCGGACACCGTGAACACCGAAAACATCGCCGCCCGCCTGCATGAGATTCGCAGCAGCGGTCGCCTGAACCTGCTCGGTGAGCACGTCATCGAATTCAATGAAAAACTCCACCTGGCGATGATCCGCAAGCCATTGGCCTATCACCCCAACGGCATGATCTTTCGTGCCTTTGATGCCGCCGGCATCCAGATTCGCAGCCGTGAGTACTACTCGGTGGGCGGCGGTTTCGTGGTTGATGAAGACGCCGCCGGCGCCGACCGCATCGTCGAAGACGCCACGCCCCTGACCTTTGCGTTCAAAAGCGCCAAGGACCTGCTCGGCCATTGCGCCACTTACGGGCTGTCCATCAGCCAGGTGATGCTGACCAACGAAAGTGCCTGGCGCCCGGAGGCGGAAACCCGCGCCGGCCTGCTGAAAATCTGGCAAGTGATGCAGGACTGCGTCGCCGCCGGTTGCCGCAACGAAGGCATCCTGCCCGGTGGCTTGAAGGTCAAGCGCCGTGCGGCGGCGCTGCATCGGCAACTGTGCAAGAACCCGGAATCGTCACTGCGCGATCCGCTGTCGGTGCTGGACTGGGTCAACCTGTACGCCCTGGCGGTCAACGAAGAAAACGCCAATGGCGGGCGCGTGGTCACGGCGCCCACCAACGGTGCGGCCGGAATCATTCCGGCAGTGTTGCATTACTACATGCGCTTCATCCCCGGTGCCAATGACGACGGCGTGGTGCGCTTTCTGCTGACCGCCGCCGCCATCGGCATTCTGTACAAGGAAAACGCCTCGATCTCCGGCGCGGAAGTCGGCTGTCAGGGTGAAGTCGGCGTGGCCTGCTCCATGGCGGCCGGCGCCCTGTGCGAAGTCCTCGGCGGGACGGTGCAGCAGGTGGAGAACGCCGCCGAAATCGGCATGGAACACAACCTCGGCCTGACCTGCGACCCGATTGGCGGGCTGGTGCAAGTGCCGTGTATCGAGCGCAACGCCATGGGCTCGGTCAAAGCCATCAACGCGGTGCGCATGGCCCTGCGTGGCGACGGTCAGCACTTTGTCTCCCTGGACAAGGTCATCCGCACCATGCGCCAGACCGGCGCCGACATGAAAAGCAAATACAAGGAAACCGCCCGTGGCGGTTTGGCGGTCAACATTATCGAATGCTGATCACTGATTTTTCTTCTCTCTTGCGGGAGAGAACGTAACTAGCCCCCTCTCCCTCCAGGAGAGGGCTGGGGTGAGGGGCTTTTATCCTGATCCCGAACCACATTTTCAAGGAGCTACGCATGTCCACCGAACAACTGTCGAAAACCCCGCTCCACGCACTGCACCTCGAACTCGGCGCCCGCATGGTGCCGTTCGCCGGCTACGACATGCCGGTGCAATACCCGCTCGGTGTGATGAAAGAGCACCAGCACACCCGTGATCAAGCCGGGTTGTTCGATGTCTCGCACATGGGCCAGATCCGCCTGACCGGCGCCAATGCCGCCAAGGCTCTGGAAACCCTGGTTCCGGTGGACATCATCGACCTGCCGGTGGGCATGCAGCGCTATGCAATGTTCACCAACGAAAGTGGTGGCATCCTCGACGACCTGATGGTCGCCAACCTGGGCAATGATGAACTGTTCCTGGTGGTCAACGCCGCCTGCAAGGATCAGGACCTGGCGCACCTGCGCCAGCACATTGGCGCTCAGTGCAGCATCGAGCCCTTGTTTGAAGAACGCGCCCTGCTCGCCCTGCAAGGCCCGGCAGCGGTCACCGTGCTCGCGCGCCTCGCACCTACAGTGGCGAAGATGACATTCATGCAGTTCGCCCGCGTGACACTGCTGGGCGTCGACTGCTTCGTCAGCCGTTCGGGCTACACCGGCGAAGACGGTTTCGAAATTTCCGTACCGGCCGCCAACGCCGAAGCCCTGGCCCGCGCCTTGCTGGCCGAGCCTGAAGTCGCCGCCATCGGCCTTGGCGCCCGTGACTCGCTGCGCCTGGAAGCCGGCCTGTGCCTCTATGGCCACGACATGAACACCGAGACCACACCGATTGAAGCCAGCCTGCTGTGGGCCATCTCCAAGCCACGTCGCGCCGATGGCGCACGCGCCGGAGGCTTCCCGGGTGCCGAAACCGTGTTCGCCCAGCAACAGAGCGGTGTCAGCCGCAAACGCGTCGGTTTGCTGCCGCAGGAACGCACACCGGTGCGTGAAGGCGCAGAAATCGTCAACGAAGCGGGTGAAATCATCGGCACCGTGTGCAGTGGCGGCTTCGGGCCGACCCTGGGCGGTCCTTTGGCCATGGGTTACCTCAACAGTGCCTACATGGCACTGGATACCCAAGTTTGGGCAATAGTACGTGGGAAAAAGGTGCCTTTGCTTGTAAGCAAAATGCCATTTGTTCCACAACGCTACTATCGTGGTTGATTGACTGTTTCTATACGTAACGCGGTTGCGTTAAGCGTGCACTAATCTGTAACGCAACCGCCATAAAACAGTGCGCCGTTTCGAATATGAACCTTACTTATAACGATCGAAAACAACTGAACAACGCTATCGAATAAGCCCGCTCTAACGGACTCACCAAGTACCCGTAACCCGAGTAAAACCGGGGCTTCGCGGGGGCTTGTTTTTTCTCCCGTAGTTGGCGTAAAGTTTGTTCACTGTGTTTGCATGGGTCGCTTGGAATCGTGACCTGGGCAGTAGCCAACAAGTTTGCTACAACCCGTTCGACGTCTTTCTACTTTCCTGCAACCAGCCCCAGTACTCTTTCATGAGAAAGAGGCTGTCATCAATTTTTGCGTCAAAGGAAATAAGAAATGTCCCAACGTCAGAGCGGCACCGTCAAGTGGTTTAACGACGAGAAAGGTTTTGGTTTTATCACTCCAGAAAGCGGCCCGGATCTGTTCGTGCATTTCCGTGCCATTCAAGGCAACGGCTTCAAGAGCCTGAAAGAAGGCCAGAAAGTCACCTTCATCGCTGTGCAGGGCCAAAAAGGCATGCAGGCTGACGAAGTACAAGCAGAAGGCTGATCTTCTGCGACAAAAAGCCCCTGATGCTGACATCAGGGGCTTTTTTATGCGCGTTATTCCGTAAAATGGCTTCTTTTTTCTCCGAGAGCCGTGCCATGTCGAAACACCTGCTCACCCCCCAGGGCGAATTTCCCGTCGCCGGCCTGGGTCGTCGCCTGGCCGCGATGTTCTATGACTTCCTGCTGTGCACCGCCCTGCTGATCGTGACGGGCGGCCTCTACAAGATGGTGCAGATGGCAATCCTTGGCGAAGAGAGAATGCGCACCATGACCGACGCGGGCGCACTGGACGGCGATCCACTGTTCTCGACCATCCTGCTGTTTGTACTGTTTGGGTTCTTCGCCAGGTTCTGGACCTGGTCAGGGCAGACGCTGGGCATGCAGGTGTGGTGCATCCGCGTCCAGAACGCCGACGGCTCGGCCATCAGCCTGTGGCAGGCGCTGCTGCGCTTTGTGGTGTCGATCGCTTCCCTGCTGTGCGCAGGCCTGGGCTTTTTCTGGATGCTCTTCGACAAACAGAAACGCAGCTGGCACGACATCTATTCCGACAGCCAACTGGTACGGATCCCGAAGAAGAAAAAATAATCCGCCTCAACGCCGAACTCTGTGGCGAGGGAGCTTGCTCCCGCTCGACAGCGCAGCAGTCGCAAAATTTTGCAATGCGCCTTTGACTGACAAACCGAGTCAGCGGGTTTAGGGGCCGCTCCGCGCTCCAGCGGGAGCAAGCTCCCTCGCCGCAGAAGCGATCAGGCGTTACCTGCCAGTTTCATCCGCGCTGCCGCCGTGAAGTCGAGCATGCGCTTGAGCGGGCGAATCGCCTGCGGGATCAAGGCCGGGTCGACAAAAATCTCGCCCGAGCCCTCACGCAGGCACTGCAGTGTGCGCTCAAGGGTGTTCATCGCCATCCATGGGCAATGCGCGCAACTGCGGCACGCCGCGCCATTACCGGCGGTTGGCGCCTCGATAAAGACCTTGTCCGGGCACAGCTGCTGCATTTTGTAGAAAATGCCGCGGTCGGTGGCCACGATCAGGGTTTTGTTCGGCAGGCTTTGCGCAGCGGCGATCAACTGACTGGTAGAGCCTACCGCGTCAGCCAACTCGATCACCGCCGTCGGCGACTCCGGGTGCACCAGGATGGCGGCATCCGGGTACAGCGCTTTCATGTCTTCCAGCTGCTTGGCCTTGAACTCTTCGTGAACGATGCAGGCACCGTCCCAGAGCAGCATGTCAGCACCGGTCTTGCGCTGAATGTAAGTGCCCAGGTGCTTGTCCGGCCCCCAGATGATCGTCTCGCCGTTATCCATCAGGCTTTCGACAATCTCCAGCGCGCAGCTGGATGTCACCACCCAATCCGCCCGCGCCTTCACCGCCGCCGAGGTATTGGCATACACCACCACCGTGCGCTCGGGGTGCTGATCGCAAAACGCCGAGAACTCCTCCACCGGGCAACCCAGGTCCAGCGAGCAGGTCGCTTCCAGGGTCGGCATCAGCACACGTTTTTCGGGGTTGAGGATCTTGGCGGTTTCCCCCATGAACTTCACGCCGGCGACCACAACAGTCTTGGCCGGGTGAGCATTGCCGAAGCGAGCCATTTCCAGAGAATCGGAAACGCAGCCACCGGTTTCTTCGGCCAGGGCCTGAATGATCGGGTCGCAATAGAAGTGGGCAACCAGCACCGCGTCCTGAGCCTTGAGCTCGGCGGCGATGGCAGCGCGGTAATGAGCCTGCTCTTCGGCACTCAGCGGCTTGGGCTGCTTGGCGTCGAGGTGGGCTTGTACCAGAAGGCGTTCGGAAATTTGCGTCATGATCGCAAGACCTGCGGGCGCTTTCGCGCGAAAGTCGAGTATACACCCGGCTCCGGACCACTCAGGGTACCGCCGGGAGAGTGAGTATTCATCAGGCACAGACAGCGTTGAAGCTGCGCAAGGCTACAGAATATCCCTCGGATGCAAAAGATCATTCTGACCTGCGTCACGCGATGGAACAGCCGGTTTGAGCCAGGCTCAAATCGAAGGCAAAAAAAAACCCGGAAATCCTCACTTACGTGGGCCTTCCGGATTTTCTAAACCGCCAAAAATGGTGGGTCGTGTGGGATTCGAACCTACGACCAATTGGTTAAAAGCCAACTGCTCTACCAACTGAGCTAACGACCCGCTGTGTGGTGCGCGTATAATACTGATTTTTAAGGACTATTCAACACCTAATTTAAAATAAATCAAAAATAAGGTGTTGGGTCGCTGATACCGGCCGCCGCAAAGCCCTCGGCACGCAGGCGGCAGCTGTCGCATTTGCCGCAGGCATGGCCATTATCGTCCGCCTGATAGCAGGACACTGTCAGGCCATAGTCGACACCGAGCTTTACGCCCGCCTGAACGATCTGGGCCTTGCTGAGGTTTTGCAGGGGTGCCTGAATACGGAAACCGTTGCCCTCGACCCCCGCCTTGGTCGCCAGGTTGGCCATGCGTTCGAAAGCCTCGACAAACTCGGGACGGCAGTCCGGGTAACCGGAGTAGTCCACGGCATTCACACCAATAAAGATGTCGCGGGCACCAAGCACTTCAGCCCAACCCAAGGCGAGCGACAGAAACACAGTGTTGCGAGCCGGCACATAGGTAATCGGGATGCCTTCGCTTGGCGCCTCAGGTACATCGATGGAGCTGTCGGTCAACGCCGAGCCACCGATGCCGTTCAGGTTCAGGCCTATCACCTTGTGCTCGACCACACCCAGATCCCGGGCGATACGTTCAGCGGCATGCAACTCGGCACGGTGACGCTGGCCATAGTCAAAGCTCATGGTATAGCAGCTGTAGCCTTCGGCACGGGCCATGGCCACTACGGTTGCCGAGTCCAGGCCACCGGACAGCAGGATGACCGCACGTTTTTCAGCAGTGTTCAATTGTTCCGTCATTTCAGCGCCCCGGTTCGTCATTCCAAAGATATTTATGCAACTGCAATTGCAGGCGCACTGGCAAGTTGTCCGCGACAATCCAGTCAGCCAGGTCGCGCGCGCTCAAGTCATGGTGGCTCGGTGAAAACAGGACTTCCCCGGCACGTCGGCCGAGGCCGTACTGAATCAGCTTGGACACCGCCCAGTCATAGTCTTCACGAGAACAGATCACGAACTTGACCTGATCGTTTGGCGTCAGTAGCTCGATATTCTCATAAAGATTGCGGTGGGCTTCTTTCGATCCTGGTGTTTTCAGGTCGAGCACCCGACTGACCCGTGGATCGATGGCACTGATGTCCAAAGCACCGCTGGTTTCCAGCGACACTTCGTAACCGGCGTCACACAATTGCTTGAGCAGGGGAATCGCATTGGGCTGCGCCAGCGGCTCGCCGCCCGTCACGCAGACGTAACGGGGCTTGAAGCCTGCAACCTGCTCAAGGATATCGTCGAGGGGCCTGATGGTGCCGCCGCTGAATGCGTAGGCACTGTCGCAGTATTGGCAGCGCAATGGGCAACCGGTGAGGCGCACAAATACTGTGGGCAGCCCGGCAGTGCGCGTTTCACCCTGCAACGAGTAAAAAACTTCGGTAATTCTCAATGTGTCTTGCATAGTCGCCACGGGCGTAACAGCTAAACAGGCTGTCCGCCTCCGTCAGGCACTTTCTGGAACCCCGCCAACGCGTAGACTCCAAAAAGCGGTGTTTCATAAAAAGGGCGTGAATTCTAACGAAAAAACCCGCGGCAAGCGCGGGTTTCTTGTAAACGGGCCAGCAGGCTTACATGCGCTGCAGATCGCGTTGGGCCAGCTGAGCAGCGGAAGTCCCCGGATATTGGGCAACCACCTGTTGCAGAATGCCTTTGACCTTGTCGGTATGACCCAGTCGGCGCTCTACATCAGCGAGCTTGTACAGCGAGTCCGGCACTTTAGCGTGCTTGGGATATAGCTGCGAAACCTTGGCAAACGCCTGGCCGGCACCTTGCAGGTCGCCTTTGGCCAGGTTCACTTCACCCAACCAGTACTGGGCATTACCCGCGTATTGGCTGTTCGGGTATTTGCGCAGGAACGCCGAAAAAGCCTGGCTGGCCTTGTCGAAATCCTTGGCCTTGATCAGGTCGAAGGCAGCATCGTAATAGAGCTTTTCCTTCGCCGGATCACCCGGTTCGCTGCTGGCGGCTGGCGGCTGGGTAGCTGCACCCGCGCCCGCTGCTGCACCGGCGGCATTCATATCGCCACCGGCAGAAGAATTTTCAGGAGCCACGGCAGGAGCACCGCCGGATCCAATGCGCCGATCAAGATCCTGGTATCGCTCCAGGCTTTCCTGCTTCATGCGCGAAACATCGTTTTGCAGAACTTCGATCACGCCTTGCTGGCGCGAAATCTGTTCCTGCATTTGTTGCAGTTGGTTGAACAGCTCGCCCTGTGCCGAGACAGGGGCCGAAACCCCTCCCCCGGCATAGGCGCCGTTCGTACCGTAACCCGCAGGCGGATAACTGCTCCCGCTATTGTTATAACCGGAGTTGTCATCGACCACAGGAACCGCAGCCCACGCCGCAAGCGGCGCGAGGCTGAGAGCCAAAACAGTTACAGCACGACGGCACGTTCGCATGACGAATTACTTACGCAGTTCGACGCGACGGTTTTGAGCCCAGGACTGCTCGTCGTTGCCGGTAGCAACTGGACGCTCTTCGCCGTAGGAAACCAGTTCCAGCTGAGCTGGGGAAACACCTTGCAGTACCAGGTAGCGTTGAACGGCTTTCGCACGACGCTCGCCCAGTGCCATGTTGTACTCACGAGTACCACGTTCGTCGGTGTTGCCTTCCAGAACAACGCGAGCGCCGTTTGCTTTCAGGTCTTTGGCGTGAACGTCCAGAGCGCGCATGGCTTCTGGCTTCAGGTCCGAGCTGTCGTATTCGAAGTAGAAGGTGGTGATTGCGCGCAGAGCAGCTTCTTCGCTCAGGGAGCCATCAACAGCACCAGTGTTAGCGCCGTAACCAGCGTTTGGATCAACATTGCCTTCACCGGCATTGTCGCCGCCTTTGGACGAGCAACCTACAGCTACAGCCATGGCCAGAGCCAGCGCAGCAAACTTACCAAACTTCAGCATTTCCATCGTGAAACTCCTAATGAACCCCAATGTGTTAAGTAAAACGTGTAGCGCCGCGTCAGTTCAGGTAAGGGGACCAGGAAGGTTCTCTGACTTCGCCTTGAGCGGTAGGAAGCGGGAGCCTTACGCGTCCATTAATGGACACGAGCATCAAGACTCCCCGGCCCTGCTGGCGGGTGGCGTAGATTACCATGGTGCCGTTGGGCGCAACAGTAGGTGACTCATCAAGTGTGCTATCTGTAAGGATTTTTACACTTCCGCGCTGCAAATCCTGAGCCGCCACCTTGAAATTAGTGAAGCCTTCCTGCCGGTGAATCATCACCAGCGTCTTTTCGTCAGCCGAGAGCTTCGGGTTGGCGTTGTAGTTGCCGATAAACGTCACGCGCTCAGCCCCGCCGCCACTTGCGCTGGTTTTGTAGATCTGCGGTTTGCCGCCACGGTCGGACGTAAAGTAGATAGTCGAGCCATCTTTACCCCAGAAAGGTTCGGTATTAATGCCAGGACCTGCGGTCACGCGATTGATCTGACGCGACCCCAGATTCATCACATAAATATCCGGGTTACCGTCCTTGGACAGTACAAAAGCCAGGCGAGAACCGTCCGGCGACCAGGCTGGCGCGCCATTCAGGCCTTCGAAGTTGGTGATTTGCTCACGGCGACCGGTGTCGATGTGCTGAACAAAGATGCGCGGGCGCTTCTGTTCGAACGACACATAGGCAATGCGCTTGCCATCGGGTGCAAAACGCGGCGAGAGGATCGGCTCACGCGATTGCAGCAAGGTCACTGCGCGCGCACCGTCATAGTCGGAACGTTGCAGCGTGTAGCGCGTGTTCTTCTCGGAGAAGCGCTCGGCTGTCACGTAGAGCATCCGTGTCGAGAACGCACCTTTGATACCGGTGAGTTTTTCGAACGACTGGTCCGCGATGTAGTGCGACATGTCGCGCAGTTGATCGACGCTGCCCGACACGCTGCCGGTCAGCACTTGCTGTTCGGTAGCGACGTTGAACAGTGCGTACTGCACCTGCAGGCGACCGCCGGCCGGAACGATGCTGCCGACCATGATGTACTGGGCGCCCAGGGCCTTCCAGTCACGGTAGATGACTTCGCTGGCCTGGGTGGGCAGGCTGATCATGTTCTGCTTTGGAATCGGCGAGTAGTAACCCGAGTTGCGCAGGTCGTTACCGATGATTTCCGCCATGTCATCCGGCAGCACGCTGCCGCCCTGCCAGCCGAACGGTACTACCGCGATCGGCGTTGCCCGATCACTGCCGCTGGTGACCAGAATGTTTTTTTCATCCGCCGCCGCTATCCCTGCCAGGCAGCAAATAACGACAAGCATTCCTCGAAGAAGGTTTCTCACAAGGCTAGATCCTCAGGTGTGAATGTCATCTTGAATGAACGATAGGGAGCAAAATCGCTCGGTTTCATTCCCTGCATTTCTGTCAATCGACCAATGTTCTTGACCGCCGCAACAGCCGAAGCGTCAAACGGACCATCACCACTGGACTTGGCCACGCTGACCGAAGTCACCGTACCATCAGGCAACATGCCTATTTGCAGCACGACCGTCATGCCTTTGCGGGCCGAAGGAGGACGAGCCCAGCCTTCTGCTGCACGAGCACGAATCAGATCGTCAAAACTGCCGGCGACTTCATCGCCCTGCTCATCGGCCAAGGCCTGCTGACGCTGCGGCGTGTCGGAAAGCAAATCTGCCAGGGCCTGAGCCTTTTTCTCTTCAGCGGATTTACGTGCTGCTTCCTGCGACTTTTTCTTCGCAGCATCGGCAGCCGCTTTCTTCTTCGCGTCCTCGGCGATTTTCTTCTTCGCCTCGTCTGCTTCAGCTTTTTTCTTGGCGTCTTCGGCGGCTTTCTTCTTCGCGTCTTCGACGATTTTCTTCTTCGCTTCTTCAGCGGCCTTTTTCTTGGCCTCTTCTTCAGCTTCTTTCTTGGCTTCTTCTTCGGCTTTCTTCTTGGCTACATCAGCCAATTGCTTCTCTTCGGCCTTTTTAGCTTCCGCAGTCTTCTTGGCTTCATCGGCTTTCCTGGCTTCATCAGCCTTCTTCGCCTCATCCGCTTTCTTGGACTCGTCAGCCTTTTTGGCTTCCTCGGCTTTTTGAGCCGCTTCTTCTTTCTTTTGTTCCGCAGCCTTCACCGCTTCCTGCTCGACCTTTTTCTGTTCCATCTGTTCGACTTCGGTCTGACGCGCGGCGGATTTCTTCGCCTCACCCGCAATCTTCTGATTGGTCTGGGTGGTCGCCTGACTTTTCGATTTCAGTTGGTACAGGGTCGCCTGGACAATCGGCTTGGCCGGCGGCAACTCCGGCGTCAGGGCAAAACTGACGAACAGCATGCCGAACACCAGCACGTGCAAGCCAATCGCCCAGACACTAGGCCAGAAGTAGCTTTCCGAGGCTGTTGGCTCTCGTTGTTGCTGCATCAGGGCGCCTCGGTAATCAAGCCAACATTACCGACTCCGGCCTTCTGCAACCCGCCCATGGCCCCCATGACGGAGCCGTAATCGACGGTTTTATCGCCGCGAATGAACACCTGGGTGTGCTTGCCGCCTTCGTTGCCGGCGCGAATGATCTTGGTCACCGCATCGGTCATCTGTGGCAAGGTCATGGCCTTGTCTTGCTGCTTTTCGGTGTCGACTTCGCTGCCAAGGTTCCAGTAATAGGTCTTGTCAGACTTGATCGAAATGGTCAGGACCTGGGTGTTGTTGTCCTGCGGCAAGGCTTCGCTGGAAACCTTGGGCAGATCAACCTTCACGCCCTGATTGAGCATCGGCGCGGTCACCATGAAGATGACCAGCAGTACCAACATCACGTCGATGTAGGGCACCACGTTCATCTCGGCAACCGGCTTGCGCTTTTTGCGAGCTCGAGCGATTAAAGCCATTGGAAATTACCTGCTTATTCTTCGCTGGTGTGCACTTTGCGGTGCAGGATCGCCTGGAATTCATCGGCGAAGGTGTAGTAACGGCTGATCAGAGTTTCGCTGCGAGCGGCGAAACGGTTGTAAGCGATTACTGCGGGGATTGCTGCGAACAGGGCCGATAGCGGTAGCGATCAGTGCCTCGGCGATACCCGGCGCCACGGTGGCGAGGGTCGCTTGTTGGGCAGTGGCCAGGCCGCGGAAGGAGTTCATGATGCCCCAGACCGTACCGAACAGGCCGATGTACGGGCTGACGGAGCCAACAGTGGCGAGGAATGGCAGGCTCTGCTCCAGTTTTTCTTCTTCACGGGAGATGGCTACGCGCATGGCACGCGCCACACCTTCCATGACGGCTTCCGGATCAACGCCCGGCTGCTGGCGCAGACGGGAGAATTCCTTGAAACCGGCACGGAAGATTTGCTCGACGCCCGAGTCAGGGTCCGGGTTGCTGCCCGCCTGGCGGTAGAGTTTTGACAGGTCGATACCCGACCAGAAGCGCTCTTCAAAGCTCTCCAGGGCACGTCGACCGGCACGCAGCAGGTTGCTGCGCTGAAAGATCATGATCCATGAGGTCACCGATGCGGCTACCAGGATCAGCATTACCAACTGTACAACGATGCTGGCATTGCTGACCAAGCTCCACATGGAGGAATGGTCGACGACGTTAGCTTCCACGCTTTATCTCCTGCTCTGAGTGTGTACCCGCGCCGCTCACGTCGGCAAAAGCCGCACGTAGAGCTTCGGGAATGGCCCGGGGTTTCAAACTGTCGGTGCGCACGCAGGCCACCAAAAACTGCCCTTCGCAGAGCAGCACATTATCCGTGGCCCGCCTGACCTGCTGTTTAAAGCGCAGGCTGGCACGGTTCAATTCGATTACTTGTGCACTTACCAAAAGCTCGTCGTCCAGTCGCGCCGGCGCGTGGTAGCGCGCTTCGCTGGAATGCACAACGAACAACAGGTCCTCCCCGGCAAGCTGCGACTGGGCAAAGCCCAGTTCACGAAGCCGCTCGGTTCGAGCCCGTTCCATAAACTTGAGGTAATTAACGTAATACACGATGCCGCCGGCATCGGTGTCCTCGTAATAAACGCGACAACGATGTGCGAACGACTCTAGCCCGTTTTGCGCGCGCATACTCTAGTGCTTACTCCTCAGGTTGCCAATCCGGCCAGGCAACTGTTTTTCATTCTTCTGCGCCTTTCCTGCCAGGGAAGGGCCGCGCCAGCCACCTAGGACCGCACAAAACCCGAATAAATCGGCGCAGACCGTCTATTAATCGTCCACCGCGTCGAGAAACTCGTCTACCACGGGCATCTCGCCCATGCGCGATGGAATGTTCAAACCAAAATGCAGGTACGCATGCCGGGTCACCACGCGCCCACGAGGGGTTCGCATGATGTAGCCCTGCTGAATCAGATAAGGCTCAAGCACGTCTTCGATGGTGTGCCGTTCTTCACTGATGGCCGCCGCAAGACTGTCCACCCCGACAGGTCCGCCATCGAACTTCTCGATCATGGTCAGCAGCAAACGCCTGTCCTGATGATCGAAGCCACGCTCGTCGACATCCAGCAGGTTCAGCGCCAAGTCGGCAATCGGCTTGGTGATGTGGCCCTTGGCACGGACTTCGGCGAAGTCGCGCACCCGGCGCAGCAAGCGGTTGGCGATTCGCGGCGTGCCGCGCGCCCGGCGAGCAATCTCGAACGCCCCTTCCGGGTCCAGCGGCAAGCCCAGAATGCCCGCCGAGCGGCTGACAATCGTGGCCAGGTCCGCGGTGCTGTAGAACTCCAGGCGCTGGACGATCCCGAAACGGTCACGCAGCGGGTTGGTCAGCATCCCGGCGCGGGTAGTCGCACCGACCAGGGTGAACGGTGGCAGGTCGAGTTTGATCGAGCGCGCCGCCGGCCCTTCGCCGATCATGATGTCGAGCTGGAAGTCTTCCATGGCCGGGTACAGCACTTCTTCGACAATGGGCGACAAGCGGTGGATTTCGTCGATGAACAGCACATCATGGGGTTCGAGATTGGTCAGCAATGCCGCCAGATCACCCGGCCGTTCAAGGACAGGCCCCGAGGTGCTTTTGATCGACACGCCCATTTCCTGGGCAATGATGTTGGCCAGCGTGGTTTTACCCAGGCCCGGCGGACCGAAGATCAGCGTGTGATCAAGGGATTCATTGCGCCCACGGGCAGCCTGGATGAACAACTCCATTTGCTCGCGAACGGTCGGCTGGCCGATGTATTCAGCCAGGCTGACGGGACGAATCGCCCGGTCCTGGACTTCTTCGCGGTCACGGGGGCCACCCGTGGCGGCGATCAGACGATCAGCTTCAATCACTTAAATCATTCCCTTCAGGGCACGACGAATCAGGTCTTCACTGCTCAAGCCCTTCTCCTTGATGGAAGAAATCGCCTTGCTGGCTTCCTGCGGCTTGTAGCCCAGGGAAATCAACGCGCTGACCGCATCACTTTCAGCCGACGCCACAGGTTGTGCCGGGGCATCAGGCTGATTCGGCACCAGCGCGAACATGCTTGGCACGGTTTCCCATGCCTTGAAGCGGTCCTTGAGTTCCACCAACAAACGCTCTGCCGTCTTCTTGCCGACGCCCGGGACCTTGGTCAGGGCCGAGGTGTCCTGGGCCTGCACGCAACGTACCAGCTCATCGACTTCCAGGCTCGACATCAGCGCCAGCGCCAGTTTCGGCCCCACACCGTTCAGCCGGATCAGCTCGCGGAAAAAGTCCCGATCGCGCTTGCCGATGAAGCCATAGAGTAACTGGGCGTCTTCGCGCACGACCAAATGGGTGTGCAAAGTGATCGGCTCACCGACCGACGGCAGTCGGTAGAGGGTGGTCATCGGCACTTCCAGCTCATAGCCCAGGCCGTTTACATCGAGAATCAGGTGCGGCGGCTGTTTCTCAGCCAAGGTGCCGCGCAAACGTCCAATCACGTTTCAAATCCTTAAGCGTTGGCCAGAGACGGCTGACGATTCACAAATTGAGCGTGATGGCCGACAGGACAGGCGCAAAACGCTCAGCGAACAAAATGAGTGGGCTGATGCTATCAGATCAGAGGCGCAGGCGACCGCCACGACTGCGTGCTGTCCCCAGGCCATGGGGTAACAGACTGGATCGGGTGTGGGCATGGCAGATAGCAATGGCCAAGGCGTCCGAGGCATCGATTTGCGGCTTGCTGGTCAATTTCAGCATGTGCATGACCATCATCTGCACCTGCTCTTTATTCGCCGCGCCGGTTCCGGTCACCGCTTGTTTCACTTGAGTCGCAGTGTACTCAGCGATTTCCAGGTTTTCTTCGGCACCCGCAACAATGGCGGCGCCACGTGCCTGCCCCAACTTGAGGGCCGAGTCGGCGTTACGTGCCATGAAGACCTTTTCGATACCCATGGTCACTGGCCCGTAGGTCTGGATGACTTCCCGCACGCCGCGATAGACGATTTGCAGGCGCTCGTGCAACTCGCCAGAGCCGGTACGAATACAGCCTGAGGCCACGTACACGCAGCCACGACCGGTATCGCGGACCACGCCATAACCGGTAATGCGCGAACCGGGGTCGATGCCAAGAATTAAAGTCATAACGCCTGCGGGTTAGGGTAAAAGCACAATATTCAATACACGAATAACAAATGTGGGAGCGAGCCTGCTCGCGAAAGCGGTTTCATATTCAGCAACGATGCTGCCTGAAAATCCGCGTTCGCGAGCACGCTCGCTCCCACTCTGGATCTTAGTCGCCCTTAACCGAGCTGTTCAGCCACCGACTCGGGAATGTCCGCGTTGGAGTAGACGTTCTGCACGTCGTCCAGATCTTCCAGCATGTCGATCAGCTTGAGCACCTTCTGCGCACCGTCCAGGTCCAGTTCGGCACTGGTGGTTGGCAGCATGACGATTTCTGCGTCATCGGCCTTGAAACCGGCAGCTTCCAGCGCGTTGCGCACGGTGTAGAAACCGGCGAACGAGGTAAATACGTCAATGGAACCGTCTTCGTGGGTCACCACGTCATCGGCGTCAGCCTCCATGGCGGCTTCCATCAACGCATCTTCATCAACGCCCGGCGCGAAGGAGATCTGCCCCTTGCGCTCAAACAGGTACGCCACCGAACCGTCGGTCCCCAGGTTGCCGCCACACTTGCTGAACGCATGACGCACAGCGGCGGCGGTACGGTTGCGGTTGTCGGTCATGCACTCAACCATCACCGCCACGCCACCCGGGCCATACCCTTCATAGCTCAGCTCGACCATGTCATCGGTGTCGGCCGCGCCAGCACCACGGGCCACCGCGCGATCGATGATGTCACGGCTCATGTTCGCGCCAAGGGCTTTATCCAGCGCCAGACGCAAACGCGGGTTGGAACCCGGATCACCGCCACCCTGGCGGGCCGCGACAGTCAGCTCACGAATCCACTTGGTGAAAATCTTGCCCTTCTTGGCATCCTGACGTTCTTTGCGGTGCTTGATGTTCGCCCACTTGGAATGACCCGCCATAACTCGCTCCGATTCTCTTTAAAACAATGCCCGCACGCCCATGAAGGCGAGCGGGCAATAAAATCTGCTCTGATGCAGTGGCGCATCGAGTGATGCGCCACCGTGATCAAGCCTTACTCAGCCTTTGGCTGTTCGCGCAGACGAATGTGCAGCTCACGCAGTGCCTTGGCATCCACCAGGCCCTGGAGCCTGGGTCATGACACAGGCAGCGCTCTGGGTTTTCGGGAACGCGATCACTTCACGGATCGACTGGGCGCCGGTCATCAACATCACCAGACGGTCCAGGCCGAACGCCAGACCACCGTGCGGCGGCGCGCCGTATTTCAGGGCGTCGAGCAGGAAGCCGAATTTCTCTTCCTGTTCCGCTTCGCTGATACCCAGCAGACGGAACACCGACTGCTGCATCTCTTTGCGGTGGATACGGATCGAACCGCCACCCAGCTCAGTGCCGTTCAATACCATGTCGTAGGCACGGGACAGAGCGGTCGCCGGGTTGGCTTCAAGCTCTTGCGGGGTGCACTTCGGCGCGGTGAACGGGTGGTGCAAGGCAGTGAAGCTGCCGTCGTCGTTCTCTTCGAACATCGGGAAATCGACAACCCACATCGGTGCCCATTCGCAGGTCAGCAGGTTCAGATCGTTACCAACCTTGATCCGCAGCGCGCCCAGGGCTTCGCTGACGATCTTGGCTTTGTCGGCACCGAAGAACACGATGTCGCCGTCAACCGCGCCAACGCGATCCAGGATCACATTGAGGTTGGCTTCAGGAATGTTCTTGACGATCGGGGACTGCAGGCCTTCAACACCTTTAGCGCGCTCGTTGACCTTGATGTACGCCAGGCCTTTTGCACCGTAGATGCCGACGAACTTGGTGTAGTCGTCGATTTGCTTGCGCGGCATGCTTGCCGCGCCTGGAACGCGCAGAGCGGCAACGCGGCATTTCGGGTCGTTGGCAGGGCCGCTGAACACCTTGAAGTCGACTTCTTTCAGTTGATCGGCAACGTCAACCAGCTCCAGCGGGTTACGCAGGTCCGGCTTGTCGGAACCGTAACGACGCATGGCCTCTTCGAAGGTCATGTGCGGGAAGTCGCCGAATTCCAGATCCAGCACTTCCTTGAACAGGTTGCGGATCATGCCTTCGGTCAGGCCCATGATGTCTTTTTCATCAAGGAAGCTGGTTTCGATGTCGATCTGGGTGAATTCCGGCTGGCGGTCGGCACGCAGGTCTTCGTCGCGGAAGCATTTGGCGATCTGGTAGTAACGATCGAAACCGGCCACCATCAGCAGTTGCTTGAACAGCTGCGGCGATTGCGGCAGTGCAAAGAAGCTACCGGCGTGAGTACGACTCGGCACCAGGTAGTCACGCGCGCCTTCAGGCGTGGCACGGGTCAGGATCGGTGTTTCAACGTCCAGGAAGCCGTTTTCGTCCAGGTAGCGACGGATGCTGGTGGTCATGCGCGAACGCAGACGCAGCTTCTCGAGCATTTCCGGACGACGCAGGTCGATGAAGCGATAACGCAGGCGGGTTTCTTCGCCGACGTCTGAGAACTCGTTGAGCGGGAACGGCGGGGTTTCCGCTTCGTTCAGTACTTCCAGCTCATAGCCCAGGACTTCGATCATGCCCGAAGCCATGTTGGCGTTGCCGGCACCGGCCGGACGCAGGCGCACCTTGCCGGTGACCTTGACCACGTACTCGCTGCGCACACGGTCGGCAGCGGCGAAGGTTTCAGCGCGGTCCGGGTCGAACACCACTTGGGCCAGACCATCACGATCACGGATATCGAGGAAAATCACCCCGCCGTGGTCACGACGACGATGGACCCATCCGCAAAGGGTAATTTCCTGACCTTCCAGGCTTTCGTTCAGTTGGCCGCAATAATGGCTGCGCATCATGGTAGTGGTTTCACTTCTCGTAATTCGAAATTCGATGGGAGGCCTTGCCGCACCGCCGCACCTGAATAAGGCGCCTGATGATGCAAGAACTCGCGCGTAGAGTTCAACTTAGTCAGCTTTGTCGCCGCCGGCCAGATTCTTCTTCGAACCGGTTTTGAAATCGGTTTCGTACCAACCGGTACCGCTGAGGCGGAAACCCGGCATGGAGAGCATCTTTTTCAGTTCAGGCGCCTGGCATGCAGGGCAGTCGACCAGCGGTGCTGCGCTGATCTTTTGAATGGCTTCCAACTGATGACCACAGGAAGCACATTGATAGTCGTACATCGGCATGAGGTTGTCTCGGCGCTCGGATGATTACCGCGCAAACCTCGGGCCTGGCGGCAAAGAGCGCGATTATATCCATTAAATGCAGCCTGTGCAGCCGTATGACAGCGCAGGCTGGAACTCGACCCAGTTACGAGGCGCAGGCGCCCTCTTTCAAGCTGTGCACGACGCAGACAACACGCACCAGGCCACTGAAGTTCTTCACGCCGCCGTGGCGCAAATGGACCTCTCGGTCAACATAGGAGAGCAAGGCGCTGACCGAGCAGCAATTGACCCTGGCCATGTCGCCGAGAATGTCCCAATAGACTTGCTCAAGCCTGAGGCACGTGGCAAAACCATTCAAGCGCACCGACCTGGACAATGGCCGAGCCAGGCCCATGTCGAACTCCCTGACAAACGGATCTACCTTTATATCGTGAAATCGGGCGACATCCTTCGCCCCCCTGCTTACTTCCTGAATCATCCCGTTGACACTCCTTTGCCATACTTGCTTTCAATAAGAGCAACAATCTGTCTCCATATAAAAGCGTAACCAGATAGTTATATCCAGATGACTTTATGACCATCAACGTAGGACAAGCCAACAACAGCGGGACGACCCTTTGCGCCGTCCTACACTTCCATTGTTTTTTGCATAACGTTATTACGAATTGGGTTGTGCAGTATTTAATAATCAGTTTGCCATCAAGACAAATGGCAACTTTCAGGCGCTGGCAATATGCCAGACCACCCAGACACACAAGAGAAGACGCGGATCAATGACTGTAAATAGCAGCGAGAGTTCAATCCCCCCCTCGCCTGCCCTTGCAGAGCGGGGCGTGGGCGGCACCCCCAGGGCGCCACCCGCGTGATGGCGTTACTGGTTATCCAACAGCGAGCGCAACATCCATGCCGTTTTCTCATGAACTTGCATACGTTGAGTCAACAGATCGGCAGTGGGCTCGTCACTGACTTTATCGAGCAATGGAAAGATCCCTCGCGCGGTCCGCACTACAGCCTCTTGCCCCTGAACCAGTTGTTTGATCATATCCTCGGCACTGGGCACACCTTCCTCTTCCTTGATAGAAGAAAGTCTGGCGTAGATCGAGTAGGCACCCGGCGCAGGAAACCCCAGCGCACGAATCCGCTCGGCAATCAAATCGACTGCCAGCGCCAACTCGTTATATTGCTCTTCAAACATCAGGTGCAGCGTCCTGAACATCGGACCTGTCACGTTCCAGTGAAAGTTATGCGTTTTCAGATACAGCACATACGTGTCCGACAGCAGGCGCGAAAGTCCGTCGACAATGGACTTGCGATCCTCTTCACTGATACCGATATCAATTGCCATGTTTACCTCCTTGATACGATGGAATTCATCTCTCAGGTGCAGGACCACTCTAGCAAGGCCCGGCGCACCTGACAGCCTTCCCTCCCCCACCTGCCTGCGACAAATGCGCCACCGCCCGGCATCACCGCCCAACCCCCTACCCGCCCGTCCTGAAAACGTCAAAATCGCCAGAAAACCCGCCTTGATCGTCTAGACCAAGGCTTTGCAGCGACGCTCACATCAGACGCCGGCGTGGTAACGCATCAGCCCCCATCAGCTGATTTGAGAAGCCACAGGCTTTGCTGTTAAATAGGCAGTGTGTCGCTGTCGCCTATTTTCTGCGGCGCAGCGCATAGGCTGATACCCGGTACGTGCCCAACGCCTCCCATTGTTCAGAAGCGAACCGTACCCCGTCAGCTCTTCCTTGCGATCCGTCTTAACGTGAGTTAATCAAAATGTTGAAAATCGTCCACCTGCTAATGGGCGCAGCTGCCCTGCTGCTGTCCTTCATCCCTAGCCTGCGCTCCGAAGCCGTTATTTACCTGCAACAACCTGACGCGCTGTACCTGGCGTTCTTCGGCCTGCTCAACCTGACCCTCGCTCCGGTTATCCCTTACTGGAACAAAGGCCCTCGTCATCAACTGCAAAACCTGGTCAGCGCCCTGCTGGTGCTGGCGGTTGTCCTGCAAACCCTGACATTGCTTGCGCCAATGCCAGAGATAGGCGGCCAACCGGCTGTTCTGCTGAGCCTCATCGTTGCCCTGACAGCCGTTCTTCTGCACCTGGCCGTCAGCTTCTACAAATCGTCACCTGCTGCTGCTCCACAAAACTACGACATGACCAACCGCGATACCGGCACCGTCAAGTGGTTCAACACCTCTAAAGGTTTCGGTTTCATTTCCCGCGACTCCGGCGATGATATTTTCGTGCACTTCCGGGCAATCCGGGGCGAAGGGCACCGCGTTCTGGTCGAAGGCCAGCGCGTGGAGTTCTCGGTCATGAATCGCGACAAAGGCCTGCAAGCCGAAGACGTGATCGCGGCCCTGCCGCGCCGCTGATTCAGGTCGCAAAAAAACCGCGATGCAGCCTGGCTGCTCGCGGTTTTTTATTGCCTGCACATTGGCTAAACGCCAATGGCATCAGTAATGCGGTGGTGGAGCTTCTTCTTCGAACGATTCGAACTGCCCGACCATTTCTTCCTGACGCTTGAGCAGTGCCGCCATTTGCAGCTGCAAACGCTCGACAACGCGCTGTTGTGTCACCAACACATCATTCAGCGCCTGGATGGTGTCATCCTGAAACGCCAATCGGCTTTCCAGCTCCATGACTCGCTCTTCAAGGCTCATGTTTCAGCCCTCCAGAAAGTTGAAATCGGCGGTCAACACCAAACGCAACCGCTCGCGGATCACCGCCACCTGCTCACCCGTATAGGGTTGCGCCGGGAGTTTGCCCCAGACCGGCGCCGGCCATGCCGCATCGTCGCGTTTGCGCACAATCACATGCATGTGCAGTTGGCTCACCACATTGCCCAAGGTCGCGACGTTCAGCTTGTCGGCGTCGAACGAGTCCTTGAGCATTTCGGCCAGGGCCGTGGTTTCCTGCCACAACTGCTGCTGATCAGCCGCATCGAGTTGAAACAGTTCGCTGATGTCCTCACGACGAGGCACCAGGATGAACCAGGGATAGTTCGAATCGTTGGACAACAGCAACCGGCACAAGGGGAAGTCCCCGATCGGCAACGTGTCTTGTTGAAGCCGTGGATCTAAAGCGAACACCGCGCACACTCCCGTTCAGCTCATCAGAATTCAGCTTAGCGTCCAGCCAGCGCGGCTGCCCGCCAAACGACAGGCGCGCAGCATACCTGCGAATGCCTGTGCATTCACGGCTAACGGCCTCGCCAGAACCGACGACAACACGCGCAAGGCAACGCAATACGCTTGCACGCCCCTCACTGGAACGTTTCTGAACTCATTGCACCGAGGCGAAACCAACAACACAAACCCCGCCACACAGTGACCACACCCATTGATTCGTCTGGCATAGCGTCGTGGGAATCCGTCGGCCTCGCACAATCTTGCAAAATTTTTGCACCAAAACCGCACATCGCGTCTACGCTCAATGCGTCAGGCATCCGCCAAGTACTCACTTTTCAGGGTGGACCGGTAACGTTTTGAATTATTTGACCGATTATCCAAACGGCAACACCAGGAAAATCCTGGCGTCAAGCTCAAACCAGACCACCGCGAAGTACCCGGTTTTACGAGGCCTTTACAGTTTTATCCGGTGAACATGAAAAAAACGTCAAGAATTTATTACTTTGTGCACGCTCTTTGCATTCATACACACATGCCCTGAAGAAAACGTCGCTGGAAGCGAACGCCTTCAGGCAAAAAAACAGAGGCAGGGTTGCCCGACGGAGATCGAGTGCTGGGACAGGGAAACTTTTTTATCAATGCTCAAGCCTTGAAAAACAGTACTTAAGTTGTCAGCCCGTATTGCACCGGATTGTGGATTTGCGACCTGAATCAAGCAAATTGCGACAGGGCCGTAAAGAAGCTGAAAGGATAGATAGGCAAGTATCGCCAACATTGTCAGCGTGATATAAGTTTGCGCCGACACAAAAAGAAAGAGCCGCCCAGATAATAAATCAGGTGGGACGGCAGTACTCTTCCTAAAAACCAAAGGAGCAAATCACGATGCGCGTGATGAAGTGGAGCATGATCGCACTGGCTGTTTCAGCAGGCACCTCGCAGTTCGCAATCGCGTCCTCCCAGGACGACGCCAAGGGCTTTATCGAAGATAGCAGCCTGAAAGCCAAGACTCGCCTTGAGTACATGAACCGTGACTTCAAGAACGGTGCAGGTAACCATCAGCGCGCTGACGGTACTTTCAAGAGCGGCTACCGTCAGGACACCGGTCTCAGCGAACTGCTTAACTACGAATCCGGCTTCACTCAAGGGACAGTAGGTTTCGGTCTTGATGCTTTCGCCATGGGCGTCATCAAACTGGACGGCGGCGCTGGTCGTTCGGGCAACGGCCTGGCTGCCAACAACAGCCGCGGCGAACCTGAAGACACTTCGTCGGCAGTAGGCGGCGCAGTCAAGTTCCGCGTTTCCGACACTGTGCTGAAGTACGGTAACCAGTTCGTTGCCAGCCCGGTCTTCTCGACAGACGACAGCCGTCTGCTGCCAGAAGTCGCTACCGGCACCTTGATTACCAGCAAGGAAATCAAAGGCCTGGAGCTGAGTGCAGGTCGCTTCACCGCCATGCGCTCCCAGACCGGTCAGTACAATGACAGCATCAACGGTCGCGACGGCAGCACTGGCCGCAAGAACCAGGGTCTGACCTCCGCGAACATCGCTGGCGCGACCTATCAGTTCACCGACAACCTGGTGGGCGGTGTTGCTGCTTCCGATGTTGAAGACCACTTCAAGAAGCAATACATCAACCTGAACTACACCATTCCGGTTACCCAAGGTCAGGCACTGAACTTCGACCTGAACGCGTACAAAAGTGAAGATGACGGCCAGAAGCGTTCCGGCATCATCGACAACAAGGTATGGAGCCTCGCGGCAGCCTATTCCATCGACGCGCACAAGTTCACCCTTGCTTACCAGCAGTCGAGCGGCAAGACCGGTTACGTCTACGGCGTAGACGGCGGCGGTACTGTGTTCCTGGCCAACTCCGTGCAAATCTCCGACTTCGTCGGCGAAGACGAGAAGTCCTGGCAGGCTCGCTACGACCTGAACATGGCTTCCTTCGGCGTGCCAGGCCTGAGCTTCATGACTCGCTACGTCCGAGGCGACAACGTGAACACTCACGTTGATGGTGCTCGCACCGGTGCTTCTGCTGGCGAAGGCAAGGAACACGAATTCGACTTCGAAGCCAAGTACGTGGTCCAGGAAGGCCCGGCCAAGGATCTGTCCCTGCGCCTGCGTAACGCGATCTACCGTTCGACCAGCAACTACTCCGCCTCGAACTACAACGACCTGAACGACACCCGTCTGATCGTCGAGTACCCACTGAACATCTTGTAATTGTTCAGTCGTTCGATAGCGTCATAGAACTGCGCTCCAACAAAAAGCCGCTCACCTTATTCAGGTGAGCGGCTTTTTTGTTTCAGCGGTATGACGGCTGCCTTCAAGTTAATTGATAGCACGCTAACAACATACGCACTTCATGCTCGACAGTGGCCGATACCCTGCACAAACGTGATCAATACACAGGGAAGAGTAAACACCCAAGAGGCTTATCGCCCCTTGAGTTCACCGCCGATACTTGACCGAACAGCCAAGTAATGGAAACAACACCGTCAGGCCGTTGCTTCCTGAACTACGCGAATAACCCGCTGCGGAAACGGAATATCAATACCCGCTGCTTTCAAACGGTCGCGGGAATGTTCATTGAACTGGAACATCACGTCCCAATAATCCGCCGTCTTCACCCACACTCGCAGGGAAAGGGTGATCGAACTGTCGCCCAGCATCGAAACCACCGCCACCGGTGCAGGATCGGTCAGAACGCGCTCATCCTTGGCCAGGTCCAGCAGCACTTCACGGGCCTTCTGCAGATCGGCCTCGTAGTTCACGCCCACATCGAACACCACCTTACGGGTCGGCTGACGGTTGTGGTTGGTGATAATGCCGTTGGACAGATTGCCGTTGGGCACGATGACCGTCTTGTTGTCACCGGTGCGCAGCAAGGTATGGAAGATCTGGATGCTATCGACCGTACCGGTGATGCCCTGCGCTTCGATCACGTCGCCAATGCGGAACGGACGAAACAGCAAAATCAGCACGCCACCGGCAAAGTTCGCCAGGCTGCCTTGCAAGGCCAGGCCGATGGCCAGGCCGGCGGCACCAATCGCGGCCACGAACGACGTGGTTTCGACACCGATCATCGAGGCCACGCTGACAATCAGCAGGACCTTGAGAATGATGTTCGCCAGGCTGCTGATAAACCCTTGCAACGCTTGGTCGGCGTTACGCAGGGCCAGCAGTTTGCCAACCTTGTGAGTCAGCTTGTTGATCAGCCACCAGCCAATGGCCAGGGTGAGGACTGCCAGCAGCACACGGCTGCCGTATTCCATGATCATTGGAATCCACGCCTGGGACGCCTTGACCAGGTTATCTACTTCAGCATTCAAATCCATTCCACTCTCCTGATTCCGGGTACCCGGCTTGTAAAAACTGAACGGCAGAAAGACCGGGCCGGTGGGGCTCGCTCATTTCTGCCGTTGCTTGGGCCTGGGACGTCAATAATGCCCACAGGTTCCCTCAGACCGATCAGTCGCGGAAGTTATTGAACTGCAGCGGCATGCCGAACTCTTTGGCGCGCAGGGCCGCAATGGCTTCCTGCAAGTCATCGCGCTTCTTGCCGGTGATACGCACCTGCTCGCCCTGAATGGCGGCCTGGACCTTGAGCTTGGCGTCCTTGACGTGGGCGACGATCTTTTTCGCCATCTCTTTGTCGATGCCTTCCTTGAGCACGGCTTCCTGCTTCATCAGCTTGCCGGAGGCGAAGGCGTCTTTCACTTCCAGGCACTGAACGTCGATCTTGCGCTTGACCAGGGCCAGCTTGAGGATCTCGATCATTGCTTCGAGCTGGAAGTCGGCCTCGGCGGTCAGGTTGACAGTCAGGTCCTTCTCCTTGAACTCGAAGCTGCCTTTGCCTTTCAAGTCATAACGACGGTCGAGTTCCTTGACGGCGTTCTCGACCGCGTTGGTGACTTCGTGTTTGTCCAGTTCGGATACCACGTCGAACGACGGCATGTAATCTCTCCAATAAAAAAAGGGCACGCTCGATAGAGATGGAGCACGCCTGGCTTGCGGTTAAAATCCGCGCTGATTATAACGGGTCTTTCTCATCCGAAGGGCGAGCCTCACATGCACCTGACAATCCGA
This sequence comes from Pseudomonas purpurea, assembly GCF_039908635.1. Lineage (NCBI taxonomy): Bacteria > Pseudomonadati > Pseudomonadota > Gammaproteobacteria > Pseudomonadales > Pseudomonadaceae > Pseudomonas > Pseudomonas purpurea. The sequence goes on from NZ_CP150918.1 coordinate 4,405,428, forward strand.
GCAAAAAGCTGATGTCGACCACCTGGCATGTCCTCGGCGCCGGCAGCCTCGGCACCCTCTGGGCCACGCGCCTGGCACGGGCCGGTCTTCCAGTGAAACTGATCCTGCGGGACGCCGCGCGATTGCAAGCCTATCAAGCGACAGGCGGGCTGACGCTGGTCGAACAGGGCGAAGCACGCGTGTACGCCGTGCCTGGCGAAACCTTTGACAGCTCCGGGCCGATCAAGCGCTTGCTGGTGGCTTGCAAGGCCTACGACGCGCAAACCGCCGTCGCCCAACTGGCGTCGCGCCTCACGCCCGATGCCGAGCTGGTGTTGCTGCAAAACGGCCTCGGCAGCCAGGAAGCGGTAGCCGCGCAGGTGCCGCAGGCACGCTGCATCTTTGCCTCCAGCACCGAGGGCGCGTTTCGCGATGGTGATTGGCGCGTGGTGTTCGCCGGCCACGGCTACACCTGGCTGGGCGACGCCAGCCACCCTGTCGCGCCGTTCTGGCTGGATGACCTGAGCACCGCCGGCATTCCCCATGAGTGGACCCCGGACATCCTCACGCGCCTGTGGCGCAAGCTGGCGCTCAATTGCGCGATCAACCCACTGACCGTGCTGCACGACTGCCGCAACGGCGGTTTGCAGCAGCATCATTGCGAAGTCGCGACCTTGTGCGCCGAACTGACTGAACTGCTGGAACAATGCGGTCAACCGGCCGCCGCGCAGGACCTGCAACAGGAAGTCGAACGGGTGATCCACGCGACAGCGGCCAATTACTCGTCGATGTACCAGGACGTCGCCAACCAGCGCCGGACCGAGATCAGCTACTTGCTGGGGCACGCCTGCGCGGTCGCGTCGAGGCATCAACTGGTGCTGCCGCACCTTGCCCAGCTGCAACAGCGCCTGATCGCCCACTTGCACACACGCGGATTGCCCAGCGACTGAGCAGCGGCTACGCTGCCTGCCTGTTCCTTTTTAGCGACGACCCCGATGCCATTGCGCCAGCGCCTTGAAAACCTGCCGGTCGGCCAGAAACTGCTGGCTGCCCTGCTGGTGCTGTTGACCACCGTACTGCTGGTGGCCAACCTGACCTTTATCAGCGCCGCGTATTGGATCTCCCAGGAAAGCATGGCCCCGCAGGCCCTGCAAACCATCGGCCGACTGGTGACCAACCCGGCCATTGCCGCTCAGGCACTTGACTCGCCACAAACGGCTCAAAGGCTGCTGGATGAACTCAACACCTATTCCCCCCTGCGCGCCGCTGCCCTGTACGACGGCAAAGGCGTGCGGCTGGCCCAGGTGCAGCATGGCGACAAACTGCAACTGCCCGAGCGCTACCGACACATTGAAGCCTGGCAAGCCACCGAGTTTCGCAGCAATCAACTGATCACCCTGCCCCGCCCCGGCGAAGAGCCCGGCCATCTGTTACTGGTGGCCAGCAGCGAATTGCCGATGGCGTTCTACACCGGCACCCTGACCGCCAGCCTGGGCATCCTGATTTTCAGCGTGTTGTTGTGGCTGGTGATTGCCCGGCAGATCAAACGCCTGATCACCCGACCGATCCATGAACTTGAAGAGCTGTCGCGCCAGGTCACCCGCGAAGAAAACTACTCATTACGCGCATCACGCGGCAACTACGACGAAATCGGCAGCCTTGCCGAGGCCTTCAACACCATGCTCTCGCGCATAGAAGCCCGCGAACAGCAACTCAAACGTGCACGGGACGACTCCCAGGCCGCCTACGATCAGGCTCAGGGGTTGGCGGAAGAAACCCGTCACACCAACCGGAAACTGGAGCTGGAAGTCCAGGTTCGCAGCAAGATCGAGAAAAAACTCACCGGTTTTCAGAACTACCTGAACAGCATCATCGACTCCATGCCGTCCGCCTTGATCGCCCTCGACGAACAGCTCTACGTCACTCAGTGGAACCAGGAAGCCAGTGCGCTTTCCGGTACGCGTCTGGACGAAGCCCTGAACCAGCCGATCTTCCTGGCGTTCGAACCACTCAAACCCTTTTTGCCGCAGCTCAAGGAAACCGTCGAGCAACACACGGTCGCCAAGATCGAGCGCGTGACCTGGGTCAAGGACGACGAAGCCAAACACTACGCGCTGACGTTTTACCCGTTGATGGGCGGTGCCGGACGGGGCGTGGTGATCCGGATCGACGACATCACCCAGCGCCTGTCCCTGGAAGAAATGATGGTGCAGTCGGAGAAAATGCTCTCGGTGGGCGGTCTCGCGGCCGGCATGGCCCATGAGATCAACAACCCGCTGGGGGCGATTCTGCATAACGTGCAGAACATCCGCCGTCGACTCTCCAGCGAGCTGCCCAAGAACCTCGAAGCCGCGGAGCAGGCCGGTATCGAGCTCGATAGCGTCAACCGCTACCTGCAAAGCCGTGAAGTTCCGCAACTGCTCGACGGCATTCAACAGGCCGGCGGGCGAGCGGCGAAGATCGTCACCCACATGTTGAGTTTCAGTCGCCGCAGCAACCGGCAGATGGCACCGTGCGACCTGCCGGCACTGATCGATCAAGCGGTGGAAATCGCTGGTAACGACTTCGACCTGATCGTCGGCTTCGACTTCAAGGGCCAGGCGATTGTGCGGCAATTCGATCCGCAACTGGGCCCCGTGCCCGGCACGGCCAACGAACTGGAACAAGTGCTGCTCAACCTGCTGAAAAACGCCGCGCAGGCAATCCACCAGCGCGAGGACGACAGCGAACCCGGACGCATCATTCTGCGCACAAGACTGAATCCGCCATGGGCGGAAATCCAGGTGGAAGACAACGGCGTGGGCATGAGTGAACACGTGCGCAAACGCACCTTCGAACCCTTCTTCACCACCAAGGAAATCGGCCAGGGCACCGGCCTTGGGTTGTCGGTTTCCTATTTCATCATCACCAACAACCACAAGGGGCAGATGGAAGTGCAGTCGACGCTGGGCCAAGGCACTTGCTTCACGCTGCGCCTGCCACTGGCGAGCACCCCGCTCGCCCCTCAAGAACTCAATCTACTGGAGAGCTAAGCATGGGTTTTCGCTTGTCGAAGATTTACACCCGCACCGGGGACAAGGGCGAAACCGGGCTGGGCGACGGTCGCCGCGTACCCAAGGACCATCCTCGGGTAGAAGCCATTGGCGAGGTCGATACGCTCAACAGTCAACTGGGTTTGCTGTTGGCCGGGCTGGCGGAACAGCGCCCTGTGCATCCGGGCCTGGCCGAAGTGATCGAGGTGCTTGAACCTTGCCAACACCGGTTGTTCGACCTGGGCGGCGAACTGGCGATGCCGGTGTATCAGGCATTGAACGGGGCCGAAGTCGAACGGCTGGAAGCGGCGATTGATGTGTGGAACGAAGAACTGGGGCCACTGGAAAACTTCATTTTGCCTGGCGGCTCGGCCCTGATTGCCCAAGCTCATGTCTGCCGCAGCCTGGCCCGCAGCGCCGAGCGGCGTTGCCAGCATTTGAACGCGGTTGAACCGTTGGCCGGGGTTGGCCTGGCATACATCAATCGGTTGTCGGATTTGCTGTTCGTGGCGGCGCGGCTGATTGCCAAGCGCCAGGGGATTGCGGAGATTTTGTGGCAGGCCGCCGCCAAACCGGGCGTTTAATCCGAGAGGAAGTTGTCGCCTGTCAGGCCGTCATCGCGAGCTTGCTCGCGATGACGGCAGTAGCAGCAACGCAGGCTTACGCCTCAGGCCAGAACGCCCGAATCCCAGCCACACCTTGCGCACCGCTTTCCCAAGCCTTCTGCCGTTCGGCCGGGCCAACGCCACCGAGCAGGAACACCGGTTTGCTGAAGCCCTCGATCAAGGTCGACGCCTGCTCCCAACCCAATGGCTGAGCGTCTGGATGAGTCTGGGTCGGTTGCACAGGTGACAGCGTGACGAAATCCACGCCCATCTGCTCTGCCAGGCTCAGCTCCTCGGCGTTGTGGCACGACGCCGCCAACCAGCGCGACGTCGGCAACGGTCGCCCGGCGCTGGCGTATTTGCGCAACTGCGCCGCCGTGATGTGCCAACCGGCGGACGGGAAGTCCCCCAGCCACTCGAACGGCCCCTTGAGCATCAGTTGCGCCTTGCCGGCACACAACCCCGCCGCATCCACCGCCAGATCCCGGTATTGCGGGTCGTAGCCATTCGGCGCACGCAACTGAATCAGCTTGATCCCGCTGGCAACGGCTTTCTGGATACCTCGCAGCAAGGTCGGGGTTTCCAGGCCTTCAGGGGTGATCAGGTACTCGCTCGGCAACCGCGCAGCCGCAACAATGGGCTGGTTGGCGGCCGGGAACTCGTAGCCTGCCAACTCACGCGCCGTCACCCAGGCCAACGGCTGGCCTTCTGCGCCGTGAGGTTCGCCGGTAAACGCCGAGACCTCCCAGACATCCAGCAACACCTGCTTGTCCGGGTAATCGTGTTGAACCTTGATCAACGGACGCGCAGCGCCGACAACGATGCCCAGCTCTTCATGGAGCTCACGGGCCAGGGCGACTTCGACGGACTCGTCGGCCTCGACCTTGCCACCGGGAAACTCCCACAAACCGCCCTGATGCTGAGTGTCGGCACGGCGGGCGATCAGGATCTTGCCGCTGGCATCGCGGATCACGGCTGCTGCTACATGGACTCGTTTCACCGCGCTGCTTCCTCTAAACCGGCTGTTTGCCAGGCCTTGAAGGCTGGCCATTGATAAATGGCTTCGACATACACCGCGTCCGCGGGCGGCAACGCCACTTGGTACGTGCGCAAACGCACGGCAATCGGTGCGAAGAAGGCGTCCGCCAGGCTTGCCTGCCCAAACAGGAACGGGTCGGTTTCGGTGGCTGCTGCACGGCATTCGGCCCACAACGCCAGCATCCGCTCGATTTCCACCTTCACCTCAGGTGGCGTCGGCGACAGCGCCGCGTCGTGACTCAGGTCGAACGGCATGTTGCCGCGCATGGCGAAGAAACCGCTGTGCATCTGTGCGCAGGCGGAACGCGCCTGGGCCCGTGCGGCGATGTCTTTTGGCCAAAGGTCGGCGTTCGGGAAACGCTCGGCCAGGTACTCAGCGATGGCCAACGAGTCGGCAATGGTGCCGTGTTCGGTTTTCAGCAGCGGCACCTTGGCGGTCGGCGAGTGCTTGAGCAGGCGCTCACGGGTGTCCGGCTGGTTCAGCTTGATCAATTCTTCGGTGTAGGTCGCACCTGCCAGTTCCAGTGCCAAGGCACCGCGCAGGGACCAGGAGGAATAGAGTTTGTCGCCGATGATCAGGTGGAGGCTCATGTTTTGGTGCCTTCTCGTAAGGGGGAACAGGCCAGAGTCTTCAGTTTCTGGTCGTCCGTCATCGCGAGCAAGCTCGCTCCCACATTGGATCCTGCCGTACACAACTACTGTGTTCAATGAAGATCTACTGTGGGAGCGAGCTTGCTCGCGATTGCAACGACTCGGTCTAACAGGTGATTAGGTACGGTACTCGGCGTTGATCTTCACATATTCGTGGGACAAGTCAGTGGTCCAGATGGTTTCGCTGCAATCGCCGCGCCCCAGCTCGATACGGATGGTGATTTCCTCACGTTGCATCACCGCCGAGCCCTGGGCTTCGGTGTAAGTCGCTGCGCGGGCACCACGACTGGCAATGCAGACTTCGCCGAGGAACACGTCGATCTTGCTCACGTCCAGGTTCGGCACACCGGCACGGCCCACGGCCGCCAGGATACGGCCCCAGTTCGGATCGGAGGCGAACAGCGCGGTCTTGATCAGCGGCGAGTGTGCCACGGTGTAACCGACATCCAGGCACTCTTGATGATTGCCGCCGCCGTTGACTTCAACGGTCACGAACTTGGTTGCGCCTTCACCATCGCGGACGATGGCCTGGGCTACGTCCATGCACACTTCAAACACCGCTTGTTTGAGCAAGGCGAACAGCGGACCGCTGGCCTCGGTGATTTCCGGCAGTGCAGCCTGGCCGGTCGCAACCAGCATGCAGCAGTCGTTGGTCGAGGTGTCGCCATCGATGGTGATGCGGTTGAACGACTTGTTGGCGCCGTCCAGCAGCAGGTTTTGCAGCACATCGCGCGACACTTTGGCGTCGGTGGCGATGTAACCCAGCATGGTCGCCATGTTCGGACGAATCATCCCGGCGCCTTTGCTGATGCCGGTGACGGTGATGGTCACGCCGTCGTGCTGGAACTGGCGGCTCGCACCCTTTGGCAGGGTGTCGGTGGTCATGATCCCCGTGGCCGCGGCTTCCCAGTTGTTCACCGACAGGTCGTCGAGGGCCGCTTGCAGCGCGCCTTCGATCTTCTCGACCGGCAGCGGTTCGCCGATCACACCCGTGGAGTACGGCAGCACCAGGCTTGCATCGACGCCCACCAGTTCGGCCAGTTTGGCGCAGGTACGCTCGGCGGCAGCCAGGCCAGGCTCGCCGGTCCCGGCGTTAGCGTTGCCGGTGTTGGTCAACAGGTAACGCACCGGACCTTGCACGCGTTGCTTGGCCAGGATCACCGGAGCGGCGCAAAAAGCGTTCAGGGTGAATACCCCCGCCACTGTCGAGCCTTCAGCACAGCGCATGACCACGACGTCTTTGCGCCCTGGGCGCTTGATGCCGGCCGAGGCAATACCGAGTTCAAAACCGGCAACCGGGTGCAACGTAGGCAAAGGACCAAGACCAACAGCCATGAGTGCGCTCCTAAATAGGTGTGATGTCTGCACCGTCATCACAAGGGACGGTGGTTTAAATGGCAAAACGCCGCGACGGCTGAAGCCGGTCGCGGCGCGGGTATATCAGCGTATGAAACGGGTGTTACTGGATCTGCCCGTGGCAATGCTTGAACTTCTTGCCCGAACCGCAGTAGCAGAGTTCGTTGCGACCCAGCTTCTGCTCGTTGCGTACCGGCGCGGTGGCGAGGGCAACATCGACCTCTTCACCCAGCAACTCCGGTTGCTCCAGACCTGGAGCCTCGTCGTGCAGGAACTGCATGCGCGCAGCCAGTGCCTCGGCTTCCTGACGCAGGCGTGCTTCTTCTTCGATCGGGTCTTCGCGGCGAACCTGAACGTGAGACAGCACACGGATCGAGTCGCGCTTGATCGAATCCAGCAGCTCGGAGAACAGCGTGAACGACTCGCGCTTGTATTCCTGCTTCGGGTTCTTCTGTGCATAGCCACGCAAGTGGATGCCGTGACGCAAGTGGTCCATGGTCGACAGGTGGTCTTTCCACAAGTCATCCAGAACGCGCAGAACGATTTGTTTCTCGAAGGTGCGCAGCGCTTCGACGCCCGCCTGGTCTTCTTTCTCGTGGTACGCGGCAATCAGCTCGGCCATCAGCTTCTCGCGCAGGGTTTCTTCGTACAGGTGATCGTCTTCGTCGAGCCATTGCTGGATCGGCAGTTTCACCCCGAAGTCGCTCTGCAGAGCGGCTTCCAGACCGGCAACGTCCCACTGTTCAGGCAACGATTGCGGCGGAATGTGAGCGCTGACGGTGGCGTCGAGCACGTCCTGACGGAAGTCAGCGATGGTTTCGCCAATGTTGTCGGCAGCCAGCAACGTGTTACGCATGTGATAGATCACTTTACGCTGTTCGTTGTTGACGTCGTCGAACTCGAGCAGTTGCTTGCGAATGTCGAAGTTACGACCTTCAACCTTGCGCTGAGCCTTTTCGATGGCGTTGGTCACCATGCGGTGCTCGATCGCTTCGCCTGGCTGCATGCCAAGGGCCTTCATGAAGTTCTTCACCCGGTCAGAGGCGAAGATACGCATCAGGCTGTCTTCCAGCGACAGGTAGAAACGGCTGGAACCGGCGTCGCCCTGACGACCCGCACGACCGCGCAACTGGTTGTCGATACGGCGCGATTCGTGACGCTCGGATGCAATCACCTGCAAACCGCCCGACTCGAGCACTTGCTGGTGACGTTTCTGCCAGTCGGCCTTGATCTGGGCGATCTGCTCTGGCGTCGGGTCTTCAAGCGACGCGACTTCCACTTCCCAGTTGCCACCCAACAGGATGTCAGTACCACGACCAGCCATGTTGGTGGCGATGGTCAGTGCACCCGGGCGACCGGCCTGAGCGATGATTTCAGCTTCTTTTTCGTGGAACTTGGCGTTCAGAACCTTGTGTTCGATGCCTTCCTGCTCAAGCAGTCGGGACATGTGCTCGGACGTTTCGATGGTGGCAGTACCCACCAGCACCGGGCGGCCCTGGGCCATGCTTTCCTTGATGTCGGCAACGATGGCGGCGTACTTCTCGTCCGCGGTGAGGAACACCAGGTCGTTGTAGTCTTTACGCGCCAGCGGTTTGTTCGGTGGAATGACCATGACCGCCAGACCATAGATCTGGTGGAATTCGAACGCTTCGGTGTCTGCCGTACCGGTCATGCCGGACAGTTTGTTGTAGAGACGGAAGTAGTTCTGGAACGTGGTCGAGGCCAGGGTCTGGCTTTCGGCCTGGATGTTCAGGTTTTCCTTGGCTTCGATGGCCTGGTGCAGGCCTTCGGACAAACGGCGACCCGGCATGGTACGGCCGGTGTGTTCGTCGACCAGTACGACCTGACCGTCCTGAACGATGTATTCGATGTTGCGATGGAACAGTTTGTGCGCACGCAGACCGGCGTAAACGTGGGTCAACAGGCCCAGGTTGTGCGCCGAGTACAGGCTCTCGCCTTCAGCCAGCAGGCCGATGCGGGTCAGCACTTCTTCGATGTACTGGTGACCGGCTTCGTTGAGTTCGACCTGGCGGGTCTTCTCGTCAACGGTGTAGTGACCGGCCTTGGTGACTTCGCCTTCGACTTCCTCGACGTGCAACTCAAGCTGCGGGATCAGTTTGTTGATCTCGATGTACAGCTTGGAGCTGTCCTCGGCCTGACCGGAAATGATCAGCGGGGTACGGGCTTCGTCGATGAGGATCGAGTCGACTTCGTCGATCACGGCAAAATTGAGTTCGCGCTGGAATTTTTCTTCCATGCTGAACGCCATGTTGTCGCGCAGGTAGTCGAAACCGAATTCGTTGTTGGTGCCGTAGGTGATGTCGGCAGCGTAGGCGATACGCTTTTCTTCTGGCGGCTGGAACGGGGTGACCACACCGACCGTCAGACCGAGGAATTCGTAGAGCGGACGCATCCAGTTGGCGTCGCGGCGCGCCAGGTAGTCGTTCACGGTAACAACGTGCACGCCCTTGCCGGACAGTGCATTGAGGTAAACACCCAGTGTTGCCACCAGGGTCTTGCCTTCACCGGTACGCATTTCGGCAATCATGCCTTCATGCAGGGTCATGCCACCGATCAACTGGACGTCGAAGTGACGCATCCCCATGACACGCTTGCCGGCTTCGCGGGCGACCGCAAAGGCTTCAGGCAGCAGTTTGTCGAGGGTTTCACCTTTGGCGATGCGGGCCTTGAACTCTTCGGTCTTGGCGCGTAGCTGATCGTCCGAAAGGGCCACCATTTGCTCTTCGAAGGCATTGACGATCTGTACCGTCTTGAGCATGCGTTTAACTTCGCGCTCGTTCTTGCTTCCAAAAAGTTTCTTTAACAAAGGCGCAAACATATCGGCAGGATCTTCCACACAAAGGGATGGAGGGCGGCCCCGTGAGTCGCCCGTGCAGCCCTCATGGCCGCATGCGAACGAGCATTCTACCCGGAAACGATGGTGAGGAAAGTGGCGTTATTCCACGATGCATGCACAGCGCTGTGACGGGGCTCACTTAAAATAAGGGCATTTTGCTGAACTTCAAGCCGTCCTCGGCAGAAGTTACCCGTTGATTTAATGGGTAAAGCGGTAACAAAGCAATGGGTCAGGCGCATCGGATGCTTTCTGCTACCATGGCGACTCTGTTACTTCAGGTGTTCGATCATGGCATTTCGCCCTCTTACGGCCAGGGCACCCGCCGTTCTGCTTCGCGAAGCCAAGCCGCTGAAAGCCATTTTCGGCCATGCACAACGCCTGGGTCATTTACAGCGCCTGCTGGAAAGCCAACTGCAACCTGCCGCCCGCGAGCACTGTCACGTGGCCTCCTGGCGCGAAGGCAGTTTGCTGCTGATTGTCACGGATGGCCATTGGGCGACCCGGCTGCGCTATCAGCAGAAACGCCTGCAACGGCAATTGCAGATGTTCGACGAGTTCGCCAGCCTGACGCGGATTCTGTTCAAGGTGCAACCGCCAACCGTGCAACAGGGCGCTGCCGGCCACACCATCAGTTTGTCGACCGATGCCGGCGCGACCATTCAGGCCACCGCCGACGGTATCAGCGACCCGAACCTGCGCGCCGCGCTGGAGCGGTTGGCGGCTCACGCCAAACCCAAAACCTGACGCATCCACACATTCTGTAGGAGTCGGGCTTGCCCGCGATGAACGATAACGCGGTATAGCCGTAACACCGAGGCGCTTCCATCGCGAGCAGGCTCGCTCCCACATTAGATCGGAGTTGAACACAATCCAGTGTGGGAGCGAGCCCGCTCGCGATCGACACACCGCCGAGTGTCAGACACTACCGGCGTTTGCTGCCGCCCAGCAACGACCCCATCAAACCGCGCACCAGTTGTCGACCCAGTTGATTGGCGGCCTGGCGCATGGCCGACTTCAATGCCTGCCCGGCGGCGGTACCCAGGAACTCGCCCGCCTTGTCGGCCAGGCTCGGTTCTTCGGCTTGCGGCTTACCCGGTGCGGCTTCTGTTTCCGGCGCCAGGCCTTTACGCCCCATCAGCACTTCATAGGCCGACTCGCGATCAATCGGTTTGTCATAACGACCGACCAGCGGCGAACTGCTGATCAGTGCTGCTCGCTCAGCCTCACTCAACGGCCCGATACGCGATTGCGGCGGTGCCACCAGCACACGCTGGACCATTTCCGGGGTGCCCTTTTCCTGCAAGGTGCCGACCAGCGCCTCACCGATGCCCAGCTCCGTCAGCACGCCCAGTGTGCTGAACGCAGGGTTCGGCCGAAAACCGTCCGCCACCGCTTTCAGGGACTTCTGCTCTTTGGCGGTAAACGCCCGCAAGCCATGTTGCACGCGCAGCCCCAACTGAGCCAGGACGTCATCTGGCAAGTCGCCAGGGGACTGGGTGACGAAATACACACCAACGCCTTTTGAACGGATCAACCGCACAACCTGCTCCAGCCGCTCCTGCAACGCCTTGGGCGTACCGGCGAACAGCAAATGCGCCTCATCGAAGAACAACGCCAGCAACGGTTTTTCCGCATCACCGCGCTCAGGCAACTGTTCGAACAGTTCTGCCAGCAGCCATAGCAGGAATGTCGCGTAAACCTTGGGCGCCTCATGCACCAATCGGCTGGCGTCCAGCAAGTGGATCCGCCCACGACCGTCGCTGGCCGGCGCGAGGATGTCTTGCAATTGCAACGCAGGCTCGCCGAACAACGCTTCCGCGCCTTGTTGCTCCAGAGTCGCCAACCGCCGCAACAGCGCCTGACTGGAACCGGTGGTCATCAGCGCGGCGTCATCGCCCAGCAGCTCGGGATGATCCTTGAGGTGGTTGAGCAGTGCTTTTAGATCCTTGAGGTCCAGCAGCAACAGGCCTTCACGGTCGGCGACCTTGAACGCGGCGTACAACGCCGACTGCTGACTGTCGGTCAACTCCAGCAAGCTGCCCAATAGCAGCGGGCCCATTTCACTCAAGGTTGTGCGTAAGGGATGACCGCTCTGGCCGTGGATGTCCCACAAGGTCACCGGATACGCCTGAGGCTTGTAGTTGAGCCAAGGCATCCCGGCGATACGCTCGGCGACTTTCCCCTGAGGGTTGCCGGCTGCGCCCAGACCGCACAGGTCACCTTTTATGTCCGCGGCAAACACCGCCACGCCAGCATCGCTGAACGCTTCGGCCAGCCGTTGCAGCGTCACGGTTTTGCCCGTGCCGGTGGCCCCTGCCACCAGACCGTGACGGTTCGCCAGGCGCATGGCCTGAGCGATCGGTTGCCCCTCAAGGTCAGCACCGATAACGAGTTGCGAGGAGTCAGGCATTTTGTCACCCATGGTTAATCTTTAGTCCTGCACGGCCGATAGAGTTAAGCGAGAGACCAGACTGAAAATTAGGTCAGATAATTCCCTAAGGAGAGATGGAAATATCAGCTTACTTTCAATAATGCCCATTTTGCGCGTATTTCCAACAGCGCGCCCTGGACAATAAGACCTTAGCGGACACCACAAGCCATGAACAAAAATCTGCGCTTCAGCCATAAAATCCTGCTTGCCGCCGCCCTCATCGTCATTGCCGCCTTCGCCTCTTTCACGCTGTACAACGACTACTTACAGCGCAATGCGATTCGCAATGATCTGGACAATTACCTGCACGAAATGGGTGATGTCACTGCGGGCAATATTCAAACCTGGTTGTCGGGACGCATCCTGCTGATCGAAAACCTGGCCCAGAACATCGCTATCAACCCGGAACAGGCCAACGTTGCCAGCTTGCTGGAACAGAAAGCCCTGACGTCGACCTTCATGGCGTCCTACCTGGGTGATGCCCGTGGCAGTTTCACCATCCGCCCGGACGCGAAAATGCCGGACGGCTTCGATCCGCGCGTTCGGCCCTGGTACAAGGGCGCTGAAAACAATGCCAGCGCCACGCTGACCGAACCCTATATCGACGCAGCCACCGGCCAGACCATCATTTCCATCGCCACCGCCTCGAAAAAAGCCGGCCAGAGCGTCGGCGTAGTCGGCGGCGACCTGAGCCTGCAAACCCTGATCGACAACCTCAAGGCCCTGGATTTCGACGGCATGGGGTATGCCTTCCTGGTCAGCGCCGACGGCAAGATCCTGGTTCACCCGGACAAAGCGCTGGTGATGAAATCGCTGAGCGAGGCCTACCCGCAGAACACCCCGCGTATCAATGGCGACGTCGCCGAAGTCGAAGTCGATGGCAAAACCCGCATCATCACCTTCACCGCGATCAAAGGCCTGCCATCGGTCAACTGGTACATCGGCCTGTCCGTGGACAAAGACACAGCCTTTTCCATGCTCAGCGATTTCCGCGCCTCCGCGATTATCGCCACCGTCATTGCCGTGGCCATCATCATCGCCCTGCTGGGCATGTTGATCCGCATCCTGCTCCAGCCGCTGAACGTGATGACGCGCGCCATGCAGGACATCGCCGACGGTGAAGGCGACCTGACCCGACGCCTGGCCATCCAGAACCAGGATGAATTCGGCATCCTCGGCAACGCGTTCAACCGTTTCGTGGAGCGCATCCACGGTTCGATCCGCGAAGTGTCTTCGGCCACCGAGCACGTCAACGAAGTCGCCTTGCGGGTGGTGAGTGCGTCCAACTCCTCGATGCTCAACTCTGACGAGCAATCAAGCCGTACCAACAGCGTGGCCGCCGCGATCAATCAACTGGGGGCCGCCGCCCAGGAAATCGCCCGCAATGCCGCTCAGGCCTCCCATCAGGCCAGCGACGCCCGCAACCTGGCCGAAGACGGCCAGCAAGTGGTGGACCGCAGCATCAAAGCGATGAACCAGTTGTCGAGCATGCTCAGCGCGTCAAGTACCAACATTGAATCGCTGAACAGCAAGACCGTGAACATCGGGCAGATTCTGGAAGTGATCACCAGCATCTCCCAGCAAACCAACCTGCTGGCACTCAACGCGGCGATTGAAGCGGCACGAGCCGGTGAAGCCGGGCGCGGTTTCGCGGTGGTGGCTGATGAAGTGCGCAACCTGGCACACCGCACCCAGGAGTCGGCGCAGCAAGTACAAACGATGATCGAGGAACTGCAAGTGGGTGCCCGCGAGTCGGTCAGCACCATGAGCGAAAGCCAGCGTCACAGTCAGGACAGCGTGGAAATCGCCAACCTGGCCGGCGAACGCCTCAACAGCGTGACCTTGCGTATCGGTGAGATCGACGGCATGAACCAGTCGGTGGCCACCGCCACCGAGGAACAGACGTCCGTGGTGGAGTCGATCAATATCGACATCACCGAGATCAACACGCTCAATCAGGAAGGGGTAGAGAACCTGCAATCGACACTGCGTGCCTGCTCCGACCTGGAACAGCAAGCTGCACGCCTGAAGCAGTTGGTAGGCAGTTTCCGAATCTAACGCCCTTCAGGGCTTCTTTGCGGGTAATTCCGCGCCTACAGGCGTAGGTGCGGGCTTCTCCTGCAATTGCTCCCAGAGTTCGGCAGCACCAGGAAAATCCGTGCCGTCCTCGGCACTCAGGTCATCCGGATCGTAACGACTCAGACAGCCCTCGCCCAGGGTTGCTGGCGCCTTGGAAGTCGCTTTGTCCAGTGGATCAGCCATCTCCCCTACCTCACTCTGAAAAAGGGCCTGAGGCGATTGAACGCTCAGGCCCTTGTTTTTTCAATCATCACGTCGGCGATCAGAACACTACGGTTTTGTTGCCGTGGACCAGCACTCGGTCCTCAAGGTGATAACGCAGGCCACGGGCCAGCACCATCTTCTCGACGTCACGGCCGAAACGCACCATGTCTTCAATGCTGTCGCTGTGGCTGACGCGCACCACGTCCTGCTCGATGATCGGGCCGGCATCCAGCTCTTCGGTCACGTAGTGGCATGTAGCGCCGATCAGCTTCACGCCGCGCATCGACGCCTGGTGATACGGCTTGGCGCCAACGAACGACGGCAGGAAGCTGTGGTGAATGTTGATGACCTTGTGCGCGTACTCGGTGCACAACGCCGGCGGCAGAATCTGCATGTAACGGGCAAGCACGACCACTTCGGCATCGTGCTGCTTGACCAGGCGCGACACTTCGGCGAACGCCGGTTCTTTATCCTGAGGATTGACCGGCACGTGGTAGTAAGGAATGCCATGCCACTCGACCATGCTGCGCAGGTCGTCGTGGTTGGAAATCACGCAGGAAATCTCGCAGTCCAGCTCATCGCTGTGCCAGCGGTGCAGCAGGTCAGCCAGGCAGTGGGATTCACGGCTGGCCATCAACACCACGCGCTTCTTCTGCTCGGTGTCGGTAATGCGCCAATCCATCGAGAACTCCTCGGCGATGGGCGCAAACGCCTCGCGAAAAGCCTCAATACCGAAAGGCAGCGAATCGGCACGAATTTCGTGACGCATGAAGAACCAGCCACTGAGATTGTCCGAGTGATGGCTCGCTTCAGTGATCCAGCCGTTATGTGACGCCAGAAAGTTACTGACTTTAGCAACGATGCCGACGCGGTCCGGGCAAGCAATCACTAGCCGAAAAGTGCGCATGAGGGGAAAACTCCAGAACTTCGCAAAGGCCGCTATTCTAGCGATTGTGCGGCAAACCTGCAGTACTCCTGACGCTTGGGTCACAGGATGAACTCGCCATGGAATGCAGAGGCCGCTCGGGCGCGTTACGCGACAGCGTCGAGATCGCTGTTTGGTTCATTACACAAGCACGCAATTGTGAATATCTGTGTTGACTACATCACCTTATTTAACTGCACACCCGCTTTTTGCGCTAACCACACTAATTAAATTAAATAAAAGCCCGTCTAAATGTTTACTTGATGAAACTGTCTGACTATTATTGCCGCACTGTAACCTGTCATCCAGCGCCCAACATAAGGTAGTCCTCATGTCCCTGATCAACGAATACCGCGCCACAGAAGAAGCTATCAAAGAGCTGCAAGCCCGTTTGAAGAACCTGTCCCAAGACGACAAACTGCAAACCGAGCTGGAATTCGAAGGCAAACTGCGCACCCTGATGGGCGAGTACTCCAAGTCCCTGCGCGACATCATCGCGCTGCTGGATCCAGAATCGAAAGTTAAAGCACCACGCGGCGCTGTGAAAACTACCGGCACCAAACGTGCTCGCAAGGTTAAACAATACAAAAACCCGCACAACGGCGAAGTCATCGAAACCAAAGGTGGCAACCACAAGACGCTGAAAGAGTGGAAAGCCAAGTGGGGCGGCGACGTGGTTGAAGGCTGGGCTACCCTGCTGGGCTAAGCCGCAACCTGTGATCGCAGCACACGCTGCGGTCACCAAAAAACGCCAGCATTCGCTGGCGTTTTTTTATGCCTGTGATTCGGGTGTTAGCACAGGTAGTTTTTAAAGACTCAAACGTTTGCGTAAAGATTGCGCATAGTCTTGCCACTCGTCCAGTACCAGTCGCTGAATCGATGAAGCACTAAGCGAGCACTCTGCCAGCGCCTCATTAAAAGAACTCAAGGTATTCGGGGCGCCCAGTTCAGCCTCAGACAAACGCTGCCGACAAAATAATTGCCAGCGTTCTTGCTCCTCGCCACTCAACGTATCGGGAAAGTTACGGGCGCGATAACGAAATAATAATTCCGGCAAACGCTCGTCATCGAACGGCCACTGCTCTTGTGCTAATTGCATCGGCTCCGCGGTCCTGACGCGTTCGCATAAACGGCGATCCCGGTCACCTAGAAAACCGTCGTATAACTGTTGTTCAGGGTCCAGACTTGCCGCGAAGTCATCACTGGCATAAATCGCCTGAAGTTTATGCCCCCACACTTCTTGTGCGTCAGTTAGCCGCAGCGCCCGTGCCTGATACTCGGCCATGTCCAACTGCAAACGTTGCTGATCTTCGGCACGCAACACCGACAACGGTGCTACCACCGGGCAACGATTGACGTGAATGAGTTTGAGCGGCACCGGCAGTTCGCCGTCGGCCAGGTCGTCACGGCGGGTATACAACCGCTGGCGCAAGGTCTCGGCGTCCTGATCGAGCAGGCCCTGGGGATCGAGGTGCAGGTCGCAGACAATCAGCGCATTGCGGTTACGCGGGTGCCACGCCAGCGGCAGAACCACGCCGACATAATGCCGGGCCGCCGAGAAGCGACCGGAGATGTGCACCATCGGTTGCAACAACCGAACCTGGTCCATCACCCGCTGCTTGCTGCGCAACTGGAACAACCAGTCATAGAGCTTGGGTTGTTTCTCACGAATCAGGCGCGCCAGGGCGATGGTCGCACGCACATCGGACAAGGCCTCGTGGGCATGACCATGGTCGATGCCGTTGGCCGCCGTCAGGCGTTCGAGTTTCAGCGTGACGCGACCGTCCTCCTCGGGCCAGACAATGCCGTCCGGGCGCAACGCATACGCGGCGCGCACCACATCGATCAAGTCCCAGCGACTGTTACCGCCCTGCCATTCGCGGGCGTAAGGGTCGAAGAAGTTTCGATAGAGGCTGTAGCGGGTCATCTCATCATCGAAGCGCAGGGTGTTGTAACCGGCGCCACAGGTGCCGGGGGCGGCCAGTTGCGCATGCACCCGAGTCATGAAGTCGGCTTCGCTCAAGCCCTGCTCGGCGAGGCGGCTCGGGGTGATGCCAGTGATCATGCATGCCACGGGGTGGGGCAGGATGTCGTCGCTGGGCTGGCAATAGAGATTGACCGGCGCGTCTATCTCATTGAGATCGAAATCGGTGCGAATCCCCGCCACCTGCAAGGGGCGGTCGCAGCGCGGGTTGATCCCAGTGGTTTCATAGTCGTACCAGAAGATGGAGGTCACGGGCTGTTCCTGAACTGAAGACCGGCGAAGTCTAGGCGCTCACTACCCGCGTCGACCAGCATTCTTGCCATTCAAACATTTTCCGGCTGCTACCTTGTCATACATAGTTATGTCGTTCGTTCCCGCAAGGCTGCTAGCATCGAGCGGGTATTGAATCCCGTTCCGGCCACATCATCAGGTTGCCCATGTTCGAGACCCCAGCACTGCCACGGACTGCACCGCTGCACCCGCCACTGGACACCGGGTACAAGGTCGAAACGCCTGAAGGTGTCGACCTGCCCCTGCGACCGGCCGGGCTGATGCCGCGTGCATTGGCGTTTTCGATCGACCTGGCGTTTCGCGGGCTGATCCTCGGCCTGCTGTTTATTGCCCTGGTGTCTCTCGGTGAACTGGGGCTGGGCCTGGGCTCGATTCTGCTGTTGGTGGTCAGTTGGTTGTACATGGTGCTGTTCGAGGTGCTCAACCAGGGCCGCTCACCCGGCAAGCAGATCATGGGATTGCGCGTCGTACGGGATGACGGCACGCCCATCGACTGGGGACCTTCGCTGACCCGCAACCTGCTGCGGTTTGTCGACATGCTGCCCTTCGGTTACTTCTTCGGCGCCCTCAGTTGCCTGCAACACCCGACCTTCAAGCGACTCGGCGACCTGGCTGCCGGCACTCTGGTGATCTACCGCGAGCAACCGCTCACCCGGCCCAAACTGCCTGCGGCACAGGCGCGGCATGCCCCGTTTGCCCTCAGCCTGATAGAGCAGCGCGCCATCCTCGGTTTTGCCGAACGCCAAAGTGAACTGTCCGCCGACCGTGTCAGCGAACTGGCCGCCCTCCTCGCCGGGCCGCTAAAGGTGCCGGCCGCCCAGGCGGTCACAGAACTCAACGGCATCGCCCGTGGCTTGCTGGGGCCGACATGAAGCAAAGCCTCTTCGAAGCCCGTCATCACACCGAGTGGGAGCAATTCTCCCAATGCTTGCAGCGGCTTGAACGTGGCAAGGCTCGCACCACCGAAGACACCGACTTCCCCAAGGACTACCGTCGCATCTGCCAGCATCTGGCACTGGCCCAAGCTCGCGGCTACAGCAGTTTCCTGATCGACCCGCTGCAACAACTCGTACTCCGGGGCCACCAGCAACTCTATCGGCATCGCACCCGACTCGGCGCCAGCCTGCTGGGCTTCATCCTCGCCGGTTTCCCCCGGCTGGTGCGTGAGCAATGGCGATGTGTACTGCTGGCCAGCCTGGTGTTCCTTGGCAGCCTGCTGGGTATCGGATTGCTGGTCTATCTGTTTCCGCCACTGATTTACAGCCTGATGCCGGAGGAACAGGTGAGTGCCATCCAAAACCTCTACGACCCCGCCACCGGGCAAATGGGGCGCACGACCGAACAGGCGTCCAGCCAGAACTGGCTGATGTTCGGCTACTACATCATGCACAACATCACGATTGCCTTTCAGACCTTCGCCAGTGGCCTGCTCTTTGGTCTGGGCAGCGTGTTTTTCCTGCTATTCAACGGCCTGATGATTGGCGCCGTCGCCGGTCACCTGACGCACATGGGTTTCGGGCAAAGCTTCTGGTCATTCGTCATTGGCCATGGCGCGTTCGAACTCAGCGCCATCGTGCTCGCCGGGGCGGCCGGGTTGAAACTGGGGTGGGCGCTGATTGCACCGGGGCGCCTTTCACGGGGCGAAGCCCTGCAACTGGCCGCCCGCACAAGCGTGCAACTGATTGCCGGGGTGATGCTGTTTCTGCTGATCGCGGCGTTCATCGAAGCCTACTGGTCATCCCTGGCCGGGCCCTCACCGCAGACCAAATACCGGGTCGGCGCCGGGCTATGGTTGTTGGTCGCCGCTTACCTGACCCTGGCCGGACGAACGCCCCATGCGCCTGAGTGATGCCAGCGTCGTTATCCGTCCACGTACGCCCTGGGAAGCCATGGACCTGGGGGTGTTGTTGAGCCAGCAACATCGCCGGTTGCTGATGATCAGCTGGGCCGTTGTCACCCTGCCGGTGTTCGGCCTGTTGAGCCTGTTGCTGTGGGACTCACCGTCTCTGGCCCTGCTGATTTTCTGGTGGCTGAAACCGGCGTTCGAACGGCTGCCGCTGTACATCCTCTCAACCGCCCTGTTCGATGAAACACCCAGCCTGAAACAGGCGCTTCGCCAATGGCCACGCCTGCTCAAACCGCAACTGCTGGCGAGCCTGACCTGGCGCCGGTTCAGCCTCAGCCGCAGCTTCGTGATGCCCGTGATGCAACTGGAGGGCCTGGGCGGACAGGCACGGCAACAACGTTTGCGGGTGCTGCAACAGCACAACACCAGCGCCGCCCGCTGGCTGACGGTGATCGGCGTACACCTGGAAAGCGCGTTGTGGATCGGCTTGATGACGCTGTTCTACTTGATGTTGCCGCTACAGATCGAATTCGAGTGGGACTGGCAGACGCTGATCGCCGCGTCCGAGCAGGACTGGTTGTGGCTGGAGCACCTGAGCAACGCCTTTTACGCGCTGGTGCTGATCGTCTGGGAACCGATTTAC
The DNA here is from genome assembly GCF_039908635.1 of Pseudomonas purpurea. Lineage (NCBI taxonomy): Bacteria > Pseudomonadati > Pseudomonadota > Gammaproteobacteria > Pseudomonadales > Pseudomonadaceae > Pseudomonas > Pseudomonas purpurea. The sequence continues at coordinate 4,425,349 of NZ_CP150918.1, forward strand.
GTCGCCTGCGGTTTCAGCCTCTACCTGAACCGGCGCACCGTACTGGAAGCCTGGGACATCGAACTGGTGTTCCGCCGATTACGCCAACGGCTCAGCAACGTTGCCGTCACTCTGCTGCTGGGCACCTTGTTGCTGATAACCGGCGCCCAGCCACTCTGGGCCGACGAGCCTCCCGCATCACCCGACAGCCCGCGCCTGCTGACACAGCCGCTGACCAGCCAGGCGTCACAAGACAGCATCAACGTCATTCTCGACGCCCCGCCCTTCAAGAACACGCAAACCGTTACCCGCTATCGCTTCGGCGAGAATCAGCCCGAAGCGTCAGGCGATGAAAAGACACCAGACTGGTTGAAACGCCTCTTTGACTGGCTCGACAGTCACACGTTGAGCCACATCACCAAAGTGCTGGAGATTCTGCTCTGGGCCAGCGTGATCAGCGCCGCAGCGTGGCTGATCTGGCGTTATCGCGATGGGGTACAGGCCTTTGTCGGTCGACGACCACCCGCCCGACGCGCACCATCACCTACGCTGGCCACACGAACTGATCCCGACATCGAAACCTTGCCCGATGACGTGGCCGCCCATGCTGAACGCCTCTGGCAGACCCAGCCTCGGGAGGCGCTCGGATTGCTGTATCGCGCACTGCTCAGCCGCGTGCAGCATGACTTCGCCCTCCCCCTCGGCCCTGCCGACACCGAAGGCCAGGTGCTGGAGCGGATCAGGCAATTGCAGCAACCCGCCCTGCTGACCTTCAGCACCGAGCTGACCCGACACTGGCAAAACATGGCCTACGGGCATCGCTTGCCACCGCCCCTTCTGCAACAGCAGCTCTGCCAGGGTTGGCGCGATGTGTTCGGTCCGGGAGCGGTGCATTGAACCGGCGCCTGTGGTGGCTGCTCGGCGTGCCGGTTATCGGTTTGCTGGCCGCCCTGGGCCTGTCCGTGTATTTCAATGCCACGCCTTATCAGGAGGTTATCGATTACGGCCCCTCACCCGAAGCTCGGGCCAATCCGTACCTGGCGGCCGAGCACTTCCTGCGCAAACAGGGGCTGAATGTCAGCCACGCCAACAACCTGAGCATTCTGGCGACCCTGGAGCCGAACGGGCACAGCCTGTTGCTGCTGGGCGAACGTTCGAACATAACCCCACGCCAGGCCGATCAGGTGCTGAACTGGGCGCGGGCCGGCGGCCGGGTGCTGATGGTTGCCGAGGCGCTCTGGGATGAAAGAACCGCCAGCAGCGGCGACCTGTTGCTCGACCGGGTGCAACTGCACCAATCCTTGAGCAAAGACCTGAAAGAACCGCCACCCGACATCGGCGAAGACCCATACCCCAACCTCACCAAACTGTATCTGGAAGACGAAGACGCCCCGGCCTACGCCAGCTTCGACACCGAGTTCCACCTTGAAGACCCGAACAACCTCGCTGACTCCTGGGCCAACAGCGCCCTGGCCACGCACCTGATGCAACTGAGTTACGGCCAGGGTTCGATCACCGTGGTCACCGATGCAGACCTCTGGAAAACCCCGAACATCGGGCGCTACGACAACGCCTGGTTGCTCTGGTACTTGTATTCGGGCACCGACGTGACGCTGGTCTTCAATATGGATCACGATGACCTGCTGACTTTGTTGCTGCGCTATTTCCCGCAGGCGCTGGTGGCGCTGGCCGCATTGATTGGCCTGTGGATCTGGCACGTGGCGTTGCGTCACGGCCCTCTGCAGGCACCACCTCCCAAGGCACGTCGGCAACTTCAGGAACATGTGCGGGCCAGTGCCGACTTTCTGCTGCGGCGCAACGGGCAGGAGCGTCTGTTGCAAGCGTTGCAGCAAGACCTTCTGCGTCGGGCGCGGCACCGTCACCCAGGCTTCGAACACCTTGGCGTTACCGAACAATGGCAGGTGCTCGCACGCCTGACCCGCCAACCCACCCGCACCATCAGCCAGGCCCTCAGCCCACGGCCAAAACAGCGGCTGTCCAGCGCTGACTTCGCCCGTCAGGTCGCCCACCTGCAAACCCTCAGGAATGCCTTATGAGTGAACAGATCGAGCCCACCGGCCAAAGCCACGCCGCCCAACAACGACAACGGGCCAGCCAACTGGCGCAGGCGGTGCGCCTGGAGCTGCAAAAAGTCGTGATCGGTCAAAACGCCGTGATCGACGACGTCCTCACGGCACTGATCGCTGGCGGCCATGTGCTGCTCGAAGGAGTGCCCGGCCTGGGTAAAACCCTGCTGGTGCGGGCATTGGCACGCTGCTTTGCGGGCGAGTACGCGCGGATTCAGTTCACCCCGGACCTGATGCCCAGCGATGTTACCGGGCATGCGGTCTACGACCTGCACACCGAGCAATTCAAGCTGCGCAAAGGCCCGCTGTTCACCAACCTGCTGCTGGCCGACGAGATCAACCGTGCGCCGGCCAAAACCCAGGCCGCGTTGCTTGAAGCCATGCAGGAACGCCAGGTTACCCTCGAAGGCCGGGCCCTGCCGATTGCGCAACCGTTCATGGTGCTGGCCACCCAGAACCCCATCGAACAGGAAGGCACCTACCCCCTGCCCGAGGCCGAACTGGACCGCTTCATGCTCAAGGTGCGTATGGACTACCCGGACGCCGAGCAAGAACTGAACATGGTCCGGCAGGTCTGTCGCTCGACCCGCGCCGACATGCTGGAAGTGCAGCCCTTGCGCGTCGTTCTACAGGCCAGGGATGTACAGGCCTTGCAACGGATCGCCAGCGACCTGCCCCTCGACGATCAGGTCCTCGATTACGCCGTGCGCCTGGCCCGTGCCACGCGCAGCTGGCCCGGCCTGACCCTGGGCGCCGGGCCGCGTGCATCCATCGCGTTGGTGCGCGGTGCCCGGGCCCGGGCGCTGTTGCGCGGCGGTGAATTTGTGATCCCCGATGACATCAAAGGCTGCGCCTTGGCGGTGCTGCGCCATCGCGTGCGAATCGCCCCGGAACTGGACATCGAAGGGCTGGATGTCGATCAGGTGCTCAAGCAATTGCTTGAGCAAGTCCCGGCACCAAGAGTGTGAGTATCGCGATGTCGATGACACCTAACCCTGTGGCGAGGGAGCTTGCTCCCGCTCGGCTGCGCAGCAGTCGTAAAACAGGTAGACGCGTTTTACCTGACATTACACGTTGGCGGTTTTTGGGGCTGCTGCGCAACCCAGCGGGAGCAAGCTCCCTCGCCACAACTCGTATGCCTTGCAAACAGGTCGGTGGCCCTATGACAAGGACCCTCACCCCATGAAACCCTCTCGCCTGCTGCTGGCCTGGCTCGCCATCCTGCTGGGTTTGAGCATCGTGCCCGGCAGTTGCAGGGCACTGGGACTGGACATCGCGCCCAGCCTGCTGTCGATCAATTGGGGCTTGCTGCTGGCACTTTTACTGCTGGCGGTACTGGATGCCTCCCGGCTCAGGCGCGTGCCGTCGCCACGGGTACAACGGCAGGTTCCCACAAGCCTGGCACTCGGGCGTTGGGGGAAAATTCAACTGAACATTGAACACGACTGTTCACACGCACTGAATGTTACGGTGTTCGACCACGTTGCGGACGGTTTGAGCATCGAGCACCTGCCGCAACAGGTCGAGCTGCAACCTGGCCAGCAGAGCCGTTTGCACTATCGCTTGCGTGCGCTCAAGCGCGGGCATTTCACCTTTGAACGGTGTGAGATCAGCCTCCCGAGCCCGCTGGGTTTGTGGACCGCACGGCGTTTTGTAAGCGTCGCAAACGACACCCGTGTCTACCCGGATTTCTCGCGCCTGTATGGCGCCCAACTGCGGGCAGTCGACCACTGGCTCAGTCAACTGGGCGTGCGCCAGCGACAACGGCGCGGGTTGGGTATGGAATTTCATCAACTGCGCGAGTTCCGTGAGGGCGACAGCCTGCGCCAGATCGACTGGAAAGCCACCGCTCGCCAGCGCACGCCGATTGCACGGGAATATGAGGATGAACGCGACCAGCAAATCATCTTCCTGCTCGATTGCGGCCGGCGCATGCGCAGCCAGGACGGTGAACTGACCCACTTCGACCACGCCCTCAACGCCTGCCTGCTGCTCAGTTACGTCGCGCTGCGCCAGGGCGACGCCGTGGGGCTGAGCACCTTTGCCGGCGACCAAACGCGTTACCTCGCCCCCATCAAAGGCAGCGGCCAGCTCAACGTATTACTCAACGCCGTCTACGACCTGGACAGCAGCCAGCGACCCGCCGACTACCAGGCCGCTGCCAGCCAGTTGCTGACACGCCAGAAACGCCGTGCCCTGGTGGTGCTGGTGACCAACCTGCGCGATGACGATGACCACGAGCTGCTCAGCGCTGTAAAACGCCTGAGCCGATACCATCAAGTGCTGGTGGCCAGCCTGCGCGAAGAAGTCCTGGACCACCTGCGCCATGCCCCCGTGCACACCTTGCCCGACGCCCTGGGCCTATTGCGGCACGGTGGATTACTTGAATGCACGGACCGAACTCCATGAGCAGTTGAGCGCCCAGGGAGTGTCGGTGCTGGATGTGCGACCCTCAGAACTGGGGACCGGATTAGTCACGCAGTATCTGAGCAGGAAAAAAGCAGGCGTGATGTAGCCATGTTAAAAAGCCACTTGTCCGCCACCAATCAAGTGCGGCTTTCTGGTTCCGATAAGTTTTCCACCGTTACGGTGACGCTACCAGATTCGGTAGTCCCGCCCGGATTACGCAGTTCGACCGAAAAACTTAAACCCCCAGCCTCAAGAGGACTGTAAATGCGCGACAACTCACCCTTGTGATCAGTCGTCGCCGATAAATAGCCACTACCCGCCACCGAGTAAAACACCTCTCTGCCTGGCATCGGATCCCCGGAGACTGTGGCAACGATCCTGGCTGTAAACGTCACATACTCCCGGATACCAACCGGATTCTTCGATGCAGTAACAGCCGCTACCTTGGCATGTGTTGGATCCGTGAGTGGATCCAGCACCGTAAATGCCTGGCTTTTTGAGGCAGAGCCACTGCCACTGGTCGTTGCAATCAGGTCAAACGTCCCGATATTCGCAGGCTTGAACTTGACGCTCGTGCTTCCATCGGCATCGGTGAGCGAGGGTAACAACTGCAACTGCGGGAAGCTCCAGCTCACCTGTGCACCGTGCGCTGGCGCACCACTACGGCCATAAACGACCCTGGCTTGAGCAGCAGCTTCTTCCCCAAGATAAACAGTCGGTTTTTCGGTAGAAAGGCCTTCAAGCAACAACGCATCTTCCTGCGTCGTAAACAACAACGAAGCCGTATCCCAGCCCCCCAGCCCTCCACGCACCGAGGCCACCAACACCGCATCACCAGGCGCACCGAGCCTGAAACGAACACTCGCCTTGCCCTCGGCATCGGTCCGCGTCGGGGCCAGCGAAAGGCCGGCAAACTCCCACATCACTTCAACATTGCTCAAAGGCTGACCGGTAAGAGCCGACACCATGGTGGCCTGTGCCTCACCCTCTTCCCCCGGATAGGCGCCCTGACCGACGCGAACCAATGTCTTGATTTCACGCGGCTCATTCACCACAAACGCCAACGAAGCCGACTCGGAATACACCTCATCCCCCACCGTTGCCCTCAGCTCGGCGGCCCCCGGGGTTTTCGGAGTGAAGTTGATCCGCGTCACACCATAAAAATCGGTCACCGTTGTCACCGCCCCAAGGTCGGGGCTGCGCCAGGTCACGGTCCAACCGGACATCGGCTTGCCGCTGACGGCAGACACCACTGTCACCTGCTCATACAGCTCCTGCCCCCAATCGAGTGTTTGATGAACACGGTTGTTCCCGATGATTTTCAGTACCTGCGAACCGCTGCCCAGCGACAGCGCATTGGCCGATGACAGGTTCGACAACCGCGACGCGGCCAGGCGCAGCGCAAAACTGCCATTCTTCAGGTCTCCCCCCTTGAGCGTGTAGCTCAACCCCTGATGGGTCATCAATTGCGGCACCCCGAGGGCCGACGACGCGAAGCTCAGGCCCAGCTCGGCAGGGCCTGTGCCCGTCAACCCCAGCGTCACGTACTGATCCAGCAACGGACTGCCCTCCGGCACCGACAACTTAAGACTGTGCTCCCCCTTGCGCCGAGGGAAATACGTCTTGGCGCCCCAGTCCTGGGCGGGCTGCAGATCAAAGCTGACCTTGAGTTCCTGCCACGGATCGCTCGCCAGCGCGTTGACGATCATGGAACGTTTGTCCTGATAATCGTCATAAGGGCTGGAAACCTGCGCCTCAACGTCATACCGCTGCGCGGCCACCGGCGTGAAGGCATAGCCGGACCAGCCGCGGGTGTCGGTGTTCACCACGTCCGGTGCAGTATCCCCGCGCCACCGCACAGGCACCTGCGCGACCGGTTGCCGGGTGAACGCGGACACCACTTGAACCCACAGCCAGGCACGATCCTGCCCGACGACCGGGTCCACGGCCGCTTCGTGCAGCGCCTCGATCCTGACTTTGTTGTGCGCCAGTTGCATCACATTGGCGGTGGACGTCAGCGAGAGCTGAGGCAGCGCCAGCGCCAGAGCAAACTGGCCGTTGTTCTGACTGGCGGAGAAGTCCAGCGCCCAGGCTGCGCCCCCGGCGCTGATGGCCTGAGGCAGGTGCAACTCAGGTGTAACCGTTACCCCCAGCTCATCGGCGGGCTTGCCCGACCATTCCAGTTTTAAGTTCAATCCGATCAGCGGACTCAGGGCATGGGGCAAGAAGTTGTAACGATGAAGCGCCCCCAGACACGGATAGAGCGTCTGGTTGCCCACCGTTGCCGACACCTGATCGAGCACGATGTGCCCTTCATCGGCCAGATTTTCGGAAAGTAAACGCCCGGACAGCTCCCGAGCGCCCGAGACCTCGGTACTCGTGAGCGACAACTCGAACAAGCCACTGCGGCTGGTACTGAACCCGGAGCTCAGCCTCCATTCCCAGCCACCTTGCGACGTCGCGGTCGGCACTCCAATCGTCAACCCCAGATCCGGCGCTCCATCGCGCAAGGTCAAGCTCATGGGTTTGTCCTTCACCGGGCTACCCGCCGTCGGCGTCACGCGAAAGGTATGCGACTGGTCACGTAGACAGGCGATCCCGACAGTGGCCCGGTCCACGGGCTCGTTATCCAGATGAAACAAGACTTTGTCCTTCCACGGGCTGCTCGCCAACGCTGTCACTGCAAACTCGCGCTCAACCGGCGGCATGTCCACGTGGGCCCTGACGTTTGCGGTAATGGTGTAAGCCCCTGCGTTTTTTGGCGTATCCAGCACACTGGCCCAGCCCCCCGCCCCCGTGACGGTGGACACCGTGCCATTGGGCCCCACCCAGTCAACCAAGGCATTGACCACCGGGTCACCAGGCCCACTGGCGAGGATATGCAGCGCCTGCACCATCAGCAGCACACTCTCTTGCTCATCCACCACCGGGGATTTGTTGGCCTCCCGCACGTCGCCAATCTCGACCCTGTTGCGTGCCAGTGACATCGGTTTTTTGCTCGACGCAAGCAACAGCTTTGAGCAGCCCAGCAGCAGATCGAACTTGCCATCGAGACGATCATCGCAGGTCAGGGTCCAGGTCAGTTCAGCGGCGCTCACCGGGACCGGCTCTTCAAGCTGCGGACTCACCGTCACCCCCAACTCGGCAGCGGAGTCACCCTCCCACTGCAGCCACAGTTCGGTCTCCAGCAATGGACTGTCGTCAGGCAGTTTCACGGTCACCGGGTAGTGGGTACCGCGATTGGGGTAGCCGGTCTTCTCGTCCCAACGGGCTGCCTTGCCGTCGATGACAGCCATGATCTCTTTCCAGGGATCGGTCGCCAGCACCCGAACGTCAAACCCTTGAGTGAACACACCGCTGGCGTAGTACAGACTCTCCACCGACGCCTCGATGACAACGTCACCCGCGCGGGCTGGTGCGTAATCGAAGTAAGCCCAACCCTCGCCATCGGTGAGCACCGAGGTTGTCTGCCGCTGCCCTCTTACTCCCCAGTTCACCGTCCGGCCGTCAAGCGGTTCACCGGTGTAGTGCGACGCCACCTGAACCCCCAGGCGCACGCGCTGTTGGTACTCGAGAACCGGATAGTAAGCCGCCTCCAGGACCTCACGGAAGGCGAGCCGGTGATGCCCGAATGAAACCCGGATCGGGTAGGCATCGGCGGTGTACTTGTTCAACAAGTTGAACGAAAACTCATGGGGGCCATCACCCTCGATCAGCGGGCAGTCGAGCAACCATTGATCATCAAGCGGGTGATCCACCCCCAGCATCGGCGTCGCCACAATGGCACCTTGCGGGTTGTCTTCGCTGTTCAGTGAGGCGTGGGTATCGAGCCAGGCATTGTCCGGCGCCGGCACAAAGCCAAGCCGGTGTTGATAACTCCCGCTCGCCCCCAGACACAGGTACAACGGGCGCTCCGGCGACAGGGGCTGGTCGTCGAATGTCAGCTGTTGCAGCACCAACGGCTCCAGGTGCAGGAGAATCTTGATCCGGGTGATAAAGATGATCATCTCGTATTCATCATCTCGGCTGGCCGGGCTGATCACGCTGACACGAACCCTGTCGTTTTGTTTGAGTGGTAGCGTCAACTCGACTTCGTACCCGACAGGCTTGAACTCCATGGGTTGTGCCTGGCTATTTCGAGACCGGCCAGGAGGAATCGTTATCACCTGCGCAGGTTCGGAACTCCCTTCAATGCGGACCTCCACGCGGCCAGCTGCGTAGTGCCACGATTCGCAAAGAAAGCTCAGGATGTAATTGGCGTTAGCGCGAAGGTCCTTTGGCACCTCGATCACCTGACTGACCGAGGCTTGATTGCCAACGATCAGATAAGTAATTACTTCGCCGTTATAGGAGTCGTCTCCGCGATCAATCCAACTGGGATTGGTCGAGCCTTCTACCCAGTGTTCATACCCTTCGTAAAATTCGCCATTGAGTACCAGGCTCGCATTGGCCTGAATAATCGGATCACTCATGATTGCCTGCTCCTGTCCCTGTCCGGTTTTCTCGTGCGTATCGACGTTCAATCAAGCGCTAACGCCGGTGGATCATCCGGATCCTTGCCTTTGACCAGTTCCTCGACTCTGCGCGTAAACGTCGGGTCGCCGGCCTTGGCCGTGTAGCGAACGCGCACGATGATGTCCGTCAATGACAAGAGCATGGTTTTCTGCGGGTCCTTGAGTGGCCGAGGGAACTTCAGTGTCCAACGCGATACCGCCCCCGAGCATTCGAATGGATTGAGCAAACCGTCATCGGGTTTCACCGCAGCCATGCCCGTGTCGCCAATACCTACCGACAACGCGATTTGCTGGCCACTGCGCAGGTTGAACCGTACATCGGCAGGGGCCACCGCGTTGCCAGGGTTGTGCAGGTACTCCACCGAGCGAGTGGATGCCTTGGTCGCCGTGACGCTCTGGACCTGGGACAAGATCGCCCGCACATTCTCGAAGGGGCCGACCAGGACCGGCAGGTCGACTTCTACCGTGCTGATCTGTCGGCAGTAATGGCCAGGATGGTCACGATCGAAGAGCAATTGCGTGAGTTTGAAGTCCAGCGTGCCGGTGTTTTGCAGGTCCGCAAGCGCAGTTTTCCAGTCACTGAAACCTTCTTGCGGGTCCACCGTGTCATTGAACAATTGCCGCACGGAGATCGTCTTGACCAACTCCAGACGCCGCTCATGGCGGTGCAGGTATTCACGCTCCATGCGCAGCAAGTGCACCTTCAAGTGTTCCCCCGTCGTGAGCCCGTGACGCTCGTCCAGCCAGACCTGCGGCAGGGGAATCTGCGAATCGTAATCGCCGGTTTCAAAGCTCAATGAGGCCTGGGCACTGATGCACAAGCTGACGACCGCGTCATACGCCTGATAATGCAAGGCCTTGAGCTGGCCCAGCAGCCAGCCGAACAGCTCGGCGTTGCTCGCACGCTTTTTGATAAAGGTGTAAAGCGTCAGCGCGTGGGCGTTGGCCCGCAGGGTTTGCCGCAGGCTGGCCTTGGCCGCTTCGACGGCGTGAGTCTGCGCGGTGACTTGCTCGTCGATGGCACGGACTTCCGCCAGCGCCTGATCGCGTTGCAGTGCCCACTCGCCGCGACGGCGGCGGTAGGTTTCGGTGGTGGCGGCTTTCTCCGCGTCCATTTGCAGCGCCATGGAACCAAGCTCCAGCCCATAGACAATGGCATCCGCAAGCTTTTCCCCTCTATGCCCACCGCTAGCTACACCGAAGATGTTGGGGAGCGAGGCAATCACTGCGCCACCGCCCTTGATGGCCTTCGATGTGAGGCTCATTTGTTTGGCCTGAAGCAGTTGATCCATGACCTGGTATTCAACGTCGCTCACGTTGTCTTCATACTTTTTCACATACGCATCCGCACGCTCCTGCGCCACCGCCCGGCTCTGCCCCAACGCGGTCACACTGGCCTCAAGCTGCGCGATGGTCTGCTCCTGCACGGTCTGGGCGTAGGTTCCCAAATCCACCAGATGGTTGTGCTGCAACTCCTCCATCTCGGCCCGGTCGCGTTGTTCGAGCAGGCGCAACACCTGGTTGCCATGGTCCTGCAACGTCTGCACTGCACGCAGTGCAGCCTCGAACATGACCCGCCAACGAAACGCCACCACCACCAGTTGCCCGCCCATCGGCCGCGGCGAACCGGCGCCGCCGGCGGCCAGGTCCCGCAACAGCTGGTTGGGGTCCGTCGGCGGGCTGAACAGCGGAATCAGCAGCGGCTTGCCATCGAGGGTGAGGTTATTGCGCAGGTTATGCAGGCGGCCGCCAGGCAAGGCGAACAGCTCCAGCAACTGCTCATTGATCGGCTGTTCAAAACCTTTGACCCCCAACAGGCCAAGCTCGGGCGCTGCCTCGGCCTTGGCCGGCACATCCGCCAGGGTGAATACCAGGTTTTGTTCGAAGCTTTCCAGCGCGGGACGAGTGCTGGCATCGGCCAACAGTTGACCAACCGTTTTCGGTTGCCAGCGGTTGACGGTGCGCGCCGTCGGGGCCTTGCCCATCAGGAACTCGGCCTGCACGTAACACAATTTGGCCGCCACCAGGCTGTCACGGGTGAGCTGGCGATAGTACCCATCGCCCCAGGCCAGCAGGTTTTTTACATACTCGGTGAACGCCACAATCTTGAAATGCTTGGGAGCCGAATAGCCGATGGCATCCGGATCGGTCGGCGCCTCGGCTTCACAGCCCAGGTTGCCAGGGCCTTCCAATGGCCGGCAACGCCAGTAAAGGGGTTTGGGTGAAGCCGTGATGGGCAACGCAGCCAAGTCCGCTGGCGCCTGAGGGTCGAAGAGATAATGCAGCCACTGCTGAGCCTCCAGAAAACGGTTCTCGGCATTTAACCGTGAGGCCACCAGGTGCGGCAGATGGAAAAACAGCTCCCAGAAAAACAACCCGTTGGCGCCATCGAACGCGCCGTTGGGCTCGTCGATGGGACCTGCGGTCGGGGCCGGTTCTGGCAGGTGCTGGGTCTCCCAGTCCAGCACGGCCTCGACCGAAATATTGGCGCGCTGCACCAGCTCGGGGCCAAACAACGAGTTCAGGCGTACATGTTTGAGGAGCGGTTCGGGCTGGTTGAGGGTGAGAAACTGCGCGCCCTGGGCGTTGGTTTTTTCCAGTGATGGCGGGACAAACGACACAACCTCCCCCACCGTCACCACGTACTTTTTGCGCCCGAGTCCATCCGTTGAGGTAACACCACCGAATTCAAAATTGACGGGGTTTGCAAAACCGCCCGCCGGCCTTTTAGCGGCCATCCAGGCAGTACTCCATCCACCGGCATTGGAAAAATCCCCCGTGATCGGTGCAGGATCCCCCTCTGCCCCATTGAGCAACCTCAATTCAAAGTTCTTGGTGACCCCAGTGGCACCTGGTTTCACCGCGCAAAGGCCTCTGACCACAAGAACATCCTGCGCACCCGCGCGCAAAATCATCGCCTCTAAGGAGTAGTACGGCGTCAAGCTGCCGCTGGGGTCGTCGGTGCCGACAATGCTCGGAACGTTCTGGCGCAAAATTGGGTGCTGCACAATGTCCGGTCCGACAAAACGATGGTCCGCCAATGGCGCCAGCCAGCCACCATCGTCATTGGGCACGCTACGGAACAGGACATCGCGTATCAGGTACACATCGACAGGAATTTCAGGCATCGGACTGCTGCGATTGGTCAGCAACACCCCCAATTTACCTTTGGGGTGCTGGTCGTCGACAAACACGGTGGCAACCAGCCGGCAGCCCGCCGAACCATCCGCATTATGCTCAGAGCTATGCAAAGACAACGGCGCCGACCAATGCCCGTTCTGCGCCATGTACGCCAGCTGGATGTCCAGCTTGTATGGCAAGAACTCACCGGCCTGTGAACCCGCCACCTTGTCACGCCACTGCGCCCAGACCAGACACAAACGTCCGCCCCAGAACACCGGCCGCATATCCAGCACACGCTCCCCGACTGGAATCTCGACCGGTTGCCATTCACTCCACGCCGCCGGGTTGATCCCCCGGCAGTTGGACGTCAGCTCAACCTCAGCCTTGCGCCAGAAATACTGAAAGGGCTGCACCCGCTGCCTACCGACAAAGTAATAATCGGCGCGCGTGGGCGAGATGCCGTCCATGTAACCGCTGATCACGTCCAGGTTGCAGGTCTGTTCGAACGCTTGCAGGTAATCCTGCAAGGCCAGCTGCACCGAGTCAGTGCTCAGCCGTGTCTGGTTCAGGTTGTTCTCGAGGGTTTTGAACAGGCTGGTCTTGCGTCGACGCACATAAGGAGTGATGTAGTTTTCCGGGTACAGGGCGATCATCTGTAACGCGGCCCAGTCCGGGTAGTTGTTGTAGAGCTCCCAGGTTTTCAGATCCCGTTTATCGAACTCGACGGCTGAATACCCAGGCTCCAGCTTGCGGTACACCGCATGGATGTATTGCTGGGCACAACTGGTCGCCTCGGCGACCCGGGAGTTCAGCACCGGGTAACTGTCCAGCGGGTCCATGCGCAGGAGCTCGAACAAGTCGGCCGGTGTTCTCAAGAAATTGAACTCGCCGCCCTCACTGCCAGGCGGGCCCTTTTTAAGCTGCCCGATGCAGTACTCGACCAATGCCGTACGGCGCTGTTCGAGCAGGCCGGCGATGTGCTGGTTGTCCATGATCGTTGCTCCTGAGGTATAGCCAGGTTGGGCGCGACCGGGGAGCCGGCTGCCCGGATTGAGGGGGTACCCGTCAGCGGTGCTGAACGCTGCTGGCGAATGTAATCGGGTCAAAAAGCGAGGATTTATTGCTATCGACGCTGGTGACTCTGGCCTCGAATGTCCCCCCCGATGGGCTGGAGACAAATACCCGCGTGAGCCCCTCCTGGTTGGTCAGCGCTTCGCTGGGGCGGATAACCAGATTTGAAATTTCAACCCCCGCCGCCTTAGTGCTCCACTGCACGGGCTGGCCAATACCCAGATTGCCAAACTTATCCTTCATCACCGCAAACAGCTCGACCTCCTGACCTGCCGGTACAACACCGTTCGGCACCTGAGACTTGAGCGGCGCAGGAAAGAACAGTTCAGCTTTATCAACACCGATCTCCACACTGGGCGCTTGCTGTTTCGGATGCAGGGCCAGCCAATAACTCGGGGCGACGGTGCCCATGACGCCGCTTGGCGTGAACACTGCCGTGGCCACCCCGTAGACCGAGGTTGGAGTTGCAACGATGGTGCCCAGCTCGGTCTGCCAATACACCATGACCCCGCTCAAGCCCTTCCCGCCGAGGTCTTTAACGGTCACCGTGTACGTGGCTCGTTCATTGGGTTTATTGGCCACCAACTCGCGACGATCGACAGTGCACGTCGTCGTCACCGTGTGTTCCAGAGCCTCCCCGTCGTGGGGTACGAAGGGTGCCGGGGGCGCAGACAGGCTGAGCAGTGCATGTTCGGCCGTCTGTGAGTAAGCCGCGCCGCCAACCTCTGCCGGCAGGCTGCCCATCAGGAAAATCGTCTGTGCATCCATGCCACTGCTGGCCGCCAACGTGCGGACACGAATCAACAGATCCAGCTGCGTCAGGCTTTTGATCAGGCCCTGAGCTGGATCGGCCCACTTTGCGCACTCGCGCACCTCCTGGATGCTCCAGGTGAAAAAAATCGCCAACCGGATGGCCGCCGTCTCCTGGGCCAGGCTTAAGGCATCCCCCGTCAGCACGTCGGGCAAGGCGTTGACCTCTCGCAGGTAATCGAGCAGTGCTGCTGGCGGCTGGTCCCCCGATGCGCCCAATGCGAATGCCCCGGTGAGTACCGTCAGGGAGTACAGCGTACTCAAGGTGAACTCGTGTTTGTCCTCACGCTTGAGCCAGTCGCGGTAACCGTAGGCCAAGTAGTCCTCCAGCAATGCGGCGCTGAGGTCGAGCTTGATCACCACCGCACTGCGACGCTGCACATCGGCCAGTAACACCAGGAACGTATCCCCTTCGTCCTCTACCCGTCGCCGGGAGACCGCCACCTCGTCGCGCTCGGTCTTTCGATCGAGTGCTTGCCTGAGCACTTGATGCACGGTGCCCTGCGCCCAGGCGAGTACCCACACCACCAGCTCCGAGCGCAACCCCGCGTACACCGCCAGACACTCTCTGACCACTGACACCTGGCCAGCCCTGGCCTGCAGCAGTACCCCGAGCATTTTTTCGACGATCTGGGCACGTGAGGCCTCATCGCCCTCACCAATACCGGCCCTGACGGCCAGGTCCAGTTGCTCGAGGGCGTACTTCTGATAATCGGGCTCTATCGCCTGCGACTGGACAATCACCAAACCGTCGCGGTCGACCAGTGCCGTCAGCAGATCCAGCCAGTCAGCCCCACTCGCCAGCGGAGGAACACCGGCCATCAACAACGCCGTATTGGAAAACAACGCCGCTGTCAGCAGGCTGCGCAGTTGCTCGAACAGCTTGTGCTCATCCGTGGACGTTGCTGCCGGCACCGTAATCGGCGTAACGACCTGCAGCATCCAGGCCACGGGCAGCGTGTGCTCATTGCACCAGCGTACGCACGCGTCCATGGCGTGAATCACGTTCAACACGTCCGGTGTGGTGTCTTGCTGCTCATTGGAGTGGAGCCGAGGAACCCCGGCCAGCGCCTCGAGCCAGTCGTTCCCCAACGTCATGAGCAAGACGATGCCCTCCACCGGGGTAATCCCCAACAACAGCGGCAGCTTCACCAGGCGATAAAAACTCGAGACCGTTGCCACGTCGCAGTGCAGCGTATTCCCCTTATTCTGAGCCTGGGCAATGGCCTCGGCCAGGTGCCGGTACGTGTGCAGATTAATATTCAAGCCACGACAGAGCAGGTTGACCGTCAACGCCTCCTCACCGGGACCAGGAAACACCGGGAAGTCGCTGCCATCGAGTGCCAGGGGCGTGGAGGAGAACGCCTGGTCATTGAAGACCCGATCAAACTGCGAGAGCACTTCGCCACGACCGAAAATCGACAGTTCATCGATGTACACCGCGAAGTCCTCGACGGTGCAGCCGCAACGCTCGCGCAACCCCTGAAACAAGCCAATGGCGCGCAGGGTGTGATTCGATATCCAGCACGAGTGTTCTAGAGCCTGGGGCCGCGTCTCGGTATTGATAGCGGCCATGAGCAGTGCATCCACCTGCTCGGGGGGCAGCCCCACCCATTGATCCAGACGCAGCTTGCGATTCATTCGGTCGTATCGAGCATGACTGGCATCTTTCAATCGGTGAAGGGGCCCACCCAGTCCCACCCTGAAATCGATACCGACAGAAGGTGCCAGACCTGCATTGAGATAGACCGAACCTGACTGTGCACCGTCTGGCACCAGCTCATCGCCGCCCCCAGGCGCGTTGACGGATCGCACCGGGGCGAAACTTCGAATCGAAAGCAGCGCTTCAAGCCCCATGGCATCAAGTTTTGTCCTTTCACAGAAGAACATCACCTGGTTGATGTTCTGCCACTCCAACCCCATGGCGCCAAAGTTCTGCTGATAGAAAACTTCAATGTCATCGGGATCCTCACTGTCATTGGGATCCTCAGTCAACAACTCCCGCTGGTAAGGCCCCAACCGAGAGGCATGCAGCAAGGCTCTCTCCGCCTCAGTGCTCTGCCCATTGGGTTGCAGAAAATACGGAAACGCCAAGTCAACCACCCGCGTCACGTCTCCCACCGACAGGTCATGGTGGCGGGCGACAAAGTCGATCGTCGTCCAGTCCCGGTAATAGGGCAGCCCGTTGGGATAGCGCGCTGCACTCATGGCCTGATCGAGGTCATCAGGGCTCTCGCTGTGGGCCCTGATGAAGGTTTCCAGCACCGGGATGATGATGCCCACCGACGACACCGCTTGATGCACCGCCTTGAAGTCAACCGGCAACGTCAGAAGGTCTGTGCGCCGCTCATTGAGCGGCATTTTTCCAGTGTCGCCATGAAGCTCGATACGATTGCTGATCCACAGCAGCAGTTCAATCAGATAGGCAACCGGCGAGGCCAGTGACTCCAGCGCATCCGGAGGGCAAAAATTGTCAAAGCGGGGCCAGAACAGCTGCTCAAAACTCGGCCCCGGCACCAGTGACAAAAGCCCGCTCGTCGGCTGGCTCGGCTCTGCTTCATCCCCGGTCAACGTCTGTTCGATGAACTGACGCCGCACATAGATGGCCAAGGCATTGGCCCGCCGCAGATAGCTTTGCGCATCCTCCCGGCTCAAGCCGAAGTCACGCACCAGGCCTTGTACCCCCTTTTCCACCAACGGGAATACCGAGCCGCCCTGTTCGATGTAGGTGCGCAGATCAGCATATTTTTTATTGCGCTGATCTTCTTTGAACACTTCTTCGAACAGCAACTGCAAGGGGCGAACCTGGGTGACAGCCATGGTGGAACTCCTTGTACCGAAGACAGAGTGACTAAACAGCCTGGCGAGGCGGCCGCGCTGTTCAGCTCAATGGTTAAATTGGGCGCTAGCGCGAGGCCAGCGTCTACTGTCATAACTGACAGTAGAGCCGACCGCTCGTCGGCAGCCCTGGAAGACGCTACTCAGGCGCTGGCGTTGGCGGCTCCACCTCGAAGCGCTCGCTGTCAGCCCAGTCAGAGAACACTGGAAAGCCGCCTCCGTCACCCGGAACGGTTTGCACGAAGCGAACCCAGTTCCCCCCCACCCTCAACGCTCTCTCGGCCGTGACCTGCCAATCCGCGCCATCGATATCGAAGCCACCGACCAGCGCCAGCTCAGGATTGAACCAGGCAGCCACGGCCCCGAAACCCGCTTGACCTTGCCCTGCAAACACGACCGGGTCGCTGACCCATTGCCCTTGCTCAGGTTTGTCGATTGTCGGTAGATACGAGCCCAGCAACACTGGCTGTTCAGGTGACGGAGCGGATTTGAAACCATCACGCGACTGCACGGCAATCAAGCGCTGGACCCCGCCCGCCCGGTCAAGCGTGACCCTGACCGACCATGTGCGGTCGTCAAGGACCGTTGCGCGCCCCAACTCCGTCTGCGCAGCATCGGCAAACGCCACCGCCACCATATCCCCCGAATAACCAAAACCTGACACCACCCCCTGCCGGCTAACCCGCTCGCCCTCGGCGGGGGTTTCGATAAAGGGTGAAGCGGGCACAACGTTATAGGTCAGCCAGGGACTGTCTTTGGACGGCCGCTCCTGATCAAGCGTTTGTTTGGCCCTGATGGTTTTCGCCCCGATCGGTAATGTCACCTCACCCTCCCAGCGGTGGTTTTCACCGACGAGAATATTGCTGAGCAACGGCACTGTAGCGTCCTGCAACCACACTTCGACCCGAGCACCGGGCAGACCCGTGCCAGAAATCGTCGAGGTACGCGGCAGAGCGCCTCCCG
This sequence comes from Pseudomonas purpurea, assembly GCF_039908635.1. Classification (NCBI taxonomy): domain Bacteria; kingdom Pseudomonadati; phylum Pseudomonadota; class Gammaproteobacteria; order Pseudomonadales; family Pseudomonadaceae; genus Pseudomonas; species Pseudomonas purpurea. Next base: position 4,443,143 of record NZ_CP150918.1, read on the forward strand.
GTGCCGGCACCGTGATTTCCGGTGGCAGCACCACCACCTCAAAAAAACAGTGCTCGCTGCGCGGGGAGTCTCGCGGGCCCATGCTCTGCACGGCGTCAAGGGTGTACTTGCGAAACTCCAGGCCCTTGAGATCCATTGACCAGTCGCCGTCGCTGGCCAGCAGTTTCGGCGTCCCCAAGGGCCTGTCGAACTGAGCGTCCCGAAGCTTCATCGTGGCCCCTTTCACTCCGTCCGTGCCTTTAACGATCAAGTCGCGGCCGACCTCCTGATTCTGTTGGGGCTGCGTGATGACCGGTTGGTGGAGCGGGGTGTGCACGGTGAATGTTCGGGATGTCGGCAGCGACGTCAGCGTCGCGGCGGTCTGGGTCACGGTGACGGTATGGGGCACGTCCGGGGCAAAGGGAATGTCACGCCGAAAGGTCCAACTGCCGTTGGTGACCGTCGGTTTATGCACCGTGGAGCTACCGCTGTAGACAAGATTGACCACGGCCCCCGGCCAGCAGGTGCCGGTGATGGTGGGCGACAACTCATTGTCGGTAATGGCCGTGATCTCTGGCGCCAAGGGAGGGATCGTCACCTCAACCTCAACCCAGGCAGAGGAAGATTGATCATTCAGACGTTGCTGCACATAAACACGCCGTTTGTTCGTCGGCCCCCACTCTTGCGAAACTGTCCTCGACCATGCTCCGCCAGCAACCACGGTGTTCGACGCGGCGCTCGTCCCCTTCGGAGACTCAATCACCACCGTGGCACCGGTGTACCCCTCGCCGGAAAAGGTGGGTGTGTAGTCGCTCGTGTACCTCACGGTCGGGACGGGGAGCTCCCAGGTGAACGTGAACGGATAGGCCCTCGGAGGGGATCCAGCTACCGGCGTTGTCGGAAACCTTTTGAATCGCCGACAGGGTGTACGTCCCAGGCACCCAACGGGTGGCGATGAGCTCCCAGGTACCGTTTTTCACTTCAATGGGAGGTAACACGGCTTCGCCCGGCCCGCTGAGTTTCGTGACCTCGACCATGGCGCCGGTATGGCCGGCGCCTGAAAACTTCACTCGTTCATTGGGTTGCGGTGTGACAGTGACGGCCAGTTTGGGGGGGCGGACTTTGAATGTCAGCGGGCGGCTACGACCTGAATACCTTCCATCCAAAGATTGCCGCGCGACGATAGACACAGTGCCTGGCTCCAGATGGGTACGAATGTTCGCACTCCAGTTCCCGTTCTGGCTTACACCACCGTCGCCAACGACAGTATCTTTTGATAGATCCAAGAGAATCTCGACACGTGCGTCAATTGACGCTGCACCCCCCGTCCCCCTGACCACAGGTTGCTGATTCTCTACGGCACCGGGCTGAGGACTTTCTATGGTGGGAATACCCAACGGCACCTTGACCGAAAAAGTAATCGGGTCGGATGGGACCTCCGTACCATCAACACCAATTATCACGGCAATGACGGTATGCAGGCCGCCTCGAAAGGGAATAAACGGAATTGCCCATGGCCCCCCCGGCGAGACGGCTGGATAGGTGATCCCCAAGAGTGTTTGGCTGCCATCGGCGTGTATCTTGCGCACATGAATGAAGAACGGCAGCCCGCCCCTTCCGGAAATCGAAACGTTCTGCCGGGTGAGCTCTTCACCATGTTCAGGACTTGTTATGCGGAAAGGTTCCAAAACAGGGTCCAAAACAGGGTCCTTCGGGGAAGACTCTTCAAAATCAGCGTCCATACACGTTCTCCGGTCAAGGATTACTTACATGGCCACTGTTCTACTTCCCGACTTGAGTTCTGACTACCTGTAAGAACTGACAGTCCCGACCAACGGTAACCGTTTCCCCGTGCTTTCAGTTCCTCAGCCCGCGGCTACATCACCTTGCGTCGCAGCCTACACATCCGCCAGAATCCCCCGGCTTGTGCGCCTTGGTCGCCACCGCTAACGTGAGTCCTGTCGCTGCCCATCAGCGATCGGGTTTAGTCGCTCGGACGTTGTACGAAGGTGCACTGCACGCCAGACCGTCAGGTATTCCCTATCCCTGAACTCTATGGTGGCTGTGCGCAGGGCGCCCTCGGGCGCGCCGGTTTTCGTACTCCGTCCGGTCGACTAACCTGCGTACAGCCGCCACCCTTCGTTTAGTCGCGAGGCGGTGGTAGCCACACCACGGAGTATCAAAATGTTCAAAGCCACACCCAATCCCCCGGAACACGATTGCGTTTCCCCCTACGCGTCCCTCGACACGAAAGAACTTCACGCTGCTGCCCACAAGGCGCTGGACCACTACCTCAAACCCGGCACCGGCAACCCCCGAAACTTCGAAAAACGCACGATGAAGTTCTTCGCCGTATTGCCCGACATCAACAACGAAGCCTTCTGCTCGGTGAGCACGTTGATCCTCGACCTGTCCGATGACCTGGAAGACAAGCACCGCAACCTGGCGCTGGCGATCCATCAATTGACCGAGCACGGGTTGTTACTGGTCGAGAAGGCGCTGGACAACGAGTACCCGATCCAGCCGATCACCTACGGGCTTCAGTTGTAGGAGTGGCCGGGCGGCGAAGAGCGATGGCGCGATATGCCTGAAGCACCAAGGGCTCCCATTGCGGGCAAGCGCTGGGCGCCCCAGGGGGTCAGGCAGAGGTGGGCAACAGATGAAACCGCAACACGCTCACCCGTTAAATGACAACGGTCATCACAAAGCGGTCGGACGCACTTGCGCGGTGCTGCGGGCTGGGTAATGACCCAACGTTTGCAGGGTTTCGAGGCGGGCACGGGCGCGGTACGCGTACTCGCTGCTGGGGTACTGAGTGATGATGAATTGATACGTCTGGGCGGCGTCGACAAACAACTTCTGACGTTCCAGGCACTGTCCGCGCAGCATCGATACTTCCGGCTGCACATAACGGCGGGTGCGGCTCTCGCGGTCGACCTTGGACAGGTCGAGCATCACCTGCTCGCAGTTGCCGCGGTCATACGCGCTGTAGGCGCTATTCAAATGATGGTTCATCGACCAACGGGTGCAGCCCACGACACTGAGGGCAAGGGCAGCAATGAGCACGAATCGCATGGGGGTTCTCCTGTCTTGAGCTCTGTATCGACCCGTTGGTGAAAATCTTCAATAACCGGGCACTGGAATCAAGCGTATAGCCGCAAAAGACATAGGGTACCTAATCACCTGCTGTGGCGTATCGACTGAAGGTATGACGCTCACTGTGCGGGCCGAACGAAAAAAGCCCACTGAACCGCTAGGCTCAGTGGGCTTGCACATGAACGAAAACGCTCAGGTCATTTGACCGTGAATTTTCGATTCCGCGATGCAGGCGAACTGGCGTGGTGAAGGGTCTGGAGCGCCGAAACCGTGATCAAACCCGTGGGCAGATTTTCAGGTGCAGTACCTGCCCAAGAGCCGTCCGCTGACACCACTGTTTTCAAAACCAAATGGTTACCGTCTACCGTTGTGATCTGAACGGTAGCACCTGCCTCGCCGGTTCCCTTGAACCTGACTTTGTTTTCCACTGTCGCGCCCGCTCGCGGTTCATCAATAACCGGTGCATGCAGTACTTTAGTGTCCGTGGTCATGTTGTCATCTCCTTGACTCGTCACCCTTTGACGAGGCTGCTGACCATTCAACCTCGCCCCCCCAGAGCCTGCCTACCTGTTAGAACTAACAGTGCCGACGAACGGTTGGCGCGTCTCATTGGGCGGTTCAGACTATCTTCAGGATTGTTCGTTTAAAGAAACAAACGAATAAGTAGTGCAAACGAACAATGACTACAACCGCGGACCATAGTAGCCTCTCGTTGCGCTTGAATTGAGGAGTCTTTGCATGTCCGTCCGTCGTACCAAAATCGTCGCTACCCTTGGCCCGGCCAGTAACTCGCCGGAAGTTCTCGAACAGCTGATTCTGGCTGGCCTGGACGTCGCCCGCCTGAACTTCTCCCACGGCACCCCGGACGAGCACAAGGCTCGTGCCAAACTGGTGCGCGACCTCGCCGCCAAGCACGGCCGCTTCGTCGCCCTGCTGGGTGACCTGCAAGGCCCGAAAATCCGTATCGCCAAATTCGCCAACAAGCGCATCGAGCTGAAGATCGGTGATCAATTCACCTTCTCCACCAGCCATCCGCTGACCGAAGGCAACCAGCAAATCGTCGGCATCGACTACCCGGACCTGGTCAAGGACTGCGGTGTGGGCGACGAGCTGCTGCTCGACGACGGCCGCGTGGTCATGCGTGTCGACACCGCCACCGCCACCGAGCTGAATTGCACCGTGACCATCGGCGGCCCGCTGTCGGACCACAAAGGCATCAACCGTCGCGGCGGTGGCCTGACCGCTCCAGCCCTGACTGAAAAAGACAAAGCTGATATCAAACTCGCCGCGGAAATGGAAGTCGACTACCTCGCCGTGTCCTTCCCGCGTGACGCTGCCGACATGGAATACGCCCGTAAACTGCGCGACGAAGCTGGCGGTACTGCCTGGCTGGTGGCGAAGATCGAACGCGCCGAAGCCGTGGCCGACGACGAAACCCTGGACGGCCTGATCAAGGCTTCCGACGCGGTGATGGTTGCCCGTGGCGACCTGGGCGTGGAAATCGGCGATGCCGAGCTGGTGGGTATTCAGAAGAAGATCATCCTGCACGCACGCCGCCACAACAAAGCGGTGATCGTGGCGACCCAGATGATGGAGTCGATGATCCAGAACCCGATGCCGACCCGCGCCGAAGTGTCCGACGTGGCCAACGCCGTGCTCGACTACACCGACGCCGTGATGCTCTCGGCCGAAAGTGCGGCCGGCCTCTACCCGCTCGAAGCGGTCCAGGCCATGGCACGGATTTGCGTCGGCGCTGAAAAGCACCCGACCAGCAAAACCTCCAGCCATCGCATCGGCAAAGTGTTCGAAAGCTGCGACCAGAGCATCGCGCTGGCCGCCATGTACACCGCCAACCACTTCCCGGGCGTGAAGGCGATCATCGCCTTGACCGAAAGTGGCTACACGCCGTTGATCATGTCGCGCATCCGTTCCTCGGTGCCGATCTACGCGTTCTCTCCGCACCGCGAAACCCAGGCCCGCGCGGCCATGTTCCGTGGCGTCTACACCGTACCGTTCGACCCGGCCTCGTTGCCGCCTGAGCAAGTCAGCCAGGCCGCCATCGACGAGTTGCTCAAACTCGGCGTGGTCGAGAAAGGCGACTGGGTCATCCTGACCAAAGGCGACAGCTACCACACCATCGGCGGCACCAACGGGATGAAAATCCTGCACGTTGGCGACAAGATGGTCTGAGTGTCAGATCGCTGAAAAACGAAAGCCCCGCAGTTAACGCTGCGGGGCTTTTTTCGTTGCGTTGTCCCGTCCTGAATAAGCTCCTCCTCCGCGTACCAAAGGAGCGATCTACTTCATGTAGGTTAATGCCGCTGCATGATTCAAGATTCGTGTTCTATTGGCCTGCATTGATTGCGAGTCAGCCAATTTTTTCTCAAGGTAACGTCTCTCCGAGAACGTGATCGGATTGTAAGTCTTCCCGACCTCCGAAGCCGTCTTATACGGTTTCGCCCCAAATACGTCAGGCTGAAGCTGAGTCCATCCAGAGGATTCGTGAGCCGGACTTTTCAGTGCTACATCCAGAAAAACAATGGAACCTTCAGCTTGAGTTTCCGCGAACCAACTCAACCCAAGCTTTGAAGTCTGACGAAAAAACCAATTAACAACAGCATTTGTCGCCATTTTCGCAGTACCCGACGACAGCGCAAAAAAATCATTGGGGGTAGTTTGCAGGAGCCCTGTTATCTCCTCGAAGTTGGCTGTCGGTATCGGCGCATCCAGATTCTTTGCCCAGAACTCATGCGGCGATTTTCCTGAGGCTTGAGAACTTTCATAAGTGTTCATTTTTCGCTCGATACTCAACGAGCTACTGTGCGACTTGAGATAGCCCGCCCAGCTTTGCAGCATAAGCTTCGCATCGCCGGCAGTCCCTCTATAGCTGGGTGAGACTGACATGAAAAACTTTGCATTTTCGTCCTCTATCTCAATGCCCTCATTGATCATCTCCACGACGCCTAGATAATCATCCTTGGCGTTTTCAGGCGTAATCATCAGTGCAGCATTGAGCTTATCGATAGTCACAATGCTCTGATCCGGATAGGCTGCGTACAAACCCGGCACCACCCTTTCCCGTGCAGTGTCAAAACCATACAACAAGGTAACTGGAGAGAGTCCATTGGCATCTCTCAATGTGACCGGGTTATTCCTGACAAACCGATAAAGGTTCAACCCATCGATATCCCCCGCCGGATCAGGATTGATCCAGCGCTGCAACCATGGCGCGTAATAACGTAAGCCGTAGTAATAGAGCCCACTCGCATCGCGCTCTTTCCCTGCATAACGAATGGTTTTGTAACTGGCCTCTGGACTACCGTTATCCACCCACCACGCCGTTCCACCGTAAGGGTAATAACGCTCCTGACTTAATACTTCACCCGCCTGACTCAATTCGACCGAACTGGACTGCACATGATCAGACAGGCTGTAACGCCAAAATTCTCGCTCGACCCCGGCGGGGGGATCTGACTCCCAATACATGACACTAATGTGACTATGCCCTGTTGTTGGCTTGATGACCTGATAGGTCTTGTTATTGACGGCATCACAGTGAAGCTCAAGTCCCGGCAAGTAACGTACCTCTCGCGTCACAACCCTCACCTTGCTCAAGCGCGTTGCAGACTTACGTAACCGCTGCCCGTCACTGTCATAGCCATACACTTCACTATCGTGTTGACCATCAGGCCTGATGACCGGAGTTACGCGATACAGTTGGTTTCTGCCATTCCACTCCAATACCTGACCACGCAACAACGCCCGCAAATTGCCGTTGCGGTCAAACCCGTTGCCGATTTCCGGTTCTCCTGGCAGTTCATCCTCATAAACGGCCAGGCTGCGGTTGCTGTGTGCAGCCGTGATCATTCTCCGGGTATATTGGTTTGCGCCGACATGCACCAACGTACATAAATTACCGGCGCCATCGTAGTCATAGTCTTCTCGATAATTGGCAACCTGCCCGGAATCCTGAACGGAAGTATAGAGTGCATGACCTGCAGCTGGGCCATGGCCTCTGATTGCTTCGAAACCTGTACTTTTAATCAATTGATAGAGCGAGTCATAGGTATAGGTACAGCGGTGCTCGACCCTCTGATTACGAAAGTAAACCGGTACGGCAGCCTCGTCATTAATGGTAAGAACATTGCCAACCGGATCGTATTCATAGCGCAGACTTTGCAGCGATTGCTGGTCCCCTCCCATGGCATACAGATGAACAAGTCGTCCATCACCCTCGTCGTATTCGAAGGTCGTTTTAACTCCATTACCCGCTGTTTCACCTTTGACCCGGTTCAGCACGTCATAGGTAACAGCACTGACAACGGTCTTTTCTCCCGCACCTTTGACCCGCAAGTAAGCGCTCTTCAGATTCCCTGCAACGTCGTAGACCGTGCGCTGAATGTTTTGCCGGGCATCGACTTGACTAAGGGATTCGCCCAAAGCGTTGAAGTCCCAACAGGTAGTGGCTTGCTGCTCTTCAAGCAACGCCTCCCGTGCGGCCTCCTCCAACGGCCAATCAGGCACAGTCAATGCCTTTGTGAAACGCCGCCCTTGCTCAAGTGGCGAGCCGAGCAGTCCGTAGTCTGAGGTAAAAACGGTGCCCCCGGTGTCGTCATGCCGGACCAGTCGCCCGCATTGATTATGCCTGGCCATTTCGATGTCCGAAGCACCGTAACGCAAACACTCGACTACCGCCGCAGGTTGATCCGAGGTACTTTCGATCACGGCGACAAGCCTGCCCAATGCATCATACTGCTGCTGTCGCCGTGCCCCTCGGCCATCCCAGAAACACACGGATTTCCCGGTTTCAGCCAACAGATCCAAACGCCACCCAGAGTCGACACTGTTAGAAAACAGCACCGCCGCAGACACGTTGAACGTGTTCGAAAGATTATCCGGCACCGCTGCGTCCGACTCGGCTAACAGGCCTAGCCTAGGATCTATTGAAGCGCTCAAACGGCCATGCCAATCGTACTTCTGACGGGTGATTCTGGACTGTGCGGGTGCATCGCCCTGAGCTCGATGATAATTGACAGCCCTGACCGCCAACCCACGCGGATCCAGCGCCGTGAGGGTGGGAGTGAAAGCATTAAGTGATGCAGGTGTAGTATCGGACATGAGCGTTTTCAATCCATGAAAATGAGTTGAAGTGCATCACAAGCAGTTAATGCACTCGCCTCATTTTTGAATACGACAAACAACGACTCAGATCTACTGTCAGAGTTGACAGTAGCGATGAACGGGCATCGCAGCGAGCCGGACCTGCGAAACGCAACAGCCCCGCTTTGTGAATGGCGAGCTGTTGCATTTCGACATTCTGCTGATAGTTCGCCAAGCCTGCTGCCTTCGCGGGCAAGCCTTAATACCCGCAGTTACAAGCCAGGCGCCTACATTTCTGCGGTGCGCAACTGCATGCTCAACCCCGAGGTACGAACAGGTCCGATAACAGTTGATTACGGGGTAACCCGGCCAGGTACAAACGTCGGGCAAAGGCGTCGACGCTGTCGGGCGATCCACAGACCAAGGCCAGGGTTTGCCGTGAACCCAGGCGCAATTGTGCCAAAGCCGCTGTCAGCTCAGCCGCCGTCAGTAACTCGAGACTCAGGTTGGGATGGTTCGCTGCCAGCGCCGCCAAGGGCTTGGCCAGGTAATGCTCGCTGGCATCGTGGGCCAGGTGTATCACCCGAATAGGGCCCTGATGATCCTGGCGCAGCGCTTCACGCAATACACCGAACAATGGCCCCAACCCGGTGCCGGCCGCCAGCAGCCACAGTGGTCGGGTTTGCCAATCGGGGTCGTAATGCAGCGCACCGCCACGCAACTCGCCCAACCGGAGCGGGTCGCCGATCTTCAACTGGCGCGCCGCATCGCTGAATTCACCCGGCAAGCGACAGTCGAGGTGAAACTCCAGAAAACGATCTTCCTGCGGCAGGCTGGCCAATGAATACGGGCGCGCCACGTTCCCGGCCCACAGCACCAGATGCTGACCGGCCTGGTAGCGCAAGGGACGTTCAGCCCTCAAGCGCAGGCGCAATACACTGGGGCTTAACCAGTCAGCGGCTTCAACGGTGGCCGGCAAACCGTCACGCAGTGGATCAAACACCGCCACCTGCAGGTCATCGACGACTTCACACTGACAGGCCAGGCGCCAACCTTGCTGACGCTGCTCGGCGCTCAGTGCATCGGGACGCCGGTCGCTCACCTCGCCTTTAAGGCAATGCACCAGGCACGCATGGCAACTGCCGGCGCGGCAGCTGTAAGGCACGTGCATGCCGTTCTGGTTCAAGGCATCGAGCAGGTTGCTGCCCTGCGCCACCGTCCACTGAAGATCGCCCACCCGCAACTCAGGCATCGACGTTCTCCCACGCGGCGGCGCAGCGATTGCGACCGTCGCGCTTGGCCCGGTAAAGCGCCTGATCGGCACGTTGCAAGGCATCGTCCAGGTCGTCGCCCAACGCCAGCAGCGTCATGCCTGCCGACAGGCTCAGGTCGCGCACGCTCAGGCCGATCAACTCAACCTCGGTAAACGCAATGCGCAAGCGTTCACAACAGGACGTCAGTCGCTCGGCGTCGCAATCGGGCAACAGCACAACGAACTCTTCGCCGCCATAACGTGCCAACACATCACCGTCGCGCAAACAGGCCATGGCAACGGCGGCGAACGCCTGCAACACCTGATCACCTGCGGCATGGCCGTGGAGGTCGTTGATGCGTTTGAAGTGGTCGAGGTCGATCAACGCCAGGCCGTGCACCACGCCAGCGTCCATGGCATTGAGCTCGCGGGAGGCCAGGCGCAAGAAATGCCGGCGATTGAACAGCCCCGTGAGTTCGTCGGTGGCGACCAGGTCTTCCAGCTGACGCATCATGCCGCGCAGGGTGTCCTGATGCGCTTGCAGGGCGAAACGCCGTTGGCGCATGCGCTGGCGCGAAGCCTGGACGTAGCGGGCATAAAGCACCAGCCACAGTAGCACCAGAAACAGCACGCACACCTGCAACGCGGCCAGGGGCGGATCATTCAACTGCAAGTGATAGCCGTCCCAGAGATTGATGCCCGCGAAGCTGAAAAACACCAACGACGCACACCGCACAAAGGCCCGACGCGACAGATGGAACAGGCCGAACAGCAGGATCAGCACGTAGAACACCAGGAAGGCGCCCCGCGCCAGGTCCAGATGAGCCATCAACCAGGTTTGCCAGCCAAGCCCCACCAACACCTGCGCCTCGGTCAGGCTCGGGTCGGCGAAACTCAAGTTACGGCCGCTGAGGAACACCCCCAACAGAACACACTGGCTGAGCACCACCAACGCACTGCTGATCAACGCGCTGCTGATCGGTGCCCGGTAATGCCCACTGAAAATAGCCAGCCACAGCAACACCAGCGCCAACAGGTAAGTACCGGCCGCCAGGGTGAAACGCTTGAGTAACAAACGCTGGATGGCTTTATGGGGCAATCGTTGACTCACCGTACGCAAGGAGGGGCTGAAAGGAGTGTCTTACCCTAAAGGCCAGTTGCCACTTTAGTGTTGCAACCCAAAAATGACCATTCAATTTTCGGCGCGACACATCAAGCACTCAGGTCGCCACCAGCGAAGGCCAAGGCGAGGCATGCCTATAAAAGTCTAGCCGCTCACAAGGCGGTTCATGCGACCAACGTTTGACTGTCGGCGGGTGTACCCGCCCTTGATGCGCGGTATACTGCCGCGCCTTTTTAGCGTCGCGCCAGTAACCCCGGCGTGCCTTGAAAGGTGTTTGCAGCCGACCGATGCACCCCACTGCAAGCACCTTATTGAATGTTCCCGTCTTTTAGAGGAGCGCGACTCATGACCGTGATCAAGCAAGACGACCTGATTCAGAGCGTTGCCGACGCCCTGCAGTTCATTTCCTACTACCACCCCGTGGATTTCATCCAGGCCATGCACGAGGCCTACCTGCGTGAAGAATCGCCGGCAGCCCGCGATTCGATGGCGCAGATCCTCATCAACTCGCGCATGTGCGCCACCGGCCACCGTCCGATCTGCCAGGACACCGGCATCGTGACCGTGTTCGTTCGCGTAGGTATGGACGTGCGCTGGGATGGCGCCACCATGGGCCTGGACGACATGATCAACGAAGGCGTGCGTCGCGCTTACAATCTGCCGGAAAACGTCCTGCGTGCCTCGATCCTCGCCGACCCGGCGGGCGCTCGTAAAAACACCAAGGACAACACCCCGGCCGTGATCCACTACTCCATCGTTCCGGGTAACACCGTGGAGGTGGACGTGGCAGCCAAGGGCGGCGGTTCCGAGAACAAGTCGAAAATGGCCATGCTCAACCCGTCCGACTCGATCGTTGACTGGGTACTGAAAACCGTTCCCGAAATGGGCGCTGGCTGGTGCCCTCCGGGCATGCTCGGCATCGGTATCGGCGGCACCGCCGAGAAAGCCGCCGTGATGGCCAAGGAAGTGTTGATGGAATCCATCGACATTCACGAGCTGAAGGCCCGTGGCCCGCAGAATCGTATCGAAGAGATGCGCCTGGAGCTGTTCGAGAAGGTCAACCAACTGGGCATCGGCGCCCAGGGCCTGGGCGGTCTGACCACCGTGCTCGACGTGAAGATCATGGATTACCCGACCCACGCCGCATCCTTGCCGGTGTGCATGATCCCCAACTGCGCCGCCACCCGTCACGCCCACTTCGTGCTCGATGGCACTGGCCCGGCGTCGCTGGAAGCGCCACCGCTGGACGCCTACCCGGAAATCGTCTGGGAAGCCGGCCCGTCGGCCCGTCGCGTCAACCTCGACACCCTGACGCCTGAAGACGTGCAGAGCTGGAAGCCGGGCGAAACCGTCCTGCTCAACGGCAAGATGCTCACCGGTCGCGATGCTGCGCACAAGCGCATGGTCGAGATGCTGAACAAGGGTGAAACCTTGCCGGTAGACCTCAAGGGTCGCTTCATCTACTACGTCGGCCCGGTTGATCCGGTGCGCGAAGAAGTGGTTGGCCCGGCGGGCCCGACCACGGCCACGCGGATGGACAAGTTCACTCGCCAGATCCTCGAGCAAACCGGCCTGTTGGGCATGATCGGCAAATCCGAGCGCGGCCCGACCGCCATCGAAGCGATCAAGGACCACAAGGCTGTTTACTTGATGGCAGTGGGCGGCGCGGCTTACCTGGTGGCGCAAGCCATCAAGAAATCCCGCGTGGTGGCTTTCGCCGAACTGGGGATGGAAGCCATCTACGAGTTCGACGTCAAAGACATGCCCGTGACCGTTGCGGTCGACAGCAAGGGCGAGTCGGTGCACATCACCGGCCCGGCCATCTGGCAGCAAAAGATCAGTGAAAGCCTGGCGGTAGAAGTGCAGTAAGCCTTCAACCTGCCCGTTGAACGAAAGCCGCGCTGTTTGCACAAACAGCGCGGCTTTTTTTTTGCCTGCGGTTTCATGGCGACTGTTTAACAATCTGCGATAAGAACAGTCTTTATCAGGCTTATTTGTTCTAAAAATCCCCCTCCCACCTGTCAGATCTGACAGGTTACGTGCCCCTTGCGAGTTGATAGCGTGACCCCTGTCCGCCGTGCGTCCTGGCGGGCATCGTGGGTCACCGATTAGCGCCGCCCGCCCACAGGGCTGGAACAGGAACCGCACATGGAAGATCAGGCATCCCAAAGCATTACCCCACCGTCCATTGCCAAGAGTGCGTCGATTACCACGCTCGGCAAAAGCTGGGGTGCGGTCGGTACCAGCGGCAAGGCGTCCTTCGAACTGCCTTTGCCAATTACGCCGGGGCGTGGCTTTGCTCCAGCACTGGGGTTGAGCTACGACAGCCAGGCGGGTAATGGGCCGTTCGGTTTTGGCTGGCGTTTGAGCGTCAATGCCATTACCCGCCAGACCAGCAAGGGTGTGCCCCGCTATCTCGCCGACGATGTGATGATCGGGCCCGGTGGCGATGAATGGATGCCGGAACGGGATGACAAAGGGCAGATCCAGTCCCGCCCCGAAGACCGCTATAAGGGCGAACCCGTTGGCAAACATTCAGTGGTGCGCTACTGGCCCCGGGTCGAAGGCGCCTTCGGCCTGATCGAGCTTTGGCAATCGAGCACCAAACTTGCCCAGCCACCGTTCTGGCTGGTGCACGGGGCCGACGGCAGTTTGCACATTTACGGCAAGACCGAGGCGACGCGACGCGCCGACCCGCAAGATGCCTTGCGGGTCGGGGCCTGGCTGCTGCTCGAAAGCATGAACGCCCATGGCGAACACATCGTCTTCGAGTACAAGCCCGACGACGCAACACCCTCTCCCGGCCAGCCTCACGACTTCAGCGCCCAGCGTTACCTGAGCCGTGTGCTGTACGGTAACGCCCAGGCCAGCGAACATTTATATGCCTGGACTCTTGAGAACCCAGCCACGCTGGACTGGCATTTCCATCTGTTATTCGACTACGGCGAGCGGACCCTGGACTGGAGCGAGAAGCCGGTCTACGGCGAACCGTTCCCGGACCCGAGCGACCCGACGGGTGAATGGCTCACCCGTCGTGACCCGTTCTTTACCTATGGCTACGGCTTTGAATTGAGCACCCGGCGCCTCTGTCAGCAGGTCCTGATGTTTCACCATTTTCCCAAGGAGCTGGGGCCAACGCCTGCGCTGGTCAAACGCCTGTTGCTGGAGTACCTGCCGGAACCCGCGTTCTACAGCCAACTGCAAGCGGCGCACTATCAGGCCTATGACGCCAGCGGTACGGCAGAAAACATGCCGCCCATGGAGTTCGACTACTCGCCGTTCGACCTCAATACCCAGTCAGCACCGTTTTTCCCCTTCGAACACATGCCCGGCATCCAGGATGAGCAATACCACCAGTGCGTCGACCTGTACGGCGAAGGCGTTCCGGGGTTTCTCTGCCGGTACGACCAGAGCTGGTATTACCGCGAGCCGGTACGCGGGGCCAATGCCCCCGATGACATCAGCTACAGCCCGTGGCAGGCGCTGCCGACCATTCCCGTCGCCGATGGCAACAGAACAATCAAGCAGTCGCTCACCGACTTGACCGGTGACGGCTATCTGGACTGGATCGTCGCCCAACCCTCCATCAGCGGGTTCTACACCCTGAACCCGGACCGCAGTTGGTCGCCGTTCAGTGAGTTCAGCTCATTTCCTTTGGAGTTCTTCAACGTCCTCGCGCAATTTGGCGACCTGACGGGGAGCGGCCTGCACTCGCTGGCGCTGATCGGTCCCAAAAGCGTGCGCCTGTATGGCAGCCTTCGCGAGGACGGTTTCGCGCCCGCACAGGACATTCCCCACCTGCCGGCCGACGACAATCTGCCGCTGTTCAGCAACTCGCGCAGCGAACTGGTGTTTCTGGGCCACATGCTGAGCAGTGACTTGCCGGACTTGTGCCGCATCCGCCACGACGAAATCAAATGCTGGCCAAACCTGGGCCACGGGCGTTTCGGCAAGGGTGTCGTCATGAGCGCCCTGCCCTTCGACTACGCACAGTTCGACTCAGCGCGGGTGCGAATCGCCGACCTGGACGGCTCTGGTGCCCCGGCGCTGATTTACCTCAACTCGGATCACTTCGAGATCTACCTCAATCGCGGCGGCAATCGGCTGGAGCAGGCACCGATCCGCGTAGCGTGGCCCGAGGGCATTCGCTACGACACCCTGAGCCAGGTCAGCTTCGCCGACCTGCAAGGGCTTGGGTGTGCCAGCCTGATCCTGACCGTGCCGCATATGTCGCCACGGCACTGGCGTTACGACTTTGTCGGAACAAGACCCTACGCACTGGTCGCGTCCAATAACAACATGGGCTGCTCCGCGACCGTTCGCTACCGCAGTTCGGCGCAGGAATGGCTGGACGAAAAACGCCAAGGGTCCACACCTGAAAAACCGTTGCCCAGTTACCTGCCTTTCCCTGTGCAAGTGGTCAGCCGGCAAACCCAACTCGACGAAATCACCGGCAATTGCCTGACTCAGCGCTTCACCTATTTTCAGGGCTACTACGACAGCCATGACCGCGAGTTTCGCGGCTTCGGCCTGCTGCATCAAACCGACAGCGAAACCAGCCCCGACGCAGGCGAAACCGGTTTTACCGCACCCGCCCTGACACGCACCTGGTTCCATACGGGCCGCTTGGTGGACCTGCCTCGCGATGACTTTTACAACCGCGATGACCAGGCCCACCCGTTGGGCACTACGCTGATCTGTCGTTACCACGCGAACGACTGTGCCGATCAAGTGTTTGAGCCCACGGATGAAGACACCCTGCACGAAATCGCCCGGAGCCTGAGCGGTTCGGTGCTACGTGTGGAAGTGTTTGCCGCTGAAGATGAGCCCGCCACGGCAGTGCCATACGCGGTGGAACAATCGCGCTACCTTGTGCGTGAACTTCGGCCCATGGCACCTCACCATCCTCACGCAATCGTCCTGCCGCTGCTGGCCGAGAAAATCAGCTACCAGTACGAACGCTTCGCCGACGACCCGCTGTGCCAACATGACGTCACCCTGCTGTGGGATCGGTTTGGTATCCCCACCCACTCGTTCACCGTCAGTTATGCCCGGCGAAAAATCGACACCGATGAGCCCCCGTTTGAAGACGCCGATCAGGTGCAATGGTGGCGCGACGCGCATGATGACGCTCAACAGAGCTATTACCTGAGTGAGGCTCGCGCTGAACTCATTCACCGCGACGATGTGCAAGGCTGGCGGCTGGGTCTGCCCTGGCGTCAACGTACCAACGCACTGGTACTGCCCAAGGGATCGCTGCCTTCGGGGCTCAAGGGCCGATGAGGTGTCGTACGAGTGCTTCAGCCAGTTTCAGGCATCGGCCGAATGGAACGCCCAGCGATTGTTGAGCCAGCTATCGCGCCAGCGCTACCTGAGCACAGTCGATGGCAGCCTGCTGCCGGACGCACATGCACATTTCGAGGCGCTGACCGGCCCACTGGAGCTGGCCGAACTGGACAAGACCGCACTGGCGGCCTACGACAGCCTGCCGCCGCCGTTCAATATCAGGGAGGAGCTTCGAAAAATCGAATTCCACCCCATGGCACTGTTTCTCGACGATGACGAAGAGGAAGACCTGAAGGAAAACCTGTGGTCGGGGCTAAACGGTTTTACCCAGTACGCGAAGCTTGACGGTTTCTACAAAGTGCAGGCCTTCAACGCCACCGTCAGCCACGGCCTGACGCGTGTCACCTACGACGACTACCATCTGCTGACCACCGCCGTCACGTTGCCGGATGGCTGTACCACCCGCGCCGAATGCGACTACCACGCCCTGGCGCCCGAACGTGTCATCGATGCCAACGACAATACTCAGGAGGCTCTTTACGAACCTTCCGGCCACCCCCTCGCGACCAGTTTCTTCGGCACGGAAAACGGCGCGGACATCGGTTTCAAACCCCTCAGCGAACATCAACGCCCTGATGATCCAAGCCCAGGCGCTGCCATCGACAACCCCATCGACGCCTTGGATAAAGCCGCCAGCGTCTTGCGCAAGGATTTGCACAGTTGGATGGGTACACTCGGTGGTTCGGCGTCGCCATGCCCCGATAGTCAGGCCCAATGGATCGCCCAGGGTTACGTGCTGCCGACGCTGCATATTCGCGCCTCTGCGCGCCAACGCCTGACCCGGCTCAAGGCCAGGACCGCCGCCGAACAAACGCTGCTGGAGCTGATCCGCAGTACACCGCGTGAACCGGTGCACAGCCTGGTGCTGACCGCCGATGACTACCCTGAAGCCGAGAACGGCCAACAGATTCAGATGCAACTGACCTGCATCGACGGCTTTGGTCGCACCCTGCAAACCAAGCAATTGGTTGAACCGGGAATGGCCTACGTCGTCAACGCAAGCGGCGAACTTGAACTGGACCCGCAGACCGGCAAACCGAAGGAAAGCCACGCTGCCCTGCGCTGGCGGGTCAGCGAACGGGTCGAGTACAACAACAAGGGCCTCGCGGTGCGGGTGTATCGCCCTTACTTTGCCAATGCTTACCGCTACATCAACGACCAGTCGTTCAGCCAGTTCGGCTATCACGACCAGCAGTTTTACGATCCATTGGGCCGGCCCGTCCAGGTCATCAGCGCCAAAGGCTATGTGTCCCGCGAGAGCCACCATCCCTGGTATCAGACCAGCGAAGACTTCAACGACACCTATGAGCCGGTCCCGGACGAGCACCTTTTATGAACCTTCAGGTGCATCGCAACACCCCGACCCTAAAAGTCAACGACAGTCGGGGTTTGGCGGTCCGGCAAGTCGACTACTTGCGCACGGGGATCGAAACCCCAGCCCTGGCGCTGATCAGCCGACAAGTCCATGACGCCTTGGGGCGACTGATCGCGCAATGGGACCCGCGACTGTTTGGCGTGGCGCCCAAACCCAATGTATCCACGGCCTATGGGTTGTCCGGCCATGCCGTTTGGTTCGACAGCGTCGACGCGGGGTGGCGTTTGAACCTGATCGGGGTCGCAGGACAGTCGTTGCGCCGCTGGGATGCACGCGGTTGTCACTGGCAAACCGATTACGACAACCAGTTACGGGTCGTCGCCGTTCATGAACAACCGCCCGAACAACCGCAAACCATCGTTGAGTACGTCGAGTACGCAGGTAACCTGGCCGACCCGGCCCATAACCTGCGCGGGCAGAAGATTGCACAGGACGATCCTTCCGGCTCGCTGGTTTTCCCAAGCTTCAGCCTGCTGGGTATACCGCTACGTGAAACCCGGACCTTTCTCGATGGCATGGCCTGCACGACCTCATGGCGTTACAACGCCAAAGGGGCGGTGCTGACCCAGACCGATGCCGCTGGCCACCGGCAGCACACAGGGTTCGACCTCGCCGGTCAGCTCAAGCACGTTTTTCTGCAACTCAAGGATGAAAGCGACCCGCAGCCCCTCTATCAGCACCTGACGTACAACGCGTTTGGCCAACTCGACACGCAACGGGCGGGAAACGGCGTTGTCAGCACCTGGGGCCATGACCCCGCGGACGGTCGTCTGACGAGCCTGAAAGCCGGCATCCCCGGTCAGGCCTTGCGGCAAGACCTCGGCTACGTCTATGACCGAACGGGCAACGTGCTGCGCATTGAGGATCACACCCTTTCACCGGTGTTTTTTGCCAACCAACGGACCGACGGTCACCGTGACTTCATCTATGACTCGTTGTACCGGCTGACCGGCGCCAGCGGTTTCGAAGGCGAAACACCTCATCTTCAACCCGGTTTGCCCGAGCTGATCAAACCCGAGGATTGCGGTCGACGCTTCAACTACACCCAGCAATACGACTACGACCCGGGCGGCAACCTCACCCGGTTGCGCCACGTTCGCGACGGCCATTGTTACACCCGCTGCCTGCGCATCGCCCCCCACAGTAATCGTGGCCTGGCGTGGCAGACAGGCGACCCGGACCCCGACTTTTCCAGGGGCTTCGATGCCCACGGCAATCAAGGCCTGTTACAGGCTGGCCAGCCTCTTGGCTGGAACCACCGCGATCAGTTGAACAACGTCACCCTGATCCAGCGCGACAGCGGTGCCAGTGATGAGGAAACCTATGCCTACAGCCAGGGTGTGCGGGTCCACAAGCGGTTGATACGACAGGCGCGCGCCCTCAGCCACATCGACGATGTTCGCTACTTGCCGGGGCTGGAGATCCGCACCCGGGACGACAGCCAGGAACTGCACGTCATTACCCTGGCAGGTGGCCATGGCAGTGTTCGTTGCCTGTACTGGGCCAAGGGCAAACCTGACGGAATCGACGCCCATCAACTGCGTTACAGCCTCGACGATCACCTGGGCTCCAGCAGCCTTGAACTGGACCGCAACGGCGCGCTGATCAGCCGGGAGGTTTACTACCCGTTCGGCGGCAGTTGTTGGTGGGCGGCGCGCTCGGCCGTGGAAGCCGATTACAAGACCGTGCGCTACTCGGGCAAGGAAATGGATATCAGCGGGCTGTATTACTACGGGCAGCGCTACTACGCGCCGTGGTTACAGCGCTGGGTCAGCGCGGACCCGGCGGGGGATGTGGATGGGTTGAACCTGTATGCGATGGTGGGGAATAACCCGATGCTGTACGTCGACAGGAATGGAGACATAAGGCACGTCGCCGAGGCCTTGAACACCGTAGCGCAAGGTGCAACGACTGCCGCCAACATTGCAGGGGATTTGCACAACGCGGCATCAACTTTTGATGCGCTCGTTCCAGACAACGCCTTTACGGCTGAAGAAAACAAAGCCATGACTTTCTGGAAGTTCGCGCGCTCCAAAAGTGGCAGGGCTTCCTTTAAATGGGGCGCGGGCATCGGTCTTGCCATCGGTGGTGCGGTCGGGACTGTTTTCGGCCCGGGCTGGGGCAATCTGACGGGGAGTTTGATCGGCGCAGTGGTCGGGGGCGCAGTCGGGGTCGGTATCCGCTACTTAACCTATAAGCACAATTTCAAAGCCGGGCAATACACCGAAGCAATTCAAACAGTCTCCCGCGACGTCGCCAATGCTGCCAATGACGTGGCCAATGGCAAGGTTCCAGAGATGGTGAGCAATGCGCTGGACGAGTTGATTCCCAAGGACATCCAGTTTGCATTGAATGCGATGACACGTGCCGAGCGTCTGGATCTATCCAGGTTCGATCCGAAAGACCCCATTTACCTTGAAAAGTTGATCGCTGTGACCGAAAGAGCAGAACAAGCGGCGCGTCAGAAAGCTGATGAAATTATGGCTGACAATGGACTTGAGGGCTTTGCCGAGCGAATCAGGGAGCTGACTGATAAGGCTGCCGCTCTGCCCGATAAAGCCTCGGAACTTATGAGTGAATCAGGCGACTTGATTCCCGACGGCTTTCTCAACCAAGGTGCTGCGCAGACCCAAGCACTGGCGTCCGCTCTTGATCCGCGCGCCACTGTAAAACCCAGAACCCGCAGAACGCTCGAAACCTCAGTGTGAAACATCACACCCACCAGGAACCCGCCCAACACGATTACCGGGCGTATTTGAATAACGCGGCCTAACCCGAGCAGTCCCGATGACGCCGACCCTTGATTTGCATACCCCCACATTGCGGATCAACGACGGCCGCGGCCTGCCCGTTCGCCACGTCGCGTATTGGCGCAACGCTGCGGGTGCGACGGCACAGGCACTGCCCACCCGGCAAGTCCACGACGCCCTCGGCCGGTTGATCGAACAATGGGACCCGCGCCTGTACGGCTCTGCACCCAAACCCAATGTGGCCAGCGTCTATCGGTTGTCCGGTACCGCGCTGCGGGTCGACAGTGTCGACGCCGGCCAGCGCCTGAGCCTGGCCGGCATTGCTCATCAGGAACTGCAACGCTGGGACGCACGCGGCACCCATTGGCAAACCGACTATGACGATCAACTGCGTATCGTCGCCGTGCACCAGCGCCCCACCGGACAAGCGCCTGACACCCTTGAGCGCCTGACCTACGCCGATCACTCGGCCGACCCGGCGTTCAATCGACGTGGGCAACTGATCCGTCTGGTCGAGCCTTCCGGCGAGCTGAACATCAACCGTTTCAGCCTGCACGGCCAGCGTCTCGAAGAAACGCGCACCTTTGCCGATGGCCCGGTATTCACCAGCCTCTGGCAATACAGCGCCACCGCCCGATTACTCGTGCAAACCGATGCCGCGGGACACCGGCAAATCAGCCGATTCAATGTCGCCGGGCAGCTCAAGGCCATCAGCCTGCACCTCAAGGAGGCCAGCGCGCCGCAAAACATTGTCAGCACGCTGGAGTACAACGCCTTCAATCAAGTCGAGTCGAAAATCACCGGCAACGGTGTATTCAGCCACTGGACCTACAACCCCGCCGATGGACGCCTCAGTGCGCTTAAATCCGGCGTTGCGGGGGAAAGCCTTCAGCAGAACCTCAGCTACGTCTACGACCCCGTGGGCAATGTGCTGCACATCGACGACCACACCCTGCCCCCGGTGTTTTTCGCCAACCAGCGCATCGACGGCCATCGCAGCTTCATCTACGACTCCCTGTATCAACTGATCAGCGCCAGCGGTTTCGAAGGTGAAACACCTCATCTGCTGCCCGGTTTGCCTGAGCTGAACACGCCTGCAGATCCAGGCCCCCGCTTCAACTACAGCCAACATTACGACTACGACCTGGGCGGCAACCTGATCCGGTTGCGTCATGTTCGCGACGGCCATTGCTACACCCAAAGCCTGCGCATCGCGCCCCACAGCAATCGCGGCCTGCCCTGGAAGGAAGGCGACCCCGACCCGGGGTTCGACGACGCCTTCGATGCCCATGGCAACCTGCAAGCGCTGAACAACCACCAACCGTTGCGCTGGAATACTCAGGATCAACTGGCCGGTGTCACGCTGATCCGCCGCAAAACGGGCCTCGACGACGAGGAAACCTACGCCTACAGCCAAGGCGCCCGGGTTTTCAAACATCAGGTGAGCCAGGCCAAAAGCGTCAGCCACAGCCGTGCTGTCCGTTACTTGCCGGGGCTGGAAATCCGCACCCTCGACGACCGCGAAGAACTGCACGTCATCACCCTGCCCGGCAGCGTGCGTTGCCTGCACTGGGTCAAGGGCCAGCCCGTGGGTATCGACAAAACCCAACTGCGCTACAGCCTCGACGATCACCTGGGTTCCAGCAGCCTTGAACTGGGCGAACACGGCGAACGGATCAGCCACGAGGTTTACTACCCTTTCGGCGGCACGGCGTGGTGGGCGGCGCGTTCGGCGGTAGACGCGGACTACAAGACGGTTCGTTACTCAGGCAAGGAAATGGACGCCAGTGGGTTGTATTACTACGGATTGCGTTACTACGCGCCGTGGTTGCAGCGCTGGATCAATCCTGACCCTGGGGGCGATGTGGATGGGCTGAATCTGTATGCGATGGTGGGGAACAACCCCGTCACGTACCTGGACCTGGATGGGGGGATACGGTTACAGGGTGGGGTGACGGCACAGATCAAAGCGACCTTCGCCAACGGCGACCCGGACATGCTCTTCGATTTGAAAATCCACCGTCACCTGGAAATACTAAGCCTGGTGAAACTGCGAAATCGTGACGCCGGGCAGCAGATACTCAATCACCGATCTTCCACCGAACATGCCCTTTCCACCACACGCAGAACCGGCACACTTCTCCTCAAGTTCGGCGCAGTCGAACTGGTCTCAACCGGCGTGGGTGCAGCATTGGGTGCGCCTGGCGGGCCACCACTGATGGCAATCACTGCTGCCGCCGGATTCATCGCAGGCAAGGCAGTCAAAAAGGCAGTGGGCTATGGCGCAGAGAAAACCGGCACCAGCGCGTCAGTCAGTTTGAATACCCGACTCATGGCCCCTGACAACATCACCCGCGAAGTCTTCGCCAAGGCCTCCGGAACAGAGGCTCGATTCAATCATCTGAAACAGACACTCAACCCCACCACGGCTCATGGACAAAAAAACCTGAAGGCCACCGGAGCACGTGCAGCTCTGGGAAGCGTTCCCCTGCTGGGCCCAGGGCTTAAGACCATCCCCAACCTCATTGAAGTCCTCCATGAGGTCGATGAGGCGGGAACGCCACTGTCGGCGGAGCAAGTCCAGGAACTGGATAACCACCTCGTCAACCTGGCCACGACCCTGGATCGCGGGATGACGAACCTGCAATCCCGATTTACCGAACTGGGCCGAGACGAAGCCCTTGGCTATACACCACAACGGCTTCGGGAGAAAACCAACAAGGTCATCAATCAATTGAAGGACACGCGGACCGTACTCCACTCGCGTTCCTCCCGGTTCACGGCGGTCTAGGCAAAATCATCTCAAAGGCACGTACGCGATCCTGCTGCATGCTATGGTGCCTGCCCGAACACTCACCTGTTTTCTACAGCATGCTGCCAACTTCTCGTACCTTGCGTCTGACGTTGTATACGTTGCTGATCCTCGCCGGTGCGGCTATTGCCGCCACCCTGGCCATGCGTCATACCGAGCGCCAGTCGCTGGTGGACGACGCCGCCCGCGCCAATCAGCAACTGGCGCTGTACGCCAACTCCCTGCATACGCTGATCGAACGCTACCGCGCCCTGCCCGCCGTGCTGGCGCTGGACCCGGAACTGCGTTCGGCCCTGGCAGGTTCAGTCAGTGCGGATCAGCAAGACCTGCTCAACCACAAGCTCGAGAAGATCAACGGCGCCGCCCAGTCTTCCACGCTGGAACTGCTGGACCACACCGGGCTGGCCGTCGCCGCCAGCAACTGGCGTCTGCCCAGCAGTTACGTCGGCCACAACTACGGTTTCCGCCCTTACTTCCGCCAGACTCGCAGCCAGGGCACCGGGCGTTTTTACGCGGTGGGCGTGACCAGCGGGATTCCCGGCTACTTCCTCTCAAGCGCCGTGACCGGTGACAACGGTGAGTTCCGCGGTGCCATGGTGGTCAAGCTCGAATTTCCGGAACTGGAACGCGAATGGCGCCAGGGCAGCGACACCCTGCTGGTGAGTGACGCTCGTGGCATCATCTTCATTGCCAATCAGCCGGGGTGGCGCTATCGGCTGCTGAGCGCACTCTCGGACACCGATCGCGCCGAACTCAAACTGACCCGCCAGTACGACAAGCAACCGCTGACACCGCTGGACCATCAACCCATTCGGCACTTTGACGACAACAGCTATCTGGCCCGCGTCAACGGCCCCGACGGATCGGCCGAGTACCTCTGGGAATCCCTGCCCCTGAGTACCGAAGGCTGGACCTTGCACCTGCTGCGTCGCCCGCAGGTGGCCTTTGAAGATCTGCGTAACGCCGGGCTGGCCGCTGCCGGGCTGTGGCTGACGCTGGTATTTTTGCTGTTATTCCTCAACCAGCGCTGGCGTCTGGCCAAACTCCGTCAACGCAGCCGCGAAGAGCTGGAGCGCCTGGTCGATGAACGCACCCGCGACCTGCGCACCGCCCAGGACGGCCTCGTGCAATCGGCCAAACTGGCGGCACTGGGGCAGATGTCCGCGGCCCTGGCCCATGAAATCAACCAGCCACTGACCGCCCAGCGCATGCAACTGGCGACGTTGCGCCTGCTGCTCGATCATGGCCGCGTCGACGATGCCTACAAGGCGCTCAAACCGGTGGACGACATGCTGACTCGCATGGCTGCCCTCACCGGCCATCTCAAGACCTTCGCGCGCAAAAGCCCCAGCGGCTTGCGCGAGCGCCTGGACCTGGCGGCCGTGGTCGACCAGTCCCTGCAATTGCTCGACGCGCGCTTTCGCGACGAACACATTGGCTGCGTGCTCGACCTGACTCGCCCGGCGTGGGTGCGCGGCGATGCAATCCGTCTCGAACAGGTGTTGATCAACCTGCTGCGCAATGCCCTCGACGCCATGCGCGACAAACCACTCAAGCGCCTGGAAATCCGCCTCAAGGCCGATCAGCAGCTCTGGTGCCTGACCGTTGCCGACAGCGGCGGCGGTATTGCCGAGCAGGATTTGCCGAATGTCTTCGACCCCTTCTTCACCACCAAACCCGTGGGCGATGGCCTGGGCCTCGGGTTGGCGGTGTCCTTCGCGATTGTTCATGAACTCGGTGGTCGCTTGATCGCTGGCAACCAGGGTGAGGGCGCGCTGTTTACCCTCACCCTGCCGATCGACCTGGAGGCGCACATTCAATGCTCAACTCAGTAATCGTCGTCGACGACGAAGCGAGCATTCGCAGCGCGGTCAAGCAATGGCTGAGCCTGTCGGGGTTTGACGTGCAGTTGTTCAGCCGCGCCGAGGACTGCCTGGCGCAGTTGCCGGCGCATTTCCCCGGGGTGGTTCTCAGCGACGTGCGCATGCCAGGCATGAGCGGCCTGGAACTGCTGGCCCGGCTGCAACAACTGGACGTCGAACTGCCGGTGATCCTGCTGACAGGCCACGGCGATGTGCCGATGGCCGTCGAAGCGATGCGTGACGGGGCCTACGATTTTCTGGAAAAACCCTTCAGCCCCGAGACGCTGCTAAGCAGCTTGCGCCGGGCGCTGGACAAGCGGCGCCTGGTGCTGGAAAACCGCGCGCTGCATGAACAGGCCGACAACCGCAGCAAACTCGAGGCCAGCCTGCTGGGTGTGTCCCGAGGGTTGCAGACCTTGCGCCGACAAGTGCTGGACCTCGCCGCCTTACCGGTGAACGTGCTGATTCGCGGCGAAACCGGCAGCGGCAAGGAACTCGTCGCCCGCTGCCTGCACGACTTCGGCCCGCGCGCCGACAAACCCTTCGTGGCCCTGAACTGCGCGGCCATCCCCGAGCAGTTGTTCGAGGCGGAACTGTTCGGCCATGAAAGCGGTGCCTTCACGGGCGCACAGGGCAAACGCATCGGCAAGCTTGAATACGCTGACGGTGGCACGCTGTTCCTCGATGAGATCGAAAGCATGCCGCTGGCCCAGCAAGTCAAACTGCTGCGGGTGCTACAGGAACAGAAACTCGAACGCCTGGGCTCCAACCAGAGCATTCATGTGGACCTGCGCATTATTGCGGCGACCAAACCCGACCTGCTGGATGAAGCCCGCGCGGGACGTTTTCGCGAAGACCTGGCCTATCGGCTGAACGTCGCGGAGTTGCGTTTACCACCGTTGCGCGAGCGACGTGAAGACATTCCGTTGCTGTACGAACACTTCGCTCACACCGCCGCCGAGCGACTGGGGCGCAGTGTTGCACCGCTGAGCGGGCCGCACTTGAGCCGTTTGCTGAGTCACGACTGGCCGGGCAATGTGCGCGAACTGGCGAACGTCGCCGAGCGTCAGGTGCTGGGGCTGGGTGAGCCGGAACCGGTCGGCCTCGAACCCGGCCAATCCCTCGCCGCCCAGCAGGAAGCCTTCGAGGCCCAGTGCCTGCGCGCCGCGCTGACCCGGCACAAAGGCGACATCAAAGCCGTGCTCGAAGAACTGCAACTGCCGCGCCGCACCTTCAATGAAAAGATGCAGCGCCATGGATTGAATCGAGAGATGTTCCTGTAGTGTCTGAGCCGGCCTCTTCGCGGGCACGCCCGCTCCCGCATTTGATCTCGGGTTTACACAAATCATGAGTTCGCCATAGAACCACTGTGGAAGCGGGCTTGCTCGCGAAGAGGCCCACACAGGCGAAGCCAATTCATGAGCCGAATAAGCAATTTTCCGCTCACAGCCAATCTTTTATAAGCGGATTTCCGCTCAACAAACCGTCTTACCCCCTCTAAACCGGCCCTCTGCCCGTTGGCACAGCTCCTGCTATAGCCCAAGCAGGCTGCGTTTACTCGCGCTCCACAAAAACAATTAAATGAAGGATCCGTCATGGATAACTCACAATCCCTGCCTCTCGGGTCGGCCGCCGTGCCTGCCAAAGAAAGAACCACGGCCAGCCGCATCAAATCGATCTTCAGCGGTTCTGTCGGCAACATGGTCGAGTGGTACGACTGGTACGTCTACGCCGCCTTCTCCCTGTACTTCGCCAAAGCCTTTTTCCCCAAAGGCGACACCACCGCCCAACTGTTGAACACCGCCGCGATTTTCGCCGTGGGCTTCCTGATGCGCCCGATCGGCGGCTGGCTGATGGGGCTGTATGCCGACCGTGCCGGGCGTAAAGCCGCGTTGATGGCTTCGGTGTATCTGATGTGCTTCGGCTCGCTGATCATCGCGCTGAGCCCGGGTTATGAAACCATCGGCGTCGGTGCACCGGTTCTGCTGGTGTTCGCCCGTTTGCTACAAGGCCTGTCGGTCGGTGGCGAGTACGGCACCTCGGCGACGTACCTGAGCGAGATGGCGACCAAGGAACGTCGCGGTTTCTTCTCCAGCTTCCAGTACGTGACGCTGATTTCCGGCCAGCTCATCGCCCTGGGTGTGCTGATCGTTCTGCAGCAAACCCTGACCACCGAACAACTGTACGACTGGGGCTGGCGCATTCCGTTTGCCATCGGTGCCTTGTGCGCAGTCGTGGCGCTGTACTTGCGTCGCGGGATGGAAGAAACCGAGTCGTTCACCAAGAAAGAAAAGTCCAAAGAAAGCGCCATGCGCACCCTGATGCGTCACCCCAAGGAGTTGATGACCGTGGTCGGCCTGACCATGGGCGGCACCCTGGCGTTCTACACCTACACCACCTACATGCAGAAGTACCTGGTGAACACGGTCGGCATGAGCATCAGCGACTCCACCACCATTTCGGCGGCCACGCTGTTCCTGTTCATGTGCCTGCAACCGATCATCGGTGGCTTGTCGGATAAAGTCGGACGGCGGCCGATCCTGATTGCCTTCGGCATTCTGGGCACGCTGTTCACGGTGCCGATCCTCACGACCCTGCACACCATCCAGACCTGGTGGGGCGCGTTCTTCCTGATCATGGCGGCACTGATCATCGTCAGCGGCTACACCTCGATCAACGCCGTGGTCAAAGCCGAGCTGTTCCCGACCGAAATCCGTGCGCTGGGCGTAGGCCCTGCCGTACGCACTGACCGTGTCGATCTTCGGCGGCACCGCCGAATACATCGCGCTGTGGTTCAAGAGCATCGGCATGGAGACCGGTTACTACTGGTACGTGACGGCGTGCATTGCGGTGTCGTTGCTAGTGTACATCACCATGAAAGACACCCGTAAACACTCGCGGATCGAGACGGACTGACCGCGTTTGGCAGTCACCGCAACGGTGACTGCCAGGGTCCCATCGCCGGAACGCCGCCCGGGCCAAACTCACTCCCACACTGATCGCGTCAACTACAGACTATGTGCCTGACGCCGATTTAATGTGGGAGCGAGCCTGCTCGCGATGACCGCGACTCGGTCTCGAAACGGTCAGGACAACTGCGCAGCCTCACGGCCCCCGTATTTGTTCTGCACGATTGATGCACCGGCAATCATCACCACCAGAATCCCCGCCAACACCAGCGACGAACCAATGGTTCCGAAATCCAGCCCGCCCTTTTCATGGGGTTTGGTCAGGAAGTCGCCCAGGGTCGCGCCGAACGGTCGCGTCAACACGAACGCCAACCAGAACAGCAGCACCGCCGAGATCTTCGTGAAGTACTTGAGCAGTACCACCACGGCGATGGTCGCGCCGATCAGCAATGCGCCACCGGCAAACCCCAGCCCCGAGTCGTCCGCCAGGAAGTCACCCAGCGCGGTGCCCAGGGTGTTGGAGAACAGGATCGCGATCCAGTAGAACATCTCGCCACGAAAGCTCTGGACCTTGTTCACGTTCAGCGATTCGCCGCTCAGGCGCCAGGCCGCAAAGATCGCGATCAGGATGGCGATCAGAATCATCGACCCCGACGCATAGCCCAGGCCCAGCGTACGGTCCATGAAGTCCGACATCGTGGTGCCGGCGGTGCTGGTCGAAAGGATCACGATCCAGTACAGCACCGGGTTGTAGGTTTTGGAAAACAGCTGTGTCACCAGGGTCAGCAAAAACACGCTGATCAGGATCATCGAGCTGATGGCGTAGCCGACATTCAAGGTCATCGACAGCAAATCCCCAGCCGTTTCCCCCAGGGTCGTCGCGCAGATTTTCATGACCCAGAAGGCCAGGGTGATCTGTGGAAGTTTGTTCATTCGGTGCAGTGCTCCAGAGCTCGATTCAAGACGGCCTGTCTTTGAGTTTTTGGCCGACGCGAAGGCTGCCGGGGGCACGGTGAAAATTAGGTAAGGCCAGAATGAAAAATCCGTTTATCCGGGCGCTTCAAGGGCGGGGCGAGATTAATGATCCGTTAATGCCCACGCGACATTCTGCCGGCCTCTGAATCCAGATCGAGGTTTCGTACGTATACAGAATGCAGGCCACCGAGCGGCGTCTGACAACATCTTGCGACGCCGATAACATCGTATAAATCGATTGATTTTAGCATTTATTTGCGCTTTTTAATCAACTTTACAAGCGTAGTATGAACCCCATACCCAACGCACAACACGCAAACGAACCCGGAGTACACATCATGAAAACCAAACTGATCCTCGCCCTGACCCTCTCCGTACTGGCTGCCAACACCTTCGCCGCCGACGGCTTTGAGCGCACCGGTTCCGCTGTCGCGGCCGATGGTTATGACCGTACGGGTTCCGCCACTGTTGCGGCTGATGGCTTCGACCGCACCGGTTCCGCTACCCTCGCCGCTGATGGTTTCGACCGCACCCCACAAGGCCAAACCGTTGCCGAAGGTGGCCGCGATCGCCTGGAAGAAAAAGGTCTGGTTGAAGATGGCTACGACCGCACCGGCTCTGCCACCGTTGCTGCCGACGGCTATGACCGCACTGGCTCGGCATCCCTCAGCTAACACTTGAACGCGGCATCACAGCCCGGCTTCGGCCGGGCTTAGTCGTTTCTGGAGGGCCGGATTTTGCACCCGGTGCCGCTGGAATAAACCGTACCCGCCCGGCACTATTGCACCCATTACCCGCTCTGGAATCTACGCAATGCCCGACGACATCCACTACTACGAACCCGCCCACGGCCACGGCCTGCCCCACGACCCGTTCAATGCCATCGTCGGCCCGCGCCCCATCGGCTGGATTTCCTCGCAGGACAGTGAAGGCCGGCTGAACCTGGCGCCTTACAGCTTTTTCAACGCGTTCAACTACATTCCGCCGATCATCGGGTTCTCAAGCGTTGGCCGCAAAGACAGCCTGAACAACATCGAACAGACCGGCGAATTCGCCTGGAACCTGGCCACCCGCCCGCTGGCCGAGCAGATGAACCAAAGCTGCGCGACGGTTGCGGCCGACATCAATGAATTCGAATTGGCCGGGCTGACGCCTGTCGCCTCGAAAGTCATCCAGGTGCCACGGGTCGCCGAAAGCCCGGTGTCCTTTGAATGCAAGGTCACGCAGATCATTCAGTTGCAACGCGCAGATAAAGAAGTGGTGCCGAGCTGGCTGATCCTCGGCGAAGTGGTCGCCGTGCATATCGCCAAGTGGCTGCTCAAGGACGGGGTGTACGACACCGCCGCGGCAGAACCGATTCTGCGCGGCGGCGGGCCGGCGGATTATTTCCAGTTGGGGCCTGAAGCCCTGTTCAAAATGTTCCGCCCGGGGGCGACCAAGGCCTGAGCCTGATGGTTACCAGACCAGTTCGCCGTCTTCAGTCACGTCGGTCAGTTGCTCGAGTTTCGATTCGGCAGCCTGATCGGCCACCAGGGCAGTCTTGAAGGTCTGGTCATCGAGGATTTTGTGAAACCGCGGGGCGCCTGAACCACCCAGGGCCTTGACGGCAATGGCGGCGCTATAGCCTTCCTCACCGCGCACGGCGGCAGAAACGGCTTCGAACTGTGCAAACTCTTTACGTGCCATGTTGCGGATCCTGGCCAATGGAAAGTCGGCCATTCTAAACCTCAGCTGGCCAACTGCTGCAACGGCGCGGCGTTGAACGGCGGATATTCGCCCTGCGCCTGATGTGCCGACACATCGCTGAAGGTGTGAAAGTCCAGGCTATTGACCACCAGTTCCTGCACCAGCTCGCTGAATACCTCCATCGCCGGGCTGCTGAAGTAGTCCGTCATGGCGCGTTGGTCGGTCCAGAATCCGGACACCAGCCACAGTTCGGGGTCACACAGGGAGTATTGCAAGGCAAAGTGCAGGCAACCGCTGGCCTGGCGCGAAGGTTCGATCAGGCTGCTCAGGCGCGCACCCAACTCCGTTGAACGGCCAGCGCGGGCGCGGACAAACGCCATGTGGCTGACGGGGATTTGCGTGGACATGTTCGACTCTCCCTGGATGTAAACGATCAGCAGCCTCTGAGAGGCTGCGACAGGAACCCAGATTAAGCGCCCCCGTCACGGGCCGTTAGTCGATTCCTGCCGGCTTGTTGCACAATCCTGCCCCCGCACGCCAGTGACGCCAAACCCGAGTTCAACCGGACGCTGCACGTGACAGAGGTGTTTCAAGCAAGTTTCTCCCGCCTCAGCTCATGTTCTTCAGACTGATGGCGGCCCAGGAACAGGATCAGGCAAGTTTTACGCAGGATTTGCCTACCCCCCTGGCTTGCACAAACATAAGCTGTGCCCATCCCATCAGCCTTGCCGAGGATGTTTCCCATGGCGCCTCTGGATCACACCCACACCCCGCTGGACGCCGGCATGGAAAAACACCGGGTGGAACTGGCCGCGATCATTCGCCGCAATACCCACGAGGACGGCAGCTACGCGACCGCCATCGGTTCGTTGTTTCTGTCGCGCCACAGCCAGTCCCACGACTTTGCCCCGGTGCTCGCGCAACCGGCGCTGTGCATCATGGCTCAGGGCCGCAAGGAAGTTCGCCTGGCCGATGAGTTCTTCAACTACGACCCGCTCAACTACCTGGTGGTGTCGGTCTCGATGCCACTCAGTGGTCGGGTGGTGAACGTTTCGCCGGACCACCCGATCCTGGCCTTGCGCCTGGACATCGACCCGGCAGAAATCACCGCGCTGATCGCCGACGCCGGCCCGCTCGGCGTACCCTCGCGACCCGCCGGGCGTGGCCTCTACGTCGAACAACTGGATCAGTCGATGCTCGACGCGGTGTTGCGCCTGGCGCGCCTGCTCGATACGCCGAAAGACATCGCCATGCTCGCGCCCCTGATTCGTCGGGAGATTCTGTATCGTCTGTTGCGCAGCCCGCAGGGCCATCGCTTGTATGAAATCGCCATTGCCAACAGCCAGAGCCATCGCATCAGCCAGGCGATCAGATGGCTCAATGGCAACTTCGAGCTGCCGCTGCGCATTGAAGCATTGGCCAGGGAAGTGAACCTCAGCGTATCGACCCTGCATCACCGCTTCAAGGCGATGACCGCCATGAGCCCCTTGCAATACCAGAAGCAACTGCGCCTGCAAGAGGCGCGGCGCTTGATGCTCGCCGAAGGCATCGACGCCTCGGCGGCCGGTTACCGCGTGGGCTATGAAAGCCCCTCGCAGTTCAGCCGCGAGTACAGCCGACTGTTTGGCGCGCCACCGCTGCGGGATCTGGCGCGATTGCGCTCGTAGTCGCTTGCACGGCGCGAATCACGTGCTTGATCTCCTGAAACGCGGCCAACCCCCATGGCCCCAATTCACGGCCGATGCTGCTCTGATCGCCCGCTGACCATCGACCATCGATGTACAGGCCGTGGAGGATGCTTTCAGTGCTCATGCCTGTCCCCCTTTCATCCACTGGTTCTGGTCGATTTCGATCAGCGTCGGACCTTGTCGATCAGTGGCCGCACGCAGCGCTGCGCGCAGTTCTTCAACACCGCTGATGGCCTGCGCCGCGCAGCCCAGCCCCTTGGCCACGGCGATGAAGTCCGGGGTGTAGATGTCGACGCCCACCGGCTCGATGGCGCGGTTGACCATGTATTTCTTGATCTCTTCGTAGCCCTGGTTATTCCACAGCAACACGATGATCGGCGTGCGCGCTTCCACCGCACTGGCCAGTTCCGGCAGGGTGAATTGCAACCCGCCGTCACCGATCAGGCACACCACCGGAGGACGATTGTTGCGTACCTCTTGACCGCCGAGCCAGGCACCGATGGCCGCCGGCAAGGCATAGCCGAGGGTGCCGTAACCGGTCGACGAGTTGAACCAGCGCCGGGGCTTTTGCGGGTTGAACGTCAGGTTGCCGGTGTACACCGGTTGCGTCGAATCGCCGACAAACACCGCGTCCGGCAGTTCTTCCAGCACGGTGTGCAGGAACAACGTCTGGGCGCGGGTGGGGGCATCCCAGGTGGTTTCAAGCTCGGCGCGCAAGGTCGCGGCGCGAGCCTGGCCCCAATCACTGCCGCGTTCGGTCAGCGAATGTTTGGCCACACTGTCGAGCAAGGCCTGGGCGGCGCTGTGTGCGTCGGACACCAGCGCCACTGTCGGCGGGTAATTGCGCACGGTCTGGTCCGGGTCAATGTCGATGCGCAGCAAGGCACCGGGAATCTCGAAACCACCGGCAAAGGTCACGTCGTAATCGGTTTCGGCCAGTTCGGTGCCGATGGCCAACACCACATCGGCTTCGGCCACCAGGGCGCGGGTCGCCACCAGTGTCTGGGTCGAACCGATCAGCAGCGGGTGAGCCGACGGCAGCATGCCTTTGGCGTTGATGGTCAGCGCCACGGGTGCGTCGAGTAACTCGGCGAGCCGGGTCAGCTCGGCGGCGGCATCAATCGAACCACCACCGGCGAGGATCAACGGCCGCTTGGCGTTGGCCAGCCGTTCGCTCATCCGGGCGATAGCCGAGGGTGCGGCGCCGGCACGGGTGATGGTCACGGGTTGGCTGCCGAGCAATGCGTCGGCGTTTTCCACCAGCACATCGAGGGGGATTTCGAGGTGCACCGGACGCGGGCGCCCCGCCTGAAATACCGCGAAGGCTCGGGCCAATACGCCCGGCAGTTCAGCGGCAGACATCAGCGTGTGGGAAAACGCTGCAACGCCCGCCACCAGCGCACCCTGGTTCGGCAGCTCATGCAGCTTGCCGCGTCCGCCGCCCAATTGGCTGCGCGACTGTACGCTGGAGATCACCAGCATCGGGATCGAGTCGGCATAGGCCCCTGGCCCATGGCGGTGGTGATGTTGGTCATGCCGGGGCCGGTGATGATGAAGCACACACCCGGTTTTACGCTCGTGCGCGCATAACCGTCAGCCATGAAACCGGCGCCCTGCTCGTGACGCGGGGTGACGTGGTTGATGCTTGAAGCGGCCAGTCCGCGATACAGCTCAACCGTGTGCACACCCGGAATGCCGAACACCTGCTCGACCCCATACCCTTCCAGCAACTTCACCAGGACTTCGCCGCACGTCGCCATCTCTCACCCTTTTTGTTCTGATCAACGAGGAACCTGCGCAGCCTTCACCGGCGCAGGCATGGCGTTATTGGAACGGTGAGCGGGTAGCCGCAACAATCGATTAAAAGTCATACTCGCCATGTCCCTACGTCATGCCTCGGTCCCGCCATGAAGCGCCTTCCTCCCCTTCCCGCCCTGCACACGTTTTTGATCACGGCCCAGTGCTGCAACTTCACGCGGGCGGCCGAGCAACTGCACATCACCCAGGGCGCGGTGAGCCGGCAGATCGCCGGGCTGGAACATCATCTGGGTTATGCGTTGTTTCAGCGCCAGGCACGCGGCCTGAGCCTGACGGCCGAAGGGCTTGAGTGGTTGCCGCGTATCCAGCAAGTGTTCGGGTTGCTCGGCGAGACGGTGGAACACATCGGCGCCCGCCGCGAGACCCTGCAACTCAAGGCCCCCACCTGCGTGATGCGCTGGTTGTTGCCGCAGTTGCTGCAATGGCAAAAGGAACACCCGCAGGTGCCGGTGGAATTGACCACCACGGTGCAGCACGGCGTGGACTTTGGGCGTGAGCAATTCGACGCGGCGGTGATGTATGGCGCGCCACCGGACAACTCGCTGCTCGCCCTGCATTTGTTCGATGAACAACTGACGCCGGTCTGCTCCCCTCCGTTGCTCGACGGCCCGGTGCCGTTGCACACCCCGCAGGACCTGGAAAACCACTTGCTGCTGCACCCCACTCGCGATCAACGCGACTGGAAAACCTGGCTGAACGCCGCTGGCGTCAACCTGGGCAACCGCACCCGTGGGCAGCAATTCGAAACCCTGGACCTGGCCATGTCGATGGCGTCTCAAGGAACGGGCGTGGCGATTGGGGACTGGTCATTGATCGGCGAAGACCTGAGCGCCGGACGGCTGGTCATGCCTTTTGAGTTGAAGGTGAAAACCGGGCTGGGGTACTACCTGGTATTCGCGCAGAAACCGGAACCGTCGCCGCCACTGCGTGAATTGCTGGAGTGGTTGGTGAAGCAGGCACATGAGCGCAAAGGCGTGTTGGACACCATAAAAACACCCATTGCCACTGCATAGAAACGCTCCGCCTTCAGGACGGAGCGTTTTCACGGACATCTGATCCAGTCAGCCCCTTCTAATCACGCTCAGGTAATCCAGCATGGTGCTATAACGTGCCGCCATTTCTTTGATCGACACAGCATCGCGCAGCTTTTGCGGTTGAGTTGCCGCGATGAAATGCTCATAAGCGGCGGCGAGCTTTTGCGCTTCCTGCAACCAGCTCAGCCTGTATTGGTCGAGGCTACCGATCTCATCGAGCTTGCTCAGTGTGCGGTTCAGTTCCAGCAGCTCTTTTTCAACCTCCTTGACCTCAATCCGCACGCCATCGGTGCGCGTGTAAATAGCGTCTCGCGCCTCTACGAAGTTCAGGTATTGGCGACCTTGCTCGATGCCGTCGAGGTTACCGTTGAGCCTTTTCAAGGCAAGCTCCAGGAATTCGCGATCAGGCTTTTTCGTGGTGACCAGTTTGAGCGCCGCCTCAATCTCCTGGGCGGTTGGAATCATGCCCTTGAAAATGTCGATCCAGGTGGGGGACTTAAACTGTTGCAGCGTCTCGTCGACGCTGCGTTTCGCTTCAGCGAGTTCACTGAGGTCGCCATTGAGCAGCTGGAGCCTGCGTTCTTGCGCTGCACGCCTCGCTTCATAGGGACCGCTCCATTGCGCGCCCTCCTGAACCAGTTGGATGCCGTCAATTTCGGGCAGCTCTCGGGACAGATGGTCCTGAGCCACAAGCAACGGCATCCGCGAGCTGCTCAGCCGCTGAACGCAGTACGTCACCAGATCTTCGATTTTTTTGGCACGTGTTGCAGCGGTGGCCACAGTGTTCCCTTCAATCTCCGCAATACGCGCCAGCGTACTCTCAAAACTGACATTGCCCAGGGAGACCTGCACCCTCTTGATGTGTTCAAACACCTGTTGATCCGTGTCGTTGATCTGTGTACGCAAGTACTCGACCTTTTCCTGTACCGCCGGAGCGAAGGCAAAGGTTTTGCCCGCCACTTTCAAGTCAAACTGACTCTTGGCCTGTTTCATGAACCCCGTATCCGGCACGGCATAACTGAACAGACCCTTAAACTCATGAACCGTCATAACATTCTTCCTTGAACGCAATAGAGTGACAACTTAATCCACAACCGAATTAAACACTTCAGACAAATTGGCGGCGTAGCCTTTAATGGTTTCCCAAGGCCCTACCACATCCTGAATATCCATAACCAGCAAACTCAAATCAAATGCATTATCCATTTCAAATAGCCGCACTCGAGACTCCTCAATGTTCATCCAGATAATGGCCCAGACATCTTCCAGGTTTTTCGCGCCCTGTTCGGCATCGACCATCTGCGATTTCATATTTTCCAGGCGCATGCGCAGTTCCATCAACAGCTTGGACAATCGGGCCTTATCCATGTCCTTGAGTAAGTTATCCCGTGCCTCGATCAAGCTGTTTTTCTCTGCCTTGGTCGCTTCCGCCTTCGAGCCAAAGATTCCACCCGTGATCGCAACGCCTATGGGACCAAACACCAGCCCGGTAAAGGCATACCCCACCAGACTGTCGTACTCCTTGAGTTTCTCGGCGATACGTTTATCCAGTTCTTTTATTTCAGCCCTGAGTTGCTCTTCCTCTGCGACCCGATCAAAACCGGCGCGCTCCACATCGCTGAGTTTTGCCTTGACGAGCGGTAACAGGTCTTCGGTGATCTTGCGCGAGAACTCCGTCGCCAGCGCTTTTACCGCGCTGATCCTGCGGCAGAAACTCTCGATATCGTTCTTCATCCGCGCCAGGTACTTTTCCAGGCTTTCGACCTTGTCGGTGTCCGAGTTCCCCAGCGGGATTGCGGCCATCTGGGCCCGCTCCAGTGCGGTCAGGGTCTCAATCGTACCGCTCAGGTCCTTGTAGCCCTGGAAGCTTTTAAGGTGCTCGACCACCAGGTTTCCGGTTCTGATAAACCCACTGGAAAACAGATCCAGCCGCCCCCCAAGATCCTTGGTATCACGCTCAAGGGTTCCCCAGGACAACGCATGCTGGTGAATCCTCTGATGCAGGTTCTGGATGTCGGCCGGCTCCAACCCTTCTCTGCCCGACCTGATGTAACCCAACTGACGTTCAATCGGAGTCAAATCGACCGGTAATGCCAAGGCCGCTTTGACATAACGCTTGATGGCCACAATATTGTGTTTCTGAACAATAAATGTTCCGCCCTTGTAAGCGCTTCCCTTTTCACCCGCCATGACCCCGAAATACTGAACCGGTACATATTTCGCCGCCTCACTGACCGTGCTGACACCTTCCATCTCGGCAACGGCCTGACGGGCCGTTAACTTCAACCTGTCCTGAAGTTCCATCTTCGTTTCTGCATTCATTGTCCACCTCCATACAGTGAGGGCAAATCGCCTCAAACCATCTCCTTTTTACAAGCCTTAGTAGCACTCCTCGCCACTCAAACCAGAACACAACACTAATAGCAGGCAAGCGACACCACAAGTTCGCTCTACACCCCGCACTTCGTAGGAATTAAAAACACCCGACACACAAACACTTGAAAATTAAACATCCAGAAAAACAACAGACTAAAAAATGTAAACCGCCCCTCTTCAAAGCCTTTAATCACCGATCTCAAAGATGAAGTAGAAATTATTACTGAGGAATTCTAAAAAAAACCAAACAACCCGCCTCATCCGCTTTTTTAATATTCGGTTTCACACTGGCAATACCCCACCCGCCTTGAACTTCGCCGACACTCCATTGCAGAGCAGGATGAGACCAATTTTAAAAGTGAGCGAATAGCAAAAAGCACGGACTGCCCAAGGGGCAGTCCGTGCTTTGGCGACCGATCAGTAACCGACCGTAAACCGCTGACGGCTGTGCGCTGGTTTCTCGACTTCATCGAGCATGGCAATCGCATAGTCGGCGAAGGTGATCCAGCTCTTGCCTTCGGCGCTCACCAGCAGGTCATCCTTGCCCACGCGGAAGGTACCGGTGCGCTCGCCTTCGACAAATTCCGCCGAGGGCGACAGGAAGGTCCAGTCCAGTTCCTTTTCCTGGCGCAAGGTATCGAGGTAGACGCCACCGGCACTGGCCTCGGCCTTGTAGGCATCGGGGAAACCCGGGCTGTCGATGACTTTACTGCCCGTCGGCAGCAACAGGCTGCCGGCACCACCGACCACCAGCAAGCGTTTGACGCCGGCCTGTTTCACCGGACCGAGAATGGCGCTGACCGGAATGCTGGAGAAGTGCGCGGCGCTGAGCACCACGTCATGGCCAGCCACGGCGGCTTGCAGGGCGGCGGCATCGGCGACGTCGACATTCTTGCGGATGACGCCGTCACGCTGGCCGATTTTCGAGGTGTCGCGGGCAATCGCGGTGACGCTGTGACCACGGCGCAGGGCTTCTTCCAACAGTTGGCTGCCGGCACGGCCAGTGGCGCCGATAATTGCAATCTTGCTCATGACGTTCTCCAGTTCAGGTGTGATCTGTGGCGAGCGCGCTTGCTCGTGCTGGGCTGCGCAGCAGCCCCAAAAGCTTCGTACTCATGGCAAATGTTGCGAGTGCTGCGCACTCGAACGGGAGCAAGCTCCCTCGCCACAAAGGGTAAAACGACTCACCACTTCATTTCGCCCTTGGCGACTTTGGCGCTCAGTTCCAGCGAGCTTTCTTCGCCGAGGGTCGGGAAACGCTTTTTCATCGCTGCAATCAGCTCGGCCGAATCTTTGGCCTTGGCGGTTTCTTCATCGAAGGCCTTGATGTAGTCGGCAGTGAACTGCACGGCAGCCAGCGAACGAGCGCTCTCACCCAGGTAGTGACCTGGCACGAGGGTCGCAGGCTTCAGGTTTTTGATGGTGTCCAGGGTCACGAGCCAGTCTTTGTGGGACTGCGGGGTTTGGGTATCGGCCATCCACACGTGAATGTTTTCAGCTACCACCACACCACCAACCACGGCTTTGATCGACGGGATCCACACGAAAGTGCGGTCCGGTTGTTTGCCGTCCAGGCCGATGATGTCCAGCTTCTGGCCTTCCAGCGTCAGGCTGTGGCCCTTGAGTACGGTCGGAACGATGGTTTTGGCCGGTACGTCGGCGCCCATTTTCGGGCCCCAGAATGCAACTTTGCCTTCAACGGTTGCCTTGATGTGGTCAACCGTCGGCTGCGAGGCAACCACTTTGGCTTTCGGGAAAGCGGCGGTGATGGTGTCCAGGCCGAAGTAGTAATCCGGGTCACCGTGGCTGATGTAGATAGTGGTCAGTTCCTTGCCGCTGGCGCGGATTTTTTCCACGACCTGCTCGGCCTGTGACTTGCCGAATTGCGCGTCCACCAGGATGGCGTCGTGCTTGCCGCTGACCAGCACCGAGCTCACCGGGAAGATGGCAGCGGTGCCTGGGTTGTAAACGTCCAGCGTCAACGGCGCGGGGGCGGCGGCAGCATGGGCAGCGAAACCCAAAGTGGCGGTGGCCAGCAACAAGCGCTTGAGTGAGGTGAATCCGATCATGATGTGCTCCGGGTCTGTGCTGCCGTGATTGGCGATGGGAGAGAGCTTAGTTGCCTGACTCGTTACAAAAAATGCGATGCTTGGACATAGTTTGTTTCTGAAAGCGGGCAAATCATGGATCGTCTTCAAGCAATGCGGGTGTTCATCACGGTAGTCGACCTGGGCAGCCAGTCAGCCGCCGCCGATCACCTGGACCTCTCACGGCCGGTGGTGTCGCGGTATCTGGCGGAACTGGAAGATTGGGTCGGCGCGCGGTTGATGCACCGCACCACCCGCAAACTGAGCCTCACCGCGGCGGGCACCGAGATCCTGCCGCGGTGCCGGCAGATGCTCGACTTGTCCAGCGACATGCAGGCCGCCGTCAGCGAGCCGGACGATGCGCCGCGTGGCCTGTTGCGTATCAGCGTCAGCACCTCGTTCGGTCAGGCGCAACTGGCCGATGCCGTGGCCGCGTACGTCAAGCGCTACCCCGGCGTCAGCATCGACCTGCAAATGCTCGACCGCACGGTGAACCTGGTGGATGAGCGCATCGACCTCGCGATCCGCACCAGCAACGACCTGGACCCGAACCTGATCGCCCGGCGGCTGACGGTCTGCCGCTCGGTGATCTGCGCCTCCCCCGCCTACCTGCGTGAACACCCGACACCGCAGCGGGCCGAGGACCTGAGCCGGCACAACTGCCTGACTCACTCCTACTTCGGCAAAAGCCTGTGGCATTTCGAGCAGGACGGCGAGCAGGTTTCGGTGCCGGTACAGGGCAACATCAGCGCCAACGAAGCCAGCACCCTGCTGCGCGCCGCCATGGCCGGCGCCGGTGTGGCGATGCTGCCCACTTATCAAGCCGGGGTGCACATTCACAGCGGCGAACTGGTCCGCTTGCTGCCGGGCACCGAGCCCCGGCAGATGAACATGTATGCCGTTTATGCGTCACGCAAACACATGCCGGCGGCGCTGCGCAGCATGCTGGATTTCCTGGTGCTGAGGTTTCCCGAAGAGCCGGCATGGGACGCCGGCCTTTGAGCGGATATCACACGGTTCCAGGCCTGTCGCTTGCGGCGCCCCCCCGCTGACCTATGCTGATAGTAATACCCAAGGGTATTCGTTCAGAGGTCAGCGCCATGAACACCAAAACAAGAAGATACCTCGCGATCTTCATCACCTGCACCGCCACGCTGGTGCTGTATGGCACTGCGGCCTACCGGGTGGAGCAGGCCCGGCAGTTGCCACGTGAATACGCGAGTTGCAACGTCGAACGTTGCATACCCCACAACGCGACCCTGAACGCCCTCAGGTAACGGGCGGTTTCAATCCTCGCCGTCCTGATCGGCTTTGAGCCGGTCACGAAACGCCTTGGGTGATATCCCCACGCGCCGCCGAAACAACCGGGTGAAGTTGGTCGGATCAGAAAACCCGAGCACATCGGACATCTCGTAAATGGTCATGCTGGTGTACGTCAGCAAGCGCTTGGCTTCGAGCAGCTGGCGTTCGTGCATGATCTGCAAGGCCGGTTGCCCTGCCAGTTCACGGCAGGTGCCATTGAGGTGGGAAACGGAAATCCCCAGCTTGTGCGCCAGGTCTTCGACCTTCACATGTTCGCGGTAGTGTTCTTCGACCAGTTGAATAAACCCGTTGAGGTACTCGCGCGCACGTTGTGGCCGTTGGCTCGCAGCGTGGCGCTGGATCACCTGGCGGCTGAC
Source organism: Pseudomonas purpurea (assembly GCF_039908635.1). Taxonomy (NCBI): domain Bacteria; kingdom Pseudomonadati; phylum Pseudomonadota; class Gammaproteobacteria; order Pseudomonadales; family Pseudomonadaceae; genus Pseudomonas; species Pseudomonas purpurea. The sequence goes on from NZ_CP150918.1 coordinate 4,484,090, forward strand.
CCACACCATAATCACGCTGACCAGCGAATGCATGAGCATTTCACGGGCCGGCTGATGGCCGACGTATTCGTTTTGCAGGGAGGAAAACAGGCTGTTCAGGTACTCGCTGTCCTGGCGGGCCGGGTAACTTTCAGCCTGCACGAATGCGCTCACCGAGTCGCCCAACTGCGCCTGGAGGTGCGCTACCAGCGGCGCGGCGAGGGTCACCGCAAAGCCTTCGACATCCTCGGAAAACCGAAACCCGTGCACCGACAACGGTGGCAGCACCTGGATCGCCGGTTCTTCGATACGGGTGCGCTTGCCCTCGATCTCAAGCTCCGCGTGGCCCTTGAAGACAAACAGTAACTGGCACAGATCGGCGTGCCGATGGGGTTTGATTTCCCACTGATGTTCGCGACTGCGTTTGGAGAGGGTTTCGCAATGCAGCAGGTCCGGGGTTGGCCAGTCCAGGCTTTCGCCATGGAGTTTGAATACGGGAATCGAAGGAAGGGCAGGCTTGTTCATCACTTCAGTCCAGGCCTCAGAGTGTCGGGCGATAATCGCACCGTTTGGCAAAAAGAACAGGTATCGGCTCAGCTTTCACCTTCAATTGACAGACTCACACGCAAAAAATGCAAGCACTCGATTGATAAAAACCACCCACCGGCCATTTGCGCGCAGTTCAAGGATGTCAGCCTGCTGGCCTGGGTGATTTCCGGCTACAGGGTGGCGATGACCGTGGCGGTACCGATCTACGGCAAACTCGGTGATCGGTAGGGTCGACGGCGATTGATGCTGTTCGGCATGGGCCTGTTCACCCTGGCGTCGCTGTTGTGCGGCATGGCCCAGAGCATGGAGCAACGGGTGCTCGCACGGATCATTCAGGGCATCGGTGCCGGTGCCGACAGCGCGGCGGTGTCGATACTCGGCCTTGCGGCGGCCATCAGCATGCCGAACAAGCTGTTGCGAGGGCGGGAGGACAAGGCCCGATAGGCAGACTGAGTCTGCCTGCCATCATCAAGGGCTGTAATACCCCACCGCCACCAGCAAGTGGTCGACCTTTTTCAGGTAGGCATGCTTGTCTTCGATTTTGCCGGTGACCGGGTTTTTCCAGCGGTATGCGTATTCACCCTGATCCTGCTGCCCCATGAGCGCCAGGATCGGCTCCCCCACGGGTTTGCCTTCCGGGTCCTTGATCTTGCCGAAGTCGGTGTTGATCAAGCGCAGGTTGGTGCCATGGGCAACGTAGCGCTGGTTGTCCAGGTCGACGACAAACACATACAGGTCATCCTGCAAAAAGCCCCCCTTGAGCGAGTTGATCGCCGTCAGCGTGCCTTTCTCGTCCTTGGCCAGATCGCTCGCGGCTTTGTCGAGCAACGCCTTGGCCTGCTCGGCCGAGGCACGCGGCAGGTAATAACCGACCGCCAGGATGCGGCCGCCGATGCGCTGGTAGAACACCCGTTTGCGCTCGACCTTGCCATCGGCCCAGTTCTGCCAGCGGTACTCGGCCTCCTGGATGCCATTACCCTCAGGCACCAGCAAGGCGTTTTTGAAGGCTTTCTGCAAGTCCGGCCCCAGCGCCTCAGACACATCGCGGCCGATCAATGCCGAAGACGGTCCACCGCTGGCGAGCATCACCCCTTGGGTGTCGACCACAAAAACATAGCGGTCCTTGTCGACAAACTCGCCCTGGCGACTGAATGCCGCGAAGGCTTTGTCGCCATTGTCGTGGTAATAGGCCAGGGCTTTTTCCAGCAGGGTCAGCGCTGCCTGGCTGTCATCCGCAGCCTTGGCAGCCGCGTGCGCCTGCCCCAGGCACAGCACCAGCAGCCAACCCAGCAAGGTAGTGTTGTGCAGAAACCTCATTGCGCATCCCTCGTCTTGTTAATGTTTCAAGAGCGTAGACGGCAATGAGGCAAGCATGGATGTTCAGCAAGCGTTCCCGCGGGCGCGGGAACGTACCAGGGTCAAGGACGGGCGCTGATCTGCTGTTGCAGGTTCTGGATCTGGCTTTGCAAGGTGTTGATGTTGCGCGTGACCTGGCCACGGAACGCATCGAACTCGGCGGTGTTGCCGCCACCCGGAACCGAGGCCGGGCGATTGTCCTGTTGGCTTTTGAGGACGATCAACTCCTGCTCCAGACGCTCGATGGCCGGGTTGCCCTGTTTTTTCAAGGCAGCGATGTCCGCCCCCAAGCTCTTGAGTTGGGCATCGACCTTGCCGGTGTCCGGCTGAGCGCCCTTGAGCGCAGCCAGTTCAGTCCCCAAGGCTTTCACCTGCGCTTGCAGTTGACCGTTGGCGGCTAATTGCTCGGCGGTTTGCGCGGTCATTTGCGCCAGGCGCTTGTCCAGGTCCGTGGCCTGGCCCGCGACGCCCTGCTGCTGTTTGTTCTGCTCCAGCAGCTTGCTTTCCAGTTGCTTGATTTGCAGCTTCAACGCTTCGCTGTCACTGGTGACGTTGGTCTGACTGGCCACGACCTTGCCGGAAATATCCTGCAAGCGCCCCGCCGCTTCCTCACTGATCCGCGCAAAGCTTTCCTGGGTGGCGACCAGTTGCTGTTCCATCAGCGAAATCTGCTGAAAACTCCACCAGGCCAAACCGGCAAAGGCGAAAAACAACGCACCGACCAGCGCCCACAACGGGCCCGTGTTCGCACTTTTGACCCTGGCCGCCGGCGCAGGCCGGGAATGCACCGAGGTGCGCTCGCGGGCAGCGGAAGTCGGTTCAAAGTCGTCGTCGAGGGTGTCGGCCCCGCAGGTTGGGTACATCGTCGAAGTCGTCGTTGGCATCGTTACGCATAGACATGAGGCAACCTTTCTAAAGCACGGTGATGGCTAAATGCTGCGAGTATAAACCGCTCACTCGCCGCACTGATCGACCTTGAACCCCACACTCGGTTCAGTGTTTATTTCAGCGAATATCCTGGGCCTTCCACCAACCGCAGAACTCGTCGAGGGCGGTCCACAGGCTGACTTTCGGGTCGTAGTCCAGATAATGCCGGGCGCGGCTGATGTCCAGGGTGAAATTCTTGTTCATGACCTGCATGCCCAGACGCGACAGCGTCGGCTCCGGTCGTCCCGGCCACAGCTTGCAAACCCCTTCGTTCAGCGCCGCAACGCTGTAGGCCAAACCGTAGGAACGGTAGCGGGTAACCTGTGGGACTTCCATCTGGCGCATCACGTAATTGACCACATCCCACAACGGTACCGGCGTGCCGTTGCTGATGTTGTAGGCCTTGCCGAGCGCGGACCCCGTCGCCAACAGGCTGCTGAGCAGCGCCTCGTTGAGGTTCTGCACACTGGTGAAATCGACCTTGTTCAGGCCATTGCCGATGATTGCCAGGCGTCCTTTGCGCTGCATCTTCAATAACCGCGGGAAGATGCTCATGTCACCGGCCCCCGTGACGAAGCGCGGACGCAAGGCCAGTACTTCGAGGCCGAATTCCTGGGCGCCGAAGACTTTCTGCTCGGCCAGGTACTTGGTCGCCGCGTATGGGTGCTTGAAGCGCTTGGGCACCTGCTCTTCGGTCAGGCCGAGATGGTCGCGGCCATCGAAGTAGATCGAGGGCGACGACACGTGCACCAACCGCCGAACGTTCTGTTTCAGGCAGGCTTCGACCACGTTTTCCGTGACCAGCACATTGCCCTGATGAAAGTCCTGATACCGCCCCCAAAGTCCCACCGCGCCCGCGCAATGCACCACCGCGTCGACATCCAGGCACAGGTCGCGAACCAGCATTGGATCACTCAAGTCCCCCTGGACGAACTGCGCGCCACGGCGCACCAGATGCTCGACGCCTTCGGCCCGACGACCGTTGACCCGCACGTCCAGCCCTTGCTCCAGGGCGAAACGCGCAAAACGCCCGCCAATGAAGCCGCTTGCGCCGGTGACCAGAATTTTCATGAGTTGCTCCGATGTCTTTCAATGTCATGCGTGTTGCACTACGGACTGCTTGAGGTCTTGACGCTGCCGGTCAGTCCAAGGGCACCAGCCATTGGCCGCTGGACCGTGCCAGATGCTCGGTCAGTTGGGCCAACAACTGCCCCCCGTTGCGCCAATGATGCCAGTACAGCGGCACATCGATCGGCTTATCTGCCAGCAACTCCACCAGAACGCCACGTTCCAGTTGATCGCGCACCTGTAATTCCGGCACCAGCCCCCAGCCCAGCCCGGCTTCGGTCAGGCGAATAAAACCTTCGGAGGACGGGCACAAATGGTGCTCGAAACCGCCATCCACGCCCAACGACGCCAGGTAACGATGCTGCAAAAAGTCATCCGGCCCGAACACCAGCGCCGGCGTGCGGGCCAACTGATCGGCACGAACCCCGTGCGGGAAATGCCGGGCGATGAACGCCGGGCTGGCCAGTGCACGATAGCGCATGGCGCCCAGCAACACGCTGCGAGCGCCCGCCACCGGACGTTCGCTGGCGCACACACACGCAGCCACTTCACCGGCCCGCATGCGTTTGAGGCCCACGGTCTGATCCTCCACCACCAGGTCGAGCAACAGGTGCTGGTCGGCGCAAAAATCCCCCACGGCCTCGGCCCACCAGGTCGCCAGGCTGTCGGCATTGAGGGCAATACGCAGGCGCTCCGGCAAACCTTCTTCATCGAGCGCCGGCACCAGCGTCTGCAAGTCGCGCTCCAGCAGTCGCACTTGCTGCACATGGTTGAGCAGGCGCCGGCCGATCTCGGTCGGGGCTGGCGGTGTGACCCGCACCAGCACGGGTTGGCCGACCCGCGCCTCAAGCAATTTGATCCGCTGGGAGATGGCCGACTGGGACAAGCCCAGTACTTGAGCGGCCCGTTCGAAACCGGCCTGCTCGACCACGGCGGCCAGGGCGGAAAGCAATTTATAGTCGAACATCAGTTTTCCTAATGAGCGATCAGTAATATTGGTTTTTCTTATACAGCGTGGAACCGGAGAATGGCCAGCAAGAACTCTTGAACAAGGATCAGCGACATGGCTGGCGAAACTTCCCTGGCAACCCTGCTGCGCAGCATGAGTCCGGAACTCAACGACGGCGAATACGTGTTCTGCACTATCCGCGACGGGCACCTGCCCAGGGACTGCGAGATCATCGGCAGCTTCCGCGAACAGGAAGGCCTGACGGTTATCCTCGAACGACGGCAAGCGGTGAAGGCCGGTTTCAGTTTCGACTACGTGGCGGCGTGGATCACCCTCAACGTGCATTCGGCGCTGGAGGCAGTGGGCCTCACGGCGGCATTTGCCACGGCATTGGGGCAGGCCGGTATCAGTTGCAACGTGATCGCCGGTTACTACCACGATCACCTGTTTGTCGGTCAGGCCGATGCTGATCGTGCCATGAACGTATTGCGGCAATTGGCGACAAACGCGGAGTAAATCCTTATGTGGCAAAGCTACGTCAATGGCCTGTTGGTGGCCGCCGGGCTGATCATGGCGATCGGCACCCAAAACGCGTTCGTGCTGGCGCAAAGCCTGCGGCGCGAACATCACCTGCCCGTCGCGGCGCTCTGCGTGACGTGCGATGCCCTGCTGGTCGCGGCCGGAGTGTACGGGCTGGCGACGATCCTGGCGCAAAATCCGCTGCTGCTGGCCGTTGCACGTTGGGGCGGCGCCGCGTTCCTGCTGTGGTACGGCAGCCTGGCGCTGCGTCGGGGCCTGCTCGAAACAAAGCCTGCAACAAGGTGAAAACCAGACTGTGCGCTCGCTGCGGGCGGTGATGCTCAGTGCACTGGCGGTGACGCTGCTCAACCCGCATGTCTACCTGGACACCGTGTTGCTGATCGGCTCCCTCGGCGCCCAACAGACCGAGCCCGGCGCGTATGTGGTCGGTGCCGCCAGTGCCTCGCTGCTGTGGTTCTTCACCCTGGCCCTCGGCGCCGCGTGGCTCGCACCCTGGCTGGCACGCCCCGGCACCTGGCGGATTCTCGACCTGCTGGTCGCCGTAATGATGTTCACCGTAGCCTTTCAGCTAATCAGCGCGGCCTGATGTAGCGATTCAATTAATCGGGCTACGCGAATATTCCAAAAGGCTCTGGAACCTCTATTCCACACAGTTGTTGCGTGGTTATGCCGCACCCCCGGTGCTATGATCCGACACCTGCGCCGCAAAGAGTACAAACTCCCCGGCGCTTGTCTGGCCGCCCGTGATCGGCCTTGCGCTCACCGCAACTGACCTGATTAGGAGAATCATCATGGCTTTCGAATTGCCGCCGCTGCCTTACGCACACGATGCCCTGCAGCCGCACATCTCCAGGGAAACCCTGGAATACCACCACGACAAGCACCACAACACCTACGTCGTGAACCTGAACAACCTGGTGCCAGGCACCGAGTTCGAAGGCAAGACCCTGGAAGAAATCGTCAAGACTTCCTCGGGCGGCATCTTCAACAACGCCGCTCAGGTCTGGAACCACACGTTCTACTGGAACTGCCTGGCGCCAAACGCCGGCGGTCAACCAACCGGCGCTTTGGCTGAAGCCATCAACGCTGCGTTCGGTTCGTTCGACAAGTTCAAGGAAGAGTTCACCAAGACGTCCGTCGGCACCTTCGGTTCCGGTTGGGGCTGGCTGGTGAAAAAAGCTGACGGTTCCCTGGCCCTGGCCAGCACCATCGGCGCCGGCAACCCGCTGACCAGCGGCGACACCCCGCTGCTGACCTGCGACGTCTGGGAACACGCCTACTACATCGACTACCGCAACGTTCGTCCGAAGTACGTCGAAGCGTTCTGGAACCTGGTCAACTGGAAGTTCGTGGCTGAGCAGTTCGAAGGCAAAGTCTTCACCGCTTAAGTCCGCTTGCAGTGAAAAAACCCGGCATTGCCGGGTTTTTTTATGCCCCTCACCCGGCTGCTCCTGTTCCTGTGCAACAGGCTGCAAACCACCGCGCGCTTGCCCCTGCGCCCCCGTTGTCTAGCCTCGACAAGGCGGAAATATTCTCCCCTGCCCCTCAAGTTGCAGGAGGTGCCTACCGACACATAACAAATGGCTCCAATCGCCAACAACCACGGCATTGTGGCCAAGCCTGCAAACAAAATCTCCCTGGCATGATTGTCCCTTTGACTGCCATCCCGGGATTGCCAATACTCATGGCAACTTGACGCTACCCGCACGGAACAAGGAATTACCCTTTGAAGCTGGAACTCAAGAACAGCTTGTCGGTGAAGTTGCTCCGGGTCGTGCTCCTTTCGGCATTGATCGTCGGCGTCGTCTTGAGCTGCGCGCAGATCGTTTTCGACGCCTATAAAACACACCAGGCCGTGGCCAACGACGCCCAGCGTATCCTCGACATGTTCCGCGACCCCTCGACCCAGGCCGTTTACAGCCTCGACCGGGAAATGGGCATGCAAGTGATCGAAGGCCTGTTTCAGGATGATGCTGTGCGCATGGCGTCCATCGGCCATCCCAACGAAACCATGCTCGCGCAAAAGTCCCGCGAACTGCAGCACTCCCACAGCCGCTGGCTGACGGACCTGATCCTGGGCAAGGAACGCACCTTCACCACCCAACTGGTGGGTCGTGGCCCTTACAGCGAGTACTACGGCGACCTGAGCATCACCCTCGACACGGCCACCTACGGCCAAGGGTTTATCATCAGTTCGGTGATCATTTTCATCTCCGGCGTACTGCGCGCCCTGGCCATGGGCCTGGTGCTGTACCTGGTGTATCACTGGCTGCTGACCAAACCGCTGTCGCGCATCATCGAGCACCTGACCACCATCAATCCCGACCGCCCCAGCGAGCACAAGATCCCGCTGCTCAAGGGCCACGAAAAGAACGAACTGGGGATCTGGATCAACACCGCCAACCAGTTGCTTGAATCCATCGAGCGCAACACGCACCTGCGCCACGAAGCGGAAAACAGCCTGTTGCGCATGGCGCAGTACGACTTCCTCACCGGGCTCCCCAACCGCCAGCAATTGCAGCAGCAACTGGACAAGATCCTGGTGGACGCCGGTCGCCTGCAACGGCGGGTGGCGGTGCTGTGTGTAGGCTTGGACGATTTCAAAGGCATCAACGAACAATTCAGCTACCAGACCGGCGACCAGTTGCTGCTGGCCCTGGCCGACCGCCTGCGCGCCCATAGCGGTCGCCTCGGCGCCCTCGCCCGCTTGGGCGGCGATCAGTTCGCGCTGGTCCAGGCCGACATCGAGCAACCCTACGAGGCCGCGGAGCTGGCGCAAAGCATCCTCGACGACCTCGAAGCGGCGTTCGCCCTCGACCACCAGGAAATTCGCCTGCGGGCCACTATCGGTATCACCCTGTTCCCGGAGGATGGCGACAGCACCGAGAAGCTGTTGCAGAAAGCCGAACAGACCATGACCCTGGCCAAGACCCGCTCACGCAACCGCTATCAGTTCTACATTGCCAGTGTCGACAGTGAGATGCGCCGCCGCCGCGAACTGGAAAAAGACCTGCGCGACGCGCTCACCCGCGAGCAGTTTTACCTGGTCTACCAGCCGCAGATCAGCTATCGCGATCACCGGGTGGTGGGCGTCGAAGCCTTGATTCGCTGGCAGCATCCCGAACACGGCCTGGTGCCGCCGGACCTGTTCATTCCGCTGGCCGAACAAAACGGCACGATCATCGCCATCGGTGAATGGGTGCTGGACCAGGCCTGCCGGCAACTGCGCGAATGGCACGACCAGGGCTTCGTCGACCTGCGCATGGCCGTCAACCTGTCTACCGTGCAGTTGCACCACGCCGAGCTGCCGCGCGTGGTCAACAACCTGCTGCAAATCTATCGCCTGCCGCCACGCAGCCTGGAGCTGGAAGTCACCGAAACCGGCCTGATGGAAGACATCAGCACCGCCGCCCAGCACCTGCTGAGCCTGCGCCGTTCAGGCGCGCTGATTGCCATCGATGACTTCGGCACCGGCTACTCGTCGCTCAGCTACCTCAAGAGCCTGCCGCTGGACAAGATCAAGATCGACAAGAGCTTTGTGCAGGACCTGCTCGATGACGACGACGATGCGACCATCGTTCGGGCGATCATCCAGTTGGGCAAGAGCCTGGGCATGCAAGTCATTGCCGAAGGGGTCGAAACCGCCGAGCAAGAGGCCTACATCATTTCCGAAGGCTGCCACGAGGGTCAGGGCTATCACTACAGCAAACCGCTGCCGGCCCGGGAGTTGAGCGCCTACCTCAAGCAAGCCCAGCGTACTCATGCCCTGCCCCTGTGAAGCCTGAGGCTTGACCCAGGGCAACCGCCGCGTGAATAGGAAATATTTACAGGTACAGCTCTTTACACATAATGCGAAAGATTTGCATTATGTCGCAGCTTTGCGCACCCACGCGCCTGTCCACTCATTCACCGAAGCAGGATGTTCGCCATGATTCGTATGCCTCTGGCCACCGCCAGTCTGCTGGCCATCGCTATTTCCCTCGCCGGTTGCGGCGAAGGTAAAGACAAGGCCACCGCGCCTCAAGCACCGACCCCGGCCGCCAGCACCGCAACACCCGCCGCGCCTGCTGCCGGTAAAGTCGATGAGGCTGCATCCAAAGCCGTTGTCGCGCATTACGCCGACATGGTTTTCGCCGTCTACAGCGATGCCGAATCCACTGCCAAGACCCTGCAAACCGCTATCGACGCGTTTCTCGCCAAGCCGAACGAAGAAACCCTGAAAGCCGCCAGGGCTGCCTGGGTCGCGGCACGCGCTCCGTACCTGCAAAGTGAAGTGTTCCGCTTCGGCAACACCATCATTGACGATTGGGAAGGTCAGGTTAACTCCTGGCCGCTGGACGAAGGCCTGATCGACTACGTCGACAAGTCTTACGAGCACGCGCTGGGCAACCCGGGCGCAACCGCCAACATCATCGCCAACACCGAAGTCCAGGTCGGCGAAGACAAGGTCGACGTCAAAGACATCACCCCGGAAAAACTCGCCAGCCTGAACGAGCTGGGCGGTTCCGAAGCCAACGTTGCCACCGGCTACCACGCCATCGAATTCCTGCTCTGGGGCCAGGACCTGAACGGCACCGGCCCTGGCGCCGGCAACCGCCCGGCATCGGACTACCTGGAAGGCGCTGGCGCCACCGGCGGCCACAACGACCGTCGTCGCGCCTACCTCAAGGCCGTGACCCAACTGCTGGTCAGCGATCTGGAAGAAATGGTCGGCAACTGGAAACCGGACGTGACCGACAACTACCGCGCCACCCTGGAAGCCGAGCCGGGCGAGACTGGCCTGCGCAAAATGCTCTTCGGCATGGGCAGCCTGTCGCTGGGCGAACTGGCGGGCGAGCGCATGAAGGTTTCCCTGGAAGCCAACTCTCCTGAAGACGAGCAGGACTGCTTCAGCGACAACACCCACAACTCGCACTTCTACGACGCCAAAGGCATTCGTAACGTGTACCTGGGCGAGTACACCCGCGTAGACGGCACCAAAATGACCGGCGCCAGCCTGTCGTCGCTGGTGGCTAAAGTCGACCCGGCAGCCGACGCAGCGCTCAAGGCCGACCTGGCCGCAACCGAAGCCAAGATCCAGGTCATGGTTGACCACGCCAACAAGGGTGAGCACTACGACCAGTTGATCGCAGCAGGCAATACCGCTGGCAACCAGATCGTCCGTGACGCCATCGCCTCCCTGGTCAAGCAGACCGGTTCGATCGAATCGGCTGCCGGCAAACTGGGTATCAGCGACCTGAACCCGGACAACGCTGATCACGAGTTCTGATCAACGCTGGCTGAACAGAAAGGCGACCTTCGGGTCGCCTTTTTTATATCCGCCTGACACGGCCCCCAGTGGGAGCGAGCTTGCTCGCGATAGGGCCATCACTGCCAACATTGATGCTGAATCGGCGACCGCCATCGCGAGCAAGCTCGCTCCCACACTGGATTGTGATCCCACAGGAGAATTGTGGTGTCCAGATAAACACTGCCCCAGGTCAAGCAAACGATAATTCCTCTTATTCAATTTCCCCTGCCCTGTTAAACTTTGCGCCCTTGTTTTGCTCGCCTTGCAGGAAGTCTGATGCCCTCGCTGCCTCTTCGCTTGTCCGCTCTGTTGCTGGCCCTTGGCCTGAGTGCCTGCGATGACGCCCCGCGCTTTACCAAGGCCGAACCCGGCGAGGCCCGCTCCGGTGGCGCCGCGACGGTGCGCAAAACCGATCAGAATGCGTTCTCCCTGCCCTCGGCCAACCTGTCGCCTACCCGGCGCCTGGACTTCAGCGTCGGCAACAGTTTCTTTCGCAGCCCTTGGGTGATTGCGCCGTCGACCACCACCGCCCGCGATGGTCTCGGTCCGTTGTTCAACGCCAATGCCTGCCAGGGCTGCCACATCAAGGACGGTCGCGGTCACCCGCCAACCGCCAGTTCCGACAACGCGGTGTCCATGCTGGTGCGTCTGTCGATCCCTGACGATCCGGCCTATGCCAAGGTCATCGAACAGCTGGGCGTCGTGCCCGAACCCGTCTATGGCGGGCAGTTCCAGGACATGTCGATACCGGGCGTCGTCCCGGAGGGCAAGGTGCGCGTCACCTATGAACCGCTCCCGGTGCAGTTCAAGGACGGCACCGTCGTCGAACTGCGCAAACCCACATTGCAGATCACCCAGCTCGGCTACGGCCCCCTGCACCCGGACACGCGTTTTTCCGCGCGCGTTGCCCCGCCAATGATCGGCCTGGGATTGCTCGAAGCGATTTCCGATGCCGACATTCTGGCCAACGCCGAGCAACAGAAAAAAGCCGAAAACGGCATCGCCGGGCGACCGAACCTCGTGTGGGATGACGCCCGGCAAAAAACGGTGCTGGGCCGTTTTGGCTGGAAAGCCGGGCAACCGAATCTCAATCAACAAAACGTTCACGCGTTTTCTGGTGATATGGGCCTCACGACCAGCCTGAGACACCTCGATGATTGCACCGATGCCCAGACCGCCTGCAAGCAGGCTCCCAACGGCGATGGCCCGCAGGGCGAACCGGAAGTCAGCGACAACATTCTGCGGCTGGTGCATTTCTACACGCGTAACCTCGCTGTCCCCGCGCGCCGCGATGTTGGCGCACCGCAAGTACTGGCCGGCAAGAACCTGTTCTATCAGGCCGGCTGCCAGTCATGCCACACCCCCAAGTTCACCACCGCCGCCAATGCCGCAGAACCTGAACTGGCCAATCAAGTGATTCGCCCCTACAGCGATCTGCTGCTGCATGACATGGGCGACGGCCTGGCCGACAACCGCACCGAATTCAAGGCCTCCGGCCGCGACTGGCGCACACCGCCGTTGTGGGGCATCGGCCTGACGCAGACGGTCAGCGGTCACACCCAGTTTTTGCATGACGGCCGCGCCCGCAACCTGCTCGAAGCTGTGCTCTGGCACGGCGGTGAAGCTACGGCTGCGCAGCAACAGGTTTTAGCGTTTAACGCCGAGCAGCGCGCTGCGCTGCTGGCCTTTCTGAATTCTCTTTAACGCTGACCACAAGCGTCGAGATAAAGCTTTCACCCCAAAAGAAAAGGGAGCCCGACATGTTTCGTCCCAAGTTGTTGTTCACCAGCCTTGCCGCACTCGCCCTGGGTGCCTGCTCCCCCCAAGACCCACAAGCCGTCACGTCGGCAGCCATCGCCAAGCAAGTGATCCTGCCGACCTACAGCCGCTGGGTCGACGCCGACCGCCAGTTGGCCGTGAGTGCGCTGGCCTACTGCGAAGGCAAGTCGGACCTGCAAACCGCTCGCGCCGACTTCCTCCACGCACAAAAAGCCTGGGCCGAGTTGCAACCGCTGCTGGTCGGTCCGCTGGCCGAAGGCAACCGCTCGTGGCAGGTGCAATTCTGGCCGGACAAGAAAAACCTGGTCGGCCGTCAGGTCGAGCAACTGGTCAACGCCCAGCCGCAGATTGACGCCGCCGCACTGGCCAAATCCAGTGTCGTCGTCCAGGGCCTCTCGGCCTACGAATACATTTTGTTCGACGACAAGGCCAACGTGGCCGACGCCGCGCAAAAGGCCCGTTACTGCCCTCTGCTGAGCGCCATCGGCGAACGTCAGAAACTGCTCGCCGAAGAGATCCTGGCCAGCTGGAACAGCACCGACGGCATGCTCGCCCAGATGACCAAGTTCCCGAACCAGCGTTACGCCGACTCCCACGAGGCCATCGCCGATCTGCTGCGTGCTCAAGTGACCGCGCTCGACACCCTGAAGAAAAAACTCGGCACGCCGATGGGTCGCCAGACCAAGGGCATTCCACAGCCGTTCCAGGCGGACGCATGGCGTAGCCAATCCTCGCTGCAAAGCCTGGAAGCCAGCCTGGCCGCCGCTCAAACCGTGTGGGCAGGCGTCGACAACAAAGGCCTGCGCGGGTTGTTGCCGACAGAGCAGAAAGCCCTGGCCGACAAGATCGACGCCGCTTATGCCGCGTCCCTGAAACTGTTCGCCAGCAGCCAGCGCTCGCTCACCGAAATGCTCGCCGACGATGCCGGCCGCCAGCAGCTCAATGACCTCTACGACAGCCTCAACGTCGTCCATCGCCTGCACGAAGGCGAACTGGCCAAGGCGCTGGGCATCCAACTGGGCTTCAACGCCAACGACGGTGACTGATGAGAGGTAGCGCCATGCTGCGACGCCAGGTTTTGACAGTGGGCAGCTTGTTGCTGGGTGCCGTGACGCTGGGCGGCTGGAAGCTGTTCAAGCAAAAGGACCACGGCCCCTTGCTGCTCTCGGCCCGCGACGACAGCGACGGCAAGCACTACGCCGTCGGCTATCGGCTGGACGGCACGCCAGTGTTCACCACCCAGGTCGGCCTGCGTTGCCATGACATCATCAACCACCCGACGCTGCCGATGGCCTTGTTTGTCGCCCGGCGTCCCGGCACCGAAAGTTACCTGATCGACCTGCGCGACGGCACGCTGCTGCAAACCGTGGTGTCGCAACCCGGTCGGCACTTCTACGGCCACGCGGTGATTCATCACAGTGGCGAGTGGCTGTACGCCACTGAAAACGACACCACCGACCCGGGTCGCGGCCTGCTCGGGGTGTACCGGTTCGAAGGCGAGCGGCTGGTGCACAGCGGCGAGATGTCCACCCACGGCATCGGCCCGCATCAAGTGTCGTGGATGCCCGACGGTGAAACCCTGGTGGTGGCCAACGGCGGCATTCGCACCGAGGCCGAGAGCCGGGTCGAAATGAACCTCAACGCCATGGAGCCGAGCCTGGTGCTGATGCAGCGCGACGGCACCCTGCTGAGCAAGGAAACCCTGGCCCAGCAGATGAACAGCGTGCGGCACATGGGCATTGCCAGCGACGGCACCATCGTCACCGGCCAACAATTCATGGGCGCCGCTCATGAGTCGTCCGAGCTGTTGGCGATCAAGCGTCCCGGCCAGCCCTTCGTGGCGTTCCCGGTCGCCGAGCAACAATTGCAGGCGATGGGGCACTACACCGCGAGCGTCGCGGTGCACAGCGATCTGCGTCTGGTGGCCCTCACGGCACCGCGCGGCAACCGCTTTTTCATCTGGGACCTGGACAGCGGCGCACTGCGTCTCGATGCGCCGCTGCCGGACTGCGCCGGGGTCGGCGCGGTGGCTGACGGTTTCGTCGTCACTTCCGGCCAGGGGCGTTGCCGCTTCTACGATTGCCGCCAGGCTCCCCTCGTTGCAAAGCCCCTCGATTTACCCGCAGGACTCTGGGACAACCATCTTCACCTGATCTGACCTCGCACGTCCCTTGCAGGAGCAAAGCTTGCTCTGCTCCTGCAAGGGACGTGCTCTGCCTGTTAGACGTGTCAGTTGGATTCCCCCCCGCACTCGGAGTAATGTCAGCGTCTGACTCGCCAGTTTTTTCCGGTTCATCTCCAAGGATGTGGAATATGCTGCGCCGCCGCATGCTGATCATGTTGGGTGTTGTCCTGTTGATCATCCTGATGCTGGGAGGCTACAAAGCCTTCTCCATCTACAAAATGGTCCAGACCTTCGCCGTACCGAAACCGCCAATCAGCGTCGCCGTGGCCACCGCCACCGAACGCCCGTGGCAAGCGCGCCTGCCCACGGTCGGCACGCTCAAGGCGCTGCAAGGGGTGAACCTGAGCCTGGAGATCGCCGGTACGGTCAAGGACGTGCAGTTCGAGTCCGGGCAGAAGGTCACCGCCGGCCAGCCCATCGTGCAACTCGACAGCGCCGTCGAAAGCGCCCTGCTCGAAACCGCCCAGGCGGACCTCGGCCTGGCCCAACTGGATTACGGTCGCGGCAGCCAACTGGTGGGCAGCCAGGCAATCTCCAAAGGCGAGTTCGACCGCCTCACCGCGCAGCTTGCCAAGAACAAGGCCACGGTCAATCAGCTCAAGGCTGCACTGGCGAAGAAGCACATCGTTGCGCCGTTCAGCGGCACCATCGGCATTCGTCAGGTCGACGTCGGCGACTTCCTTCCCAGCGGCACGGTAATCGCCACCCTGCAAGACCTGAGCAGCCTCTACGTGGACTTCTACGTCCCCGAACAAGCCGTGCCGAAAATTGCCCTGGGCCAAGGGGTACACGTCAGTGTGTCGGCGTATCCGAGCCTGGACTTCCCCGGCACCATCAGCGCCATCAACCCGAAAGTCGAAAACAGCACCCGCAACGTGCTGGTCCGCGCCACCCTGGCCAACCCTGACGGCAAGTTGCTACCGGGCATGTTCGCCGACCTTCAGGTGCTGCTGCCGAACCCGCAGCCAAAAATCGTCGTGCCGGAAAGCGCCATCACCTACACCCTCTATGGCAACTCGCTGTACGTGGTGGCCGAGAAGAAAGCCGCCGATGGCAGCGTTGAAAAAGACGACAAGGGCCAGCCGATCCTGGTCGCCGAACGGCGCTTCATCGAGACCGGCGAACGCCGCGAGGGCCTGGTGCTGATTACCAAAGGCCTGCAAAACGGCGAGCAGGTGGTCAGCGGCGGCCAGATCAAACTGGACAACGGCGCGCATATCGCCATCAGCGCCGACAAGACCCTGCCCGCCGAACAGACGAGCCCGCCCCGCACGAACTGATCAAGGAACCTCCATGGCTTTTACCGATCCGTTCATCCGCCGCCCGGTGCTCGCCACGGTGGTGAGCCTGTTGATTGTGCTGCTGGGCTTCCAGGCCTGGAGCAAACTGCCGCTGCGCCAGTACCCGCAGATGGAAAACGCGCTGATCACGGTGACCACCGCTTACCCCGGCGCCAACGCCGAAACCATCCAGGGCTACATTACCCAACCGATGCAGCAAAGCCTGGCGAGTGCCGAGGGCATCGACTACATGACCTCGGTCAGCCGCCAGAACTTCTCGGTGATTTCGATCTACGCACGCATCGGCTCCAACAGCGACCGGCTGTTCACCGAACTGCTGGCCAAGGCCAACGAGGTCAAGAACAAGCTGCCGCAAGACGCCGAAGACCCGGTGCTGAGTAAGGAAGCAGCCGACGCCTCGGCGCTGATGTACATCAGTTTCTTCAGCAAGGAACTGAACAACCCGCAGATCACCGATTACCTGTCACGGGTGATCCAGCCCAAACTGGCGACGCTGCCCGGCATGGCCGAAGCCGAGATTCTTGGCAACCAGGTGTTCGCCATGCGCCTGTGGCTCGACCCGGTGAAACTGGCCGGTTACGGCCTCAGCGCCAGCGACGTCACCACCGCCGTGCGCCAATACAACTTCCTGTCGGCGGCCGGCGAGGTCAAAGGCGAGTATGTCGTCACCAGTATCAACGCCAACACCGAACTCAAATCCGCCGAAGCCTTCGCCGCCATCCCGCTGAAAACCGTGGGCGACAGCCGGGTGCTGCTCAGTGATGTGGCCCGGGTGGAAATGGGTGCGGAAAACTACGACTCGGTCAGCTCATTCGGCGGCACGCCGTCGGTGTACATCGGCATCAAGGCTACGCCGGGCGCCAACCCGCTGGACGTGATCAAGGAAGTGCGCAAGCTCATGCCGGAGTTGGAATCCCAACTGCCGCCCAACCTCAAGGCCGAAATTGCCTATGACGCCACGCTGTTCATCCAGGCATCGATCAACGAAGTGGTGAAAACCCTCTTCGAAGCGGTGCTGATCGTGATCGTCGTGGTGTTCCTGTTCCTGGGAGCGTTGCGCTCGGTGGTGATCCCGGTGGTCACCATTCCGCTGTCGATGATCGGCGTGATGTTCTTCATGCAACTGATGGGCTACTCGATCAACCTGCTGACGCTGCTGGCCATGGTGCTGGCGATCGGCCTGGTGGTGGACGATGCCATTGTCGTGGTGGAGAACATCCACCGGCACATCGAGGAAGGTAAAACCCCGCTGGACGCCGCCCTCGAAGGCGCACGGGAAATCGCCATGCCGGTGGTCTCGATGACCATTACCCTGGCGGCGGTCTACGCCCCCATCGGCTTCCTGACGGGGCTGACCGGCGCATTGTTCAAGGAGTTTGCGCTGACCCTGGCCGGCGCCGTGGTGATTTCCGGGATCGTCGCCCTGACCTTGTCGCCGATGATGTGCGCCCTGCTCCTGCGCCATGACGAAAACCCGAGCGGCCTGGCCCATCGCCTCGACCGGATCTTTGAAGGCCTCAAACAACGCTACCAACGCACGCTGCACGGCACGCTCAACACCCGGCCGGTGGTGCTGGTGTTCGCGGTGATCGTGCTGTGCCTGATTCCGGTGTTGCTCAAGTTCACCAAATCGGAACTGGCGCCAGACGAAGACCAGGGCATCATTTTCATGATGGCCAACGCACCGCAGCCGACGAACCTCAATTACCTCAACACCTACACCGATGAATTCATCACGATCTTCAAGGAGTTTCCCGAGTACTACTCGTCCTTCCAGATCAACGGGTTCAATGGCGTTCAGTCGGGGATCGGCGGTTTCCTGCTCAAGCCGTGGAACGAGCGCAGCCGTACCCAGATGCAAATCCTCCCCGAGGTGCAGGGCAAGCTCTCCAGCATCAGCGGGCTGCAAATCTTCGGCTTCAACCTGCCCTCCCTGCCGGGGACCGGTGAAGGGCTGCCGTTTCAGTTCGTCATCAACACCGCCAATGACTACGAATCGCTGCTGAACGTGGCGGACCGGGTGAAGAAACGCGCGCTGGAATCCGGCAAGTTTGCCTTTCTCGACATCGACCTGGCGTTCGACAAACCTGAGGTAGTGGTCGACATCGACCGCGCCAAAGCGGCGCAGATGGGCGTTTCCATGCAGGACCTGGGCGCCACGCTGGCGACCTTGCTGGGCGAAGCCGAAATCAATCGTTTCACCATCGAGGGTCGCAGCTACAAGGTCATCGCCCAGGTGGAGCGTGCCTATCGGGACAATCCCGAGTGGCTGAACAACTACTACGTGAAAAACGCCAAGGCTGAGCTGTTACCCCTGTCGACGCTGATCACCGTCACCGACCGGGCCCGACCGCGACAGCTGAATCAGTTCCAGCAACTCAATTCGGCCATTGTCTCGGGCGTGCCGCTGGTCAGCATGGGCGAAGCACTGGACACCGTGCGCCAGATCGCCAGTGAGGAAGCCCCGCCGGGCTACGCCTTCGACTACGCAGGCGCGGCGCGGCAGTTCTTTCAGGAAGGCAGCGCGCTGTGGGTGACCTTTGCCCTGGCATTGGCCATCATTTTCCTGGTGCTGGCGGCGCAGTTCGAAAGTTTCCGCGACCCGCTGGTGATTCTGGTGACCGTGCCGCTGTCGATCTGCGGTGCCTTGATTCCGTTGTTCCTGGGCTGGTCGAGCATGAACATCTACACCCAGGTCGGCCTGGTGACCTTGATCGGGCTCATCAGCAAACACGGGATCCTGATCGTCGAGTTCGCCAACCAGTTGCGCAAGGACAAAGGGCTGAGCGCGCGGGACGCGGTGGAGGAAGCGGCGGCCATTCGTCTGCGGCCGGTGTTGATGACCACGGCCGCCATGGTGTTCGGCATGGTGCCGTTGATCATCGCTACGGGGGCCGGCGCGGTCAGCCGCTTCGACATCGGTACGGTGATCGCCACCGGCATGTCGATTGGCACGCTCTTCACGTTGTTCGTGTTGCCCTGCGTCTACACCGTGCTGGCCAGGTCCGACAAGACCTGAGGCCGTCATCGGTGACCGTGCAATAACAAAAGGCCTCGCAATGCGAGGCCTTTCATAGGGACGTCGTGTGGGATATCAGCTCTGAGGCTTCATGCCTTGAGAAAGTCCGAACATGAACAACAACAAATCATGATCGGGTTTGGTCGCCTGCGATACCTTGGCAACCCGTGGCAAAGGGCAATGCGCACCGTCATGGGCGGAACTGAGGAACTGGGTTTTAGGCTGCTCCCAGGCCGCCACTGCCAATGAAGCAACTGCCAAGGCTCCTAGCAAGAACACTCCTCGTGCAATTTCTAATTTCATCGCTGTAAACCTTTGATAGCGCTGCCAAACGCCGTCTCATAAAAGTAGACGAGCCTGGCCCAGTACGCTGCACTCCACGACGAATGGCGACGTAATTGTTTCATGTCGTGGGACGCCGCACGGGCCCGGGTCAAGCGCCGCCGGGACTTCTCCAGATCCAGCAGTGCAACCTCCACCGCAGCCGTATCGCCTTCACCACTCACCCGCACGAAAATATGCTTGAGGTACAGGCAGCCGTGCTGCCAGCGGCCCCGGTGCATACGGGCCAGGGTCAGTGCCAACTCGCGCAACAATCGGTCATGCACGACGTCACCGTAGCGCTCCAGACCACCGGCGGCGTACCACTGGTCGATCTCGATGAAACCTTCCAGCTCAGCCGTGACCAGCATTGCGCGCCACGGCTGCCCGGCCTCACGTTGGGCCCCGCAAAACACCAGTTCCGGAACCCGCACATCGTGCAAGCGCAGGCCTTCCAGTGCCTCACGCTCGCGCAACACGGTCGGGCGACCGAAGGGGTACAGCCAGCTGCGATAAATATGCCCGGTCTGCCGTTTGGCGTAGAGCAACCGTCCGTCGCTGCTGGTGAGTCGCTGTACTCCGCTTTCCCCGCCCCGACGCTGGTTGGGGGCTTCAACCCACTCGCCATGCTGGCGCCAGAAATAGTCGAAGCGTTGTTGCGAAGTGACTTCCGTGTCCGATACATAATCGACTGCCATCCGTTTACCTCTTGCGCAGTACGTAAACCCGCCACATGGCATAAAGCGGAATAAAGTTCAGGTGCTCCTGAATGCGAAACCCCGCTTGCCTGAATTCGTCTTCAATCGTAGCAGCTGGTAACACAAAGCGATTTTGGTAACCGCCCTGTTCTTCGCCCAACCGGCGTTTTTGCTCCAGGCGTTTACGTTTCCAGGCCTTGAAATTGCCGTCTACCCACAGCGAAACAATCACGCTGTCGCGGGTAACCCGTTGAAATTCCTGCAAGATGGCCAACCGATGAGCCGGGTCGCCGATGTGATGGAGCAGCCGCATGCAAAAAATGCTGTCGACTGCGTTATCCGGCAAGTCGATGGCAAATGCTGAGGTCTGCAAGGGTTGTACCCGTTTCACCACGTCGGCCGGTTGGGCCAGGGCGGCGATCTCGAGCATGGCGGCCGAATTGTCTGCGCCGATAATCACGCGGTTCGGCTTTTCCGCCAGCAGCGGCCAGAAGCGGCCTACGCCACAAGGCAGGTCAAGTACCAGCCCAGGCTCTCCCGCCAGGGCCAGAGCGCCCCTGGCCAGTTGCTCGTCACGCTTGTGGGACAACTTGCGGGCAAGGCCGTCCTGATGCTTGAGCAAGTACTCCTGCGCATGCTGCTGGTCGTACTTGTTGGAGAATGGAAGTTTGATCGGGGTGGCCATCATCAAGGACTCCTGGGGCTGATGATGGCCACCTTAGGCAGCCAGATGTCAGCGTCAGGTCATCCCTTTGTGAAAACTTCGTCCCGTCCAATCCTCAACTATTTCAAGGTTTTACACGACAAAAGAGCGGTCGGCGGCCAGCCCCCAGCGACGTTGGCGCCGGGCCCCGGCCACCGCCGCTCTCAGGGTTTTGAGGGATGCAACTCGACCTGGAAACGACAACCGTTGGGCTCCATGGTGCTGAGGCTGACGGTCCAGCCCTGGTTCTCGCAAATGCGCTGAACCAATGACAACCCCAACCCCAGGCCTTCGCCGCGATTCTCACTGCCACGCACGAACGGCTCGAACATCGCTTCGCGTTTTTCCTCGGGGATACCCACGCCGCTGTCTTCGACCACAAACCCGCGTGGCTGAAGGGTCAAACGGATGAACCCGCTGTCGGTGTAGTGCAGGGCATTGCGCAGCAGGTTGCCCATGACCGCGTGCAGCAACGTCGCGTTGTAGCAGGTGCCCAGCGGATGGTCAGGCTCAAACGTCAGTGCCAGCCCCTTGCTCTGGATCGGTTCGCGCCACAGGCCGAGCAACTCCTCGGCGACTTGTTGCAAGGTCTGCTGAGGCGACATGCTCGCGTCTTCACGCTGGGCCCGCGCCAGCATGAGAAAGGTTTGCACCAGCTCGCGCATTTCTTCGCACGCCCGGGCAATACGCTCGACCTGTGCCCGGCCGCGCTGGTCGATACCGGGGTTTTCCAGCAACAGCTCGCAGGAGCTGGCCAGCACCATCAACGGCGTGCGCAATTCGTGGCTGACGTCACTGGTGAACAACCGCTCGCGGGTCAACGCCTGGCGCAGGCGCCCCAGGGTGGCGTCGAAGGCCACCGCCAGTTCTCCCACTTCATCGGCCGCGTAGTCCGGCGCCAGGGGCGGCGCCAGCCCCAGCAACTGATCGCGATGACGCACTTGCCGGGCCAGCCGCACCACTGGCGCCATCACCTTGCGCGCCAGGATCCAGCCCAAAAATACCGCCAGCGCCAGGCTCAGGACAAACCCCACCAGCACCACGGCAAACAGCACCCGCTCGCGCTCCTCGAAATCACTCTGGTCTTGCAGCAGGACGTAGCGCCGCCCGTCGACGATTTCCACAATGGCGTGATACGACAGCTGTTCGCGAAAGACTTCATGGAACCCGGCATCCAGGTTGCGCAGGTCCTTGGGCAGGTCGAAGTCGCCCGGGCCACCGCTGAAGTAAAACAACTGGTCGGGCTCGGGACGGTGACTCCAGTCAGACATGCTGTCCATCAACAGCAAGCGCTGCAAATCGCCGCCCAGGCCTGCGGAGATCAGTTTTTCTTCAACCAGGTGCACGGTCGCCACAATCCCCATGGCGAACGCCCCTGCCACCAGCGCGCTCATCAACGCAAAGGCGATGATGATCCGCTGGGCAAGGCTCTGCTTAAACTCCATCCCGACCCTCGGCCAAGCGATAGCCCACGCCATGCACGGTGTGCAGCAGCGGTTTGGCGAACGGTTTGTCGATCACCTGGCGCAGTTGGTGAACGTGGCTGCGCAGACTGTCGCTGTCCGGGCAGTCATCGCCCCACAGGGCCTCTTCAAGAATTTCGCGGCGCAGCACGTGCGGGCTTTTCTGCATCAACACCGCCAGCAGTTTGAGGCCGACCGGGTTGAGCTTGAGCAGGCGCCCTTCGCGCACGACTTCCAGGGTATCGAGGTCGTAGTTCAGGTCGCCGACCTGCAAGGCGCGGCGTCCACCGCCCTGGGCACGGCGCATGACCGCCTCGATCCGCGCCGCCAGTTCGGACAGCGCAAACGGTTTGATCAGGTAATCGTCGGCACCCGACTTGAACCCCTGGAGGCGATCATCCAGTTGGTCGCGGGCAGTGAGCATGATCACCGGGGTATCACGCCGGGCATCTTCGCGCAGGCGTTTGCACAGGGTGTAGCCGTCGATGCCGGGCAACATGATGTCGAGCACGATCAGGTCGTAATGCTCGGTGGCCGCCAGGTGCAGGCCCGACAAACCGTCCTGCGCGCAATCCACGGTGTAACCCTTGAGTCCCAGGTAATCGGCCAGGTTGGCCAGGATATCGCGGTTGTCTTCAACCAATAGAATTCGCATCGGCACTCTCTCCGTACACAGTAACGGCCGTCTTGGCCCGCGCAGCTTAAGGCCAAGCGTGGCTCACGGCTAGGGCTGTGTGCGCCAGGTGTTCAGGGACCAGAGGGCGTTCACTCAGCCTTAACAAAGTTTTCACTATCGATTCACAACCTGACTACAGTGTCAGCCGCACACTCCTGCGCCATTGATTATAAGGAATGTTTCCAATGGACTTTTTCAAGACAGCACCCATGCGATTTCTGGTGCTTGTCACCGGCCTCTGGCTGGCGATCTTCCTGCTGACCCGCAGCGTTTTGCTCCTCACCCACCTTGACGAAGCCGGCAGCGGTTGGCTGCCCGTGTTCGGCATCGGCCTTTTATACGACCTGGGTTTCCTCGCTTACGCTGCACTGCCGCTGGGCCTCTACCTGTTGCTGTGCCCGCCCGCCCTGTGGCGTCGGCGCGGGCATCGCTGGTTTCTGCAAGGACTGCTCGGCGCCAGCGTGTTCGCCATGTTGTTTACTGCCGTTGCGGAGTGGTTGTTCTGGGACGAATTCGGCGTGCGCTTCAACTTTATCGCGGTGGACTACCTGGTCTATTCCGATGAAGTGCTGAACAACGTGCTCGAGTCCTACCCGATCGGCACGTTACTGAGCATTCTCACGGTACTGGCAGTGGTCCTTTGCCTGGCCTTGCGCAAACCGTTCAATGTCACACTGGACGCGCCGCTTCCTGCCTTGCGTGGGCGCCTGCTCAGCGGGCTCGGTTTGCTGCTGGTCAGTGGCCTGACCCTGCAACTGCTCAGCCAGGATGCCCCGCGCGCCCAGGGCGGCAATGCCTACCAGAATGAACTGGCGAGCAACGGTCCTTACCAGTTCTTCGCCGCTTTCCGTAATAACGAACTGGACTACACCCAGTTCTACAGCAGCCTGCCGCCCGCCGAAGTGGCGCACCAGATGCGCGCCGAACTGAGCGAACCCAATGCCCGGTTCATCGGCCAGGACTCGCTGGATATCCGCCGGCAAATCGACAACCCCGGCACGCCACGCCAACCCAACATCGTGCTGGTGACCCTCGAAAGCTTCAGCGCCAAGTACATGGGCAGCAACGGCAACCCGCGCAACCTGACGCCAAACCTGGATGCCTTGCGCCCGCAGAGCCTGTATTTCAACAATTTCTACGCCACCGGCACCCGTACCGACCGTGGCCTGGAAGCAATCACCCTGGCTATTCCACCAACACCGGGGCGCTCGATCGTCAAACGGGTCGGGCGCGAAAGCGGCTTTGCCAGCCTCGGCCAGCAACTCACGGCCGTGGGTTACGACAGCGTCTTCGTGTATGGCGGGCGCGGTTACTTCGACAACATGAACGCGTTCTTCAGCGGTAACGGTTACCGGGTGGTCGACCAAAGCAGCGTCGACGAAGCCGATATCCACTTCAAGAACGCATGGGGCATGGCCGACGAAGACCTGTACCGGCAAACCCTGAAACTGGCCGACGCCGACTACGCGAAACAACAACCGTTTCTGCTGCAACTGATGACCACGTCCAACCACCGTCCCTACACCTTCCCTGACGGCCGGATCGACATCAAATCGGGCAGCGGCCGTGACGGCGCGGTGAAGTACACCGACTACGCCATCGGCCAGTTCCTCAACGAGGCACGCCAGAAACCCTGGTTCGACAACACGATTTTCGTCTTCGTCGCGGACCACACGGCGGGCAGCGCGGGCAAGGAAGACTTGCCGATCAGCAACTACCAGATTCCGCTGTTCGTCTATGCGCCCAAGCTGATCCCTGCTCGCGAAACCGCGCAACTGGCCAGCCAGATCGATCTGGCGCCGACCTTGCTCGGCCTGCTCAACCTGGACTATCAGTCGACATTCTTCGGCCGCAACCTGTTGCAGGACAACCCGCTGCCACCCCGCGTGGTGGTCGGTAACTATCAGCACCTGGGCCTGTTCGACGGCACGGACCTGGCCATCCTCAGCCCTCGCCAGGGCCTGCGCCGACATGACCAGGCACTGACCGACAGCCGCGAATCCAGGGCCAGCGCCAACGACCCGTTGATTACCCGCGCCATCACGTATTACCAAACCGCCAGTTATGGCTTCAAACAACAGCTGCTTGGCTGGAAAGCGCCCAAGGAGGGTGCCGGGCAGATCAGCACTCGTTAACCGAAAACGCCCCGGATGGATGAGCCGGGGCGCTTTTTGAATGTTCAGGATCCATGATGTCATCTCCCGTTGTCCGCCCTGCCTCGCGCCCACTGAATCCCTGGGTGTGCCTGGGCATTCCTGCCGTCGCGGCCGCCGCCCTGCTTGCCCTTGAACTGACGTCGCTGGACATGAACCTCGCGAAGCTGTTCTACGATCCTGCCGCTGGCGGCTTCATCGGCAAGCACAGTTATTTTCTGGAAAACATCCTGCACGACCGCGCCAAGCAGGTGGTGATCGCCTTTTCGGTGTTCGCCATTCTGGGGTTCATCGCCAGTTTCCTGATGGCGAGACTCAAGCCGTTCAAACGCGAATTGGGTTGCCTGGTGTTGTCGCTGGGGCTGGCGACTTCGTTCGTCACGCCGGTCAAAGCCGTGACCGCCGTGCAGTGCCCCTGGAGCCTGAAGGAATTCGGCGGCAAGGAAACCTACAGCGAACTGCTGAGCCCCCGCCCAGCCACCGACAAGCCTGGCCGCTGCTGGCCCGGCGGCCATGCGGCGACCGGTTTTACGCTGTTTGCGCTGTTCTTCGTGCTGCGTGACCGGCGCCCGCGCCTGGCCCGTCAAGCCCTGGTGCTTGCCTTCACCCTGGGATCGATTTTCTCCGTCAGCCGGATGATCCAGGGGGCGCACTTCTTCTCGCACAACGTGTGGACGGCGATTTTCTGCTGGCTGATTTGCCTGGGCTCGTATTACTTCATCCTGTATCGCCCGGCGTCCAGGGCAACACCTGTCAGCGTCTGAACTGAGGCCATCGCCCCACAGCAATTGCGCAACGCCCACAAGGGTTCGAGTCCCCTGGAATGCGGGCAATAAAAAACCCCGCCTGCTTAACACAGGCGGGGTTTTGCGTACGGGGTAAGGCTGGCTTACATCATGCCGCCCATGCCGCCCATACCGCCCATGTCTGGCATACCGCCGCCAGCTGGAGCGTCATCCTTGATCTCGGCGATCATGGCTTCGGTGGTGATCATCAGGCTGGCAATCGACGAAGCCGCTTGCAGAGCCGAACGAGTCACTTTAGCCGGGTCCAGGATACCCATTTCGATCATGTCGCCGTATTCGCCGGTAGCAGCGTTGTAACCGAAGTTACCCGAACCCTGCTTGACCTTGTCAACGACAACGCTTGGCTCGTCGCCGGAGTTGGCAACGATCTGGCGCAGCGGCGCTTCAACAGCACGACGTAGCAGAGCGATACCCACGTCCTGATCGGCGTTGTCGCCTTTCAGTTCGGAGATGGCTTGCAGAGCGCGAACCAGTGCCACGCCACCGCCAGGTACCACGCCTTCTTCAACGGCTGCACGGGTTGCGTGCAGGGCGTCTTCAACGCGGGCTTTCTTCTCTTTCATTTCAACTTCGGAGCCAGCGCCAACCTTGATCACTGCAACGCCGCCGGACAGCTTGGCCAGACGCTCTTGCAGTTTTTCACGGTCGTAGTCGGACGAGGTGTCAGCCACTTGCTGACGGATCTGCAGAACGCGAGCCTGGATGTCAGCCTCAACGCCGGCACCGTCGATCACGGTGGTGTTTTCTTTGGACAGGATCACGCGCTTGGCATTACCCAGGTGTTCCAGGGTAGTGCTTTCCAGGCTCAGACCGATCTCTTCGGAGATTACGGTACCGCCAGTCAGAACAGCGATGTCCTGCAGCATGGCCTTGCGACGGTCGCCGAAGCCTGGAGCCTTGACGGCTGCGACTTTAACGATGCCACGCATGTTGTTCACAACCAGAGTCGCCAGGGCTTCGCCTTCAACGTCTTCGGCCACGATCAGCAGTGGACGGCCGGCTTTGGCAACGGCTTCCAGTACTGGCAGCATTTCGCGGATGTTCGAGATCTTTTTGTCGACCAGCAGGATCAGCGGACCGTCCAGCTCGGCAGTCATGGTCTCTGGCTTGTTGACGAAGTACGGGGACAGGTAGCCACGGTCGAACTGCATGCCTTCTACAACCGACAGTTCGTTTTCCAGGCCCGAGCCTTCTTCAACGGTGATCACGCCTTCTTTACCGACTTTTTCCATGGCTTCGGCAATGATGTCGCCGATGGAGCTGTCGGAGTTGGCCGAGATGGTGCCGACCTGAGCGATGGCCTTGGTGTCAGCGCAAGGCTTGGACAGGGACTTCAGCTCTTTGACGATCGCGATGGTCGCTTTGTCGATACCGCGCTTGAGGTCCATCGGGTTCATGCCGGCAGCGACGGCTTTCAGGCCTTCGTTGACGATCGATTGAGCCAGAACGGTAGCGGTGGTGGTGCCGTCGCCTGCGTCATCGTTGGCACGGGAGGCAACGTCTTTGACCAGCTGCGCGCCCATGTTTTCGAAGCGGTCTTTCAGCTCGATTTCTTTGGCAACGGACACGCCGTCCTTGGTGATGGTCGGAGCGCCGAAGCTCTTCTCGATGATCACGTTACGGCCTTTAGGGCCCAGGGTCGCTTTTACTGCGTCAGCCAGGACGTTGACACCGGCGAGCATTTTTTTACGGGCGGAATCGCCGAATTTAACTTCTTTAGCAGCCATGATCGATATTCCTTAAATACTTTGTAGTAGCGGGAAATTGAGTGCGGATCAGCCTTCGATAACAGCGAGAATCTCGTTCTCAGCCATTACCAGCAGGTCTTCGCCGTCAACTTTCACAGTGTTGCTGCCGGAGTACGGGCCGAACACAACCTTGTCACCCACTTTCACAGCCAGCGCACGCACTTCACCGTTGTCCAGCACGCGGCCGGTACCGACAGCGAGGATCTCGCCGCTGTTGGCTTTTTCAGCAGCCGAACCTGGCAGAACGATACCGCCAGCGGTTTTCTTTTCTTCTTCGCTGCGACGGATGACGACGCGGTCATGCAGAGGACGAAGCTTCATTGTCGATCTCTCCTAATTTGCGGTTTTCAGCGGCCGGTGTAATCCCGGCGGGTTAAGTTCCGGCGTTGCCGGTTGCGGCTCGTCAAGCGAGACGCGGAAGTCTGTCTGGCGATCTTCACCAGAAACCTTGCGGTGACCGTTACATAAGGGCGCATAAGCTTATTACAAGGGCGCCGCCGTGTTTTTTTTTGCATCCGGGGCGGCCAAAACAAACACGGCATCCGAAGGTGCCGTGTCGATGAAGGGTTACTTGGAATCGCGATGCTCGAACTCGCCTTCGATCACGTTGGGCTCGCGCCCCAGCGGTTGACCCGGGGTCGGGCCACTACGCGGTTGAAAGTCGTCGGCAAAAGCCCGCTGGCGGATCGCCTGGTCTTCGGCGCGCTGGCGCATTTTGTTGGCCAGCAGTCGACGCGAGAGCGGCAACATCAGGATCAAACCGACCACGCTGCTGATGAAACCCGGCAAGAGCAGCAGGCCACCGGCCAACGCCAGCATCAGGCCTTCAATCATGGTTTGGGCCGGCAACTCACCACGGCTCAGGCTTTCACGGGCGCGCAATGCGGTGGCCAGGCCGGCGACACGCAGCACGAAGACACCGAAGGCCGTGCTGAGAATGATCAGCAGCAGCGCCGGGAAAAACCCGATGGCCGCACTGACCTTGACGAATGCATACAGCTCTAGCAGCGGAAACAGCAGAAAGAGCAACAAAAAAGGGCGCATCAAATGGTTCCTCAACGCAAGAATGCCTTGCCAGTTCACCTTAGATGACGTCGCTGTTTCGTGATTTCAAGCGTCGGCCGCTTCATTTTTCGGCCAATGCTCGGCGTGAGCCAGTAAAACCAAGGCCTCGCGCACTTGTGTCGGCGTATTACAAACCTGTGGGAACGGCAGCCAGTAGAGCCCTTGACCAATACGCAGGTGCATGCCTTCGCTGTCGATACCCGTCAACTGCGCCGGGGCGGTTTTCGGCAGGCCGGCCAGTTCCACGTAATGGGCGATGGCCTTGGCGTGATCGGCATTCATGTGTTCGACCATGTTCACTTCGGCCTTGCCGGCGAACGGGTTGGCCAGGGTGACCTTGTCGACCCAGTGAATCGCACCGAAGCCGCCGATGTAGCGATGACGCACCGGCTCCAGCACCCAGAAGTCGAAGTCGTGAGCCGTGTGGTAGTTCTGCGAATCCGGGAAATAGCGATAGTAGCGTTCGGCGGCGGCTTCAATCGCCGCTTCGTCGTCGATTCTTGCCGCCTCGGCCAGGTAGGTCAGGCGACCGACGGCTTGCACATCCTCAGCTTCGCGCTCACCCACCAGCAGCGAACATTTGGGATCTTTCTGCAGGTTGTGGGTGTGCTGGGCGATGCGGCTGATGAGGATCAGCGGCCGGCCCTGCTCGTCCAGGCAATAAGGAACCACCGAACCGAACGGAAAACCCGGCATGGCCTTGGAGTGCGTCGACAGCACGCCACGGTATTCCTTGAGCAGCAATTCTCGGGCATGCTTGGCAGCTTGAACGCTCAATTTATGACTCCTTATATAGAATCCGTCGAAAAAACGGACAGGCGCCTGGGTGAAAGTTCCAGCACGCCATCGGGGCAGTTCTCATGTGCAGCCAGGCCACGTCAGGCGCAGATCGAGAGGCTCTCTAAAAGGACACCACTCTGACCTGCTATTGGGGCATGCGAATGCAACTCACTGACAAAGTAATCATTATCACCGGCGGTTGCCAGGGTTTAGGCCGTTCGATGGCCGAGTATTTCGCCGGCAAAGGCGCGAAGCTGGCACTGGTCGACCTGAACCAGGAAAAGCTCGATGACACGGTCGCCGCGTGCAAGGCCAAGGGCGTCGAGGCCCGCGCCTACCTGTGCAACGTGGCCAATGAAGAACAGGTGACCCACATGGTCGCCCAGGTCGCCGAAGATTTCGGGGCGATCCATGGCTTGATCAACAACGCCGGGATTCTGCGCGACGGCTTGCTGCTCAAGGTCAAGGACGGCGAAATGACCAAGATGAGCCTGGCCCAATGGCAGGCCGTGATCGACGTCAACCTGACCGGCGTGTTCCTGTGCACCCGTGAAGTGGCGGCGAAGATGGTCGAGCTGAAAAACAGCGGCGCGATCATCAACATTTCCTCGATCTCCCGCGCGGGCAACGTTGGCCAGACCAACTACTCCGCCGCCAAGGCTGGCGTCGCGGCGGCCACCGTGACCTGGGCCAAGGAACTGGCGCGCTACGGCATTCGCGTGGCGGGGATCGCTCCGGGCTTCATCGAAACCGAAATGACCCTGGGCATGAAACCGGAAGCATTGGAGAAAATGACCGCAGGCATTCCGCTCAAGCGCATGGGCAAGCCGGAAGAGATCGCCCATTCGGCGGCGTACATTTTCGAGAACGACTATTACACCGGCCGGATCCTGGAAATGGATGGCGGGTTGCGCATTTAAGATTCAGCCCGCCTCTGTGGCGAGGGAGCTTGCTCCCGCTGGGTGGCGAAGCCGCCCTAAACCCGGCTGACGCGTTCTACCCGTAAAAATGCGTCAGCTGATTTACGACTGCTGCGCAGCCGAGCGGGAGCAAGCTCCCTCGCCACAAAAGCAGTTCCCTCGCGTTGCTGAATCAATCGTCGCTGACGGTGATGTTCGGCATCGCCGGCGTCGCCGCTTCCTGCAACACGATCCGCGCACCGACGTGGCGGGCCAGTTCCTGGTAGACCATGGCGATCTGGCTGTCTGGCTCGGCGATTACCGTTGGTTTGCCGCCATCGGCCTGCTCACGGATGACCATCGACAGCGGCAACGACGCCAGCAGTTCGACCCCGTACTGGCTGGCCAGCTTCACCCCGCCGCCCTCACCGAACAGATGCTCGGCATGCCCGCAGTTGGAGCAGATGTGCACGGCCATGTTTTCCACGACACCGAGCACAGGGATGTTGACCTTGCGGAACATCTCCACGCCTTTGCGCGCGTCCAGCAGGGCCAGATCCTGCGGCGTGGTCACGATCACAGCCCCGGCCACCGGAACTTTCTGCGCCAGCGTCAGCTGGATATCACCGGTGCCTGGCGGCATGTCGATGACCAGGTAATCCAGATCGCCCCAGGCGGTTTGCGTGACCAGTTGCAGCAACGCGCCGGACACCATCGGGCCGCGCCAGACCATCGGAGTGTTGTCATCGGTCAGGAACGCCATCGACATGACTTCAACGCCATGGGACTCGATCGGCACGAACCACTTCTGATCCTTGACCTTCGGTCGGGTGCCTTCGGCAATACCGAACATGATGCCCTGGCTCGGACCGTAGATGTCCGCGTCGAGAATCCCCACCCTGGCACCTTCACGGGCCAACGCCAACGCCAGGTTGGCAGCCGTGGTGGACTTGCCCACGCCCCCCTTGCCGGACGCCACGGCGACCACGTTCTTGACGTTGGCCAGCCCCGGAATCTGCGCTTGAGCCTTGTGCGCGGCAATCACAGTGGTGATGTCGACCTTGGCCGACGTCACACCGTCCAGGCCTTCAATGGCCATTTGCAGCATCTGCGCCCAACCGCTCTTGAACAGACCGGCGGCGTAACCGATTTCCAGTTGAACGCTGACGCGATCACCCTGGATGTCGATGCCGCGCAGGCAACCGGCGCTGACCGGGTCCTGGTTCAGATAAGGGTCGGTGTACTGGCGAAGGACGGCTTCCACCGCTGCGCGATTGACGGCGCTCATAGGCAACTCCGATAACAAGACTGGAAAATCAGGCGGGTATCGTACGCCGGACACGGATTTGTGGCGAACAGATTACTGTGGCCGGAGAGCTTCCTTAGTCGCGAGGGGGGTTGCCTGTGGCGAGGGAGCTTGCTCCCGTTCGACTGCGCAGCAGTCGCCATTGGGCCGAGCCGCTTATACTGCCCACGTCGCCCGGTTTGGGGCGGCTTCGCCACCCAGCGGGAGCAAGCTCCCTCGCCACAAAAGCGCGCCGTCAGCAAATTCAACCCTGAGCTCAGTTTTTTGCGGTCGGCGCATTTGGATACAGGCTCACGGGGTGAAAAATATGCGCCGGCGCTTTATAGTGGCCGACCTCCGTTTCATCAAGTAGCCGAGCCCCATGTCCGAGCCACGCAAGATCCTCGTCACCAGCGCCCTGCCCTATGCCAATGGTTCGATTCACCTCGGCCATATGCTTGAGTACATCCAGACCGATATGTGGGTGCGCTTCCAGAAGCACCGCGGCAATCAATGCATTTATGTCTGCGCGGACGATGCCCACGGTTCGGCCATCATGCTGCGCGCAGAAAAAGAAGGCATCACCCCGGAACAACTGATCGCCAACGTCCAGGCTGAACACAGCGCCGACTTTGCCGAGTTCCTGGTGGACTTCGACAACTTCCACTCCACTCACGCCGATGAAAACCGTGAGCTGTCGGGCCATATCTACCGGAAGCTGCGCGACGCCGGGCACATTGCCACGCGCTCGATCACGCAGTATTTCGACCCGGAAAAGAAAATGTTCCTGGCCGACCGCTTCATCAAGGGCACCTGCCCGAAATGCGGCACCGAAGACCAGTACGGCGACAACTGCGAAAAATGCGGCGCGACCTACGCACCGACCGACCTGAAGGACCCGAAGTCGGCAATCTCTGGCGCCACCCCGGTGCTCAAGGATTCCCAGCACTTCTTCTTCAAGCTGCCGGACTTCCAGCAGATGCTGCAGGAATGGACCCGCAGCGGCACCCTGCAAGACGCCGTCGCGAACAAGATCGCCGAATGGCTGGATGTGGGCCTGCAACAGTGGGACATCTCCCGCGATGCGCCGTACTTCGGTTTCGAAATCCCGGACGAGCCGGGCAAGTACTTCTATGTCTGGCTGGACGCGCCAATCGGTTACATGGCGAGCTTCAAGAACCTCTGCGCACGCCGTCCCGAGCTGGACTTCGATGCGTTCTGGGCCAAGGATTCGACCACCGAGCTGTACCATTTCATCGGCAAGGACATCGTCAACTTCCACGCCCTGTTCTGGCCAGCCATGCTTGAAGGCGCAGGCTACCGCAAGCCGACCGGCATCAACGTCCACGGCTACCTGACCGTCAACGGCCAGAAGATGTCCAAGTCCCGAGGCACGTTCATCAAGGCCCGCACGTACCTGGATCACCTGTCGCCGGAATACCTGCGTTACTACTACGCAGCCAAGCTGGGCCGTGGCGTCGACGACCTGGACCTGAACCTCGAAGACTTCGTGCAGAAGGTCAACTCCGACCTGGTGGGCAAAGTCGTCAACATCGCCAGCCGTTGCGCAGGTTTCATCCAGAAAGGGAATGCTGGCGTGCTGGTGGCCGGCAATGCCGCGCCAGAACTGACTGAAGCGTTCCTGGCCGCTGCGCCAAGCATCTGCGACGCCTACGAGGCTCGCGACTTTGCCCGCGCCATGCGCGAGATCATGGGCCTGGCCGACCGTGCCAACGCCTGGATCGCCGACAAGGCGCCGTGGTCACTGAACAAACAGGAAGGCAAGCACGACGAGGTCCAGGCAATCTGCGCCCTGGGCGTCAACCTGTTCCGCCAGTTAGTGATCTTCCTCAAGCCGGTGCTGCCGTTGCTGGCCGCCGACGCCGAGGCGTTCCTCAACGTCGCGCCGCTGACCTGGAACGACCACGCGACCCTGCTCAGCAACCATCAGTTGAACGAGTTCAAGCCGCTGATGACCCGCATCGACCCGGTAAAAGTGCAAGCCATGACCGACGCCTCCAAGGAAGACCTGGCCGCCAGCCAGACCGACACCGGCGCTGCTGCCCCCCAAGGCAACGGCGAACTGGCCAAGGACCCGCTCTCGGCCGAGATCGAGTTCGATGCGTTTGCCGCCGTCGACCTGCGCGTAGCCCTGATCCTCAAGGCCGAAGCCGTGGAAGGCGCGGACAAACTGCTGCGCCTGACCCTGGACATCGGTGACGAGCAACGCAACGTGTTCTCCGGCATCAAGAGCGCCTACCCGGACCCGGCCAAGCTTGAAGGTCGCCTGACGATGATGATCGCCAACCTCAAGCCGCGCAAAATGCGCTTCGGGATCTCCGAAGGCATGGTCATGGCAGCCGGCCCTGGTGGCGAAGAAATCTACCTGTTGAGCCCCGACAGCGGCGCCAAGCCGGGTCAGCGCATCAAGTAAATCGCCTGGCTGGACCGATCCCACCGTCGCGTTGATTCGCGGCGGTGGGATTTTCATATCTGCCTTGCCGGATACTGCCTAATCTTCAAGAACAGGTCCCTCGCTCAACCGGCACGCCCATGACCGATATTCTGCTTACGCTCATCAGCACCGCCCTGATCAATAACTTCCTGTTGCAGTGGCCGCTGGGCGTCGATCCGATGGTGCAGGCAACCCGCGAGCCGGCGACCGAACGGCGCCAGGTCCACGCCTTGGGCATTGCGACCACAGGCCTGATGCTGCTCAGTGGTGTGCTGGGCTATGCCGCTTATCATTGGCTGCTCATCCCCTTGGG
Organism: Pseudomonas purpurea; assembly: GCF_039908635.1. Taxonomy (NCBI): domain Bacteria; kingdom Pseudomonadati; phylum Pseudomonadota; class Gammaproteobacteria; order Pseudomonadales; family Pseudomonadaceae; genus Pseudomonas; species Pseudomonas purpurea. The sequence continues at coordinate 4,518,397 of NZ_CP150918.1, forward strand.
GCTGGCGTCTCTGCACCTGCTGGTGTTTTTGCCGCTGAGCGTGCTGCTGATCAAGCCATTGCTGAGTGTATTGGCGCAGGCTTTGCCGCCGTTACCGTTCAGCGGTCTGTGGCCCTTGCTGCTGGGCAATGCCGGTGTGCTGGGGCTGAGCCTGCTCAACCTGCAAAATGACAAGGGTTTTGGCGATCACGCCGCACTGAGCCTCGGCGCCGGGCTGGGTTTCTGGCTGGTGCTGAGCCTGTTCAGCGACCTGCGTCAGCGCACTCTCAACAACGATGTGCCCCTGCCCTTTCGTGGCCTGCCGATCGATCTGATCAGCGCCGGACTGATCGCAGTGGCATTTCTCAGTTTCAGCGGACTGATCAAAACATGAGTCTGATTCAACGCATCGACGCACTCCTGCCGCAGACCCAATGCGGCAAGTGCGGCCACCCCGGATGCAAACCCTACGCCGAGGGCATTGCCAGCGGCGAGGCGATCAACAAGTGCCCACCGGGCGGTGCCGAGACCATCTCGGCATTGGCCGAACTGCTCAACATTCCGGTGCTGGAACTCGACATCAGCCGGGGCTCGGCACCGGCGCAAATTGCGTTCATCCGTGAAGCCGAATGCATTGGCTGCACCAAGTGCATTCAGGCCTGCCCGATCGATGCGATTGTCGGCGCGGCAAAACTGATGCACACGGTGATCATCGACGAGTGCACCGGTTGCGACCTGTGCGTGGCGCCTTGCCCGGTCGACTGCATCGAAATGCACCCGCTGCCCTTGGCAGACATCGTTCCGATTGTCGGCGGCCTGGCCACCCGCGTTGAAGAACAACGAGCAAGAACCCTCAAACGCGATCACGCCCGCCAACGCTTCGAACAGCGCAACGCACGCCTGCGTCGCGAAGAAGAACAGAAACAGGCGGACCGTCTGGCCCGTGCGCAAAAAGCGGCTCAGCCTAACGAAGCCAACAGCAACCCGGTGCAGGACGCCATTTCCCGGGTTCAGGCACAAAAAGCCGCAGCCGCAGACGCGGCGCTGAAAAAAGCCAAGATCGACGTGGCAATGAGCCGAGCGCAATTGCACAAATCACTGAAAGCCTTCGGCCATCCGCCGACCTTCGAGCAACAATCGCAGTTGATCCTGCTTCAGCAGCAGTTCGAAGCGGCCGAGCAAGCCTTGGCCCTTCTTGAGAGCGCGGCTCCCCTCGCCCCAGTGCAAACGAGCGCGCCCGCCAAGGACGCCGAACTCAAACGGGCGAAAATCCAACTGGCGATGCGCCGCGCCGAACTGAAAAAAGCCCAGCTCAGTGAAGCACCAGTCGAGCAATTGAACGCCCTGAGCGCTGCGCTGGCACACGCCGAGCAGGCGCTGCACGAGGCCGAGGATGCCAGCGGCAAGCCTGCACCAGACCTGGTTCGCGTCGAGAAGCGTCCCATCGACGCTCAACTGCGGCAGTTGAAAACCGAACTGGCCTACGCCCGCGCCGACCTCAGCAAACTGGAGCGACAACCTCATACCCCGGCCGAACTCATGACCAAGGCCCGTGAGCGGCTCACTGAGGCGCAACGTCAGGTGGACGCCCATGTCAGCCCTTGAACCGGTCGACGAACGCCTTCAGCAGGCGATGCAGCGAGTGCTGCTGGCCACGCTGCCGGGCATGCTGGTGCTGTTCTGGGTATCGGGTTGGGGTGTTTTGATCAATCTGCTGCTGGCGGGCAGCAGTGCACTGGCGGCTGAGGCGCTGGTCCTGCGGCTACGAAAACGCGCCCTCATGCCGTCACTGAGCGACGGCAGTGCACTGGTCAGTGCAACGTTACTGGCGCTGGCCCTGCCGCCCTATTGCCCGTGGTGGCTGACGGTGAGTGCTGCGGCATCCGCGATGTTTTTCGGCAAACACCTTTACGGTGGCGTCGGTAAAAACCCGTTCAACCCGGCAATGCTCGGTTTTGCGCTGATGCTGGTGTGCTTCCCCCAGCAGATGACCCACTGGCCAGCGTCCCACGGGATGGACCTGTCGGGCGGCCTGCAACAGATTTTCGGCATTCACTTGAACGATCAGCCCGACGCCTGGGTTCAAGCGACAGCGCTGGACAGCCTGCACATCAACAAAAGCCTGACCATGGATGAACTGTTCGCCGGCAATCCGGCGTTCGGTCACCTGGGCGGCAAAGGCATCGAATGGGTGAACCTGGCCTTTCTCGCCGGCGGCCTCTGGCTGTTACAACAACGCGTGTTCAGCTGGCATGCACCGGTCGGCATGCTGGGTAGCCTGTTCATCATCAGCTTGGTGTGCTGGAACGGTTCGGGCTCCGATTCTCACGGCTCACCTCTGTTTCATCTGCTGACGGGGGCGACCATGCTGGGGGCGTTCTTTATCGCGACAGAACCGGTGTCCGGGGCAAAGAGCCCCAGAGCCCGGTTGTTGTTCGGCGCCGGCGTAGGCCTGTTGACCTACCTGATCCGTACGTGGGGCGGATACCCTGACGGGGTGGCATTCGCCGTGCTGTTGATGAACCTCGGCGTGCCGGCCCTGGAGCGCCTCGTTGCCACCCGGCCTGAGGCGTCCTCGCCATGAACCGCACACGTAGCGTGTTGATTCTGGTACTGATCATCGCCGTGGGCGGTGCTGCGATCTACGTTCTGCAACAGAGCCTGGCACCGCGTATTTCTGCCGAGCAACGCCTGATCGAAAGTCGCCGCCTGCTGGACATGCTCCCAGTCGGCAGCTACGACAATCAACCGCTGGACCATCCGCTGACGCTCAAGGCCCCCTCGCTGGCCAACAGCACATTGCTGGAGGGTTATCTGGCGAGCGTTGCGGGTAAAACCAGCGCGGTCATTCTGCGCAGCCAGACCCTCGGCTACGTCGGAACAATCGAACTGTTGATCGTGATTGATGCCAAGGGCAAGTTGCTCGGCGTCAAAACCCTGCGGCAATCGGAAACCCCGGGGCTGGGTGGGAAAATCGCCGCGCAACCCAATGGCTGGCTTCAGGGCTTCTTTGGCAAATCGCGCAACGATCCACCGGACAGCGGCTGGGCCTTGAAGAAAGATCAGGGGCAATTCGATCAGATGGCCGGTGCGACGGTCACCTCGCGAGCAGTGATCAACGCCATCCACGATGCGTTACGCTACTTCGACGAACATCAGGCCCAATGGATCGAGAGCACCCCGTGAACAGATCATCGGCACTGCAGCACTCGCTGGTTCTCGCCCCGTTGATTGGCGCCAGCGACTCGCTGGGCAAGGCTGTAACGCTGTGGCTGATGTCCGTACTGGTCATCAGCCTGTACGGGCTGAAGATGAGCGTGCTGCGGCCGCGAATGGTTCCAGGCTTGCTGTTGATCACCAGCCTTCTACTGGCCGCGCTGCTGACGGGCCTCGCAGCACTGGCGCTACAGGCCTGGGCCTACGAACTGCACAAAGCGCTGGGAATCTACGTGGGGTTGATCGCCCTGCAATGCGTGGTGCTGGAGCACAACGGGTTTTTCCAGCAACCCCGACGGCTTCGACTGGCCGGCCTGTTTGGCGCCCTGATGCTCAGCCTGGGCCTGCTGCGCGAGGTTATCGGCAACGCCTCGTTGGGCCATGACTTTATACCGGCACTGCTCGGAAACGGCGGGTTGTTCAGCGCCGATGGTGGCCTGCACATGGCAACCCTGGCGCCCGGCGGTTTTATCCTGCTGGGCCTGCTCATCGCTGCAAAACAGGCCTGGACTGGCGCCTCCCAATCACACTGACTGGCTTCAAGGAAATGCTCTGCCCATGAATGCTGCAAAACGCCTGGAAATTTTCCGCAGGTTTCACGAAGACAACCCGGAACCTAAAACCGAGCTGGCCTACGCCTCTGCGTTTGAGCTGCTGATCGCAGTCATTCTCTCGGCGCAGTCCACCGACGTCGGCGTCAACAAGGCGACTGCAAAACTGTTCCCTGTCGCCAACACCCCGGCGGCCATCCATGCGCTCGGTGTAGAAGGCTTGTCCGACTACATCAAGACCATCGGCCTGTTCAACAGCAAAGCCAAAAATGTGATTGAAACCTGCCGATTACTGGTCGAACGCCACGGTGGTGAAGTACCGCAAACCCGCGAAGAACTGGAAGCACTGCCCGGCGTTGGCAGGAAGACTGCGAACGTGGTCCTCAATACCGCGTTTCGTCAGCTGACCATGGCGGTCGACACCCATATCTTTCGGGTCAGTAACCGCATCGGCCTGGCGCCTGGAAAAAACGTGGTGGAAGTAGAGCAGAAGTTAATGAAGTTCGTCCCCAGGCAATACCTGCTGGACGCCCATCACTGGCTCATCCTTCACGGACGTTATGTGTGTCTGGCCCGCAAGCCTCGCTGTGGCAGCTGTCGGATAGAAGACCTGTGCGAATACAAGGAAAAGACTTCCGACGATTGAGGCGCTATAGCGTTTATTGATGTACCGATTGAAAAAATCTTTTTTACCCGCCAGGAGATTGTCGCTATAAGGAGCCCCAACGGCAGTCTTAGTCTGGAGTTAACCTTATGAGCACTGACAAAGAACAACTGGACGTAGAAGACGACTTCACCCCTGTTGAGACCGATGACGCCGAGCCTGTGGTGGAAGTAGCCAAGACCAACCTGAGCAAACGTCGCACCATCGACAACCTGCTGGAGGAGCGCCGCTTGCAGAAGCAATTGGCCGACTACGATTTTGACCTGTAAGACGTAAAAGCCTCCCGAAACGGAGGCTTTTTACCAGGCGCTGCGGCCCGGCTCCGGTTTCGCTGCGTTATTGCTCGATTTCCAGCGGTGAAGCTGAGCGACTCACCGATCACTGCAAGGTGGTATCAGCCACTGCTCACGCCGACAGGCATATCCGATGACTGTCCTTGCCTCTGGAGCGCCGGACTCACACCAGCCCATTACGCTGTGCCAGTTCGATCAGGTCAACCAGCGAGCGCGCATTGAGTTTCAGTAACAAGCGTGTCTTGTAAGTACTGACGGTCTTGTTACTGAGAAACATGCCATCGGCAATCTCCTTATTGGTTTTCCCACGAGCCAATTGTTGCAACACCATCATTTCCCGGCCGGACAACCTGTCCACCATGTCGGCCTCGCTGGCATTCCCCAAGCTTGAACGCACGGTGTGCAAGGCCTGATTCGGAAAGTAACTGTATCCCGAGAGTACGGCTTTGATTGCACTGAGCAACTCCGTGAGGTCCTGCTGTTTACAGACATACCCTGCCGCACCGGCCTGCATGCAACGCATTGAGAAATGACCGGGCGCCTGAGACGTCAACACCAGCAACTTCAAAGGTGTGGCAGTAGAAGTCAGCCGCGCGATAACCTCAAGCCCATCCAGTTTGGGGATACCAATATCCAGAATAACAATATCCGGCATATGTTCACGGGCAAGTTGTAACGCATCAACGCCATTATCCGTCTCTGCAATCACTTCGTAGCCATGACGCTCCATCAGCATGCGCACAGCAAGACGAATGACGGGGTGATCGTCTACGATCAGCACTTTATTCATGGGCAAGTCCAGTTTCGCTGTTCGATTTTTTAGAGCCCGCACAATAGCCTAGTCGTTTCACCCATGGCATGCTGCTTCGACCGGCCACCCTCACCGAAAGACAATTCCTACAAGCAACACGGATTCGCCCTACAAGAAATCGCAAAAAACAATGTGCCTAAAAATTAAGATGCTCACGCTTCCAGCACCGAGAAACTTTTTTTGTATCACGCGACGTTGCACAACCCTGCGAAAATCTACCCCCCGCCTCACCAAAAACTCGCCAATAGTCTATCGTCAGATAATAATCACCATTCAACATCAGCAACACCCTTACCCAGAGTATAAAGTTCACAACAACACTCAGCTCACAGCCTCCACTGCAACCCGCGTGTCGATAAAACAGCACCTGCACGCTGTAACATGCGCGCACTGTTCATCCAAAACGTAAATCAAAATAAACCAACTCACATTAAAAACCACATTCACGCACATCAAACGTCAAAATACCATTTACACTCACACTACAACTGCAACTGCCCAGCACATCAACCAACCCAGGACAATCAATCCTATAGAATAGAAAAGTTTTAATGAGTAACCGACATGATAAAACATCAGAGAAAAATCACTAACCCCATGACCATCATTGCCATTTTTGCGGCAATATCTGAAACATCGGCAGCCGTATCACTTCCCTTTCTCGACGACGAAGAACGAGAAATCTACATTTGGTTCCTCATCAGCTTTCCTTTTTACTTGTTACTACTTTTCTTCGTCACCCTTAACTTCAACTACAAGTCGCTGTACGCCCCTTCAGACTTCGAAAAGAGCAAGCAATTTATAAAAGTTATCGATGAAGCCAGTCGCACAGAGAAAGAAAAACTTAAAGAAACCGCTAATGGCCGATGTAGAAACAACCGAGCCGAAACGAAAAAGCACACTAAAAACAGCACCAACACAGCACCGTCAGACGACGTTCCCATTCACGGACAATCCCCACCCGAGGAGATAGCACTCACCATGAATGCAACCCCCCAGCAAACCCTGAGGATTGCGGGAAAACTTAATCACCTTCAGTTTATTGATGTGCGACAACTACGTAACAAGAAGGAGCTTGACCATGTAATGACGAAAAACCGACAACAGCGAGAAACAACTCATGGCATCATTGTATTCATCACCGATAGCAAGACAGACCGTGCCTTCAACAAGTCGACACTCAAGAGCTACCCACGCAACGACAGAGGCGCTAAAGATGCCTACATGATCTACAGCCTGAGAAAGCTGACAATGACCGTTATTGACTAGCGTTGACCTGGACGACGACGCTCGCCGTAGAGACCTGAACAACAGGAAGGAAAGTTTTGATTCGAATGCAACGATTCAGCGGCAACTCTGAGTTTGAATCGGCCATGACCCTGTTTGAAGCAGGGTCATGGCATCACTCAGGTCAAGGGACTCAGAAAAGTTTCCGACCCTTGTTGGCAGCAATACGCATGCGCAGCGCATTGAGCTTGATGAAGCCCGCCGCATCAGCCTGGTTGTAGGCGCCGCCATCTTCTTCGAAGGTAGCAATGTTGGCATCGAACAACGACTCATCGGACTTGCGCCCGGTGACGATCACATTGCCCTTGTACAGCTTCAGGCGAACGACGCCGTTCACATGGGCCTGGGATGCGTCGATCATTTGTTGCAGCATCAGGCGCTCAGGGCTCCACCAGTAGCCGGTGTAGATCAGGCTGGCGTATTTAGGCATCAGCTCGTCTTTGAGGTGAGCCACTTCGCGGTCCAGGGTGATCGACTCGATCGCCCGGTGAGCGCGCAGCATGATGGTGCCGCCAGGGGTTTCGTAGCAGCCACGGGACTTCATGCCCACGTAACGGTTTTCGACGATGTCCAGACGGCCGATGCCGTGTTCGCCACCGATACGGTTCAGGGTCGCCAGCACGGTGGCCGGAGTCATTTCGACGCCGTCCAGCGCGACGATGTCGCCGTTGCGGTAGGTCAGTTCCAGGTACTGCGCCTTGTCTGGAGCGTTCTCCGGGGAGACGGTCCATTTCCACATGTCTTCTTCGTGCTCGGTCCAGGTGTCTTCCAGCACGCCGCCTTCATAGGAGATGTGCAGCAGGTTGGCATCCATCGAGTACGGGGATTTTTTCTTGCCGTGACGTTCGATCGGGATCGCGTGCTTCGCGGCATAGTCCATCAGCTTCTCGCGCGACAGCAGGTCCCATTCACGCCACGGAGCGATCACTTTCACGCCTGGCTTGAGTGCATAGGCGCCCAGTTCGAAGCGAACCTGGTCGTTGCCTTTGCCGGTTGCGCCGTGGGAAATGGCGTCAGCGCCGGTTTCGTTGGCGATTTCGATCAAGCGTTTGGCGATCAACGGACGAGCGATAGAAGTACCCAGCAGGTACTCACCTTCGTAAACGGTGTTGGCGCGGAACATCGGGAAAACGAAATCACGCACGAACTCTTCGCGCAGATCATCGATGTAGATTTCTTTTACGCCCATGGCCTGTGCCTTGGCGCGGGGCCGGTTCGACCTCTTCGCCCTGACCCAGATCAGCGGTGAAGGTCACTACTTCACAGTTATAAGTATCCTGCAGCCACTTGAGGATCACCGAAGTGTCCAGGCCGCCGGAATACGCCAGAACGACCTTGTTTACGTCCGCCATGCCATCACTCCACCGGGTTGTACGGAAAGCCGTCAAGTCTACCGATCAAACCGGAAAATTTACAGTGGCGCGACAGCTTATGACGACGAAGCGACAGATTATGTCGAGTGAGCGACGATTACAGCGGGTTCAGGAGGTGGCTGCAGCGTTCGGCGCGGAGCTGGCCTGAGGGGCTGGTTTCTCGACCGGCGCAACACGCTCGAGGTGCACGTTGACACGACGATTCTTGGCCCGGTTGGCCGCGTTGGTATTGGGTGCCAACGGATACCGTTCGCCGTGGAAACGCATGGTTATCTGCGATTCCTGAAAGCCATTGGCCTTGAAGAAGTCCATGACGGCCAAGGCCCGGCGCCGCGACAGGTCGCGGTTGGTCAGGCGGTTGCCGCTGTTATCGGAGTGGCCATCGAGTTCGATGTGATTGACCGTCGGGTCGGCCTTCATGAAGTCCAGCATGACCTGCAGCTTGGCCTTGGCCTGGGCATCCAGTTCGATGCCGCCACCCGGGAAACCGACTTCGGCCTGCTTCACCTGCTCATAGTTCTTCGGCAACAGCTTGGCCACGCACCCTTGATAGTCAGCATACGCCTTGCTGAATTTGACCGGCAGCAAACGCACTTCCGAGACGCCACCGTCGCGCGAGTAATGGCGAACCACCGGGCTGCGGCCATCCATCAAACCGCCAATCAACCGACCGGCCTGTTGCTGCGAACTGTTCAACAGCACATTGCCGCTGCCGACCTTCACCGCCCCCAGGTTGATGTCGCCGCGCCCTGGCTGCCACGGCGCGGCGGCCGCCAGCAAGGTGGCCGAACCGCCACCCATCATGGAGTTGTAGGCCTTCAGGCGAAACGTGGCCTGCTCGCCGGCGCGCCGTACGAATTCACCCGAACCGAAATCGGTAATCGGCTGGATCAAACGGCATTCGAATTTGTCGCCTTCGACCGTCCACTCAATGCTCTCCAGACGGGTCTGGAAAGTGAGCGCCATCGCAGGAAGGCTGGCAAACACACTGAGCAAGGCTAAATAACGCTGGCGCACGGGAGGCTCCACTGGCTTCTACACAAAAGACCGACACACTCGTTTACGGCATATCACTTGTTTACAGCACACCCAAGGGATATCGGTTGCTTCCTACAAAACTTGATAGCGAGTGCCTGAGAGAGTCTTTTCCGGTAGCATTCCCCTCAGTTTGACCCGCCTGGAATTCCCAATGTCCGACCGCCTGACCCTGCTGCGTCCCGACGACTGGCATATTCATCTTCGCGATGGTGCTGCGTTGCCCAACACTGTCGCGGATGTCGCGCGCACCTTTGGTCGCGCCATCATCATGCCTAACCTTGTGCCACCGGTGCGCAACGCCGCTGAAGCCGACGCCTACCGCCAGCGCATTCTCGCTGCGCGCCCGGCCGGCAGCCGTTTCGAGCCACTGATGGTGCTCTACCTGACCGACCGGACCCAGCCTGAAGAAATTCGCGCGGCCAAGGCCAGCGGTTTTGTTCACGCCGCCAAGCTGTACCCGGCCGGCGCGACCACCAACTCCGATTCCGGTGTCACCAGCATCGACAAGATCTTCCCGGCGATCGAGGCCATGGCCGAAGTCGGGATGCCGTTGCTGATTCACGGTGAAATCACCCGTGGCGACGTCGATGTCTTCGACCGCGAAAAGGTCTTCATCGACGAACACATGCGCCGTGTCGTGGAGCGTTTCCCGACGCTCAAAGTGGTGTTTGAACACATCACCACCACAGAGGCAGTACAGTTCGTCAACGAGGCTTCGGCCAACGTCGGCGCGACTATCACCGCCCACCACTTGCTGTACAACCGCAACCACATGCTGGTCGGCGGGATTCGTCCGCACTTCTATTGCCTGCCGATTCTCAAGCGCAACACGCACCAGGTTGCCCTGCTCGATGCCGCCACCAGTGGCAGCGAGAAGTTCTTCCTGGGCACCGATTCGGCCCCGCACGCCCAGCACGCCAAAGAAACGGCCTGCGGCTGTGCCGGTTGCTACACCGCTTTTGCTGCGATCGAGCTGTACGCCGAAGCCTTTGAGCAGCGCAACGCGCTGGATAAACTCGAAGCCTTCGCCAGCCTGAATGGCCCGCGCTTCTACGGCCTGCCGGCAAACACCGATCGCATTACCCTGGTCCGCGAAGAGTGGACCGCCCCTACCAGCCTGCCATTCGGCGAGCTGACTGTAATCCCGCTGCGCGCCGGTGAAAAACTGCGCTGGCGCCTGCTGGAGGAACACGCGTGAGTGAAGATCATTTCGACGACGAACAGGACGGTCATGGCGGTGGAGGCGGTTCGCGCCACCCGATGGCAGCCCGGTTTCGTGGCTACCTGCCGGTCGTTGTCGACGTTGAAACCGGTGGTTTCAATTGCGCCACCGACGCCCTGCTGGAAATCGCCGCAACCGTCATCGGCATGGACGAAAAAGGCTTCGTGTTCCCTGAGCACACCTATTTCTTTCGTGTAGAGCCTTTCGAAGGCGCGAACGTCGAAGCCGCGGCCCTGGAGTTCACCGGGATCAAACTCGACCACCCACTGCGCATGGCGGTGAGTGAAGAGGCAGCCCTGACCGACATCTTCCGTGGCGTACGCAAGGCCTTGAAAGCCAATGGCTGCAAACGCGCAATCCTGGTCGGCCACAACAGCAGCTTCGACTTGGGCTTCCTCAACGCCGCCGTCACGCGCCTGGACATGAAACGCAACCCGTTTCACCCGTTCTCCAGCTTCGACACCGCAACACTGGCGGGCCTGGCTTACGGTCAAACCGTGCTGGCCAAGGCGTGCCAGGCGGCGGACATCGATTTCGACGGCCGCGAGGCTCACTCGGCGCGCTATGACACCGAGAAGACTGCCGATCTGTTCTGCGGCATCGTCAATCGCTGGAAACAGATGGGCGGCTGGGAAGATTTCAACGACTGATTTACGTCGTGTGAACAAATGCCCTGCATAAAAAAACCGGCCTCGAGGGGCCGGTTTTTTTTGCCTGACGCCTGGCTTACAGCTTGCCAGCGTTCTCGGTCAGGTAAGCAGCAACGCCTTCTGGCGAAGCGGTCATGCCTTTGTCGCCTTTTTTCCAGTTGGCAGGGCAGACTTCGCCGTGCTCTTCGTGGAATTGCAGGGCGTCAACCAGACGAATCAGCTCTTCCATGTTACGGCCCAGCGGCAGGTCGTTGACGATCTGCGAGCGAACAACACCTTTGTCGTCGATCAGGAACGCGCCACGGAAAGCCACGCCGCCTTCGGACTCAACGTCGTAGGGCCTTGGCGATGTCGTGCTTCATGTCAGCAGCCATGATGTACTGAACCTGACCGATGCCGCCGGCATTGATCGGGGTGTTGCGCCAGGCGTTGTGGGTGAAGTGCGAGTCGATCGAAACCGCGATTACTTCAACATTGCGCGCTTTGAAATCAGCCATGCGGTGGTCCAGAGCGATCAGCTCGGACGGGCAAACGAAGGTGAAGTCCAGTGGGTAGAAGAACACCAGGCCGTATTTGCCTTTGATGGCCGAGGACAGGGTGAAGCTGTCGACGATTTCGCCATTGCCGAGTACGGCCGGAACGGTGAAGTCAGGGGCTTGTTTGCCTACGAGTACGCTCATTGGATATCTCCTGGTGTGGTGGCGTGAAGAGCAAATCTGCAACAGTGTGCCGCAATTCAGCGACAGGCCTGTGACGTGATCGCCCTTCGCAAGGACCGACCATCATACACCGCGTTTTTGACCTGTCCTTAGCGGTTTTTATGCCGAATCCAAAAACATCCGGACACAAATTCCACGCCCCCATAATGCCGGGCAAAACCGTTCGTCAGCCAACCTGCGCTTCAGGCCAATGCCTTCAGAAACCACTTTGACAATCATTCTCGTTAACATTAAGATCCATCGCAATTGAGCCATAACCAGCGACGGTTCTCACCTTATGTATGTTTGCCTCTGCACTGGCGTCACTGACGGGAAAATCCGCGATGCAATCTATGAAGGTTGCTGCAGCTACCGTGAGGTGCGCCAAGCCACCGGCGTCGCCAGCCAATGTGGTAAATGCGCCTGCCTTGCCAAGCAAGTGGTACGTGAAACCCTCGCCGAGCTGCAAATCAGCCAGGCGGCAATACCCTTCCCTGTAGAATTTTCTGCCGCGTAAACAGCACGAATTGAAGAACCGGACTTAGTGTCCGGTTTTTTTATGCCTGTAATTCAATCGCTTAGAGAATGGATGCGGAACACAAACATTCTTATTCCGATTAATTTTCATATATTATTCAATAACTTAGGTTTGACACTCAGCACTGCCCGGCTCAAACTCGCCCTATATACGGTTACTTAAGGGCAGGACCCCATCATGAAAGGCGACGTAACAGTCATCCAGCACCTCAACAAGATTCTTGCCAATGAACTGGTCGCAATCAATCAGTACTTCCTGCATGCCCGCATGTATGAAGATTGGGGCCTGAACAAGCTGGGCAAGCACGAGTATCACGAGTCCATCGACGAGATGAAGCACGCGGACAAGCTGATCAAGCGCATCCTGTTCCTTGAAGGCCTGCCGAACGTGCAGGACCTGGGCAAGCTGCACATCGGCGAGCACACCAAGGAAATGCTGGAGTGCGACCTGCGTATCGAACGCATCGGTCACGCCGACCTCAAGGCCGCCATCGCTCACTGCGAAGTGACGGGTGACTTCGGCAGCCGCGAATTGCTCGAAGACATTCTTGAGTCCGAAGAGGAACACATCGACTGGCTGGAAACCCAACTTGGCCTGATCGACAAAGTCGGTATCGAGAACTACCTGCAATCGCAAATGGGCGAGTAAGTTAATACGACTTACCCTGCGCCAACAAAAAGCCCCGCCCTCTGACGAGAGGCGGGGCTTTTTATTGCGCTGTAACTTCTACCGAGAAAAGTTACAGCGCCAACTGCAATCAGGCTTCAGACTTGTTCGCAGCTGCTTTGGCAGCCGCGTCTTTAATCAAGGCCTGCAACGAACCATCAGCGGCCATTTCGATCATGATGTCGCTGCCGCCGACCAGCTCACCACCGACCCACAGTTGCGGGAAGGTTGGCCAGTTGGCGTACTTTGGCAGGTTGGCGCGGATTTCCGGGTTCTGCAGGATGTCCACGTAAGCAAACTTCTCACCACAGCCCATCACGGCCTGGGAGGCTTTCGCAGAAAAGCCGCACTGCGGGGCATTCGGCGAGCCTTTCATGTAAAGCAGAATGGTGTTGTTGGCAATCTGCTCTTTAATAGTTTCGATGATATCCATGGAGCACCTCGGCTGAACTTTCCGACTCGGTTGTCGGCACGGTGACGCATTGTAACGGAAAGCCTGCCGCCCTGCTCGGTCTCCCCGACAGACATGTTCAGGCCGCCGCCACTGTGACCGGCACCCCATTGAGCGCCGCATTACCCGACAACTCATCGAGCTGACACTCATCAGTCAAATCGTTTGCACTGGAACCCGGTTGCGCCATCGCGATACTCATCTGCACACCCGGCCTGGCATGCCCCCAACCGTGAGGCAGGCTGACCACGCCCTTCATCATGTCGAGGCTGGACATGACCTCGACCTCGATCACCCCGACCCGAGAGCTGACCCGCACCCGCTGCCCATCACTGAGCCCTCGGCTGGAGAGGTCGTCCGGGTGCATCAGCAATTGATGCCGGGGCTTGCCCTTCACCAGCCGGTGGTAGTTATGCATCCAGGAGTTGTTACTGCGCACATGGCGTCGGCCGATCATCAGCAATTCATCCGCCACTGGAGCCTGCAATGCGGCGAACCGCGCAAGGTCGGCAAGAATCGCGGGCGGTGCAGCCTGGATGCGCTGATCCGGCGTTTTGAGTCGCGGTCCGAGGTTGGGCTTCAGCGGCCCCAGATCGATGCCGTGGGGATGATCAAACAACGTTGCCAGTGACAACGTGTAGGTCGACGCATCGCCATAGCGTCCCGCCCGTAACCCCAGATCAATCATCTGCGCGGGCGCCACGGTTGGTTTGAGTTCCTTGCCGGTTTTTGCCGCGAAAGCCTGAGCCAGCCCGACGAATATCTCCCAGTCATGCAGCGCGCCTTCAGGCTTGGCCAGGATCGCCCGGTTGAAACGGCTGACATTGCGCACGGCGAACATATTAAATGTCGTGTCGTAGTGATCGTTCTCCAGCGCCGATGTCGACGGCAGAATCAGGTCGGCATAACGGGTGGTCTCATTGATGTACAAATCGATGCTGAGCATGAACTCCAGCCCGTCGAGCGCCTGCTCCAGTTGGCGGCCGTTGGGTGTCGACAGCACCGGATTACCGGCCACGGTAATCAACGCCCGCACCTGCCCTTCCCCTTCCGTGAGCATCTCTTCGGCCAGCACCGACACCGGCAACTCGCCGGCGTATTCCGGGCGCCCGGAAACGCGGCTTTGCCAGAGATTGAAATGCCCGCCCGAGGTCGATGCCACCAGGTCCACCGCAGGTTCGGTACACAACGCACCACCGACCCGATCAAGATTGCCGGTCACCAGATTGATCACCTGCACCAGCCAGTGACACAACGTGCCGAACGCTTGAGTCGACACGCCCATCCGCCCGTAACAGACTGCCGTAGGTGCAGCAGCGAAGTCGCGCGCGAGCTGGCGGATCTGCTCTGCCGGCACGGCGCACAACGGACTCATGCGTTGCGCCGTAAACCCGGCAACCGCGTGGCGAACCTCCTCCAGCCCATCCACCGGCAAGTGCCCCTCACAGGTCAGCCCTTCGGCGAACAACGTGTTGAGCAGCCCGAACAACAACGCAGCGTCGCCTCCGGGGCGCACAAACACATGCTGGTCAGCCATGGCTGCCGTCTCGCTGCGACGCGGGTCGACCACCACGATTTTTCCGCCCCGGGTCTGTATCGCCTTCAAGCGCTTCTCGACATCCGGGACGGTCATGATGCTGCCGTTAGAGGCCAGGGGATTCGCGCCCAGGATCAGCATGAAATCGGTGTGATCAATATCGGGTATCGGCAGCAGCAGACCGTGGCCATACATAAAGTAACTGGTCAGGTGATGAGGCAGTTGATCGACCGAAGTCGCGGAGAAGCGATTGCGGGTTTTCAGCAAACCCAGAAAATAGTTGCTGTGGGTCATCAGCCCGTAATTGTGCACACTGGGATTGCCCTGATAGACCGCCACCGCGTTTTGCCCATGGCGGGCCTGAATGTCCGCCAGACGTTCGGCCACCCACGCAAAGGCGTCGTCCCAGGCAATCGGCTGCCACTCGCTGCCAACCCTGAGCATCGGCTGGCGCAGGCGATCCGGATCATTCTGGATATCTTGCAGCGCCACGGCCTTGGGACAAATGTGGCCACGGCTGAAACTGTCCTGAGGATCGCCCTTGATCGAGGTGATCTGCACGGCGTCATCCGCGGCAGTGGTTTCGAGGGTCAAGCCGCAGATGGCTTCACACAGGTGGCAGGCACGGTGATGAAGAGTCTTGGTCATGGCCAGTCTCTGTTTTGTTCGGGCAACCGGCATCAGGTTGCGGGAACAAAACTATGGGCCGTGACCTGGCGCTGCGCCAGCGACGTTCGTCTTGTGAATCGAGCGGCATCAGGCCAGCCGATAGCGGGCGCACGCTCAGGTCTGTGGCCAGCTGGATGGCACCTGCAACTGGATTTCCTCAACGGTTTCGATCTGCTCATGAGCGACATGCACGCCCGTGAGCTCGCCGATCAACCGCCAATGCTCGTCGAGACCGGCGCTGACAGTGGCCATTCGATCGATCATCCGTCGACCGGCAGCCTTGGTCACTTCGTCCTCACTGTGCAACAGTTCGAACGACATCGAGGTCATGGACGCGGTCAAGTGAGTCAGGGAGCGTGCCGTGAGTCCCAGCAGCGCCATCAATTGCTGTTCTTTCGATTCCATTCCAGGCGTCCTGTGTCGCATGTGAATTAGTTATAACCCAGCACTTTGCATTAGCAAATGTTTCGACTCCCCGCCGGGCAGATCATGCAGAGCGGCACCTCGGCTGACGGGTCAGAAACCGACCCACACAAGGCTTTGGCCGCCGTCATCAATTGCCAAGGCGCGCGAGGGCGGTGTACAAATGGCTTGCTGCTATCAGGAAACAGGCTTCAAAAGCGCTACCGTGACGATCCCGTAGCCCCTCTGATATCCCCTAAAAACTGTAGCCTATTGGTAAGACGCGACATTTAGTGTCAATATCGCGCCTTCCCCTATTTCGTCGCCCCGTGCGGCTCCCGCCGCAGGTCTCGCCCGTTTTCCAGTTAAACAAGGCTTTGAGTATCTGCGGTCCGTTGCAAAAGGTAGTCAATGATGAGCGCAAGGCACTTTCTCTCCCTGATGGATTGCACGCCCGAAGAGCTGGTCAGCATGATCCGTCGAGGCATTGAGCTCAAAGACCTGCGTAACCGCGGCGTACTGTTCGAGCCTTTGAAAAACCGCGTTCTGGGGATGATTTTCGAGAAATCCTCAACCCGCACACGCCTGTCATTCGAGGCCGGCATGATCCAGCTCGGCGGCCAGGCGATTTTCCTGTCGCCACGTGACACCCAACTGGGCCGTGGCGAGCCGATCGGCGACTGCGCCATTGTCATGTCGCGCATGCTTGATGCCGTGATGATCCGCACCTTTGCCCACAGCACCCTGACCGAGTTTGCCGCCAACTCCCGCGTACCGGTGATCAACGGCCTGTCCGACGACCTGCACCCGTGCCAGTTGCTGGCCGACATGCAGACCTTCCTTGAACACCGCGGCTCGATTCAAGGCAAGACCGTGGCCTGGATCGGCGACGGCAACAACATGTGCAACAGCTATATAGAAGCGGCGATTCAGTTCGACTTCCAGTTGCGCATCGCCTGCCCTGAAGGCTACGAACCCAACCCTGACTTCGTGGCCAAAGCCTTCGATCGAGTGACCATCGTCCGCGATCCTCGGGACGCCGTACTCGGCGCCCACCTGGTCAGCACTGACGTCTGGACCTCCATGGGCCAGGAAGAAGAAACCGCCAAGCGGCTCAAGCTGTTCGCGCCATTCCAGGTCAATCGTGCCTTGCTCGACCTGGCCGCGCCGGACGTATTGTTCATGCATTGCCTGCCCGCGCACCGCGGCGAAGAAATCAGCCTCGACCTGCTCGACGACCCACGCTCGGTCGCGTGGGACCAGGCCGAAAACCGTCTGCACGCACAAAAGGCCCTGCTCGAATTTCTCGTTACGCCGGCGTACCACCACGCATGAGCCATCCATTACTGCTGAACCTGCGTAACCTGGCCTGCGGCTATCAGGACCAACGGGTCGTCCAGAACCTCAACCTGCACCTGAATGCTGGCGACATCGGTTGCCTGCTCGGCTCGTCCGGTTGCGGCAAGACCACCACGTTGCGGGCAATCGCCGGTTTCGAACCGGTGCATGAAGGCGAAATACAACTGGCCGGCGAAACCATCTCCAGTGCCGGTTTCACCCTGGCACCGGAGAAACGCCGGATCGGCATGGTGTTCCAGGATTACGCCCTGTTCCCGCACCTGAGCGTGGCCGAGAACATTGCCTTCGGCATTCGCAAGCATCCGCAAAAAGATCGGGTCACCGAGGAAATGCTCGAGCTGGTCAACCTGAAAAACCTCGGCAAGCGCTTCCCTCACGAACTCTCTGGCGGTCAGCAGCAACGTGTGGCACTGGCTCGCGCACTGGCGCCGGAACCGCAACTACTGCTGCTCGACGAGCCGTTCTCCAACCTCGATGGCGAATTGCGCCGCAAGCTCAGCCACGAAGTGCGCGACATCCTCAAGGCCCGTGGCACCAGCGCGATTCTGGTGACCCACGACCAGGAAGAAGCCTTCGCCGTCAGTGATCAGGTCGGCGTGTTCAAAGAGGGTCGCCTGGAGCAGTGGGACACGCCTTACAACCTGTACCACGAACCGCAGACACCGTTTGTGGCGAGCTTTATCGGTCAGGGCTACTTCATTCGCGGCCAACTGCACTCCCCGGAGTCGGTGCAAACCGAGCTTGGCGTTCTGCGCGGCAATCGCGCCTATACCTGGCCTACGGGTGGCGCGGTTGATGTACTGCTGCGCCCGGACGATATCGTTTATGCGCCAGACAGTGACTTGAGAGCACGGATTGTCGGCAAGACCTTCCTCGGTGCCTCGACGTTGTATCGCTTGCAACTCCCCACGGGCAGCCAACTGGAATCGATCTTCCCAAGCCATGCCGACCATCTGGTCGGCGCCGATGTCGGTATCCGCGTGGCCGCCGAACACCTGGTGTTGTTCCAAGCCAGCGGCAGCACGGCAGCGCAGATTCCAGCGGTCGAATCCGGTGTTCGGCGATACAGCGCCGCTAACTGATACACGCGAAAAAATGTGGGAGCTTGCTCCCACAGCTATTTTTCACGTACGGCCAATATCCGCGAACTTCGCCTGGGTATGTTCCGCCAACACCGCCGGCGCCAACTCCACCTCAAGTCCCCGCCGCCCCGCACTGACAAAAATACTCACGAATGGCTGAGCCGAATTGTCGATAAAGGTGCGCAAGCGCTTCTTCTGCCCGAGTGGGCTGATGCCTCCCAGCAGATAACCCGTCGACCGTTGTGCGGCCGCGGGATCAGCCATTTCAACTTTCTTCACCCCCGCCGCGTGTGCCAGCCCCTTCAAGTCGAGACTTCCGACCACCGGCACCACCGCCACCAGCAACTCGCCTTTTTCACTGGCCGCCAACAGCGTCTTGAACACCTGCGCCGGGTCCAGCCCCAGTTTTTCCGCGGCCTCCAATCCATAGGACGCGGCTTTCGGATCATGTTCGTAACTGTGCACGCGATGTTCGGCACGAACTTTTTTCAGCAGGTCCAATGCAGGGGTCATGGCAGCTCCAAGCCAGCGAGAGAAAAAATCGTTACCGCAAGATTCTAGGTCATACCCGTTGAAAAGGCTCTACCTCAAGACCGTTTCGCCGCTGTAGGGCCGGCCGTCCACAGACTTTTGCCAACTGACCCGACACTGTCAACGCGATCATTCACACAACTAATAGTTGAAAAGTGACTGATGGTTCACTTTCGACCTTTGACAGCAGTGTTTCTTGTCTATATTTTTTCGAATCTGAATACCATACGAAACATCCTGCGCAGCACCCAGCAGCAAAGCCGAGACCAGGATGGGGATCCTGCCTCGGTGAAAATCGCGCTCAGACCCTTCGGAAACAGCGCCCGACAACAACAAAAACCGAGGTTTTCAATGACAACTGCTTTACAACAACCGTCACTCTCCGGCCAATGCATGGCCGAGTTTCTGGGGACTGCGTTACTGATCTTCTTCGGCACGGGTTGCGTTGCCGCGCTCAAGGTTGCGGGTGCGAGCTTCGGCTTGTGGGAAATCAGCATCATCTGGGGGGTTGGCGTCAGCATGGCGATCTACCTGACCGCTGGCGTTTCCGGTGCCCACCTGAACCCGGCCGTGAGCATCGCGCTGTGCGTTTTCGCTGACTTTGAAAAACGCAAACTGCCGTTCTACATCATCGCCCAGGTCGCTGGCGCCTTCTGCGCAGCGCTGTTGGTTTACACGCTTTATAGCAACCTGTTCTTCGATTACGAACAAACCCACCACATCGTCCGCGGCACACAAGCCAGCCTGGAAACGGCGTCGGTGTTCTCCACCTACCCGCATCCGGCACTGTCTACTGGCCAGGCGTTCCTGGTGGAAGTGATCATCACGGCCATTCTGATGGGCGTGATCATGTCCCTGACCGATGACAACAACGGCCTGCCGAAGGGTCCGCTGGCGCCCCTGCTGATCGGCCTGCTGATTGCGGTAATTGGCAGCGCGATGGGCCCGCTGACCGGTTTTGCGATGAACCCGGCGCGAGACTTCGGTCCGAAGCTGATGACTTTCTTCGCTGGCTGGGGTGAAATTTCCTTCACTGGCGGCCGTGATATTCCGTACTTCCTGATTCCGGTATTCGCCCCCATCGTGGGTGCCTGCCTCGGCGCTGCCGCCTATCGCGGGCTGATTGCCCGTTATCTGCCCAACGCCACACCTGCTACAAAGGATGCAGAACAGGCCATTGACGGCAAACCAAGAATTTCTTGAAACCGATGGCGCGAGATCCTGCCCAACCTGATCTCGCGCTTGCGCCCTCTCCCTTATTTCGTCCAAGGCAATCGACATGACCGACATTCAGAATAAGAACTACATCATTGCCCTCGATCAGGGTACGACCAGTTCGCGAGCGATCATTTTTGACCGCGACGCCAACGTGGTCTGCACTGCGCAGCGCGAATTCGCCCAGCATTACCCGCAAGCCGGCTGGGTCGAACACGACCCGATGGAAATCTTCGCCACACAAAGCGCCGTGATGGTCGAGGCCCTGGCTCAAGCCGGCCCTGCACCATGACCAGGTGGCCGCCATCGGCATCACCAACCAGCGCGAAACTACCGTGGTCTGGGACAAGACCACCGGCCGCCCGATCTACAACGCGATCGTCTGGCAGTGCCGCCGCAGTACCGAGATCTGCCAGCAGCTCAAGCGCGATGGCCACGAGCAATACATCAGCGACACCACCGGCCTGGTCACCGACCCGTACTTCTCCGGCACCAAGCTCAAGTGGATCCTGGACAACGTTGAAGGCAGCCGCGAACGCGCTCGCAACGGCGAACTGCTGTTCGGCACCGTCGACAGCTGGTTGATCTGGAAATTTACCGGCGGCAAGACCCACGTCACCGACTACACCAACGCCTCGCGCACCATGCTCTTCAACATCCACACCCTAGAGTGGGACGCGAAGATGCTGGAGATCCTGGACATCCCGCGCGAGATGCTGCCAGAGGTCAAATCGTCGTCTGAAATCTACGGCCACACCAAGAGCGGCATCGCCATCGGCGGTATCGCCGGCGACCAGCAAGCGGCACTGTTCGGCCAGATGTGCGTTGAACCGGGGCAGGCCAAGAACACCTATGGCACCGGCTGCTTCCTGCTGATGAACACCGGCGACAAAGCCGTGAAGTCCAAGCACGGCATGCTCACCACCATCGCGTGCGGCCCTCGTGGCGAAGTGGCCTACGCCCTGGAGGGGGCCGTCTTCAACGGCGGTTCCACCGTGCAGTGGCTGCGCGACGAACTGAAAATCATCAACGACGCACACGACACCGAGTACTTCGCCAACAAGGTCAAGGACAGCAATGGCGTGTACCTGGTGCCGGCCTTCACCGGTCTCGGCGCCCCTTACTGGGACCCGTATGCCCGTGGCGCACTGTTCGGCCTGACCCGTGGCGTACGCGTGGATCACATCATTCGTGCAGCGCTGGAGTCGATTGCCTACCAGACACGCGACGTACTCGATGCCATGCAACAGGACTCCGGCGAGCGCCTCAAGGCCCTGCGCGTGGATGGCGGCGCGGTTGCAAACAACTTCCTCATGCAGTTCCAGGCCGACATCCTCGGCACTCAGGTCGAACGCCCGCAAATGCGTGAGACCACCGCTCTCGGCGCTGCCTACCTGGCCGGTCTGGCCTGCGGCTTCTGGGGCAGCCTGGAAGAACTGCGCGGCAAGGCTGTGATCGAGCGCGAATTCGATCCGACCCTGGACGAAACCGCGAAGGAAAAACTCTACGCAGGCTGGAAAAAAGCCGTCAGCCGCACCCGCGACTGGGAACCACACGAAGGCGCTGAATAAGCCAGGCTCTGGACCCTTAAAGGGTTCTAACTGGTAGGGAGCGGATTCCTGCGGCATCATGGGCAAATTTTGCACGGCAGCCCAAAGGAAGCCCCATGAATCTGCCTCCCCGTCAGCAGCAAATCCTCGAACTGGTCCGCGAACGCGGCTACGTCAGCATCGAGGAAATGGCTCAGCTGTTCGTCGTCACACCGCAAACCATCCGCCGCGATATCAATCAATTGGCGGAAGTAAATCTGTTGCGTCGCTACCATGGCGGCGCAGCCTACGACTCCAGCGTAGAAAACACCGCCTACGCCATGCGCGCCGATCAGATGCGCGATGAGAAACAACGCATCGGCGAAGCCATCGCCAAGCAAATCCCCGATCATGCCTCGCTGTTCATCAACATCGGCACCACCACCGAGTCCATCGCTCGGGCGCTGCTCAATCACAGCCACCTGAAAATCATCACCAACAACCTGAACGTCGCGACCATGCTCAGTGCCAAGGACGACTTCGACGTCCTGCTGACGGGCGGCAACGTGCGGCGTGATGGCGGTGTGGTGGGCCAGGCCAGCGTCGACTTCATCAACCAGTTCAAGGTCGACTTCGCGCTGGTGGGCATCAGCGGTATCGACGAAGACGGCAGCCTGCTGGACTTCGACTATCAGGAAGTGCGCGTCTCCCAGGCGATCATCGCCAACGCCCGGCAAGTCATCCTGGCCGCCGACTCCAGCAAGTTCGGGCGTAACGCCATGATTCGCCTGGGGCCGATCAGCCTGATCGATTGCCTGGTCACCGACCAGCAGCCGGTGCCGGCGCTGGCTCAACTGTTGAATCAACACAAGATTCGGCTGGAAGTCGTTTAACCCCACCCGACAGCAAAGCTCCCCTGTGGCGAGGGAGCTTGCTCCCGCTCGGCTGCGCAGCAGACGCAAATCAGACGATATGTTCTTCCTGAAAAACCGCGCCCACCGGTTTTAGGGCTGCTTCGCAGCCCAGCGGGAGCAAGCTCCCTCGCCACAAAAGCACTCCCAGCCTCATTCAATGTTCGGAAACTTTCCTTTGGCGGCCCTTCGATCAGTATTTTCAATCGAAGTTGACTGGCTGCGGGCGGCTTTATGGGCTACCATTTTCGCAAATGAACATTAATGTTCGAATTCCAATACGATCAGATCATAAAAGATCGCGAGGCCTGCTCATGACCACCTCTACCTTGCCTGCTCCACCGCTTGCCGAAGTCTATGATGTTGCCGTTATTGGCGGCGGGATCAACGGCGTAGGGATTGCAGCAGACGCAGCCGGTCGCGGTCTTTCGGTGTTCCTTTGCGAAAAGGACGATCTGGCCAGCCACACCTCGTCGGCCAGCAGCAAGCTGATCCACGGTGGCCTGCGCTACCTCGAACATTATGAGTTCCGCCTGGTGCGCGAAGCCCTGGCCGAACGCGAAGTGCTGCTGGCCAAGGCCCCGCACATCGTCAAGCAGATGCGCTTCGTACTGCCACACCGCCCGCACCTGCGCCCGGCGTGGATGATCCGCGCCGGCCTGTTCCTCTATGATCACCTGGGCAAGCGGGAAAAACTCGCAGGCTCCAACAGCCTGAAGTTCGGTGCCGACAGCGCGCTGAAAAGCGAAATCACCAAAGGCTTCGAATACTCAGATTGCTGGGTCGACGACGCCCGCCTCGTGGTGCTGAACGCCATGGCTGCCCGCGAAAAAGGCGCTCACGTTCATACACAAACCCGCTGCGTCAGCGCCCGCCGCAGCAAAGGCTTGTGGGAACTGAACCTGGAACGCACCGATGGCAGCCTGTTTTCGATCCGCGCCAAGGCGCTGGTGAACGCTGCCGGCCCATGGGTCGCCAAGTTCATCAAGGACGACCTGAAGATGGAATCGCCTTACGGCATCCGCCTGATCCAGGGCAGCCACCTGATCGTGCCGAAGCTGTACGAAGGCGAGCACGCGCACATCCTTCAGAACGAAGACCAGCGCATCGTGTTCACCATTCCGTACCTCAATCACTTCACCCTGATTGGCACCACTGACCGCGAATACACCGGCGACCCGGCAAAAGTGGCGATCACCGAAGGCGAAACCGATTACCTGATCAAGGTCGTCAACGCCCACTTCAAGAAGCAAGTGAGCCGCGACGACATCGTGCACACCTATTCCGGTGTTCGCCCGCTGTGCAACGACGAATCCGACAACCCATCGGCTGTCACACGCGACTACACCCTGGCGCTGTCCGGCAGTGGCGAAGAAGCACCGCTGCTGTCGGTGTTCGGCGGCAAGCTGACCACCTACCGCAAACTGGCCGAATCGGCCATGGCGCAGCTGACGCCGTACTTCACGCACATCAAGCCAAGCTGGACCGCCACCGCGCCCCTGCCGGGCGGCGAAGACATGACCACGCCACAAGCCTTGAGCGCCTTGATTCGCGACAAGTTCGACTGGGTGCCAACCGAAATTGCCCGCCGCTGGGCCACCACCTACGGCAGCCGCACCTGGCGCATGCTTGAGGGCGTGCAGAACCTCAGCGACCTGGGCGAACACTTGGGTGGCGGCCTCTACACCCGCGAAGTCGATTACCTGTGCAGCGAAGAGTGGGCCACCACCGCCCACGACATCCTGTGGCGCCGCAGCAAACTCGGGCTGTTCACCACCCCGGCGGAACAACAGAACGTGCAGCACTACCTGAACAAGGTCGAGCAGAACCGCAGCAAGATCGAAGCGGCCTGATCGATATTCCGGTTAAACGAAAGCCCCTGAATCTCATGATTCAGGGGCTTTTTGCATTCTGATGCCCATCACAGATCCACTGTGGGAGCGAGCTTGCTCGCGATAGGGCCCGCACATCCAACATTGAGCTCGCCTGGCACACCGCTATCGCGAGCAAGCTCGCTCCCACAGGGGAAGTGCCGGGCACAGGATTGCATTCGGTTTTCCGAACGCGACCCTGTGGTCAATTCGGTAAACCGGATTAATAACCGGGGAAAATACCGTCACAAATACTTAATAGCCTTCTAAATCAATACGTTGATGCGAGCCACCTGGCCTGGCACGACTCATGCTCTACACTCTGGGACGAATGCCGGATGTGCCAACACTTCAGGAGCCGTCAAGGCATTCGCAGTACAAAAAAAGGGCCGATGAACTGGCTCCATATAAAAACAATGTCGAGGAAAATTTGATGCGCATCGTTCCCCATCTTCTGGGCGCAGCTATCGCTGCCGCACTGATTAGCACTCCAGTTTTCGCAGCCGAACTCACCGGCACGCTGAAGAAGATCAAAGAGTCCGGCACCATCACCCTGGGCCATCGCGACGCTTCCATTCCGTTTTCCTACATCGCGGACGCTACCGGCAAACCGGTCGGCTACTCCCACGATATTCAGCTGAAAATCGTCGAAGCCATCAAAAAAGACCTGGACATGCCTAACCTGCAGGTCAAGTACAACCTGGTCACCTCGCAAACCCGTATTCCGCTGGTGCAGAACGGCACCGTGGACGTCGAGTGCGGCTCCACCACCAATAACGTCGAGCGTCAGCAACAAGTTGACTTCTCTGTCGGCATCTTCGAAATCGGTACGCGTCTGCTGTCCAAAAAGGACTCGACCTACAAGGATTTCGCTGACCTCAAAGGCAAGAACGTCGTGACCACCGCAGGCACCACGTCCGAGCGCATCCTCAAGTCGATGAACGCCGACAAGCAGATGGGCATGAACGTCATCTCCGCCAAAGACCACGGCGAGTCCTTCCAGATGCTGGAATCGGGCCGCGCTGTTGCCTTCATGATGGACGATGCGCTGCTGGCCGGTGAAATGGCCAAGGCCAAGAAGCCGACCGACTGGGCCGTGACCGGCACACCACAGTCCTATGAAATTTACGGCTGCATGGTCCGCAAGGGCGACGAGCCGTTCAAGAAGGCTGTCGATGACGCCATCAAGGCGACCTACGCTTCGGGCGAAATCAACAAGATCTACGAAAAGTGGTTCTTGCAGCCAATCCCGCCAAAAGGCCTGAACCTGATGTTCCCGATGAGCGACGAGCTCAAGGCCCTGATCGCCAATCCGACCGACAAAGCGGCTGACGACAAAAAATCCTGATTTCTGACTAACCTTACCTTCTGAAAGGGCCCGCGCCCTTTCAGAAGGCTGTCACTCCCTGCTGGCACTTTTTTGGAAGCACTCGAACCGGTGGTTGTCGAGCCGATCGTGTGTGCCTGATTTTCGAATCAGGCGGGAACGGACTTTCCCCAGGCGGGCACTTGTACATCGATCGATCTGAGGGGAGACCCTAATGAATTACAACTGGGACTGGGGCGTGTTCTTCAAGTCCACCGGCGTGGGCAGCGAGACCTATCTCGACTGGTTCATTTCCGGGCTGGGCTGGACCATCGCCATCGCCATCGTGGCCTGGATCATCGCGTTGCTGCTGGGTTCGATTCTGGGTGTCATGCGCACCGTACCGAATCGCCTGGTATCGGGCATCGCCACCTGCTACGTGGAACTCTTTCGTAACGTGCCGCTGCTGGTTCAGCTGTTCATCTGGTACTTCCTGGTGCCCGACCTGCTGCCCGCCGACCTGCAAGAGTGGTACAAGCAGGACCTGCACCCGACTACCTCCGCCTACCTGAGCGTTGTCGTGTGCCTGGGCCTGTTCACCGCTGCCCGGGTGTGCGAACAAGTGCGCACCGGTATCCAGGCGCTGCCGCGTGGCCAGGAATCGGCCGCCCGCGCCATGGGTTTCAGCCTGCCGCAGATCTACTGGAACGTGCTGCTGCCCCAGGCCCTACCGGATCATCATTCCGCCGCTCACCTCGGAATTTCTCAACGTCTTCAAGAACTCGTCCGTGGCGTCCCTGATCGGCCTGATGGAGCTGCTCGCGCAGACCAAACAGACCGCAGAATTCTCCGCCAACCTGTTCGAAGCCTTCACCCTGGCGACCCTGATCTACTTCACCCTGAACATGAGCCTGATGCTGCTGATGCGTGTGGTCGAGAAGAAAGTTGCCGTACCCGGCCTGATCTCCGTAGGGGGTAAATGATGGAATTCGACTTCTCGGGCGTCATTCCGTCCCTGCCGGGCTTGTGGAACGGCATGGTCATGACCCTGCAACTGATGGCGCTCGGCGTCGTCGGCGGGATCATCCTCGGCACGATCCTGGCGCTGATGCGCCTGTCCCACAACAAGCTGCTGTCGAACATTGCCGGCGCCTACGTCAACTACTTCCGTTCGATCCCACTGCTGCTGGTGATCACCTGGTTCTACCTGGCGGTGCCGTTCGTCCTGCGCTGGATCACCGGCGAAGACACCCCGATCGGCGCGTTCGCCTCGTGCATCGTGGCGTTCATGATGTTCGAAGCGGCGTACTTCTGCGAAATCGTCCGTGCCGGCGTGCAGTCGATTCCAAAAGGCCAGATGGGCGCCGCCCAGGCTCTGGGCATGACGTATGGCCAGATGATGCGTTTGATCATCCTGCCGCAAGCATTCCGCAAGATGACCCCGCTGCTGCTGCAACAGAGCATCATCCTGTTTCAGGACACCTCGCTGGTGTACGCGGTCGGTCTGGTGGACTTCCTCAATGCTTCGCGGGCCAGTGGCGACATCATCGGCCGCTCCAATGAGTTCCTGATCTTCGCAGGTCTCGTGTACTTCACAATCAGCTTTGCCGCCTCGCTGCTGGTCAAGCGTCTGCAAAAAAGGTTTGCCGTATGATCTCTATCAAGAATGTCAACAAGTGGTATGGCGACTTCCAGGTACTGACTGATTGCAGCACCGAGGTCAAAAAAGGCGAAGTGATCGTGGTGTGCGGGCCGTCCGGCTCCGGCAAATCCACCCTGATCAAATGCGTCAACGCCCTGGAACCGTTCCAGAAAGGCGACGTGGTGGTCGATGGCACGTCCATCGCCGACCCGAAGACCGACCTGCCGAAACTGCGTTCGCGCGTGGGCATGGTGTTCCAGCATTTCGAACTGTTCCCGCACCTGACCATCACCGAAAACCTGACCATCGCGCAGATCAAGGTGTTGGGCCGCAGCAAGGAAGAGGCCACCAAGAAAGGCCTGCAACTGCTCGAGCGCGTCGGTCTTTCCGCTCACGCTCACAAGCACCCGGGCCAGCTCTCTGGTGGTCAGCAGCAGCGTGTGGCGATTGCCCGTGCGCTGGCGATGGACCCTATCGTCATGCTGTTCGACGAACCGACCTCGGCACTCGACCCGGAAATGGTCAACGAAGTGCTCGACGTGATGGTGCAACTAGCGCACGAAGGCATGACCATGATGTGCGTGACCCACGAAATGGGCTTCGCCCGTAAAGTGGCAGACCGGGTGATTTTCATGGACCAGGGCAAGATCATCGAAGACTGCCAGAAAGAAGAGTTCTTCGGCGACATCAGCGCCCGCTCCGAGCGTGCACAGCACTTCCTCGAGAAGATCCTGCAGCACTAAAACCGGTACTGCTCTCGATAGGAGAGCAGTTTTGCCCTTGTGGCGAGGGAGCTCGCTCCCGCTCGGCTGCGAAGCAGTCGTAGAACCAGCCAGTGCGGTGTATCAGATAAATTGCATTGGCAAGTTTCAGGGCCGCTCTGCGCCCCAGCGGGAGCAAGCTCCCTCGCCACAGGTTCTGCGCTCGACTGAATAAAGGGTAAGCCCGCTGCCACGCTGGTTGACCCAAGGCATCTGTGATGAAATGCGACCCCACTCTCTATCGCGCCGCACCGCCATCACTCGCCGTGAAACCCCGTCTGATTCGCCATCTGTTTCTGCCGCCACTGGTCATCTTGCTGATGGTCGGTCTCGGTTACGTCGGTTTCTGGACCAGCGAACACTACGGCATCCGCAGCCTGAGCGAGAACGGACAGCGTCAGCTGGAACTGCACGCCCGCACGGTCGAAAGCGAGATCAGCAAATACACCTACCTGCCCAGCCTGCTGGAACTCGAATCAAGTGTTTCGCAATTGCTGGACGACCCGTCGCCGGAACACCGGCAAGCGGTCAATGATTACCTTGAAGGCCTGAACCGGCGCAGCCGCAGTCGGGCTATCTACGTGATGGACACCACTGGCCGCGTGCTGGCCACCAGTAACTGGCGCGATGTCGACAGCTACCTCGGTGAAGACCTGTCCTTTCGCGCTTATTTCCAGAACGCCATACGCGGCCAGCCCGGACGTTTCTACGGCATTGGCAGCACCAACGGCGAACCCGGCTACTACCTGGCCCACGGCCTGGAAGAGCAAGGCAAGATCATCGGCGTCGCGGTGGTCAAGGTCCGCCTCGAAGCCCTCGAAGAACGCTGGCAACGTGCCCGACTGGAAGCCTTCGTCAGCGACGAAAACGGCATCATCATCCTTTCCAGCGACCCGGCGCGACGACTCAAATCGGTCATGCCCCTGAGCGACGAGACCAAGGAACGCCTGGCCCGCAGCCTTCAATACTATTGGTTCCCGCTCAACGAACTCGAGCCGCTGGCTCGCGAGCGGCTGGCCGAAGGCGTGGAGAAACTGACCTTCCCGGCCAACACCGAACTGGTGTCCGACGAAGAAGAAGTCAGCTACCTGTCACAGACCCGGCCCTTGAGCGACACACCGTGGAACTTCACCCTGCTCACGCCGTTGCAGGATTTGCGGCGCGAGGCAATCAATCAGGGAATCCTGGTGGCGGTGGCGTTTGCCCTGGTGGCGTTTTTGTTGATTGCCTGGAACGAGCGACGCAAAGTCATCGCCACCCGCCTCGC
This sequence comes from Pseudomonas purpurea, assembly GCF_039908635.1. NCBI lineage: Bacteria > Pseudomonadati > Pseudomonadota > Gammaproteobacteria > Pseudomonadales > Pseudomonadaceae > Pseudomonas > Pseudomonas purpurea. Next base: position 4,547,916 of record NZ_CP150918.1, read on the forward strand.
CGCCCGTGAAGCGCTGCAAGAGGCCAACAACCAACTGGAGCGCAGGATCACCGAGCGCACCGGCGACCTGCGCGCCAGCAACGAGCGCCTCAAGAGCCAGATCCGCGAGCGGCGCCAGGCCGAAGAAACCTTGCGCCGCGCCCAGGATGAACTGGTGCAGGCCGGCAAACTCGCCGCCATCGGGCAGATGTCCACCAGCATCGCCCATGAATTGAATCAACCGCTGGCGGCCCTGCGCACGCTGTCGGGCAACACGGTTCGGTTCCTCGAACGTGGTCAGCTCGATGTCGCCAGTACCAACCTCAAGACCATCAACGAACTGATCGACCGCATGGGCCGGATCACCGCCAGCCTGCGCTCCTTCGCCCGGCGCGGTGACGATCAGGGTCAGGCCAGCCTGGGCAAAGCCGTAGACGCAGCGTTGCAACTGCTGGGCAGTCGCGTGGAGTCCGCGCACTTGCAGGTGCATCGGCACTTTTCCGATGTTCAGGTGCAGATCGACCAGACCCGTCTGGAGCAGATTCTGGTCAACCTGATCGGCAACGCGCTCGACGCCATGCAAGCGCAGCCACTGCCGGTGCTATGGCTGGAGGGCGACGCTGTCGAGGGCAAATATCGCCTGCGCGTGCGCGACAATGGCCACGGCATTGACCTCGAGACGCGCAAACATTTGTTCGAACCTTTCTTCACCACCAAACCTGGCGAACAGGGCCTGGGCCTCGGCCTGACCCTCTCGGCAAGCCTGGCCGCCGCCACTGGCGGCCATTTGGGCGTCGAGCACCCGGCCAGCGGTGGTACCGCTTTCGTCCTCAGTTTACCGTTGGTAAGCCCCCTTCCCGCCGAGCCAATATGAACAACGACCTTAGTGTGCTGATCGTCGAAGACGACCCCCATGTCCTGCTCGGCTGCCAGCAAGCCCTGACCCTGGAAGACATTCCGTGCATTGGCGTGGGCAGCGCCGAAGAAGCGCTGGAGCGCGTCGGCGAGAACTTCGCCGGGATCGTCGTCAGCGACATTCGCCTGCCCGGCATTGATGGCCTGGAACTGCTGACCCGCCTCAAGGCCCGCGACCGCAGCCTGCCCGTGGTGCTGATTACCGGCCACGGCGATATCTCCATGGCCGTTGGCGCGATGCAAAAAGGCGCCTACGACTTCATGGAGAAACCCTTCTCCCCCGAACGTCTGGTGGACGTCGCACGCCGCGCGCTGGAGCAGCGCCGACTGGCCCGCGAGGTGACGTCGCTGCGTCGGCAACTGGCCGAACGCGATTCCCTCGAAGGCCGGATCATTGGCCGTTCACCGGCCATGCAGCATTTGCGCGAGTTGATCGCCAACGTGGCCGACACCTCGGCCAACGTGCTGATCGAAGGTGAAACCGGCACCGGCAAAGAACTGGTTGCCCGTTGCCTGCACGACTTCAGTCGCCGCCACTCCCAACAATTCGTGGCCCTGAACTGCGGCGGCTTGCCGGAAAACCTGTTCGAAAGCGAAATCTTCGGCCACGAAGCCAACGCCTTCACCGGTGCCGGCAAACGGCGCATCGGCAAGATCGAACACGCCCATGACGGCACGCTGTTCCTCGATGAAGTGGAAAGCATGCCGCTGCCCTTGCAGATCAAATTGTTGCGGGTCTTGCAGGAACGCACCCTGGAGCGTCTTGGCTCGAACCAGAGCGTTGCCGTCGATTGCCGAGTGATCGCCGCCACCAAGTCCGACCTCGACGAATTGAGCCGCGCCAGCCAGTTCCGCAGCGACCTGTATTACCGCCTCAACGTGGTGACCCTGGAACTGCCGCCCCTGCGTGAGCGTCGCGAAGACATCCTGCAATTGTTCGAACACTTCTTGCAGCAGTCGTCCTTGCGCTTTGACCGCACGTTGCCCGAACTGGACAACCAGACCTTGTCGAACCTGATGAGCCACGACTGGCCGGGCAACGTGCGCGAACTGCGCAACGTCGCCGAACGCTTCGCCCTCGGTTTGCCAGCCTTCAAGAAATCCGGTACCGGTGGCAGCACTCAAGGGCTGGCGTTTGCCGAAGCGGTGGAAGCGTTTGAGCGCAACCTGCTCAACGACGCCCTGCAACGCAGCGGCGGCAACCTGACCCAGGCCAGCCTGGAACTGGGCATGGCCAAGACCACGCTGTTCGACAAGGTCAAGAAGTACGGCCTGAGCCACTAACCCGCCGCGAGAATGCCCGTGGATTTACTGTTGAAGGCTGCACTCGGTGCCGCGGTGGTGGTGATCCTCGCCGCACTGGCCAAGACCAGGAACTATTACATCGCAGGGCTGGTGCCGCTGTTTCCGACCTTTGCGCTGATTGCCCACTACATCGTCGGCAAGGGCCGCTCGCTGGATGACCTGAAGACCACCATCGTGTTTGGCATGTGGTCGATCATTCCGTACTTCGTGTACCTGGCGACCTTGTACGTGATGGTCGACCGGATGCGACTGGAGGCATCGCTGGCGGTGGCGGCGGTGGCGTGGTTGATGGCGGCGACGGTGTTGGTCAGCGTTTGGGTGCGCCTGCACGCCTGACGTTGCTGGCGGCCGTGGCCACCGCCCCATCCTGCAGGTGCCGCCCGGAGCACGCTCGGCACCTGCAAAAG